>DASXSB010000149.1:0-21356 GCA_036506275.1 Candidatus Methylomirabilota bacterium | reverse complement strand
CGGTAAGGCGACCCTCTCGTGTGCCGTGGGAGTACCTGGCTGGAGCAGGTTCTGTGGGGAGATCGCAGTACGGGTCTTTCGAAGGAGGGTGCACGGTCATTTCATGAGTTACCAGGTCCTCGCCCGCAAGTGGCGACCGCGGACGTTCGACACCGTCGTCGGTCAGGAAGCCATCACCCGCACGCTCCGCAACGCGCTCGCCTCCGGTCGCATCGCCCACGCCTATCTCTTCGCCGGCCCCCGCGGCGTCGGCAAGACGACGACGGCACGGCTGCTGGCCACCGCGCTGCTCTGCCCCCAGCGCTCGGGTCCGGAGCCGTGCGGCGTGTGCGACGCGTGCAAGGAGGCGCGGGCGGGCGTGGCCGTCGACGTCATCGAGATCGACGGCGCGTCCAATCGCGGGATCGAAGAGATCCGTACCCTGCGCGAGAACGTGAAGTACGCCCCCGCGCGCGGGCGCTACAAGGTCTACATCATCGACGAGGTCCACCAGCTCACGGAGGCGGCGTTCAACGCCCTCCTGAAGACGCTGGAGGAGCCGCCTTCGCACATCGTCTTCATCCTGGCCACCACCGATCCCCGCGACATCCCGCCCACGGTGCTGTCGCGCGTGCAACGCTTCGACTTTCGGCCGATCAGTCCCGGGGCGCTCGCGGAAAGCCTCGAACGCATCCTGACCGAGGAGGCGATTCCCTTCGAGCCCGAGGCGCTGCCCGCGGTCGTGCGCGCCGCGGAAGGGTCGCTGCGCGATGCGCTGTCGCTGCTCGACACCGCCATCGCCTACGGCAACGGACGGCTGGCGGCCGCCAGCACGGCCGAGCTCCTGGGCGTGACGGCGCCCGTCGAAGTACGGGGGTTCGTGGCCGCGCTCATCGCCCATGACAGCCCGGGGGCGCTCGAGACCATCGATCGCGTCGCGCGCGAAGGCGAGGATCTGCCCGCGTTCATGCGCGACGTCATCGAGCTGCTGCGGCGCGCGCTCGTGCTGAAGGCGGCGCCGACGGCGAAGCTCGAGGAGCTCACGCCGGCGGAGGGCAACGAGTTGCGCAAGCTCGTGGAAGCGCCTGCGCTCGACGAGCTCCTCTACGTGCTGCGCGCGTTCCTGGACGCCGACGAGCGAATGCGCGAGTCCCCCCATCCCCGCGTGGAGCTCGAGATGGCAACCGTGCGCGCGACGCGCCGGCCGGTTCCCCAGGCCCTCGACGACGTGCTGCGCCGCGTGGAGGAGGCGGAGGCACGGCTGCGCCGCCAGACGTCGAGCGCGCCCCCGCGCGTGCAGGAATCGCTGCTGTCTACGGGAACGCCCGCGGCGGAACACCGCGCCGCCGCCGTGCGCGTGGAGCCCCAGCCTTCCCCCGCGCCGCGCCCGCCCATCGCTGCCCCCCGCGCGGATTCCGCGGCGACGGCGCCCGCCGCCTCGGCACGCGCGGAGACGCCGCCCGTGGACGAGGAGCTGGCGGCGGTGTGGCCGCGTGTGGTGGACGATGTCATGAAGAAGAAGCCGACGCTGGGCGCGGTGGTCGCCCTGGCCCGCCCGCTCGGCGTCAGCGACGGCGAGCTGACGATCGTCCTCGAGGGCAACCACTTCCATCGCGAGTTGCTCGCCGATCGCGCGGGGCGCGACATCGTGACCGACGCCGTACGCCGATGGATCAGGAACGCCGATCGTTTCCGCGTGCAGACGGGAGAGGCGAGCGGCGCCGGCCCGTCCGCGCACCCGGTCGTCCAGGCCGCGATCGCCGAGTTCCAGGGTGAGGTGGTAGCGGTTCGCCCGCGCTCGGTGGAAGGAGGAGGCCAGTGAAAGGCTTCGGCAACATCATGAAGGAAGCGCAGCGGCTCCAGCAGCAGATGGAGGCGCTGCAAGAAGAGGTCTCGAAGAAGAAGGTGGAGGCGACGGCCGGAGGCGGGATGGTGACGGTGGAGGCGAACGGCAAGCAGGAGATCGTCTCCGTCAAGATCGACCCCGAGGTCATCAACAAGGACGATGCCCAGATGCTCGAGGATCTGGTGCTCGCCGCCTGCAACGAAGCCCTGCGGAAGTCGCGCGAGCTCGTTCAGCAAGAGCTCGGCAAGCTCACGGGCGGCCTCAAGATCCCCGGCCTCGGGATGTAGGGAGCGCGGTTGGCCTATTATCCGGAGCCTGTCGCGCGGCTCATCGACGCCCTCCAGCGTCTGCCCGGCATCGGCCCCAAGACGGCCCAGCGGCTCACGTTCTTTCTTCTGAAGCGTCCATCGGAGGAGGTGCGCGAGCTCGCGGACTCCCTGCGCGCGGTGAAGGAGAAGATCGTCCACTGCAGCTCGTGCTTCAACGTCACCGACGAGGATCCGTGCCGCATCTGCGCCGATCCCGCGCGTGACGCCAGGCTCGTGTGCGTGGTGGAGGAGCCGAACGACCTCCTCGCCATGGAGCGCACGGGTGAGTTCCGGGGCCGGTACCACGTGCTCCTCGGGGCGCTGTCGCCGCTCGATGGCATCGGCCCCGACGATCTCAAAGTTCGTGAGCTGCTGGCGCGCCTCGACACCGATGGCGCCACCGAGGTCATTCTCGCCACCAATCCCAACGTCGAGGGCGAGGCCACCGCACTCTACCTCGCCAAGCTCCTCCGGCCGCTCGGGGTGCGGGTCACCCGCATCGCGCGCGGCCTTCCCGTGGGGGGCGATCTCGAATACGCCGACCAGGTGACGCTCTCGAAGGCGCTGGAGGGTCGGCGCGAGATCTCGTGACGTCGGCGCCGCACGCGGTCGGCACGAGTTGGCGGCGAGCTGCGGTACAATCGGGCCGTCACCGCGTAAACACTGGCATTCCCCGGTAGCTCAGTCGGTAGAGCGCCTGACTGTTAATCAGGATGTCGCAGGTTCGAGCCCTGCCCGGGGAGCCAACCTCCTTCCTGGACACCCGTCACCTCGCTTGCTACGCTTGCGCGGTTTTTCGTCTCGATGGGAGACCCGTGCTCGAGACGTAAAAGGAGAGCCATGGAGGACGCGATTCGACGGCGGATCAGAGCGATGGTCGAGACCGGGCAGCTGCCGTGCGAGGAGCCCGAGGCGACGTGGGGCAGCAACGGTGACGGTCACCGCTGTGCCGGCTGCATGGAACCGATACGCTCCGACGAGATCGAATACGAAGTGACCTTGTCGTCGGGGATGCTGATCCGGCTCCACCGTCAATGCCACGCGATCTGGCTTCAGGAGTGCGGGTCGTTCACGGAAGCCTGACGCCGTAGACGGCGCCCGGCACTGCCCCCGTCAGGGCAGGTGAACGACCGTCCAGCCGAAGGCGCGCAGCTCGGCCTCCACCTCGGCGTGCGTCCGCCGTTCCGCCTGCCGCCGCTCTTCCGAAACCTCCACCACCTGCATTCGCCGTTCGCCCCGCCGTCGATCGAGGATCACCTCGTCGCCGAACGTGGTACGGAGATTCTCGTACATCCGCACGCGGTCGCCGGCCACGACGAAGAAGCGCTTCGACGGCCGCGGGGGCGAATGCCGTGACACCGACTCGGGAAGGTCGAGGACCTTCACCACCGTCCACCCGCGCGCGCGCAGCTCTTCCTGGGCCTGGGTGGTGTCGCGACGCGACTCGAAGCGGCGGTCGACGATGACCTCGACGTCGCCGCGGGCGGCGAAGATCTGCGCGAACCGCTCGTAGAGGAGCGGTTGATCGCGCGAGACGATCACGACGTACCGGGGCCGAGGCATTCTCGTCAGCCTGAATCGTCATCACGGGCAGGAAGCGTGAGGGCATCCCGCACGGACGTGCACGCGAGCACTGCATGTGCTGGCTCGGCGCCGACGTCGCGCACCTGTGCGGCTCCGACTCGACACCTCGCTCCAGCGCGAGCGCCGGGGACGGGGGAGTCTCCCTAGACGGTAGCGGCGGTCACGATCGGGAACAAAAACGGACGGTGGATCCTGGCCTCCCTGAGCGCGGTTGTCTCCTTTTCGCATGCGCCGTGCCACGTCTGCAAGGCCCGATACGAAAGACGTTTGGCGGAACGCGCCCGCATCGTCGTCAAAATGTTCGACACCGATCTCCGGGGCCCGCTCTCCACGCGCGCGCCCGCGTCGACGAGACGGCGACCACCCCGTGTGTTCGTCGGACTTCTTTACGAAAACGCAACGACCGCCCGTCCCGCGACTGTCGGTCTCTCGTCACTCGGCGACACTTGCTCCCCGCGCCGGGGATCGATAACCCGGCCGCGCCTTTGCGAACGATCGTAGACGTCACGTCGCGTCAGCGAGCGAACAGGTAATCCTTTCAAAGACCTGTGAAGTTGATTACATAGTGATCTGGCCCATCGCTTGCCTGATTCCCCGCAGACGTTGCGCACCGGATGTTTTCGGTTGCCGACGCGACAGAGTCGCATCGACTATGTCGGCGCCGTGCGTCTGACCGCAACGGCTCCGCGACGACGTCGCTCTTTGTCCGCTCGGTTCACAGCGAATCCAAATCGGGAACGCCGAACGCTGCCGACTCGAGTTCGAGGCGAAGGGCGCAGTCCGCCGCCGCGGGAACACTCAGCAAGGAGGGTGTAATGCAGAAGGGAATCAGATTGCGTGGCGTCCGGCTCGCGGTGCTCCTCCTCATGGTCGTCTCCGCACCGTTGACGCTCTTCGTCGCGCACGCCAGTGCGTTGCCGGAGTCGCCGCGGGTGTTCGTCGACACCACGAACGTCGCCTCCACCGGCCGCACCATCGTGGTCGCCGCCGGAGGAGATCTCCAGGCCGCGCTCGACTCCGCTCAGCTCGGCGACCTCATCGTCCTCGATGCCGGCGCGACGTACACCGGCAACTTCACGCTGCCCAACAAGAGCGGCAGCGGCTGGATCACCGTGCAGACGAATCGCCCCGACGCCCTGCCGCCCGCGGGAACGCGCGTGGGCCCGGGCAACGCGGCGGCCATGGCGAAGCTCGTGACTCCGGGCGTGGAGCCGGCGATCCGGACCGCCGCCGGCGCTCACCACTATCGTTTCCGGGGCATCGAGATCGCCTCCGTGAATCCTGATCTCAACTACGGGATCGTCCTCTTCGACGGCGCTCCCACGATGACGTCGCTCGCGGAGGTGCCTCACCACCTGATCCTCGAGCAGTGCTACATCCACGGACATCCGACGTCGAACGTGACGCGCGCGGTTCAGGTCAACAGCGCGCACACGGCCGTGATCGACTCGTACATTTCGGAAGTGCACGGCGTGGCCCAGGACACGCAGGCCATTGCCGGGTGGAACGGTCCCGGTCCCTTCAAGATCGTGAACAACTACCTGGAGGCGGCGGGCGAGAACATCATGTTCGGAGGCGCCTTCGCGTCCGTCCCGAACGTCACGCCGTCCGACATCGAGATCCGCCGCAATCACATCACCAAGAAGCTCAGCTGGAAGCTCGACGATCCGAGCTACGCAGGCATGCCGTGGACGATCAAAAATCTCCTGGAGCTGAAGCACGCGCAGCGCGTGCTCATCGACGGTAATCTCTTCGAGTTCCACTGGCCGTCCGCGCAGTCGGGCTTCAGCGTGGTCCTCACGCCGCGCAACGAGATGAACAACGGCGCGTGGGCGATGCCCTGGGCCACGGTCTCCAACATCGCGATCACGAACAACGTCTTTCGCAGTCTGCCGGCGGGCATCACCCTGTCGGGTCGGGATGAGGCCGACCGCCCGAGCATCATCCCCGGCACCGGGTTCCTGATCCGCAACAACGTCTTCTACGACATCGGCACTCCGCGCTGGCAGGCCCCGGGTAGCTTCGCGGGGACGCTGTTCATGGTCGTCAACGGCGTGACGGACATCGCGATCCAGCACAACACGGCAACGACCGACGGTAGTTTCCTAGTGTCCGACGCCCCCTCGCTCGTGAACCCAGGGCTCGTCTACACCGACAACATCCATCCCAATGGCTGGTACGGCGCCGTGGGACCAGGGGGGACGGCGGCCGGCGTCCTCACCACGATGTTCCCGGGCGCGGTCTTCACGAAGAACGCGCTCATCGGGCCGTTTCCCACCCCCGGTGGTCTGCAGACGGCGGCCTGGAACGACGTCTTCCCTGGGAACTTCTTTCCGAACTCGATGGCCGAGGTGGGGTTCGTCGATCCTACCAACGGCAACTTCGTTCTGAGCGGCGGCAGCCCGTTCCGGAACGCGGCCACCGACGGCACGGACATCGGCGTCAACATGGACGCCCTGAACGCGGCGCTCGGAGGCACCGCACCGCCGCCCACTCCGTCGCCGGTGGCGCCGCCGCCTCCCGCCGTCGCCGTGACGCCGCCGCCGGCGCCTCCGGTCGTGGTCGTGGCGCCTCCCCCGCCGCCTCCCGAGCCGGCGCCGGTGGCGCCGTCGACGAACGACGCCAGCAAGCAAGCGCTCGTGACACCCGAGCCCGCCGCCCCTGCTCCCACGCCGGCGCCGGCGCCCTCGCCTACGGCCGACGTCTCCGGGGGATCCGGTGCCAGCGGCCCGGTCCACGGCCTGTCACTGACGTTCAGCGGCATGCTCCGCGACAGCGTTGGCATGTCCACGGCGGCCAGCAAGGGTGACGGGGTGAACGACGGAACCATGGTGGCGACGATCACCGGCGGGGGGGGCAACATCATCGCGCTCCAGCTACAGAGCAGCTCCGGTGGCTTCTGGGACACCGACGGCGGCTCGGCACCATGGTTTCTCGGAGTGGCCAGTACGATCGATGGGTCGTTGCTGAACAGCGCGTGGTCCGGGCTCAACCTACCCGTGGCCGCCGGCGGTAGTCTCGTCCTGATCGCCGCCGACGACGCTGGACGGCATTTCCAGCCGGGCAACACGCTTATCCTGACGGCGATGTTCTCCGACGGGACGACGGCGACGGCCGTGACCGTCGTGGGGATGCCCTGAGGACACAACCGCGACGGTAGTGCGGTAAGACCGCCCGCTGTCGGGCGCGGAGGCGCGGCCGGCGCCTCGCGCCCGGCACGGGCGGGGGTCACCCCCACTCCTTGCCTTAGCCCCGCCACCCGCGGTACACGTGGGAACGCGATGATCTTCCTCGCCATCGGTACCGTCCCGAGCAAGACGGCCCTGGCCGGCGGCGCGCCCGCGCGACAGCAGCGCGCGGCGCGAGTGTCCCCGCACTAGCGGGGCGAGCGCTCGATGCGACGCCGCCGCCTCTTTCGCAAGTACGTCGTCGTGTTCGTCTCCCTCGTGGCCGGGACCCTGCTGATCAGCGGCGCCATCGAGATCTACTTCTCCTACCAGGAAAACAAGGACGCGCTGGTGGCGCTCCAACGGGAAAAGGCGTCCTCCGCCGCCGTCCGCATCGAGCGCTTCGTGAAGGAGATCGAGAGCCAGATCGGCTGGACGACCCAGCCCCAGCTCTCCACACCGGACGCCGCCCTCGAGCAGCGGCGCATCGACTTCCTGCGTCTGCTCCGGCAGGTGCCGGCCATCACCGAGCTGAGCCACCTCGACGGCTCCGGCCGGGAGCAGCTCCGCGTGTCGCGCCTCGCCATGGACACGGTGGGCAGCAACGCGGACTGGTCCAATGACCCCAAGTTCCTGGAAGCGAAGTCGCGCAAGACGTACTACGGCCCCGTCTACTTCCGGAAGGAATCGGAGCCGTACATGAGCATCTCGATGGCCCAGAGCGGCGGCGGCGTCACCGTGGCCGAGGTCAATCTCAAGTTCATCTGGGACGTCGTCTCCCAGATCAAGATCGGGAAGGCGGGCCGCGCCTTCGTCGTCGACGGCGGCGGCATCCTCATCGCCGATCCCGACATCAGCCTCGTCCTCCAGAAGACGTCGCTGGCGTCGCTCGAGCAGGTCACGGCGGCCACGTTCGCCGCGGCCGGCTCGCCTCGACGCGACGTGACGATCGGACGGGACCTCCAGGGCCGCCGCGTCCTCACCGCGCACGCCAGCATCGCGCCCCTGCGGTGGTCGGTGTTCGCGGAGCAGCCCCTGGAGGAGGCCTTCGCGCCGCTGCGGGCGTCGATCGAGCGGACGGTGGTGCTCGTGCTGATCGGCGTGGCGCTGTCGGTGATCGGCAGCATGCTCCTCGCGCGACGCATGGTGCAGCCGATTCGCGCCTTGCAGGAGGGTGCGGCCAAGATCGGGGCCGGCGACCTCGGCCAGCGCCTGGAGGTTCAGACGTCGGACGAGCTGGAGGACCTCGCCCAGCAGTTCAACCGGATGACGGAGCAGCTCCAGGAGTCGTACGCGACGCTCGAGCAAAAAGTGGAGCAGCGCACGCGCGACCTGACGGAGGCGCTGGAGCGGAACCAGGCGCTGCTGCGGGAGGTAGAGGAGAAGACACGCGAGCTGGAGGTCGCCAGTCGTCACAAGTCGGAGTTCCTGGCGAACATGTCGCACGAGCTGCGCACGCCGTTGAACGCGGTCATCGGCTTCTCGGAGGTGCTCCTGGAGCGGATGTTCGGCGAGCTCAACGACAAGCAGGAGGAGTACCTGCACGACATCCTCGGCTCCGGCCGTCATCTCCTCTCGCTCATCAACGACATCCTCGACCTCTCCAAGATCGAGGCGGGCCGGCTGGAGCTGGAGCTGGGCGAGTTCGATCTCCCCCAGGCCATCGACAACGCCCTCACCCTCGTGCGCGAGCGCGCGAGCCGCCGCTCCATCTCGCTGTCGGTGGACGTGGAAGCGGGCGTGGCCACCATCCGCGCCGACCAGCGCAAGGTGAAGCAGGTGCTCCTCAATCTCCTCTCCAACGCGGTGAAGTTCACCGGTGAAGGGGGACACGTGGCGGTGCGGGCCACGCGGGCGGACGGCATGGTCGAGGTCTCCGTCACGGACACCGGCGTCGGCATCGCGCCCGAGGACCACGCCATCATCTTCGAAGAATTCCGGCAAGTGGGCAGCGACTACGCCCGCAAGCAGGAAGGCACCGGCCTCGGCCTCGCCCTCGCGCGCAAGCTGGTGGAGCTGCACGGAGGGACGATCTGGGTGAAGAGCCATGTGGGCGAAGGCGCGACGTTCACGTTCACGCTTCCGGTGACGGCATGTCCGGCGAGCTGATCCTCGTCATCGAGGACAACGACAAGAACCGCAAGCTGGTGCGCGACGTGCTGGCGCAGCAGGGCTACCGCCTCGCGGAAGCGGAAACCGGTGAGGAGGGCGTGCGGCTGGCGCGGGATCTTCGGCCCGACCTCATCCTCATGGACATCCAGCTTCCCGGCATCGACGGCGTGACCGCGCTCGGGCAGATCCGGGCCGATCCCGCCCTCCAGCACACGCCCGTCATCGCCGTCACCGCCTCCGCCATGAGCGGGGATCGCCGTCGCATCATGGAGGCGGGGTTCGACGCCTACGAGAGCAAGCCGATCAGCGTGAGGCCTTTTCTGGACACCGTGCGGCAGACGCTCGATCGCCGCCGGCCCCCCGAGGAGGGACGTCCCTGAGCGATCCCGCCACCATTCTGGTCGTCGACGACACGCCCCAGAACGTGAAGCTCCTCGGCGATCTCCTCCGCGCCAAGGGCTACGCGGTGATCAGCGCCACCTCGGGCGCGCAAGCGATGGAGCACGTGAAGCGCGACCGTCCCGACCTCGTCCTCCTCGACGTCGTCATGCCGGAGATGAGCGGCTACGAGGTGTGCCGCGCGATCCGCGCCGAGCCCGAAACCGCCATCCTCCCCGTGGTCCTGGTGACCGCGCTCGACGCCACCCAGGAACGCTTGAAAGGTCTCGAGTGCGGCGCCGACGACTTCCTCACCAAGCCCATCAACCAGGCGGAGCTGCTCGCGCGCGTCCGTTCGTTGCTCCGCATCAAGCGCCTCTACGACACCGTGCAGGCGCAGGCGGGAGAGCTGGCGGAGCTGAACCGCACGCTCGAGCAGCGCGTGACGGATCAGGTCGCCCAGCTCGAACGGATGGGGCGGTTGAAGCGATTCTTTTCTCCGCAGCTCGCCGAGCTGATCCTGGCCGGCGGCGCCGACGATCCGCTACGGACGCACCGCCGACAGATCACGGTCGTCTTCGTGGACCTGCGCGGCTTCACGGCGTTCGCGGAGACCGCGGAGCCCGAGGAAGTGATGGAGGTCCTGCGCGACTACCACGCGGAGATGGGACACCTGATCGTCGCCCACGACGGCACCCTGGAGCGCTTCGCGGGCGACGGACTCATGGTGTTCTTCAACGATCCCGTGCCGGTGGCGGATCCCGCCGCCCGCGCGGTCAAGATGGCCCTCGCCATGGTGGAACGCGCCGACGCCCTCACTGCCAAATGGCGCAAGCTCGGCTTCGATCTCGCGGTGGGGGTGGGGATCGCCGACGGCTACGCCACCATCGGCGCCATCGGGTTCGAGGGGCGGTGGGATTACGGCGCCATCGGCACCGTCACCAATCTCGCCGCGCGCCTCTGCGCGGAGGCGAAGCCGGGCCAGATTCTGATCTCGGCCCGCGTGCTCGCCGCCGTGGAGCCTCTCGTGGAGACGGAGTCGGTGGGCGACCTCACGCTGCGGGGGCTCCATCGGCCGATCACGGTCTACAGCGTCCTGCGCGCCCGGGGCCAGGCGTGAACCGTCGCCCCGCGCCTGCTCATCGTCCCGCGGTCGGTTTCACCTTCCCCGCGCTCTTCTCGTAAGCCTCGACCGCCTTCTTGAGGTCGCGGTACTCCGAGCACGGGAGGAAGCAGATCCCGTCGAGCTTCGCGAGGTGCTCCTTCGCTCTCGGCAGATCGCCGAGCACCAGGTACGCCTCCCCGATGTATTCGTGGGCCCCTTTGTGCTTGGGGTCGATGGCGAGCGCCTTCTGATAGATCGGGATCGAGCGCGCGGGGTCGCCGCTCTTGCGCACGGAGTAGGCGAGCCAGTTGTAGGCGTCGGCGTTGGTCTCGTCCCGGGCAACGACGCCTTCCAGGAGCGGGATCGCGGTCGCGAAATCACCCGCCTTGATGCTGGCGACCGCCTTCGTGTAGTCGGGGTCGACCGGCTTCGACGGCGTGCGCGGCGTGCCGCCGGCGCCGTCGGCACTCGCCGGCGGGGGCGGGACGAGAAGGAGCAACGCGCTCACGAGCACGCTGCATAGCACGATCGTGAAGGTGGACGCGGGCGCGCGGCAGGCGTGTCTCATGGGGCCTCCTCGACACAGACGGTCGGCGACGGATTATACCGTGCGGCCGCGGCGGCAGAGGCCGACATGACGAGCGCCAGGCGACGCGCTGACCTCCGGTTGCCGCCGCCGTTTGCTCACGTGACAATCGATCCCGGCATGATGACGTCGGCGCCGCCGGGCTTCGTCTATCGACCCGATTTCGTATCCCTCGCGGACGAGGCGGCCCTCGTCGAGGATCTGCGCGGCCTGACGTTCTCGGGCGTCAGAATGCACGGCGTGGTGGCGCGGCGCCGGGTCGCGCATTTCGGCTGGCTCTACGGATACGAGTCGTGGCGTATCGAGCCCGGCCCCCCGCTTCCCGGTTTCCTTTTGCCATTGCGCGCGGCTGCCGGCCGGCTCGCCGGTGTCGCGCCGGAGAGCCTGGCCCAGGTGCTCGTCACGGAATATCCGGCGGGCGCCGGCATCGGGTGGCATCGCGATGCTCCGATGTTCGATCTCGTCGTCGGCGTTTCGCTGCTCGGTGCCTGTCGGTTCCGCTTCCAGCGCGGGAAGGGCGCGGCGCGCGAGACCGCCGCCGTCATGCTGGAGCCGCGGTCCGCGTACGTCCTCACGGGCCCGGCGAGATTCGACTGGCAGCACAGCATTCCGCCCACGCGCGCGGACCGCTACTCGATCACGTTCCGCACGATCCGCGCGGGCACGCGGGCGACGGCGCGCAGCCGCGAGCGCGCCGCCATGTCGTGACCCCTACCCGAAGCGCCAACCGTCGAGCTGGCCGGGATCGGCGGGCACGATGCGGAGCGGCAGGTCGTGCGGAGCGAGGATCCCGTGCTCGACCAGTTCCCGCACGTCGCGCCGGGGCAGGCCCGTGAACACCGGCATCATCGGCAAGCCGCGAGCGAGCGTACGCACGCGCGCGGGGAGCCACACCACGCTCTCCGCTGTCCAAAGCGGGAACGCGCGCCGCGTACGGCCGATCGCGCCCGGCATGGCGGGCACCTGAGCCCAGAGGCGATCCGGTGTCGGCGACGGGAGCGCATCCACCTGGCCGCTCACGACGTCCCACGCGGTGAGGCCCGCCGCGTACGCCTCCGCGACGGCGCCCGACGTCGCTGTCGCCGCGCTTCGAATGCTTCGCCGTACGAGCGCACGATATGTGGCGAGCCCGGCGAGCGGACGGGCGTGGCGCGCGCGGCCGCGGACGGTGTCGAGCAACGCGTCGACGGCGTGGCGGGGATCGAGCGATTTCCACGTCAGCGACAGCGCCAGCGAGCGGCCGTGGCACACGACCGCGTGCGGCGTGCGCGGCGGGAGATGAAAGAGCGTTCCCGTCTCCAGCACGATCGTGCGCCATCCTCCGCGGCCGGGCCGGGGAAGCTCGAGATCTTCGGGTGTGCCGGGCGGCACCGGGGCGCCGAGCGTCACCGTGCGCTCGCCCTCGAGCTGCACCCAGAACGCGTCGACGTCGCCATCGTGATGGAGCCCCATGCCCTCGCGTCCCTTGCCGTCCACGATGAAGAGGAACGAGCACTCCTCTCGGAAGGGACCGAGGAACGCGGCCCGCAGCGCCACCATCAACCGCGTCACGCGGGGAAGGATCTGGTGCGCTTGGGGAAGATAGATCGTGCCGCCGGCGGCCACGGCGGTGGCGAGCGCATCCGCGTCGGGGGCACGGTCGTAGCGCCGTTCCGCCGCCACCTGGACGGGCACACCGGAGGCGGCGACGGCGAGGCAACTCGCGAAGTCGGGCGCCAGCGTCCGCCACGCTCCGTCGCGCGGCGGAATCACGGTGGGCGCGCGGCCCAGTCGCCGGCGCCGGAAGAGCCGCACGGCCGCTTCCGTCGCGAACCAGGTCGAGAGCGGCGATGCGATGACCGCGCGCGGTGGCATTGACGGCCGGGCAATGCTATCAGAGTAGATCGCGCCATGAGCACGGTGTTCGACGCCTTCGCCGCCACCGCCGACGCCAATCCCGACCTCGCGTTCCTGTGCGTGCCGCCGGCGCCGGAGCGCACGTATCATGCGGACGGCGTCGAATTCACCTACGCGCAGACGCGCGCCGAAGTGCTGAAGTGCCGCCGGATGTATGAGGAGGCCGGCTACGGTCACGGCCACCGGGTGGCGCTGCTCCTCCAAAACCGCCCGGAGTTCTTCTTCCACTACCTCGCGCTCAACGCCCTCGGCTGTAGCGTCGTCCCCATCAACCCCGACTACCGCCACGACGAGATGCGGTACCAGATGGAACACTCCGAGGCCGACCTCGCCGTCGTGCTGACGAGCCGCCTGCCGGATCTGGAAGCGGTCGCGCGCGATCGCGCAAAGCCGCTGCCGGTCGTGGACGCCGAGCGCTTTCCGGAACGCCTTCCCGCTCCCGGCTCCGCGCCGCGCGAGGGCGCCCCGGGCCTCGACACCGAGTGCGGCCTCCTCTACACCTCCGGCACCACCGGCCACCCCAAGGGCTGCATCCTCACGAACTTCTACTATCTGAACGCGGGCGCGTGGTACCGCGACCTCGGCGGCCGCCTTGCCATCGAGCACGCACACGAGCGGTTCTACAATCCGCTGCCACTGTTCCACATGAATCACCAGGCGGTGACAGCGACGTGCGCGATGCTCACCGCGAACTGCCTCGTCTTGCCCGAGCGCTTCCGCCCCACGCGCTGGTGGCCGGAGGTGGTGGCCACCCGCGCGACCATCGTCCACTACCTCGGGGTGGTGCCGCCCCTCCTCCTCAACCAACCCGCGGCGCCCGAAGAGCGGGCGCACCGTCTGAAGTTCGGATTCGGCGCCGGTGTCGAGCCGGAGCTCCACGAGCGATTCGAGAAACGGTTCGGGTTCCCGCTCGTCGAAGTGTGGGGAATGACGGAGACGGGCCGCGTGTTCGCGGACAACTTCGAGCCCCGGCAGACGCACATCCGCGCCTTCGGCCGTCCGCGGGGTGCGCTCCAGGGAAAGGTCGTCGACGCCGAGGATCGCGAGGTGCCACGGGGGACGGCGGGCGAGCTGGTGGTGCGCGCGGATGGCGCCGAGCCCCGCCGAGGATTCTTCGCGGGATATTTGAAGAATGCGGCCGCGACGGAGGAGGCGTGGCGCGGCGGCTGGTTTCACACCGGGGACGTCGTGACCCAGCTCGCCGACGACACGTTCGTGTTCGTCGACCGAAAGAAGAACATCATCCGTCGCTCCGGCGAGAACATCGCGGCGGCGGAGGTGGAGGCCGTGCTCCAGGCTCACGACGCCGTCGCGCAGGTGGCCGTGCTCGCGGTGCCGGACGAGCTGCGGGAGGAAGAAGTCCTTGCGTGCGTCGTTCCGATGCCGGACGTCGCCCCCGGTCGCGAGCTCGCCGAGCGCCTCGTCGCCTGGTGCCTCGAGAAGCTCGCCTACTACAAGGCGCCGGGATGGGTGCTCTTCGTCGACGCGCTGCCCACCACCGGCACCCAGAAAGTGCAGAAGACACACATCTTCCCCGCCGGTGAGGATCCGCGCCGCCGCCGAGGCGCGCTCGACGTGCGCACGAAGAAGAAGCGACGATGACCTCGGCAACGGAAGTGCTCGCTGGCACCCGCATTGCTGACCATCTCGACCCATGACGATCGAGAGCGCGCGTTCTTGCCGCGTGGTCGTGGTGACGGGCGCGTCGGCCGGCGTCGGGCGCGCGGCCGTTCGCGAGTTCGCGAAGCGCGGCGCGCGCATCGGGCTCATCGCGCGCGGGCGCGAAGGTCTCGAGGCCGCGCGGGCGGACGTTGAAGCGGTTGGAGGCGAAGCGCTCATCGTCCCCGCCGACGTCGCCGACGCCAACGGCATGCAGCAGGCGGCGGCGGCGGTCGAGGCAGCGTTCGGCCCCATCGACGTCTGGGTGAACAACGCCACCACATCGGTGCTCTCACCGGTGTCGCAGATGACCCCGGCGGAGTACCGGCGCGTGACCGAGGTGACGTACCTCGGCGTCGTCTACGGCACGCTCGCCGCCCTCGAACGCATGCGCGCGCTCGACCGCGGCGTCATCGTCCAGGTCGGGTGCGCGCTCATGGAGCGCGGCATCCCGGGCCAGTCCGCGTACTGTGGCGCCAAGCAGGCGATCCAGGGATTCACCGACTGCCTCCGTCGCGAGTTGCGCCAGGAGGGAAGCGGGGTCCGCGTGACCATGGTGCAGCTCCCCGCCCTCAACACTCCGCAGCTCGCGTGGGTGAAGAGCCGCCTGCGCCATCGGGCGCGGCCGATTCCGCCGGTCTTCCAGCCGGAAGTCGCGGCGCGCGCGATTGTCTGGGCCGCCGAGCACGATCGCCGCGCCGTCTACGTCGGGCTCTCCACCGTCCTCACGGTCCTCGGCCGCCGGATAGTGCCCTGGCTCTCGGAGCATGATCGCGTGGGCACGGCGCGCGCCACTTCCGACACGAACGAGCTCGAGGACGCACACCGACCGGACAATCTCTGGAAGCCGGCACCGGGCGACCACGGCGCGCGCGGCCGGTTCGGCGCGCGGGCCATCGACCACGGGTGGGAGCCGTGGACGACGCCCGATCGACGGTGGGTGGCGGGAGTGGTAGCCGGCATCGTGGGCGTGCTCTACGCGCTCTTCACGCGTCGGCGCTCCGCCGGCAAGGAACAGCGCCGCGCCGCCTGAACGGGAGTGCGTGCGGCGTCAGCCGCGGCTGCGCAGACGGGGGTCGAGAACGTCGCGCAGAGCGTCGCCGAGCATGTTGAACCCGAACACCGCGAGCGAGATCGCGACGCCCGGCCAGATCGCCATCCACGGCGCCCGGAACATGTAGGTTCGCCCGGATCCCGACAGCATCGCGCCCCACGACGGATACGGCGGCGGCACGCCGACACCGAGGAACGACAGCGCCGATTCCGCCAGGATGACCACGCCGAGCCCGATGGTGGCGAGGATGATCACGGTCGCCATGAGATTCGGGACCACGTGGCGGAGGATGATGCGCCCGTGGCCCCCGCCGAGCGCGCGCGCCGCTTCGATGTACGGACTCTGGGCGACGGCAATGGTGGCGCCGCGGATCACCCGCGAGCTGGTGGCGGCGAGGATGATCGAGAGCGACACGATGAGGTTGGCGCGACCGGGCCCCAGCACCGACATCACGGACAGGATGATCATCAGGTACGGAAACGAGAGCCAGGCGTCGACGATGCGCTGGACGACGAGGTCGTAGGGACCGCCGAAATAGCCGCTCGACACGCCGATGGCGAGGGCGGCGGCGGTGGCGAGCGCGACGGTCAGGAACCCGATCGTGACCGACACGCGCGCGCCGTACACGATGCGGCTCCACATGTCGCGGTTCAGATTGTCGGTGCCGAGCCAGTGCGCCGCGCTCGGCGGTTTCATGCGCGCGCCGCGGATCGCGTCGTCGTAGCCGTAGGGCGCGATCTGCTCCGCGAACACCGCCATCAGGATCATGGCGAGGACGATGAAGCCGCCCACCGCCCCCAGCGGCTTTCGCCACGCGAACCGCCCTGCCGCCACCACCGCTCGCCACAACCCGCCGGTGTCGCTCCCGCCCCGTCGGGCAACACCGGGACGCTCCACCGCCGCCGCCGTCCCGCGCGAAGCCTCTGCCCGCGCTCGCACGCCGCCGCCCAGCCTAGTTGCCAACCCGCGTATCGGCAACGGCACGGGTGAAGGCCCGAGGGTGGATGGGTTCGGAAGGGGGACGCAGTCCCCCTCCGAGCTTAGTAGCGAATCCGAGGATCGAGAACCGCATACACGGCGTCGACGGAGAGGTTCACGAGGACGACGGTGGAGACAACGACGAGATTGACGCCCTGGATCACCGGGTAATCGCGCTGGTTGATGGCGTCGAAGAGAAAGCGGCTCATCCCGGGGAGGCCGAAGATCTGCTCGATGATGACGGTGCCGCCGATGATCTGGGGCAACTGGGTGCCGAGGAGCGTGACGACCGGGATGACGGCGTTGCGGAGGCCGTGCTTCATGACGATCGCGCGCTCCGCGAGACCCTTCGCCCACGCCGTGCGCACGTAGTCCTGACGTAGGACCTCCAGCAGCATGCCGCGGGTGAGACGCATGAGCGCGCCCGCGGAGGCGACGCCGAGGATGCCGGCGGGGACGAGGACCTGAAGGAAGTGCTGGACGGGATCCTGCGCGAGCTCGGTGAACCCGGTGAGCGGGCGCCACCCCCACCAAATGGCGGGCAGCACGATGACGAGGGTGGCGAGCCAGAAGCCGGGCACGGACAGCCAGAGAATCGCGGCGCTACGGACCACGAAGTCCACGAAGCTGTCCTGGCGGGCGGCGGCGAGCACGCCCACCGGAATGGCGACGAGCACGGCGATGCTGAGGGCGACCATCGCCAGCTCCAGCGTGACGGGAAGACGCCGGCCAATCTCCTCCAGCACGGGCCGGCGCGTCCACAGCGACTCTCCGAGGTCGCCGCGCGCCACGCGCCCGAGCCACTCGACGTACTGAACGGAGAGCGCGCGGTCGAGCCCCAGCTTGGCGCGCAGCTCCGCCACGTCCTTCGCGTAGGCCTTCTCGGCCAGCATCAGCTCCACGGCGTCGCCGGGAAGAAGACGGGGCAGCGAGAACACGATGAGCGTGGCGATCAGGAGCGACGGGATCGCGACGAGCAGACGCTTGACGAGATAGCGTCGGAGCACGGGGTCAGCGGTCGAGCCACGCCGCCATGAGCCGTCCGCCGTAGTCGTAATAGAGGTTGGGGCCGTAGTTCTTGAGCGCGCCTTCCCAGACCGCGATGTACACCAGGGACGGCATCTGAACGTAGTACTGCTGCTTCGCCAGATACCGCTGGATCTCGTAGATCAGCTCGCGCCGCTTGGCGACGTCGGTCGTGCGCCGCTGGCGGACCAGCATGTCGGCCACCACCGGGTCGTCGATATGGCTCTGGTTCTTGAGCTCGCCGGGGTAGTACTGGCCGTACAGAAAATTGTCGGGCTCGATGAACGGCGTCTGCGGCCCGAGCGTCATGGCGTCGAACTTGCCGTAGAAGCACGTCGAGATGTAGGCGCCGTACTCTTTCTCGTCGAGCCGGGCGTTGATGCCGACATCCTTGAGGTTCTTCAGGACCATCTGGGCGATGTCCACGAGCAGCGTGCTGCCGTAGTTCGTGAAACATATGCCGGCGGAGAAGCCGGTCGGGTAGCCCGCCTCCGCGAGCAGGCGCCGCGCCTCCGTGGGATCGTGGCGGTAGTACTTCGCGCCCTCGCCGAGCTGGTCGATCGGGATCGACCACTCCCGGAGACCGGCGGGAACGGGGGGATTGATGTTGCCGACGCCTTCGAAGGCCGTCTCGATGATGGCCTGGCGGTCGATGGCGAGGGACATCGCGCGGCGCACGCGCACGTCGCTGTACGGCTTCTGGTCCGCCCGCATGGAGATGTGGGTCATGACGTTGGACGGAAACTCCAGGGTGCGGAGGTTTGGCCGCCGCTGCTTCAAGGTGTCGCGGATCTGAACCCAGTCCGAGCGGTTGATGGTGCCGGGAAACTCCCAGCCGAGATCGTACTTGCCGGCGAGGAAGGCCGCCGTGCGTGAGGCATTGTCTTCGTCGACGCCGATCTCGATGCGTTCGATGTAGGGGAGACCGGCCACGAAGTACTGCGGGTTGCGCACGAAGGTCATGCCCTGGTTCGGTCGATAGCTGTCGAGCATCCACGGACCGGTGCCGATGACGGCCTCCGGCTTCTTCAGATCGCCGTACTTGTCCACGACCTCCTTGGCGACCACCGCGGTGGCCATCGGGTTCGCGAGCACGTCGAGCAGCCACACGAACGGTTCTTTGAGCACGATCTTGACCGTGTACTTGTCGAGCGCCTCCACGCGATCGACGGAGCGGAGCATGTAGGCGTTGGCGTTGCCCTTCACGGTGAGGAACCGTTCGATCGTGTAGCGCACATCTTCCGCCGTCAGCTCGCGCCCATTCAGGGGTGGCTTCGGATGCCACCTGACACCGCGGCGGAGCTTGAACACGTAGGTCGTCTCGTCCGGCTGCGTCCACGACTCCGCAAGATCGCCCTCGAGGGGAAACGTTCCGGGCTGGATGGTGGGACCGGCCTTGTGCTTGACGAGGCGGCTATGGGTCAAGCTGAGCGGAATGTGCGTCTTGAAGGAGACCGTCTGCATGTGATCGAAGTGCGGTGGGTCCCAGGCGCGGATGGTGAGCGTGCCCCCACGCTTCGCGGTCTGGGCACGGGCGACGGACGGCAGCACCGCGGTCCCGGCGAGGGTGAGCCCGCCCCGCGCGAGGAGATCACGACGGCTCATGAGCATGGTGGCCCTCCCCCGATCGATGTCGCACCAGAATGCGGCCGCGTTCGGGAACGGTGCTGCGTGGAGTGGTTCGCAATCATACCCACGCCGCCGCTCACGTCAAGCGACTCACCCGCAGCCACGCCGTGCCTGTCTCCGGCCACCCGCGGCAGAAGCCGGCCCCGCGGCTCCCGTTACAATCAACGGTTACAATTCCCCATGGCCGGCGCCCGCCCCTCGTCTTCCGCCGCGGACTTCCTGCCGAAGCGCCGAACGCTCACGTCTCTGCGCGAGGCGGCGGCGGGATGCCGCGGCTGCGACCTCTGGAAGCGGGGGACGCAGACCGTCTTCGGCGCGGGTGACCCGCACGTCCAGGTCTTCTTCGTGGGCGAGCAGCCGGGACACGAGGAAGACCTCGCAGGCAAGCCCTTCGTCGGCCCCGCCGGGCGTCTCCTCGACGACGCCCTCGCCGAGGTCGGGATCGATCGGCGTCGGACGTACGTGACGAACGCCGTCAAGCACTTCAAGTGGGAGCCGAAGGGCAAGCGGCGCATCCACGCCAAGCCCAGCGCGGCCGAGGTCGCCGCGTGCAACCCATGGCTTCAGGCGGAGATCGCCGCCGTCACCCCCCGCGTGATCGTGTGCCTGGGCGCCACCGCCGCCCAGAGCTTGCTCGGCAAGCAGTTCCGCGTGAGCCGGCAGCGTGGCGAGTGGGTAACGTCGCCGCTGGCGCCGTTCGTGATGGCGACCGTGCATCCCTCCGCCATCCTTCGCGCGCCCGACGAGGAGGCTCGGCGCCTGGAGCGCGCGCGGTTCGTGGAGGACCTCGCCAAGGTGGCCGCCGTGCTGACCGCGGCTGCCGCCTGACCCGGCGCGTCACGCCCGCAGTGTATAATTTCCGCACCCATGGTGACGCTGGCGGCCGATCGTAAGCCCGCCCTCCGCGACGAGCTTCAATCGATCCTCGGGACCGACGCCGTGCTCTCCGATCCCGAGGAACTGCTGGTGTACGAGTCCGACGGCCTCACGCTCTTTCGCGCCCTCGCCGACTTCGTAGTCTTTCCGACGACGACCGAGCAGGTCGCCGCCGTGGTACGGCTCGCCAATCGTGAAGGGGTCCCGTTCGTGGCGCGGGGGGCAGGCACCGGCCTCTCGGGCGGCTGCCTCCCCGCCGAGGGTGGCATCGTCATCTCGCTGATGCGCATGAACCGCGTGCTCGAGGTCGACTACGACAATCAGCTCGCGGTCGTGCAGCCGGGCCTCGTCAACCTTCACCTCTCGTGGGCGGTGGGGCCGCGCGGGTACTACTACGCGCCGGATCCCTCGAGCCAGCAGGCATGCACGATCGGCGGCAACATCGCCAACAACTCGGGGGGGCCGCACACGCTCAAGTACGGCGTGACCACCAACCACGTGCTGGGGCTCGAGGTCGTGATGCCGGACGGCGAGATCGTGTGGCTCGGTGGCCGCACGCGCGAAACCCCGGGCTACGACCTCGCCGGCTTCTTCGTGGGGTCCGAAGGAACGCTCGGCATCGCGACCACCGTCGTCGTCCGGATCTTGAAGAAGCCGCAGGCGGTGAAGACCGTCCTCGCCGTCTTCGACGAGATGGACAAGGCATCGGAGGCGGTGTCGGCGATCATCGGCCGCGGCCTCGTGCCCGCCGCCGTCGAGATGATCGACCAGCTCACGATCCAGGCCGTGGAAGACGCGTTCGGGTGCGGATACCCGCGGGACGCCGCCGCCGCGCTGCTGTGTGAGGTGGATGGCCTCGCGGTCGGTATCGACATCCAGGCCGAGCGGATCGAGGACGCCTGTCGAGCCGCCGGCGCGCGCGAGGTGCGCACCGCGCGCGACGACGCCGAGCGGCAGCTCCTCTGGAAGGGACGGAAGTCGGCGTTCGGCGCCTACGGCCGCGTCTCGCCCGCCTACATGGTGATGGACGGCGTCATCCCGCGCACGAAGCTGCCGTACGTCCTGCGCCGTGTGAACGAGATCGTGCAGGCCCACGGTCTCCGCGTGGGCAACGTCTTCCATGCCGGCGACGGCAACTTGCATCCGAACATCCTCTACGACCCCCGCCGGGCC
>DASXSB010000148.1:0-93999 GCA_036506275.1 Candidatus Methylomirabilota bacterium | reverse complement strand
GATCCGGCGATCGACGTAGTTGAGCAGCCCGTCCACGACCACCGCCGCCAGCAGGAGGTCGTCCAGATACCCGACGAGCGGGACGAAATCCGGGATGAGGTCGATGGGGCTCATCAGATACGCGAGGGCGGCCGCGAGCGCGATCTTGACGCCGCGGGGAAGGACAGGATCGCCGACGAGG
This sequence comes from Candidatus Methylomirabilota bacterium, assembly GCA_036506275.1. Taxonomy (GTDB): domain Bacteria; phylum Methylomirabilota; class Methylomirabilia; order Rokubacteriales; family CSP1-6; genus DASXSB01. The sequence continues at coordinate 93,818 of DASXSB010000148.1, read as the reverse complement.
CGACCGATGAGGCGGATGACGTCGGGGATCGCCCGCAGCAGTCGCATCATCACTCGAGGCTTTCCGCGACCAGCTCGCTCACATCCTTGACGTCCAGACGCTCTTCCGCCTCCTTGACCTTCCGTCCGAGGTCCACCATCGCCAGGCAGAACGGGCACGCGGTGGCGATGACGTCGGGTCGCTGCTCGAGCGCCTCCTCCACGCGGATGATGTTGACGCGCTTCTTGGCCGGCACCTCCATCCACATGTGCCCGCCGCCCCCGCCGCAGCAGAGTCCGCGCTCCCGCTGGCGCGGCAGCTCGATGAGGCGCAGGCCCGGCACCGCCTTCGCGGTATTGCGGGGGGCATCGAAGATGCCGTTGTAGCGGCCGAGGTAGCACGAGTCGTGAAAGGCCACCGTCTTGTCGAGCGGGCGCTTGGGGACGATGCGGCCGTCGGCGATGAGCTCCTGGATGACCTGGGCGTGATGCAGCACGGGATAGTCGCCGCCGAACTGGGGAAACTCGTTCTTGATGGTGTTGAAGCAGTGCGGACAATGGGTGATGACCTTCTCGAAGCGATACTGCTTCATGGCCTCGACGTTTTCCTGCGCGACCGTCTGGTAGAGATATTCGTCGCCCAGGCGCCGCGCCACTTCGCCGTGGCAGCGTTCCTCCGGGAGCAAGGCAAAGCTCACGCCGGCCGTCTTCAAGATCTTCACCACCGCGCGCGCGATGGCCTGGTTGCGCTTGTCGTAGGACGCGGAGCAGCCCACCCAGTAGAGGTACTCGTACTTCTTCCCCGCTTCCGCCACCGGCACGTCGAGCCCTTGCGCCCACGCCCGCCGCTCACCGGCCGGCAAGCCCCAGGGATTGCCCGCGCGCTGGATATTCTGGAGCGACTGCGGCGCCGTGGAGGGCAGCGCGCCCTCGGAAAGCGCGAGGTACCGGCGCAGGTCGACGATCGTGTCCACGATGTCGATGAAGGCGGGACATTCCTGCACGCAGGCCATGCACGTGGTGCACGCCCACAGCTCGTCGGCGGCGATCAGCGTGCCGTGAATCGGTCCCGGAAGCTGGCCGTGCATGTGGCGCTTCAGCTTCACGATGATCTGCTTCGGGGAGAGCGCCGTCCCCGCGAGGTAGGCCGGGCAGGCGGCCTCGCAGCGGCCGCACTCCACGCAGGCGTCGAAGTCGAGCCGCCGCTTCCACGAGAACTCCTCGAGCTTCGAGATGCCGAGGACCTCCGCCTCCTCGATGTTCGGGATGGGCGCGATGGCCCCGCGCGGGGTGAGCTTCGAGAAGAAGATGTTGAGCGGCGTCGTGAAGAGGTGGATGAAATACGAGTATGGAATGATCGCGATGAAGCCGAGCGAGAGCGCGGCGTGGAAGAGCCAGACACCGAGATGCGTTCCTCGCAGCGCGCTCTCCGACACGCCGGCCGCCAGCAGCGCGCGCCCGAGCGCGTAACCCACCGGCGACCACGGTCCCCACGCCGGCTGCACGACGGCCAGGCGCGCCGCCTCCATCACGAAGCCGGTCACGTTGATGACGAAGAGGAGGGCGAGCACGCCCGCGAAGCGCGGCGTGGGATCCACGCGATGGGACCGCACCACGAAGCGCCGGTACACGGCCATGCCGAGGCCGATGACGAAAAAGAGCCCGAAGAGGTCGAGCGTGGTCTCGTAGAAGAGGTAGAACGGCCCCTTCAAGATCTTGGCGTCGAAGAGCGGGAGCGTGATGTCGTAGTCGATGGTCGCGAGCACCGTGCCCATGAACAGCGCGAGGAAGCCCCAGAACATGATCGCGTGCATGACGCCGGGATACGCTTGCGACAGCGTGCGGACCTGGCCGAGGCCATGCTTGGCGACGAGGCGGATGCGCTCCGGGATGCGATCGAAGCGATTCTCGGGGCCGCCCGCGCGCCAGCCACGGACGCGCTGGACCATCCCGTACGCGAAGATCGCGATGGCGATCACGGCGCCCACGTAGAGCGCGATCTGCGCCCACACAGGAATATTCCAGAAGGTGTCGCGGAAGGGAACGCCGGCGGGCGTCATCCGCGGTAACGATAGCACGCCTTCCCGAGCCCGTCAGGCGTCCGGAACGCAGAAGGCCGCGGCCTGATGGCCGCGGCCTCGTCGTCATGCGACGCGCGGAGCGGACTCTGCGCGCGTGTGTTACCCCTGTCGCGGTGGCGGCACGCGGAACGGCGTGTGGCAGGTCCCGCACGCGTTACGACCGAAGTCCTTCATCTGCGCGTCGACGGCCGCGCTGTCCTTGGCCTTCGCGGAATCGCGCAGCTTCACGGACTGGGTCTCGAGGTTCTTGGCGGCGGCTTCGAACTCGGGCCACTTCTGCCAGATCTCCGGCTTGGCCTTCGACTTTTCGGTCAACGAGCCTTCGGGGAAGAGCGCCGGGATCCGCTGCGCGTTGACGGCGAGCGCTTCCGCGTCCACTTCCATCGACTCGATGTTCCCGGCCTTGTGCTTGTCCTGGAGATCCTTCCAGAGCGCGCCGTGCAGCTTCATCAGACGCTGTCGATCGGCCACGGGGTCCTTGCTCGCCGTCGACGACTTCGAGCTCGCGCATCCGGCAAGACCAACGGCGCTCACCACCCCTACGATGACGACCGCTCGCAGTGCTCGGGCCATGGTCCCCTCTCCTCTTTGTGAACAGTGCACGGCAATTACTTCGCGGGCTTCTCGACCTTGTTCTGGATCGGCGGGATCGACTTGAGGTACTGCGCGATCGCGCGCCGATCTTCCTTCGTGAGATCGCGGTACCCCGAGAGGGTGCCCTGGATGACCTCGCCCATGAGCCCGCCCGCGACGTCGCCATCGGGGCGATTGCCCGTCCCCAGGTATTCCGCGATCTCCTCCTCCGACCACTTGCCGATCCCCGTCTCGCGGTCCGGCGTGATGTTTGGAATTTCAGCGCCCTCGGGACCGGTCGGGGTGCCGGCCAGGAAGCGCGACGTGTCAGGGGTCATCGTCATGGTGCGGGGCGTATGGCATTCCCCGCAGTGCCCCACTGCCTTGACCAGGTATTCGCCGCGGGCCACCCCCGTGGTGGGGGCGCTGGCGGGCGGCGTGGCGCGCGGGGCGAACGCGGTCAGCCAGGCGGGGAGGAACACGCTTTCGAAGAGCGGCACCGTGATCCGCTTCGGCTGGTTCTGGCGCTTCACAGGGGAAACGGTCCGGAGAAACGCCACGAGGGCCTTGAGGTCGGCCTCCGCCATCCCGTTGAAGACCGTGAAGGGATGGACGGGGACCAAACGCTCCCCGTTGGGACGGCGCCCGAGGCGGATGGCGGTGATGATCTGCTCATCGGTCCAGCCCCCGATCCCCGTGTCCCGGTCCGGGGTGATGTTCGTGGAGTACACGGTCCCGAACGGACCGTCGTAACGCCGGCCCCCGCTGTTCACGGGTTGATCCTTCGCGGTGTGACAGCCGCATCCTCCGGTCGCGCCGAAGATGTACTTGCCACGCGCAATTTCCGCGGGCGTCGGTGTCTGGGCCACGGCCGGCAGTGGCATCAACAAGACGGCGACGGCGACTGCCCGGCGGATCCAGGTCGTCACGGGTGCTTGAAGCACATAACCGGTCAACCGCGGCGCTGGTTCCCGCCGGAGACGTCACGGGCGCGCGCGCCCGCCGTGAGCGTGGTCTCCATCACGAGCGCGTCCTCTCCCGTGTCGTAGTAATAGCCCCGGCGCCGGCCGACGACGCGGAAGCCGAACGACTCGTAGAGGGCACGCGCTTCGATGTTGCTCGGACGGACTTCGAGGGCGACGAGGCGGAGGCCACGCTGGCGGGCGTCGTCGAGGACGCCGCGGAGGAGGGTGCGGCCGATGCCCTGGCGCCGGACCGCCGGATCCACCGCGATGTTGGTGATGTGCAGCTCGTCGGCGATCTCCCACAGGCAGAGGTAGCCGACGACGCGGGAGCCGTCGCGCATGACGAGGCAGCGCGCGACCCGGTTCTTCTCCATCTCGTAGAGAAAGGCTCCCCGCGACCACGGCATCGTGAACGACGCCCGCTCGATGGCGATCACCGAGTCGAGGTCGTCGGCCCGCATCCGATCAACGATGAGGGTGGCCACGGCGCTTCAGCTCGGCTTCCGGCGGCCGCAGATACAAAGGAGCGAGATCGGCGGCGCCGACGGTGTCGCCCGCCCGTAGGCGCTGGGCGCCGAGCCAGGCAACGCTGCCCGGCGACGGGAGCCGGCGGTGGGCGGGAACGATCTCCGCATACGGGGACTCGACGGCGGCGGCGCCGTCGCCGAGCACGATGACCGGCTCCGCCAGACGCCCCGCGAGATCGGCCGGCGTGAGGGCGAGGTAGTCCCATTCCCGCCGCATCTCGGCGCCCTTCCATCGGTACAGGCTCGTATAGACCTCACCCTTGCGCGCCTCCAGCACGGGACACACGGGAAGTCCGGCGAACGGCAGCGCCGCCGCCAAGGCGTCGAGAGTGGGGACGGCGGCGATCGGGAGCGAGAGCGCCACCGCGAGGCCCTTGACGGTGCTGAGGCCGATGCGGAGGCCCGTGAAGGATCCGGGGCCGATGGCGACGGCGAGACCGCCGAGGTCCCGCGACGTCCATCCCGCGTCGCCGAGCATGCGGTCGATGGTGGCGAGAAGGCGTTCGGAGTGCGTCACTCGAACGTCGAGCAAACATTCCGCGACCAGGCGATCGTCGTCGAGCAGCGCGACGCCCCCCGCCAGCGTCGAGGTCTCTACGGCGAGGACGCGCATGGGGGCCAGTCTAGCACGCGGTGGAGGCGGCGGTCGGGGGGCCCGCTCGTGCGATAATGACGCGAGGAGGAACGTGCGGATGCCCGCAGTGCCCCGCAAGGATCCAGCCGCCGTCGAAGCCGAAGTTCGCGAGAAGATCCACCTGGAAATCCTGAAGCGCACGGGCGCGTATCACGCCAACGACCACATCCTCCTTCCTTCCGGACAGCACACGAGCGAGTACATCGAGAAGACGCTCGTCACCACCGAGCCCTCCTTCACGGAAGGGCTGGGCGCCGTCATCGCCAAGCACTTCGCGCAGTGGCCGGTGGACGTCGTGCTGTCGACGGGCCCGGGCGCCCTGATCCTTTCGCACTGCGTGGCCCGCGCGCATCCATCGCGGCCGGTGGTGATCTATGGAATGAAGGGACTCTCGGGCGGCAAGCGCAGGGTCACGCTGCCTTCCGAGTTCCAGCGGCTCCTGCGGGAGGGGACCAAGGTCCTGCTCGTAGAAGATCTCGTGAGTACGGGCTCGACGCTGAGTCTCCTCATCAACCTCGCCGAGCAGCGGGGGGCCCAGGTCGTGGGGGTCGGCTGCCTCTGGCGTCGAACGTCGGTGGACCTCGAGGGCCGACCCGTGTTCAGCCTGGTCAGCCGCGACTTCCCCACCTATGCCGCCGACGAATGTCCGCTGTGCCGTCGCGGCGTCCCCCTGAACGAGGAATTCGTGCGCCGGCGCCACGGGCGCAGGCCGTCGTCGATCCAGGAGAGCCCCACCGCGTAGCTGCCGGCATCGTTCTTGCTCAGGCACCGGGTATGACCATTGGAAAGCCCGGATTTCTCGCCCTCCTCGGGGTTCTCGGCGCAAGCGTTCTCTTAGCGGCGTCCGTCGCGTATGCGGAGCCGATCACCGTGCGCTACACCGAGGGCGTGACGCGTGGCTTTCCGGTCATTCGCTCCGTGAAGGGCGAGAAGATCGCGCAGGGCGAGCTGACGCAGGTCGCGCGCGGCGACCGCGTGGAGAGCCGGATGGTGTTCCGGTTCCGCGACGGCTCGCTCTACGACGAGACGGTGGCCTTCGCGCAGAACGGCGTGTTCACGCTCCTGAGCTACCGTCTCGTGCAGCACGGCCCCTCGTTCCCCGAGAAGATCGAGGCGTGGGTGGATCGCGCGACGGAACGTTACGAGGTGCGGTACAAGGCCGACGAGGAGAGTCCGGAAGAGACCCACCGCGGTCGCATCACGCTCCCCGGTGACGTCTACAACGGCCTGCTCACCACGCTCATCAAGAACCTGGCCCCGGGCGCGTCGGAGACCGTCCAGATCATCGCCTTCACGCCCAAGCCGCGGCTCGTGAAGATGCTGCTCGCTCCTTCCGGGGCGGAGCCGGTGCTGATCGGTGAGTCACCGCAGCAGGCGCTGCACTACAAGGTCAAGCCGCAGCTCGGCCTCTTCGCTTCCCTGCTGATCGTCGACGTCCCCGACATCAACATGTGGATCCTGTCGGGGGAAGCGCCCGGCTTTCTGAAATTCGAGGGGCCTCTCTACTTCATGGGCCCGATCTGGCGCATCGAGCCCAACTGATCCTCGGCGCGCGCCGCCGACGGAGCGCGCAGGGAAGACACATACCGCCGAGGACGGCGCGGGGAGGCAGCGGGGCCCCGGAAACGCCAGACCGAGGCGGATGGGTTTCCGGAGCCCCGCTGCCTCCCCGCGCCGGGGACGAGCGCTATGCTGCTTCCCAGAGACCCTCAGCGACGCCAGCCGTCTTGTAGGCCTCGCGAATTCGATCGAGATTCTTGGTGAAGAGGAGGCCGATCTTCGCGAACGGCTCGAACACCGGTCCCTGGCCGTCGATGAGCGGGAAGCCGATCGTGGGGAGCTTGCCCCACTGGTTGGTGAGGGTCGCCGTCACCGCGTTCAACCGCGTGTAGAACTCTTCACGCTCCTTGGCCGCCCGCTTGACCATGGGCGCGATGACGCAGTCGACGGTCTGGCGGGCGGCGGTGGCGGCGCCGCCGACCGCTGCTTCCGCGAGCGGCACCACGGTGACGCCGAGCTCGCCGAGGAAACGCTGGAGAAGACGCCCGAGGCTGTCCTGCAAGAGCAGCTCGGGCAATCCCACCGTGGTCAACGAGAGTCCCTTCACCTCGCGGCTCTCGGCGTAGAGCTGCGAGCGCAGCCACTCCACGTACTCGCGGTTCTCGTCGTCCTTCCACCACTCGCGGAGCATCTTCTTGCCCCAGTAGCGGATGGTGGCGTAGTAGATGTCGCGCTTCCAGAGCTTCTGCGCGATGCCACCCCACGAGTAGAACTTCTCCATGGCGCGGATGGCGCCCACCTGCAGCTCGTAGGGGCTCAGTTTCCGCGGCTGGTGCACGGCGTGGTGGCCGTCGTAGAAGGTCCAATTCCGGTTGATGACGTACTTCGCTCCCCGCTCGTAGAGTGTCTCCCAGTCCGGCGAGCCGGGGATGGGCGTGAGGATCATGAACTGGATGGAGTCGATGTCGTGGCGCCGCGCGAATTTGGCGGTGGCGTCGAGCGTCTCCATGTCGTCCTCGTCCGAGCCCACCACGAACATGCCGTGGATCCGGATCTTGTGGGCGTGGAAGCGCTCGATGGAGCGCTCGATCTTGGCGAGGTCTTGCTTCTTCTGGAAGAGCTTGAGGGTGCGGGGATTGATCGACTCGAAGCCGACGTAGACGTTGAAGCAATTCGAGTCACGCATGAGCTGGAGCAACTCGACGTCGTCGACGGTCTCCGTGCGCACCTGCGCGCCCCACGGGGGCGTGAGGTCGCGGTCGATCATCCCGCGCAGCAACTCCTTCACGCGCTTCTTGTTGGCGGTGAAGATGTCGTCGGCGAAGAACGTGTAGAGGTTGCCCTTGTGAACCGTCAGCTCCTCGAGCACGCGGCCGATGGAGTGCGTGCGGAAGGCGTGGCCGTACATGCCCGGCACCGAGCAGAACGTGCACGAGAAGGGGCAGCCGCGTGACGTCGCCACCGAGATGACGCCGCCCGGCTTCCAGCCCGTGATGAGGTGGTAATCCGGAATCGGGTTCACATCGAGGTTCGGGATCTTCGGCCGCTCGGGATTGTTCACCACCCGGCCGTCGACGAGATACGAGAGGTTCTGGATGCGCTCGAAGCCCTCACCCGTCTCGATCGCGGTCACCAGCTCCTGGAACGCGCCCTCCCCCTCGCCGCGGACGACGTAATCGGCGTGCTCGAGGCCTTCCTCGGGCAGGAACGACGTGTGGGTGCCGCCGAGGACCGCGATGGCGCCCGCCTCGCGGACCTTGTCAGCGAGCCGGTAGGCCTGGGGCGCCGTGGACGTGATGGCGGAGATGCCGACGAGGTCTGCCGACAGCACCTCGCCCATGTCGATGTCGTGGATGTCCTCGATGTAGACCCGGACGTCGTAGCCCTTCGCGCGCATCATCGTGCCGAGCAGGACGGAGCCCAGGCGCGGGATGGTCACCCGGCTGTAGACGTGCAGGTGTGTCGACTTCGGTTCTACGAACACCAGTTTTCGGAGTGGGCGTTTCATGGGCGAGCTCCCGTCATGAGCATGGGCCAGCAAGAATGGGGAAGTGTGAGCACAAGCTACATGCGCGACCGGGAGGTTGTCAACGCAGCCGACAGGTGATCATTTCGCGGGCGGCGACGCGCGCCGAAGGAGTGTCAACGCCCATCGCCGCCGCGCACGCTACGGGTCCAGGATGACGCGCTGATCGTCCGGCAGCGGGCCCGGGTCCTTCGGATTCTCCTTCCGCAGCCCGCCCTTGACGTCTGGTCCTTCTGCTTCTCGTCGGCCGGCAAATCCTTGAGGTCCTTCTCCTTCTCCGCCACTGTTCACTCCTCCTCTGATCAGGTGGTCCTTTCGTTCACGACGCTCGAGCTCGCTCGCGAGCGTCAGCGTGGACCGCAACCGGCATGCCACGGCGGTGGAGCGGCGAAACCCTCGGATTTATCGCGGCGTGAAACGATGACAGCGACGCCGGCCTGACTCGTACCGAGACCGTGGTCTCGTCCTGAGACCTGCCGCGTCTCGCCATCGTCAGGAAGGGCGCCGGCTTGCGGAGCGCGGTTGCTGGTATGCCCGTTGCTGACCTCTGGGGAGCCCCAAGGGCGGCGGCGCCAAGCCATGGCCGCCTCTCGGCCCTGACGACCGCGGATAGAAACGAGGACGGGGATGGCGGATGACAGAGAGCGCGACAAGAAGCAGGCGGACACGAAGCCGGCGCAAGGTGACGACCTCAGTGACTTGCCGGCAAAAGAGAACGAGAAGGACGTGAAGGGCGGACTCGGGAAGCCGGCTGAACCCACGCCGTGGCCGCCTGAACCCGACCCTCGGGGATAGAACGAGGCGACTACCGCCGTCGGATCCAGGCCCGTTCGCGCGAAGCGAACAGCGAAACTACTTCGTCTTCGCGATGGGGCGAGGCTTGACGACGGCGGTGGGGCCGGTCTTCGTCTTGTCGTCCTTGAGGAGGCCCTTCACCTCGTCCATGAACTGCGCGATGTCCTTGAACTGGCGGTATACGCTGGCGAAACGGACGTAGGCGACCTGGTCGAGCTTCTGGAGGTGCTCCATGACGAGCTCCCCCAGCTCCTTGCTCGAGATCTCCTTCTCCGCGCGCTCGTGCAGGTGCGCTTCGATCTCCGCCACCACGTCGTCCACCGCCTGCACGCCCACCGAGCGCTTCTCGCACGATTTCAAGATGGAGCCGCGCAGCTTCTGGCGGTCGAAGGGCTCGCGCCGCCCGTCGCGCTTCACCACGTGGGGGAGCACGTCCTCGATGTACTCGTAGGTGGTGTAGCGGCGATGGCACTTGAGGCACTCCCGCCGGCGCCGGATGAACTCACCTTCCCGTCCCACGCGGGAGTCGACGACCCGGTCCTCGGTGTGGCCGCAGAACGGACATTTCATCCGGCGCTTGTCCCCTTCACTGGACGCGGTCGGGGTAGAGCGGGAATCGCGCGGTCAGCGCTTGCACGTCGCTGCGGACGGCGGCGGCGGCGGCCGACGAGCGCACGTCGGAGAGGGCGCGATCGATGAGGCCCGCGATCTCCGCCATCTCCGGCTCGCGCATGCCGCGCGTGGTGACGGCGGGCGTGCCGAGCCGGATGCCGCTCGTCACCATCGGGCTCTTGGTCTCGAACGGGATCGTGTTCTTGTTGACGGTGATCCAGGCCGCGTCGAGCGCCTCCTGCGCCTCCTTGCCGGTGACGCCGCGCGGGGAGAGATCGACGAGGATCAGGTGGGTGTCGGTGCCACCCGTCACGAGCCGATAGCCGCGTGACAGAAGCGCGGCGGCGAGCGCGCGCGCGTTGGCGACGATCTGCCGCTGATAGTCGCGCCAGGCGGGCGTCAGCGCTTCCTTGAAGGCGACGGCCTTGCCGGCGATCACGTGCATGAGGGGGCCGCCCTGCACGCCCGGCATCACCGTCTTGTCGAGGGCGGCGGCGTGGGCGGCCGTGCACATCACCATGCCGCCGCGCGGCCCCCGCAGCGTCTTGTGCGTGGTCGTCGTCACGAAGTCGGCCACGCCCACCGGCGAGGGATGAAGACCGGCCGCCACGAGCCCTGCCGGATGCGCGATGTCGGCCATCAGCGTGGCGCCCACCTCGCGCGCGATCTCCCCGAAGGGCGCGAAGTCGATGGCGCGCGGGAAGGCGGAGCCGCCCGCGATCACGAGCTTCGGCCGGTGGCGACGGGCGAGGTCGCGCACCTGATCGAGGTCGATCAGCTCGGTATCCTTGCGCACGCCGTAGGCCACGATCGAGTAGAACTTGCCGGAGTAGTTGACGGGGCTGCCGGCGGTGAGATGACCGCCGTGGGAGAGGTTCGGTCCGAGCACGACGTCGCCCGGCTTCAGGAGCGTGAAGTAGACGGCCATGTTCGCCTGCGCGCCCGAGTGCGGCTGCACGTTCACGTGCTCGGCGCCGAACAGCTCCTTGGCGCGCGCGATGGCCAGCTCCTCGGCGACGTCCACGACCTCGCAGCCACCGTAATACCGGCGGCCGGGATAGCCCTCGGCGTACTTGTTGGTGAGCACGGAGCCCACCGCTTCCAGGACCGCCTCCGACACGAAGTTCTCGGACGCGATCAACTCCAGATTGCGATGCTGGCGCCGCGCCTCGTCGGTGAGGACCTTCGCGATCTCGGGATCGACGTCAGCGAGCCGGCGCATGGACCTCGGTGCCTCCCGCGCGGCTGCGCTCGATGACGGCCAGCTTCTCCACGCGCCGCGCGTGCCGCCCGCCGAGGAATTCGGTAGTCAACCACGCCTCCACGATGGCGAACGCGGTCGCGGGCGGCGTCACGCGCGCGCCGAGGGCGAGCACGTTGGCGTCGTTGTGCTCGCGCGAGAGTCGCGCCGCCTGCACGTCGGCGCACACGGCCGCGCGCACGCCGGGCAGCTTGTTGGCGGCGATGGCCATGCCGATTCCGGTGCCGCACACGAGGACGCCATACGCGCTCTTGCCCTCACTGACGACGGCGGCGACGGCAGCGGCGTAATCGGGATAGTCGACGGCGTCGGTGGAATGGGTGCCGCAGTCGAGAACCTGGAAGCCGCGATCGCGCAGCCAGGACTTCACGTGCTCCTTGAGGAGGAAGCCCGCGTGGTCCGCCCCGACCGCGATCAACGCCATTGCCGGCCACCATACCGGTTGGGGTCTCTCGCTGTCAAGCCAACAACATCTCGGGCCCCGGTCGCGGCCTCGCCCGCCCTCCCTCAGCCCGCGACGGCCGCCTCCGCGCCGAGGGGGAACGCCTGCGACTCCGACACCGCCCCCTCGACGCCCGCGCTCACCAGCCGCGCCACGTCGAGCCGCGCCTCCGCGGCCGCCACTTCCGCCTCCGACGTGCGCGTGGCGGGGTGCTTGGGCACGAACAGCGTGCAGCAGTCGGCGTCGGGCTCGATCGAGATCTCGAACGTGCCGAGATGCCGCGCCTGCTCGGTGATCTCGAGCTTGTCCATGCCGATGAGCGGACGGAGGATCGGCATCCCCGCCGCCTCGTCGATGCGCGCGATGTTCGAGAGCGTCTGCGACGCCACCTGCCCCACGCTCTCGCCGGTGGCGAGGGCGAGGGCGCCGCGGCGGCGCCCGAGCGCCTCCGCGATGCGGACCATCAGCCGGCGATAGACGACCACGCGCGCGGGCGGCGGCACCGTGAGCACGACCTCGCGCTGGATCTCGCCGAAGGGCACGAGCAAGAGCTCGGAGACGTACTGCCACGCCGTGAGGCGCTCCACGAGCGCGCGCGCCTTGGCCTGCGAGGTGGCGGGAAGGTACGGGACGCTGTGGAAGTGCACGAACAGCACGCGGCAGCCGCGCTTCATCATGCGCCACGCCGCCACCGGGGAATCGATGCCGCCCGACAGCAGCGCCGCCACCGTGCCGCTCACGCCGACGGGAAGGCCGCCCGGGCCCGGCGTGCGGTCGAGATAGACAAACGTCTCCGCCGGCATCACCTCCACGTGCACGGTGACCGCGGGCTCGCGGAGATCGACGCGCGTGGGCACCCGGGCGAGGACGAAGGCACCGAGCTCGCGGTTCATGTCCACGCTCGACATCGGATAGGTCTTGAACGCGCGACGGGCCGTGATCCGGAACGATGGGAATTGACGGCCGTCCACCAGCGCCGCCACCGCCACCTTCATCGCGTCGAGCGTGGAGGGCACGCGCAGCGCGAGGGCGACGCTGGCCACGCCGAAGACCCGCGCCGCCCGTTCCCGTACCGCCTCCGGCGCCGTGTGCCCGTCGAGCTCTACCAGAATGCGGCCGGAGAGCTGGCGCAGGCGCACGGGGCCGATGTCGCGGACGGCGGTTTCCAGATTTCGCACGAGCTGGCGCAGGAAGAGCGGCCGGTTGCCGCCCTTGATGCTGATCTCGGAGTAGTGGACGAGGACGGCGGGCCGCGAGGGCGCCATCGCCGACGTCAGTACGTCGCGCCCGGGAAGGTCGAGACGCCGGCGGGCACCCCGGGCACCCGGTACATCTTCACGCCGCTCCAGGCCGCGCCGAGGATGCCGTCGTGGATGGCCCAGCTGCGCCCGCGCGCGGTGGCCGCGAACTCCCGGCGACGAAACGACGTGGAGTCGTCGAGCCGGCGCGCGAGCGGGCCCCCCGGCTCGAACCCCGCGTGGATCTCCTCCATGATCTCCCGCCCGAGCAGATACCCGCAGCCACGCCGCTCGTACAGGATCGCGGAGTGATAGAAGAGCGGCTCCACCAGATAGCACTCGCGGCCGAGCAGCCGGCAGAAATCGTCGACGGAATCGAGCACGCGCCCCAGCATGCGGAGACCGCGCCGCACCTGTCCCGGCGCCAGACCGTCCTTCAGGGCCCGCAGCTCCTCGGCGTGATTGCGGAACGCGGTGCCGAGGAGCGTGTCCTGCCCGTCCTCGTCCTGGTCGATTGCGTAGCGGGGAGCCTCGGGGTCGTTGACCTGGACGAGCGAGAGCTCGGGAACGCCGAAGGGCGACATGCCGACGTCGATGAGCAGCACGGGATCGCGATCGTCGGTGGCCGCTCGGAATTCCACCCGCGCCCACGATGCGTCGGGGGGCGCCGTCACCCGCGTGATGCACGCGCCGGCGGCGTCGTGCCGGAGCAGGCTGCTGGCGGCAAACCGCGCGAGCAGCTCGGGCGGCACCAGGCGCGCGTAGATCGCCTCGCGCACGTCGAGGGGGAGCGCGTTGACGTCGGCCACCGTCATCGCCCGCTCGTCGGTGACGAGATCGGCGAGGTCGCCGAGGCCGTGACGCTCCGGCGTCAATCCAGCTCCGCCGCCAGCTGCCGCGCGCGCGCCAGCTCGGCGGGGGTGTTCACGTTCATAAAGACGAGGGCGGGATCGCGATGGCGCGCAACCTGCGCTTCGTCGACCTCGACCACACGCACTTCGTCGAAGAAGCCCACGATCTTGAACAGCCCCGCGAGCAAGCGCGCTTCGATGTGCGGCAAGCAGCCTTTCGCGTACACCGCGTGCAGCGTCTGCAACTGATCACCGGCGCGGGGAACGACCACATCGCCCTCCCCCGCCCGTGCCACGAGAAGATGAACCACGTCGGGATGGAGGAAGGGCATGTCGCATGCCACCGTGAAGGCGGACTCCGCCGGGGCCGCCTTGAGCCCGGAGTAGATGCCGCCGAGCGATCCCGAATCCGGATAGACGTCGGGCACCATGGGTAGGCCGAGAAACGCATAGAGATCGGGGCTGTTGGTGACGAGCAACACATCGTCCACGGCGGGAACGACGGCCTCGATGACTCGTTCGATGATCCGCTTGCCTCCAACCGTCATCAGCGCCTTGGGCTCGCCGCCCATCCGGGTGCTCTTGCCCCCGGCCTGGATCACGCCCGTCACGCGCATGGCCGGACGGCGCCCTCCCGCAGCACACGGGGTGGATCGGACGTGACGTCGAGGACGGTCGACGGCGCCCCTCCCGGCGTTGCGCCACCGTCGATGACGAGATCCACGGCGTCGCCGAGACACGCCACCACCTCGGCGGCCGTGGTCGGGGGCGAACCGCCTTCGCGGTTCGCGCTGGGCGCGGTCACGGGCGCCCCGAGGGCGGTGACGAGCGCTCGCGCCACCGCGTGGGAGGAGAAACGAATTCCTACCGTTCCCGTACCCGCCGTCACTCCTTCGGGAACGTGCGGCCGCGCGCGCAGCACGAGGGTCAGGGGACCCGGCCAGTGACGCTGCATCAGCGCCCGCGCGGCCTCGGGTATATCGGCGGCGATGGTGGCGACCATGTCGACGGAATCGACGAGGACCAGGAGCGGCTTCGACGCGCTACGGTCCTTCACTCTAAAGATGCGCGCCACCGCGTTCGGATTCAGGGCGGCGGCGGCGAGGCCGTAAAACGTTTCCGTGGGGAAGCCCACGACCCCGCCCCTTCGGAGCACCCCGGCCGCGTTCTCGATGGCGCTCGGGTCGGGATCGGTGCCGTCCACCCGCACGACGAACGGATGATCAGCCGCCGCCCGCTCCATCGGCGCGCAGGCGGGGGCGCCGTCCGATATCGGTACGATAGTGCATGCCCTCGAAGTCCACGCGCCGGACCGCCTCGTAAGCGGTATCGACGGCGGCCGCGAGGTCCGGCGCCAACGCCGTGACCCCGAGCACCCTCCCACCCGCGGTCACGAGCCGGCCCCCTCGCCGCGCCGTGCCGGCGTGGAAGATGTGAACACCAGGCTTCAGCGTCGCCTCATCTACTCCCGATATGTCGAGCCCCGTGCGATAGGCGCCAGGATAACCCCCTGAAGCCATGGTCACGCAGACGGCGGCGTCGGGCGTGAAGCTCACGCGGGCGGGGAGACGATCGCCGGCGGCGCTGGCGCGGAACAGCGGCACGAGATCGTCTGCCGCGCGCACCATGATCGCCTGGCATTCGGGATCGCCGAAGCGGCAGTTGAACTCGATCACCTTGGGCCCGTCGGCGGTCAGCATGAGGCCGATGAACAGGACCCCGCGGTACGGCGCGCCCTCTTCGGCGAGGGCGGCGATGGCGGGGCGCGCGATGCGAGCCATGATTTCTTCGTGCAGCGCGGCCGTCAGCCGCGGCACCGGTGAATAGGCGCCCATGCCGCCCGTGTTGGGGCCGTGGTCGCCGTCGAACACGGTCTTGTGGTCCTGGGCGGCGGCGAGCGGCACCACGTCACGGCCGCTGGCGAGGACGAAGAACGACGCCTCCTCTCCGCGCAGGAACTCCTCGATGACGACGGTCCGCCCCGCTTCTCCGAACGCGCGTCGCTCCAGACAGGCGGCGACGGCATCGTCGGCTTCGGTGAGCGTCGCGCACACGATGGCGCCCTTGCCGCCGGCGAGACCATCCGCCTTCACGACGAGCGGAGCGCCGAGCTCGCGCGAGTAGCGCCGGGCCGCCACCGGGTCATCGAACGTCGCGAAGCGCGCGGTTGGAATCGCGTGCCGCGCCATCAACCGCTTCGCGAACGCCTTCGAGCCCTCGATGGCGGCCGCTTTCGCGCCGGGACCGAAGACGGCGAGACCGCGCGCGGTCAATCGATCGGCGAGGCCGGCGACGAGGGGCGCCTCCGGTCCCACCACGGTGAGATCGATGCGCTCGCCCTCCGCGAACGCCACGAGATCATCGAGGGCGTCGATCGCGATGGGGACGCAGGTGGCGTGGCGCGCGATTCCGGGATTGCCGGGGGCGGCGTAGAGCGCGGCGGCCTCGGAGCTCTGCGCGAGCTTCCAGGCGAGCGCGTGCTCGCGACCGCCGCCGCCTACCAATAGGATTTTCATTGTAGCGGGGTCCGCGTGGCCGGCTTGAACCGCGGGTGGCCTGAGAAAGACGGATGGTGGCTGTGTTGTAGCGGGGTCCGCGTGGCCGGCTTGAACCGCGGGTGGCCTGAGAAAGACGGATGGTGGCTGCGTTGTAGCGGGGTCCGCGTGGCCGGCTTGAACCGCGGGTGGCCTGAGAAAGACGCGGCCTGGCTGCGTTCCTTCAAGTCCGATTCCTTCAAGGCCGATTCCATCAGTCGGGGCGGGCGTCGGGAGTGTCGACGACTTCGAGGTGAGCGCGGGCGATGCGCGCCCACGGGCTGCCGGCGTCGAGCTGCAGGTAGCGCTGCCAGTGCCGGGTGGCGTCGCCGGGGCGGCCGGCGCGCGCGAGGGCAGCGGCGAGATTGAAATGAGCGTCCGCGTAATCGGGGGAAAGCTGGAGAGCGTGGCGATAGTGCTGGATCGCCTCCTCCACGTTGCCCTCGTCCTCGTTGAGGGAGCCCATGTTATAGGCGGCCTCGCACAGCCCGGGGTCCTGCGCGAGCGCGTCGGTGTAGGCGGCGCGCGCCTCGATGTAGCGGCCCATGCGATGGAGGAGAAGGCCAAGGTTGTTCCACGCCGCCGCATACGTGGGATCGATGGCGACGACCCGGCGATAGGCGTCGATGGCGTCCTCCCAGCGCGCGGGGTCGCTGTCCCACTCCGACGCGCGCTGGAACCACGTCTCCGCCTGCTCCACCGGCGGCGCCAGTGGCCGCACCAGCCCCATGCTCAAGGTGGCGGCGGCGGCATCGCGGAGGTCACCGGCGTCGAGGGCGAGCGAGAGCTGGCCCGAGCGCGGATCGAAGCGCACGCTGTCCGATTGCGCGAGCAAGCGCTGGCCGTCGACGACCAGCCTCACCTCCGTGAGGGGGTCCTCGAGGCCAGGATAGCGCCGCCGCAATGCCGCGAGCGCCTCCCGGATCTGGCGCACGGAGGCACCGGCCTCCAGCAACGCGCCGGCGGCGCGGAGGGCGAGAAGATCGCGGAACGTGTAGCCGGCGTTGCCACGCAGGAGCTCGAGACGGCGGAGCTGGGCGGTGCGCTTGGGCGTCAAGGTGAGGATGCGCGTCAGCTCACGCAAGCCGTAGATCCGCTCCGACCTCGTGTCGCTCATGGCCGTCAGTGGCGGAAGTGACGGATGCCGGTCGTCAGCAGCGCCATCCCGTGGGCGTCGGCGGCCGCGATGACCTCCGTGTCGCGCATGGAACCTCCGGGATGGATGGCGGCGGTGGCGCCGGCGGCCGCCACCACCTCGAGCGCGTCCGGGAACGGAAAGAAGGCGTCGGAGGCGCACACCGTTCCCGTCGTCGCCAGCCCCACCGCGGCCGCCCGCATCACGGCGAGTCGGGCGGCGTCGACGCGGTTCATCTGCCCCGCGCCCACGCCCACCACCTGATCCGCGGTGGCGAGCACGATCGCGTTGGACTTGACGTGCTTCGCCACCCGCCACGCGAATGCGAGCGCCGTTCGCTCGGCGGCGGTGGGCTCCCGCCGAGACACGGTCCGAACACCGGCGGGATCGAGATCGGCGAGATCGGCGGACTGGGCGAGGAGACCACCGAGCACGCTGCGGTACTCGGGGATCGACGTCGGCAGCGCGCGGCGATCGCACGGCACCTCGAAGACCCGGCACTTCTTCTTGGTGCGACGGAGCTCTTCGAGGGCGTCGGCGGCATAGGCGGGCGCGAAGAGGATCTCCACGAAGATGCCGGCCAGCGCCTCCACCACCGCCATGTCGAGGGTCCGGTTCACGCCCACGATGCCGCCGTAGATCGACACCGGGTCCGACGCCTTCGCCCTCACCATCGCCGCCCCCACGCTCTCGCCGAGGGCGGCGCCGCACGGATTGGTGTGCTTGATCACCACCGCCGCCGGCGCTTCGAACTCGAGGAGCAAGCCGAGCGCGGCCGAGAAATCGAGGAGGTTGTTGTACGACACCTCGGGGCCCGCGAGCTGCTTCATGGCGGCCAGCCCTACCGCGGGCGCGTCCGACCAGCGATAGAACGCCGCCGGCTGATGCGGATTTTCACCGTAACGCAGGACGCTCGCGCGCTCGCCCTCGAGATGCAGCGACGCCGGGAACGCGTCCGCGACGTCGCCACCATCGCCGAGGTAGCGGGCGATGGCGGCGTCGTAGCGCGCGGTGCGCCGGAACGCCTCCTGCGCCAGCCGCGCCCGCGTGGACGCAGAGAGCGCGCCGCCATTCGCGCGCAGCTCGGCCACGACGGCCGCGTACTGGGAGGGGTCGGTCACCACCGCCACCGCATCGGCATTCTTGGCGGCGGCCCGGATCATCGTGGGACCGCCCACGTCGATCTGCTCGATCGCCTCCGCCCGCGTCACGCCTGGACGGGCGACGGTGGCCTCGAACGGATAGAGCGCCACCGCCACGAGGTCGATCCCACCGATGCCGTGCTTTTCCAGGGCCGCCATGTGGGCGGGCACGTCACGCCGGGCGAGGATCCCGCCGTGGACGGCGGGGTGGAGCGTCTTCACGCGTCCGTCGAGCATCTCGGGAAACCCGGTGACGTCGGCGACGTCACGGACCGGCACTCCGCTCTCGCGCAAGAGCTTGGCGGTGCCGCCGGTGGAGACGATCTCCACGTCGAGTCCGGCCAGAGCCCGGGCAAACTCGACGACCCCGGTCTTGTCGTGGACGCTGATGAGCGCACGCCGGACCTTCATGAAGGCTCCTTGACGGTGACGCGACGGCCGCCGATGACGAGCCGGCCCTCCGCGAAGAGACGAATGGCTTCCGGGTACAGGCGATGCTCCTCGACGAGGATGCGGGCGGACAGCGTTTCCACGGTGTCGCCGGGCGCGACGGGCACGCACGCCTGGAGCACGATGGGCCCGCTGTCGAGACCTTCGTCCACGAAGTGCACGGTGGCGCCCGTCACCTTGACCGCGTGATCGAGCGCCTGTCGTTGCGCGCTGAGCCCGGGAAAGGCGGGCAGCAGCGACGGGTGGATGTTGAGCATGCGCCCCGCGTAGCTGCGCACGAGAGCGGGACCGAGCAACCGCATGAAACCGGCGAGGCAGACGAGGCCGATGCGGTGCTCTTCGAGCAACCGCAAGAGGGCGGCGTCGTACGCCGCGCGGTCGGGATGATCCTTGGGGTTGAGGAAGACCGTGGGCACGCCCGCATTCGCGGCCCGCGCGAGCGCGGGGGCCGTTTCACGGTCGGAGACAACGAGCGCGACGCGGGCCGGGAAGCCGGGCACGCGGGTGGCGCTCAGGATGGCCTCGAGGTTCGAGCCGCGCCCCGAGGCGAGCACCGCCACCCGAAGCGGCGCGGAGTCCGCGGTCACGCGGCGGTGTGCTCCGGCACGCTCACGACGTGCCGGCAGATCAGACAGCGGAGCGGACTGCGCATCATGGAGGAGTCGCGCGGGAAGAACTGCGCGATGGACCAGTCGGCGGCGACCTGGATCTGCTTGCGGAACCCGACCAGCTTGTAGAGATGGAGCGCGTTCCAGAAGAGCCACGCGAGGTAGCCCGAAAACCGCAAGCCCATGACCTCGACCACCGCGTCCTTCTCTCCGAGCGAGACGAGCATGCCCTGGGGCGCGAACTCGATCGTGCCGAGCGCACGTCCCTCGATCTCGGCGATGATGTTCCCGGCAACCAGCTGGCCGTGGGCGAGGGCGGCGGGGATGATCGGGATCGAGGCCTCGCGGTTGCCTTCGACGGCAATGGCGTCGCCGGCGCCGTAGATCTCGGGATGGCCGGGGACTTGGAGGGTCTTCGAGACGAGGATGCGGCCGAGCTTGTCCTGAGCGAGCGACAGATGGGCGAGGGCGGGATTGCCCTTCACTCCCGCCACCCACACCGTGAGCCCCACCGGCACCCGCTCGCCCCCGTGCACCTCCACCGCCACCGGCAGCACGCGCGTCACGCGGGTGGACGTCCTCACCTCGATGCCCTCGCGTCCGAGCTTCCGCCGGGCCCGCTCCGCGAGGGTCGGATGCACCCCGCGCAGGATCTCCTCTCCCGCCTCCATGAGCACGAGGCGATAGTCACCGGCATCGATGCCGCGGTAGCGCGGGACCACGTAGGAGTGGAAGAAGTCCTGCATCTCGGCGATCAGCTCCACGCCCGTGTAGCCGCCGCCGACCACGCACACCGTGAGCAATCGCCGTCGCACGTTCGCGTCAGGCTCGTGATCGGCGTGCTCGGCGAGGTCGATGAGGTGATCGCGGAGGAGGATGGCATCCTCGAGCGCCTTGTACTCGAGCGCGTGCTCCGGGACACCGGGAACGTCGAACGTGGGGGTGGTGCCGCCGAGGGCGATGACGAGCCGGTCGTACGGCAACGTCCCCTCCGCCAGGATCACCGTGCGCGCGTTCACGTCGATGTCGACGACGCGGTCGCGGCGGAAGCGGAAGCGGCGGCGGCCCCGGATGTCGCGGATGGGCTGCACGATGTGCCGCGGCTCCACCAGCGACGACGCCACCTGGGGCAGGAGCGGCGTGAACAGGAGATAGTTCTTGTCGCTGACGAGCACGATCTCGACGTCGGCGCGCGCGTGGAGGCGCCGCTCGAGGAGCCGGATCGTCTCCAGGCCCGCGAAGCCGCCGCCCAGCACCACGATCCGCATCAGCCCACGAGCTCCACGCCGCGCGCGCCGGCCACGATCTCGCCGATGACGGTCACCGTCTCGCCGCTCGCCCGCAGAACGGTGAGAGCCTGCTCGACCATGGCGGACGGCACCACGACGACGTAGCCGATCCCCATGTTGAACGTGCGGTACATCTCGCCCTCGCTCACGCCGCCGGCGGCCCGCAACGTCTCGAACACGGGCGGCACCGTCCACGCCGAGCGCCGCAGCACCGCCCGGCGCCCCTCGGGCAGCACACGCGGGAGATTGCCGGTGAGACCGCCGCCCGTCACATGCGCCATCGCGTGCACGTCGGCTTTCTCGAGGAGCGCGCGCACGGCGGGAACGTAGATCCGCGTCGGCTCCAGCAGCTCCGCGCCCACGGTGCGGCCGGTCCCCGGGAGCGGCGAGTCGACGGTGAGACGCATGGTGTCGAAGACGATCCGCCGCGCGAGACTGAAGCCGTTGGAATGGAGGCCGGAGGACGCGAGGCCGAGCACCGCATCGCCCACCGCCACCGCCGCGCCCTCGATGATCCGCTCCCGCTCCACCACCCCCACCGCGAACCCCGCGAGATCGTATTCCCCCGGCGCGTACAGATCGGGGAGCTCCGCGGTCTCGCCCCCGATGAGCGCACAGCCGGCGCGGCGACACCCTTCCGCCACGCCCGTCACCAGCCGCTCGACGCGACCGGGGTCGAGGCGGGCGATACCGATGTAGTCGAGGAAGTAAAGCGGCTCGGCGCCGTGGACGAGCACGTCGTTGACGCCCATGGCCACGAGGTCGATGCCCACGGTGTCGTGGCGGTCGGCGAGGAACGCGATCTTGAGCTTGCTGCCCACGCCGTCGGTGGAGGAGACGAGGACGGGCTCGCGATAGCCGGCCGGGACACGCACGAAGCCGGCGAAGCCGCCGATGCCGCCGATGACCTCGGGCCGGAAGGTCGCCCGCGCGCGAGGGGCGATGCGACGCACGGCCTCCTCGCCCGCGTCGATGTCGACTCCGGCGTCGCGGTAGGTGAGAGGCTTCATGCCGCCACCCTCAGCTGTCGAACAGCTTGAGCTGGGGCGAGCGCTCGGGCTCGATACCGACGCGGTAATTTCCGGTGAAGCAGGCGTGGCAGAAGGAGCCGGGATCGGCGCCGGTGGCCTTGAGCATCCCCTCCAGCGAGAGGTAGCCGAGGCTGTCGGCGCCGAGATACCGGCGGATTTCTTCCGGGAGGTGACTGGCGCCGATCAGCTCCTTGCGCGTGGGCGTGTCGATGCCGTAGTAGCAGGGCCACTGGATCGGCGGGGAGGAGACGCGCACGTGCACCTCGCGCGCGCCCGCGCCCTGGATCATCCGCACGATCTTTCGGCTCGTGGTGCCGCGCACGATGGAGTCGTCCACCACCACCACGCGCTTGCCCTCCAGCATCTCGCGCATGGGGTTGAGCTTCACCTTCACCCCGAAGTGCCGGATCCCCTGCTTGGGCTCGATGAACGTCCGTCCCACGTAGTGATTGCGGATGAGGCCCATCTCGTACCGGATGCCCGACTCCTCGGAGAATCCGAGGGCCGCGCTCGTCCCCGAGTCGGGGACGGGAATGACGATGTCGGCCGGCACGGGGTGCTCGCGCGCGAGCTGGTGACCCAGCGCCTTGCGCACCGTGTGCACGTTGCGCCCCCACAGGACGGAATCGGGCCGCGCGAAGTAGACGTACTCGAAGACGCACTTGAGCGGTTCCGACGCCGCCCCCGCCCGCAGCGAGCGCGGGCCGGCATCCGAGATCACCAGAAGCTCACCGGGCTCGACGTCGCGCTCGTAGCGCGCTTCCATGAGGTCGAGCGCGCACGTCTCGGACGCCACCACCCACGAGTTCGCGAGACGGCCGAGCGTGAGCGGCCGGAACCCGTTGGGATCGCGCACGGCGTACATGGCGTCCGGAGTCAGGATGAGCAGCGTGTAGGCGCCGCGCACCTGGGCCAGCGCGTACGGGATCTGTTCCTCGAGCGGCCCCGCGGGAGCGCGCGCGAGCAGGTGCAGGATCACCTCGGTGTCGGAGTTCGACTGGAAGATGGCGCCGTCCGCTTCCATCTCCTTGCGGAGGGCGTCGGCGTTGGTGAGGTTGCCGTTGTGGGCGATCGCGATCGGTCCCCGCGCGGTGTTGGCGGCGATGGGCTGCGCGTTCTTCAGATTCGAGCTGCCCGCCGTCGAGTAGCGCACGTGGCCGATGGCGCGATGCCCGGGCAGCCGGCGCAGACGGTCGGGGTTGAAGACGTCCGCCACCCAGCCCATCGCCTTCTCCGTGTGGAAGGCAACGCCGTCGGTGGCGGTGATGCCGGCCGACTCCTGGCCGCGATGCTGGAGCGCGTAGAGGCCGAGGTAGGTCACGTTCGCGGCTTCCGGATGGTTCCAGATGCCGAACAGCCCGCACTCGTCGTGGAACTTGTCGTCACGCCACGTGACGCTCAAAGCCCCTCCTCCATGCCTGCTCGAGAGCCGCGAGCGCCGCGTCGACGAGGCGCCGGCTCCCGAGCCGAATCGTCAGGTGGTCGCCGCCGGTGGCTCCGATCCACCGCCACGGAATCGCGCTCTCCGCCATCAGCGCCTCGAACGCGAGCACGCGCGCGCTCTCCACGCTCACCACCACGCGCGAGGGCCCTTCGCCGAAGACGGTGACGTCGGCGCGCCGCCCCTCGGGGAGCGCCACGTCGCAGCCGACGTGCTCGCGACCGGTGATGCAACTCTCCGCGAGGGCGACGGCGATGCCGCCCTCCGCACAGTCGTGGGCAGACCTCACCAGACCGGCTCCGATGGCGGCGCGCACCGCGGCCTGCACCCGTCGCTCGAGCTCGAGATCGAGCGCGGCGAGCGTCCCCCCCAGCGTCGCGTGCACCGCCCACAGATACTCGCTGCCACCGAGGCTGACATCGTCCCCTCCGAGCAGCGCCACCCGGTGCCCGGACCCCGCGAAGTACTGGGTCGCGTGGCGCGAGGCGTCCTCGAGCAGGCCCACCACACCGATCACCGGGGTGGGAAGAATGGCCTGCCCGCTGGTCTCATTGTAGAAGGAAACGTTGCCGCCCACTACCGGCAGCTCCAGCGCCCGGCACGCCTCCGCGATGCCGTCCACGGCTTCCGCGAACTGCCACAGGATTTCCGGCCGCTCCGGCGACCCAAAATTCAGGCAGTCCGTCACGCCGAGCGGGCGCGCGCCCGCGCAGGAGACGTTGCGCGCGGCTTCGCAGACCGCCATGGCGGCGCCGCGGCGCGGGTCGAGAAAGACGTGGCGGCCGTTGCCGTCGGTCTTCACGGCGAGGCCGCGACGCGTGCCCTTCACGCGGAGGACAGCGGCATCGGACCCCGGAAGCACGAGCGTGTTCAGACCGACCTGCTGATCGTACTGGCGATACACCCACTCCTTGGAAGCGATCGTGGGCGAGGCCAGGAGCGTCTCGAGGGCGGCGCCGTACTCCGCGGGCTCCGAGAACTTGAGGGGATCGAGGGCGACGAGCTGGTCGAGGGCGGCCGGTCGCACGCGTGGCTTGTCGTACCGGGGCGCCTCGCTCAGCGCGTCCACCGGCACCTGCGCCACCACCTCGCCGTCCATCTTGATGGTCAGGTCGCCGCCGCTCACCACGCGGCCGATCTCGACGGCGTCCAGCTCCCACTTCGCGAACGTCCGGCGCACCTCCTCTTCGCGTCCCCGCTGCGCCACCAGCAGCATGCGCTCCTGCGACTCCGAGAGCAGCAGCTCGTACGGGGACATCCCGCGTTCGCGCCGCGGCACCCGCGCCAGCTCCACGTCCATGCCGGTGCCGCTGCGAGCCGGCATCTCCGACGTGCAGCAGGCGAGACCGGCGGCGCCCATGTCCTGGATACCGACCACGGCTCCCGTGCTCATCGCTTCCAGGCACGCCTCCAGCAGCAGCTTTTCGGTGAAGGGATCGCCTACCTGGACGGTGGGCCGCCGTTCCTCGGCGTGCTCGTCGAACGTGGCCGACGCCATGGTGGCGCCGTGGATGCCGTCGCGACCGGTCTTGTTCCCGACGTAGAACACGGGGTTGCCGACGCCCTCCGCGCGCGCACGGAAGATGCGATCGGCCCTCACCAGCCCCACGCACATGACGTTGACGAGCGGGTTGCCCGCGTACTCCGGCGCGAAGGCGACCTCGCCGCCGACGGTCGGGCACCCGAAACAGTTCCCGTACCAGCTGATGCCGGAGACGACACCGGTGATCAGGTGCCGCGTCTTGGGATCGGCGGGATCACCGAAGCGCAGCGAGTCGAGGAGCGCGATCGGCCGCGCCCCCATCGTGAAGATGTCGCGCAGGATGCCGCCCACTCCCGTGGCCGCTCCCTGAAACGGCTCGATGAACGACGGGTGATTGTGGCTTTCGATCTTGAACACGACCGCCCACCCCTCCCCGATGTCGAGCGCTCCCGCGTTCTCGCCGGGGCCCTGGAGGACGTGGGGACCGGTCTGCGGCAGCCGGCCCAGGAAGATCCGCGAGTGCTTGTAGGCGCAGTGCTCGGACCACAGCGCGGAGAAGAGGCCGATCTCCGTGTAGGTGGGCTCGCGGCCGAGCCGCGCGATGATGCGGTCGTATTCTTCGATGGTGAGTCCGAGGTCGCGCGCGAGGTCGGCGGTGACCTTCGGCTCAGACGGCGTCAACCCGCTCCCATCCGCCGCGGACGAAGGCGCGATCAGCGCTTGAGAAAGGTGCCGTCCTCGACCAGGCTGCCGAGGAGCGACTTGAACAGCAGGAGCCCGTCGGTCCCTCCCATCGCCGTTTCCGCGGCGCGCTCGGGGTGCGGCATCATGCCGAGCACCGTGCCTTCCTCGTTCACGATCCCCGCGATGTTGTCGAGAGAACCGTTCGGATTCGCCTCCCGCGTGAGGCGGCCGTCGGGGGTGGCGTAGCGGAACACGACGCGGTTCTGCTGCTTCAAGACCTTCAGCGTTTCGGGGTCGGCGTGGTACTTCCCTTCCCCGTGCGAGATCGGCATCGTCAGCACCTGGCCCGGGCGCAGGCCGCGCGTGAAGGGCGTGTCGACGTTCTCGACGCGCAGGTGCGTGGACTGACACCGGTACTGCAGGCACTCGTTGCGCATGAGCGCCCCCGGCAACACTCCCGCCTCGCACAGGATCTGAAAGCCGTTGCAGGAGCCGAGGACGAGACCGCCACCCGCCGTGAACTCCCGCACCGATTCCACCACGGGTGAACGTCCCGCCACCGCCCCCGCGCGCAGGTAGTCGCCGTAGGCGAACCCGCCCGGCAACACGAGGCAGTCGAACTCGCCGAGGCTCCGGTCACGATGCCACACGTACTTCACGGGCTGGTGGAGCACTTCCGAGATCACGTAGTGGAAGTCGCAGTCGCTCCAGGTGCCGGGGAAGACGACGACGCCGAACCTCATGAGCGGGAATGGCTCCTCTGAGACCGGAGTTCAGAGCGCGAGGCCACGACGGCGATCATCTTACCGCCCGGATCGCGCGACGGCAAGATCGTCGGCGGTGCCGAGCTCGATCGTGTAGTCCTCGATGACCGGATTGGCGAGAAGCTTCTTGCACATCTCGTCGACACGGGCGCGCGCGCGGCCGGCGTCAGCGTCGGCGATCTCGACCTCGATGACCTTGCCCACGCGCAGCTCGCGCACGTCGTCGAAGCCGAGGCCGCCGAGGGCGCGCGCGATCGCGCTCCCCTGCACGTCGAGGATTCCCGGCTTCAGACGGACGAGCACGCGGGCCTTCACCGGCCTTCGCCCTCCACCACGCGCCGGTACACCTCCTGATACGCCTCCTCGACCCCGCCGAGATCGCGCCGGAAGCGATCCTTGTCGAGACGCTCCTGCGTTCCCACGTCCCACAGCCGGCAGGTGTCGGGCGAGATCTCGTCGCCCAGGAAGAGCTTCTTCTTCGCGCGCCCGAACTCGAGCTTGAAGTCGACGAGGAGGAGCCGGCGCCGCGCGAGGTGGGGCTTGAGGACGGCGTTGATCTTGAGCGCCATCCGATGGATCCACGTCAGCTCGGCGGGGGTGGCGAGGTCGAGCATGCGCGCGTGCTCCTCGTTGATCATGGGATCACCGAGGGGATCCGACTTGTAGTACAGCTCCACGATCGGCTCCCGGATGGGCGTGCCTTCCTCGAGCCCCGTTCGCTTGGCGAGGCTGCCCGCCACCACGTTGCGCACGATCGTCTCGATCTTGATGATGTCGAGCCGCCGGCACACCATTTCGCGCTCGGAGCGCGTGCCCAGGTAGTGGGTGGGAATGCCGGCCTTGGCGAGGCGCTCGAACAGCACCGCCGACATCCGGTTGTTCACCACGCCCTTGCCCACGATGGTGCCGCGCTTCAACGCGTTGAAGGCGGTGGCGTCGTCCTTGAAGTACTGGATGACGACGTCGGGGCGGTCGGTGGCGTAGACGATCTTCGCCTTGCCCTCGTAGAGCTTCGCTCGAGGTTCGAGGTCGAGAGCGGGCGCCCGCGTCACGCCAGAAGCCCGAGACGGCGAAACACGGCGTCCACGTTGCGCACGTACCACGCGGGATCGAAGCATCGCTTGAGCTCCTCCGCCGAAAGGCGGTCGGTGACGGCGGGATCGCCGGCCAGCAGCTCGAAGAACGAGCGGCGCTCGCGCCACGCGCGCATGGCGTGGCGCTGCACCAGCTCGTAGGCGACTTGCCGGGCCAGCCCGCTGTCGGTGAGGGCGAGCAACACGCGCTGGGAGTAGACGAGCCCGTAGCTGCGCTCCAGATTTTCCGCCATGCGGTCGGGATAGACCTGGAGGCCTTCCATGACGAAGGCAGTGAGGTCGAGCAGGTAGTCGAGCACGATGGTGGAGTCGGGGAGGATGACGCGCTCCACCGACGAGTGGCTGATGTCGCGCTCGTGCCAGAGCGCCACGTTCTCCAGCGCCGCCTGCGCGTTGCTGCGCACGAGGCGGGCGAGACCGCAGATGCGCTCCGCCAGCTCGGGATTTCGCTTGTGCGGCATCGCGCTCGAGCCCTTCTGTCCCTCTCCGAACGGCTCCTCCACCTCGAGAATCTCCGTGCGCTGGAGGCCGCGGACTTCCGTCGCGATCTTCTCGAGGGAGGCCGCCACCACCGCCAGCGTCGTGCAATACTCCGCGTGGCGGTCGCGCTGGATGACCTGGGTGGATGCAGGCTCCACCGCGAGCCCCAGCTCGCGGCAGACTTCCTCCTCGACGTCGGGATCCACGTGGGCGAACGTCCCCACCGCGCCCGAGATCTGTCCGACCGCGATGATCGCGCGCGCTCGTCGCAGGCGCTCGAGGTTTCGCTCCGCCTCTGCGAACCACACCGCGGCCTTGAGCCCGAACGTCGTGGGCTCGGCGTGGACGCCGTGGGTCCGCCCCGCCATCAGCGTGTCCTTGTGACGGAGCGCCTGCTGGCGCAGGGCGTCCCGGAGTCGTTCCTGGCCCGGGATAAGGAGATCGGTGGCGTCGCGGAGCTGGAGGGCGACGGCGGTGTCCCAGACGTCGGAGGACGTGAGGCCGATGTGGACGAAGCGCGAGTCGTCGCCGAGGTGCTCTTCGAGGTTGGTTAGCAACGCGATCATCTCGTGCTTGACCGTGGCCAGGATGGCCTGGATGCGGGGAAGCTCGAAGCGGGCCTTGGCGCGGATGCGCGCCATCGCGTCGGCGGGGATGCGACCACGGCGCGCGAACGCCTCGCACACGGCCAGCTCGACCTTGAGCCACGCGGCGTATTTGGCGTCCTCGCTCCAGATCGCGCCCATGGCCGGCCGCGTGTACCGCTCGATCATCGCGCTCTCACCATAGCCGACGCCGGGCACGCGCGCTAGGGGGTCGTGCGGCGGGCACGCGCGGCGACGGAGCTGCGCGCGGCCGTGTGACGCGGCGACTAGTGTCGCAGGAGCTCGCGGGGGAGGTTGCGGCGGTCGAGAGGGCCGAGCGTGGTGAGGGCGAGGTGCTCCTCGTCGAGCAGCTCGGTGACGAGGGCCTGGACCTCCTCGTGACGGACGCTGTCGATCCCGGTCAGCATCTGATCCATGGTGAGGAAGGAGCCCAGGTGCATCTCGTGCTTGGCGAGCCGGTTCATGCGGCTCGACGTCGACTCCAGCGAGAGCATGAGACTGCCCTTGAGGTGGTCCTTGGTGCGGCGCAGCTCGTCCTGGGTCACACCCGTCTTCTTGAGCTCGCGCAGCTCCTTGAGGGTGGACTTGAGCACCTTCGAGAAGTTCGGAGGATCGGTGGCCGCATAGACGTAGAGGATCCCGGTGTCGAGAAACGCCTGCACCCCGGAGTGGATCGAGTACACGAGGCCCTGCCGCTCGCGCACCTCCTGGAAGAGACGCGAGGACATGCTGCCGCCCATGATGTCGTTGAGCAGGAACAGCGCATAGCGCTCGGGGGCAGCGTGCGGCAGCCCCGGAAATCCCATCACGAGGTGGACCTGCTCCAGCGTCTTGGCCACGATGTTCACGCCGGGCTTCATGGTGGGCGCCTCGTGGGGCCGATCGGGCGCTTCCCGCCGGAAGCCGTTGAAGCCGTGGCCGAAGAGGTCCACCACGCGCTCGTGGGTGACGTTGCCGGCGACGGCGATGATGACCTTGGGCGGGACGTACTCCTCCGTGAAGTGGCTGAGTATCGTGTCGCGGCCGTACGCGGTCACGGCGTCCCGGGTGCCGAGGATCGGGCGTCCGAGCGGATGCCCTTCCCACACCTGGGCCGCGAAGATGTCGTGGATGATGTCGTCCGGCGTGTCCTCCACCATCTTGATCTCCTGGAGGACGACGGACTTCTCGCGCTCGAGCTCATCGGCATTGAACAGCGGATGCAACAGGATGTCCGTGAGGAGGTCCACCGCGAGGGGGAGATGCTCGTCGAGGACCTGCACGTAGAAGCAGGTGTGCTCCTTGGTCGTGAAGGCGTCCATCTGTCCGCCCACCGAGTCCATCGCACGTGCGATCTCCTCGGCGGTGCGAGTGGCGGTGCCCTTGAAGACGAGGTGCTCGATGAGGTGGGACATCCCGCCGCGGCTCTCGGGCTCCCGTCGCGAGCCCGTCTCCACCCAGACCCCCACCGCCACCGAGCGCACGTGGGGCATCCGCTCCGTGATGACGCGGATGCCGTTGGCGAGAACGCTCTTCCGATACTCTTCAGTCACGTGGTGGATGGGCCGCGTTGGGATTCTTCAGCTTTTCCTTGTCGGCGAGCGCGGGCTGATCGCGCAGCGCGATCTTTCGTGAGAGCCGCATCTTGCCGTTACCGTCGATCTCGATGACCTTGACGAGGACCTCGTCGCCCTCCGTCAGCACGTCCTGCACGCTCCGGATGCGCGTCTCGGCGATCTGCGAGATGTGGAGGAGGCCCTCCGTGTTCGGGATGACCTCCACGAAAGCGCCGAACTCCACGATCTTCTTCACCTTGCCGAGGTAGATGCGGTCCAGCTCCACCTCGCGGCAGATGTCCTGGATGATGCCGAGCGCCTTCTGCACCGACTCGCTGTCCGGCGAGAACACCGTCACCCGGCCGTCGTCCTCGACGTCGATCTTGGTCCCCGTCTGCTCCTGGATGCCGCGGATCACCTTGCCGCCGGGGCCGATGATCTCGCGGATCTTTTCGGGACGGATCTTGATGGTCACGAAACGCGGCGCATACGGGCTGAGTTCCGGGCGAGGCTTCTCGATGGCCTCGCGCATCTTGGCGAGCACGACGAGACGCGCTTCCCGCGCCTTTTCCAGCGCCGTCCGCATGACGTCGATCGACACCCCCGCGATCTTGATGTCCATCTGGAGGGCGGTGACGCCCTTCTCGGTACCCGCCACCTTGAAGTCCATGTCGCCGTAGTGGTCCTCGGCGCCCATGATGTCGGTGAGGATTCCGAAGCGATCTCCCTCCTTCACGAGTCCCATGGCGATGCCGGCCACGTGCGACTTCAGAGGGACGCCCGCGTCCATCAGCGCCAGGGAGGCCCCACAGACGGTCGCCATCGACGACGATCCGTTCGACTCGAGGATCTCGGAGACGACGCGCACCGTGTACGGGAACGTCTCCTTGGTGGGCATGACCCCTTCCACCGCGCGCTCGGCGAGGGCGCCGTGGCCGATGTCGCGCCGTGACGGCGACCCGAAGCGGCGGACCTCGCCGACCGAGAAGGAAGGGAAGTTGTAGTGCAGCATGAAATGGCGGTACGACTCGCCTTCGAGCGCCTCGATCTTCTGCTCGTCGGACTTGGTGCCGAGGGTAGCCGCCACCAGCGCCTGCGTCTCCCCGCGCGTGAAGAGCGCGGAACCGTGGGCGCGGGGCAGATAGGCCGTCTCGATCGAGATCGGCCGGATCTCGTCGACCTTCCGCCCATCGAGGCGGACACCGCGCTCCACGATGAGTCGGCGCACCTCGGCCTTTTCCACCGCCTCGAACAGCTCGCGCACGATCGGCTTCTGGGCTTCGTCGACCGCGAGCGCGGGCAGCATCTCGTCGAACACGCGGCTCACCGCCTCCGCGCGCGCATGCTTGTCGTGACCCGAGAAGGCCTGCATCAGCTTCTGGGACGCGAGGTCACGGACGCGGGCGGCGAGGGCGGCGTCGGGTGGGGTCGTCGTGATCGTCCACCGCGGCTTCCCCGCCTTCGCGGTCACCTCGCGCTGAAGGCGCGCGAGGCGCTTGCACTCGGAGTGGCCGAAGGCGATCGCCTCCAGCATCACTTCCTCCGGCACCTCGTTCGCTCCCGCCTCCACCATCAAGACAGCGTCCTCGGTGCCGGCGACCACGAGCTCCAGGCTGGACGCCGCCTGCTCGGCGGTGGTGGGGTTGGCGATGAAGCGGCCGTCAACGCGGCCGACCCGGACCGCTCCCACCGGACCATCGAACGGGATCCCGGACAGGCAGAGGGCGGCGGAGGCGCCGTTCATGGCGAGCACGTCGGGATCGTTCTCCTGGTCTCCGGACATGGCGAGGCAGACGACCTGGACCTCGTTCCGGAACCCGTCGGGAAACAGCGGACGGATCGGTCGGTCGATGAGACGGGAGGTCAGGACCTCCTTCTTGACGGGGGCGCCTTCCCGCTTGAAATAGCCACCGGGGATCCGACCGCCGGCGTACGCCCGCTCGCGGTATTCCACGGTGAGGGGGAAAAAATCCTGGTTCTCCTTCGAGCTCTTCGTGGCCACCACCGTCGCCAGCACGACGGAACCGCCGTAACGAACCTCCACGGCGCCGTCGGCCTGCTTGGCCACCTTGCCGGTCTCGAGGGAGAATGACCGGCCGTTGATGTCGATTTGAGCTTTGTGACTCATACGATTCGCTTGTCCTCGTGGTTCGGCCGTATCCGGGCGAACGCCAGAAGTGAAGAGCAGCCTCGTGGCCGCTCGTGGGCCCCCGGATTCTTTCCGTCCGAGGACCAGCCAAGTCCCGTCGTGGGCGGCAGCGTCACCGACGAATGCCGAGCTTCTCGATCACCGTCCGGTAGCGCTCCGCATCCTTGTTCTTGAGATACTCCAGTAACCCCCGTCGCTTCCCGATCAGCATCAAGAGCCCACGCCGCGAATGATGATCCTTGGCGTGCAGCTTGAAGTGCTCGGTCAGGCCATTGACGCGCTCGGTCAGGAGCGCGATCTGCACCTCGGGCGATCCCGTGTCGCCCTCGTGAACTCGAAACTGCTCGATCAAGCTCTTCTTCCGATCGATCGTGACCGGCATACCGGGGGGCCTCCAATCGCCACGCCCCGGGGAGAGCTCCACCGAGACGGGTTCAAAAATCCTTTCTTTGGTGAGCAGATACGACCCAGACTGTAACATGGCTCCTCCGCGAAGTAAAGGTTCGGCGGGGAGCCGCTACAGACGCTGCCGCGCCTCCGCCACGTCGAGGGCGATCCGGGACTTGAGCGCCTCTATCGAGGGAAACTTCTGCTCGTCGCGGAGCCGGGCCACGAAGTCGAGCCCGATCGCCCCCCCGTAGAGATCCTCGTCGAAGTCGAGGATGTGCGCCTCCACCGAGAGCGTCGTCTCCCCGAAGGTGGGCCGGCGGCCTACGTTGACGACCGCGGGCAGGCTGCGCGGGTCGAGCCAGGCGCGACAGGCATAGACCCCCGTGGGCACCAGCAGAGGACGATCAGGCAGCAGATTGGCCGTGGGGAAGCCGAGGGTGTGTCCCCGTCCCGCGCCGCGCACGACCGCTCCATGGATGCGGTACGGCCGGCCGAGGAAGGCGGCGGCTTGCTCGACGTCACCGCCCAGGAGGGCGGCGCGGATCTCCGTCGAGGAGACTGGCACGCCTCCCAGGCTGAGCGGGGGCACGACCTCGGTACGAAAACCGAATTCCCGGCCCAGCCGCTCGAGCAGCGCGGTGTCCCCGCGGGCCCCCCGCCCGAACCGGTGATTGAACCCCACCACGACCTCCCGCGCGCGAAGCCGTCCCGCGAGAACGTCCTTCACGAACGCCTCCGGCTCCACGGCGGCGAGCTCGCGGGTAAAAGCGAGCACGAGAACGGTGTCGACACCGGTGGCCGCGATGAGGTCGAGGCGCTCCTCCAGCGTCGTGATCGGCAAGGGCGCTCGCTCGGGCTGGAGGACTTCCATCGGATGACGATCGAACGTACATGCGAGCGGCGGAACGTGGAGCCGCCGGGCGGCTGACACCGCGGCGGCCAGGATCGCGCGGTGCCCGAGATGGACGCCGTCGAAAACGCCGAGGGCGACTACGCCACCCCCGGCGTCAGGCCGGAAGCTCTCGAGTCCCTGGACGATCTGCATGGAGTATCCGCGCCGGCTTCACCGCGCCTGCGCGCCGCTCGCCGACACCGAGAAATCGCCCGGCCCCGTCGTACACGCGCACGAAGCCGGCGGTGTCACCGGCAGCCGCCGGCGCGACCGTCTGACCGTGGAGGAACGCCACGGTTTCGGCGTCACCGAGCGTCACCGCGGGCCAGCCCTCGAGGGCGGCGTCGGCGCCGAGCACTCGCGCCCAGAGCGCGGGCGCGTTACCGGGGCGGACCTCGGCGACGCTCACCGCCTCCGCCAGCGTGAAGGGCCCCACTCGCGTCCTCTGCAACGATTCCAACGTCCCGCCGCAGCCGAGACGATCGCCGAGGTCGGCGGCGAGCGTACGAACGTACATTCCCTTGCCGCACACGATGCGGAGGGTCGCCGTCGTCGGCGTCAGCGCCTCCACGGTGAGCGCGTGCACGACGACCTCGCGCGGCGTCCGCTCCACCTCCACGCCTTCGCGGGCCAGCTCGTAGAGCCGGCGTCCGGCGTGGTGGAGGGCGGAGTACATGGGGGGCGTCTGCGTGATGCGTCCGCGGAACGGCGCGCACGCGCGGTCCACCGCCTCCCGCGAGAGCGCAGGCACGGGGGCGGTGGCGACGACGCGTCCGCTGAGGTCGTGCGTATCCGTGCTGACGCCCCACCGGACGACGGCGACGTACTCCTTGTCCTGGTCCACCAGGTACGGGCTCAGCTTGGTGGCTTCACCGATGAGAACGGGCAGGATGCCGACGGCTTCGGGATCGAGCGTTCCGCCGTGTCCCACCCGCCGCGCCCCGAGGACACGGCGCACCGCGACCACGACGTCGAACGACGTCACCCCGCGCGACTTGTCGACGACGAGAATGCCCGACCGCGGCGGCGCCTCGCCGCGGCGCCCGCGCCCGCTCACGCGCGCGGTCCCGTCACCGGGCGGTGGCGGCGGCGTCGATCGCGTCGCGCACGGCGGCGAGGACGTCGCGCGTGGCGCGGTCGAGCGGGCCCGGCACCGTGCATCCGGCCGCGTTCGCGTGGCCGCCGCCGCCGAAGCGCGCCGCGATCCGGTTCACGTCGACGTCTCCCTTGCCGCGGAGGCTCACCTTCACGCGGCCGTCCCGCTCGCGGAGAAGGCACGCCACGCGGACCGAGGCGATCGAGCGAGGGTAGTTGACCAGCTCTTCCCCCTCCACGAAGGTCTCCGGCACGAGCCCGAACGGAAGCGCGAGCCACGCCATCCGGCCGTCGTCGCTCACCCCAACCCGCGCGAGGGCCTGGCCGAGCCACGAGAGCGCCTCCGGCGCGCGCCGCTCGTAGAGGCAGCCGGAGATGAACGCGGGGTCCGCGCCCGCCGCCACCAGCTCACTCGCGATGGAGAAAGTAC
Organism: Candidatus Methylomirabilota bacterium; assembly: GCA_036506275.1. Classification (GTDB taxonomy): domain Bacteria; phylum Methylomirabilota; class Methylomirabilia; order Rokubacteriales; family CSP1-6; genus DASXSB01. The sequence goes on along the minus strand of DASXSB010000148.1, from coordinate 59,104 downwards.
GCGGAGTGACGTTGGAGTATCGGAAGGACCCGGTATCCGTGTGCACGGCGGTGAAGAGGTTGGTGGCGATCGCGGGCGACAGCGGGCGCCCGAGGGCGCGCAGCAGGTCGTACACCATCTCGCCCGTCGCCGCCGCCGAGGGGTCGACCCAGTTGACGGTGCCGTAGCGGCGATTGTCAGGGTGGTGATCGATGTTGATCACAGCCGCCGCCGCCTTCCGCGCCTGCTCGATCAGGCCCTCCGTGCGATCGGGATTCGGGCAGTCGGTGAGGACGGCCACGTCGAACGCCCCCTCCACCTTCTCGAGGACCGCATAGCGCTCCACGCCGGGGAGAAAGCCGAGGACGTCGGGCGCCGGATGCGGTCCGCCGTAGACCACGCTCCACGCCCCGCTCTCGAGGGCGAGACCGAGCGCGAGCAGCGTGCCGAGCACGTCGGCGTCGGGATGGACGTGACCGAGCATGAGCGCACGACAGCCATCGCGGCGCAGAGGGGCGAGGACGTCGGCGGGAACGGGGGCGGCGGCCGGGATCACGCGCTAGGTACCGGTGTTGAGGCGCTTCAGGAGCGCCTGGATGTGGGCGGCGTGCTCCATGGACCGGTCCGCGCGGAACTCGAGCGTGGGTGTCACGCGCAGGTCGAGGTTCTGGCGCAGCCAGTTGCGGATGAAGCCGCGCGCGCTCTCGAGGGCGGCCAGCGACGCCGCCCACTGCGTGTCGCCGCCGAGCACGGAGACATAGACCTTGGCGGTGCGAAGGTCCTTCGTCGTCTCCACCTCGGTGACGGTGACGAAGCCGAGTCGCGGATCCTTGAGCTCGCGCTGGAGCAGCGTCGAGATTTCCTCCTTGATGAGCTGATTCACCCGGTCCAGCCGCTTTCCCTGCATCAGAGAATCTCCACGGAGCTGTCGATGACCATTCCCTCGACGTGGTCCTCGATGAAATCCATCGCCTTGGACACCACCTCGTTGGCGTGCCGCGCGTCGGAGGAGACGTAGGCGACGGCGAGGGTGGCGCGCTGCCACACGTCTTGATGATCCACCTCGGCCACCGAGCACTCGAAGCGCGCGCGCACGCGCTCCTTCAGGCCCTTGAGGACGTGGCGCTTGCCCTTGAGCGAGTCCACGTCGGGCAGGTGGAGCTCCACGAGACCGAGCGCGACGCGAGCGGTCGCCACCGCCGGTAGCCGCGGGCTAGAGGGTGCGCGCGACTTCTTCGGTCGTGAACACCTCGATGAGATCGCCGGCCTGGACCCCGTTCACCCCGTTCACGCCGATGCCGCACTCGAGCCCCGCGAGCACCTCGCGCACGTCGTCCTTGAAGCGCTTCAGCGAGCCGACCGTCCCCTCCCCGAACACCTCGTCGCCGCGGCGCACGCGCGCCCGCGCGTTGCGGACGATCTTACCGTCCTGCACGTAGGAGCCGGCGATCGGTCCCAGCTTCGAGATCACGAAGATCTGACGCACCTGCGCGTGGCCGAGGATCGTCTCCCGGATCTCCGGCCGCAACATGCCGGCGAGCGCGGCCTTGAGGTCGTTGATCGCCTCGTAGATGACGTTGTAGTGACGCAGATCGACGCCGTTCGCCTGCGCCTGGGCGGCCGCCTTCGGCTCCGCCTTCACGTTGAAGCCGAGGACGATGGCGTTGGACGCGGACGCGAGCATGACGTCGCTCTCGTTGATCGCGCCCACGGAGCCGTGGATGACCTTGAGCTTGACCTCTTCGGTGGAGAGCCGCTCCAGCGACTCCGTGAGCGCCTCCTCCGAGCCCTGGACGTCCGCCTTGAGGATGAGCCGGAGCTCCTTCACCTCGCCCGTCTGGATCTGCTTGCTCAGTCCCTCCAGCGTGATGCGCGTGGGCGCTTTCGCCTTCGCCTTGTCCTTTTCCATGCGCATGGCCGCGATCTGTCGCGCCTTGCGCTCGTCGGAAACCGCGATGAGCACGTCCCCCGCCGACGGCACCCCGCTCAGGCCGAGGACCTCCACCGGATCCGAGGGACCGGCGTTGCGGACCTTCTTGCCGGTGGCGTCGATGAGAGCGCGGATACGCCCCGACTGCGCGCCCACCACCACCGCATCGCCTTCCTTCAGCGTCCCGTTCTGGATGAGGGCGGTGGCGACGGCGCCGCGGCCGCGATCGAGCCGGCTCTCGATGATGACGCCCTTGGCGGCCCGGTTGGCGTTGGCCTTCAGCTCGAGGATTTCGGCCTGGAGCGCGGTCATCTCCAGGAGCTGGTCGATGCCGGTGCCTTTCTTGGCCGACGTCGGCACGTAGATCGTCTGCCCGCCCCATTCCTCCGGCACGAGGCCGAGGTTGGCGAGCTCGCGCTTGACGCGGTCGGCGTCGGATTCCGGCTTGTCGATCTTGTTGACGGCGACGATGATCGGGACGTTGGCGGCGCGGGCGTGGTTCACCGCCTCCACCGTCTGCGGCATCACGCCGTCGTCGGCCGCCACCACGAGGATGACGATGTCGGTCGCCTGCGCGCCGCGCGCCCGCATGGCCGTGAACGCCTCGTGGCCGGGGGTATCGAGGAACGTCACCTTCCCGTGCGACGTCATCACCTGGTAGGCGCCGATGTGCTGCGTGATCCCGCCGAACTCCTTTTCCGCCACCTTCGTGCGCCGGATGGCGTCGAGGAGCGAGGTCTTGCCATGGTCGACGTGACCCATCACGGTCACCACGGGCGGGCGCAGGGCGAGCTGGGAAGGATCGAGGTCCTCTTCGTCGACGAGGTCGCCCTCCATCGAGCGCACCTCGACGTCGAAATGGAACTTGTCGGCGACGAGCTTGGCGGCGGTGGGATCGAGAAGCTCGTTCACGGTCGCCATCACGCCGAGCTCCAGGAGCGCCTTGATCACCTCGCCCGACTTGCGGCGCATCTTCTCGGCCAGCTCCGCCACCGTCACCGACTCCGGCACGCGGATGAGCTCGCGCTTGATCTCGACGGGCGGTGCCGGCGGCGTCTCCACCACGGGCGCGGCGGCGGCCGCCGTCACGGGCACGCGCGGGGTGGTCGGCTCCGCCGGGCGCGCGGGAGCGGCAGCCGGAGCGGTCGGGCCCGCCGCCGCCGGCGCGGGAGCGGCCGGACGCGGCGCCGCGGGCGGCGGCCCGGGACGGCGCGGCGCCATCGTGACGCGCGGCTGCGAGAACGGTCCGGTCGGCTGGCGCGAGGGCCGCGTCGGGGACGGCGCCGGTCGCTCGATGGGCCGGAAGGGGACGATCTTCGGCTCGGGCTTCTTCGGTGCCGCCGGCGCCGGCGGTGCGGGCGGCGCGGTGGCCGCGGGCTGCAGCGGGACCGGAGGCTCCACGGGAAGCGGAGGCGGCACCACGGGGGCGACGGGTTCGGGGACGATGACTTCGGGCTCGCGCTTGGTGACGACCGGCGGCTCCGTGGGGAGATCCGAGGGCGAGACGGGCTTTGGCTTGACGATCGTCGCCGCCGGCTTCACTTCCACCGGCGCCTCGTCGAGCTCGACCGCTTTCGCCTTGCGCGTGCGGGCCGGCTTCTTCGCGCCCTCGGCGCCATCGACAGCGCCGTCCGCCGACACCGCCGCCTTCTTGGGCGCGCGCTTCGGCTTGGGCTCCTCGGGAAGCTCTCGTCCCTTCCCGAGCTTCACGCGCAACGCGTTCGCGAGCGTCGTGTCGAGAGGAGTCATGGCGCGGACGCCCTTGTGCCCCATCTCCTCCGCCGCCACCATCAAGTCCTTGCTGGTGACGCCCAGCTCCTTGGCGAGCTCGATGACCTTCACTTTCGCCGCTGCCACAGTCTCCTCACCTCTTCAGCCAGGCCGGGCCCAGCCTCACATGGTCTCCGAAAAGCGTGCGTGAGGCGAGCGCGCGAGAGGGCGCGCTCCACGCACGGCGTATCCGCGCACACATAAGCGCCCCGGCCCGTGACGATCCCTTCCACGTCGAGGACCACGATCCCGCTCGGCTCGCGCACGAGACGCGCCAGCTCCCGTTTCGGCTTCACCTGCCGACATCCGAGACACGTGCGACCGGGCCCGTCCTTCACGCGGAATCCGGCGTCTCCTGGGCGGCGGTGGTGGTGGCGTCCGATCCTCCCGCCGCCACCGTGGCCGTGGGGTGCGAAGCCATCCACTCCTCGGCCCCCGCGTAGATCTTGTCCGCGTGCTCGCCGATCTCGGGCAACGCGCGCAGGCGTTCCGCGCCCGCGGTCACGACCTGGGCGGGCGATCCGAGGCCGGCCCCCACGAGGGCGTCGAGCACGGTGGGCGTGACGTCGGGGAGACGGGCGAGCGCGGCCCGGCCTTCGTTCTCGCGCTCGCGTTCGGCGCGCTCGACCTCCAGCTCGGACTCGCTCTTGATGTCGATGCGCATCCCCGTGAGCTTGGCCGCCAGCCGCGCGTTCTGACCCTTCTTTCCGATGGCGAGCGAGAGCTGGTTGTCGGCCACCACCACGAGCGCGGCCGGCTGCGCTTCCGGTTCCCCCGCTTCCTCGATGACCACCGACGACACCTTGGCCGGCGAGAGAGCGCGCGCCACGAAGGTGGCGGGGTCGTGCGACCACTCGATGATGTCGATCTTCTCGCCGCGCAGCTCGCGGCTGATGACCTGGATGCGGGTGCCGCGCAGACCGACGCAGGCGCCGATGGGATCCACGTCGCGCTTGGTGGACGCGACCGCCACCTTCGCGCGCTCGCCCGCCTCGCGCGCGGTCGCCTTCACGAGTACGATGCCTTCCTGGATCTCGGGGATCTCCGTCTCGAAGAGCCGCGCGAGATACCCGGGATGGGTGCGGGACAGCGTGATCTGCGGCCCCTTCGCGGTGCGGCGCACTTCGAGAACGTATGCGCGCACGCGATCGCCGGGGTTGTAGCGTTCCCCCGGGATCTGCTCGCGCTCGGGGAGAATCGCCTCCGCCTTCCCGATCTCGAGGATGACGTTGCGCTTCTCGATCCGGTGCACGACGCCGCGCAGGATCTGTCCTTCCTTGCCCGCGAACTCCGAGTAAATTCCTTCGCGCTCGGCGTCGCGCACGCGCTGGAGGATGACCTGCTTCGCGGTCTGGGCCGCGATGCGGCCGAACTCCTGGGGCGGCAGTTCCTGCTCGAGCTCGTCGTCGAGCTCGGCGTCGGGATTCAGCGCCTTGGCCTCGTCGAGCGAGATCTCGACCTTGCGGTCGATGACCTCCGTCACCACTTTCTTCCGGCCGTAGACGCGCAGCACGCCCGTCTTTCGGTCGAGGTGCATGCGAATGTTGTCGGGCGCTCCCTGCGTCTTCTTCGACGCCGACAGGAGGGCAGACTCCAGCGCCTCGAAAAGGATCTCCGAGTTGATCCCCTTCTCCCGCCCGATCTGCTCGATCACGTTGATCAGCTCTCGATTCATCCCTTCATGCCCGCCGCCAGGGCACCTCCACGTCGAGCCGTGCCTTCGTCACCGATGCCCGCGGCAGCTCCTGCCGCTCCCCGTCATGCTCGAGGACGAGCCGCTCGGCGCCGACTTCGGCCAGACGGCCGTGGAACTCCTGTCCCCCCGCCAGCCAGCACCGCACGGGTTTGCCCACCGCCCACCGCAGCTCGCGGTCCTTGCGAAGCTGCCGATCGAGGCCGGGCGACGAGACCTCCAGGTCGTAGGCGGCGTCCACGAGCCCGCTCACGTCGAGGACGTCGCCGAGCTCACGGCTCGCGCGCTCGCAGTCGCCAATTCCGACACCGCCCGGCTTGTCGACGTAGACGCGGAGGACGCCGCGCGGACGGCTGCCGCGCCACTCCAGGTCGACGAGGTCGAGGCCGTGGTCACGCAGCACGGGCAGGATGGCCTCCTCGATCCGGACGATCCGTTCCTCTTCGTTCATTCCAGTGCGCTCCCCGGCACGCACTGCCGCCGGCCTCGGAGCACTCCCACGTCGACATTACAAAATCAAAAAAGTGGGCAACGCCCACTTTTTCAGGAATTTAGCACGTGACTCCGCGTGTGGCAAGCCTACCCCACGCCGGAGAGCTCCCGGATGGCTCCGATAACCTCGCCCGGCGGCACCCGACGTTCGGCCCTAGTCGCGCGGGACCGCACCTCGACCACGCCTTCCTTGGTGAGGGCGTTGCCGACGGTGACGCGTACGGGCAAGCCCAGGAGATCGGCATCCTTGAACTTCACGCCCGGCCGCTCGTCGCGATCGTCGAGCAGCGCCTCCAGGCCCTGGCGCTCGCATTCCGCATAAAGTGTCTCCGCCGCCGACACCTGGGCGGGATCGCGCTGACTGACGAGGACGATGTGGACGTGGAAGGGCGCGATACTCCACGGCCATACGATGCCGTCGGCGTCGCTCCGCTGCTCCACCGCCGCCCCCGCGATGCGCGCGGGGCCGATGCCGTAGCTCCCCATCACGATCGGCTGCGCGCGGCCGGCCTCGTCGAGGTAGGTCGCGTTCATCGGCACCGAGTATTTCGTGCCGAGCTTGAAGATGTTGCCGATCTCGATCACGCGCTCCACAACGAGCGGCGCTTTGCACTGGGGGCACGCCTCTCCGGCGGCGACCGTGTGCAGATCGACGAAGCGCGCCTCGAAGTCGCGGCCGGGTTGCACGCCCCGCACGTGCACGCCTTCGCGGTTGGCGCCCACGACGTAGACGCCCTCGCGCAGCGCCTCGTCCGCGAACACGGGCACGCGGGCGCCGAGCGGCCCGATCGACCCCACGGGCGCGCCCAGCGCAGCACGGACCTCATCGGGATGCGCCGCGCGGGGTTCCTCGCCGAGCGCGCGCATCAGCTTGCGCTCGTGGAGCGCGTGATCGCCGCGCACGAGGGCGAGAACGGGCCCGGCCTTGGGCGCCACGTACACGAGCGACTTGATGGTGAGGCGCGGATCGATGCCGAGCAGCGCCGAGACCTCCGCGATCGTGCGCGCACCGGGCGTCGGGACCTCCTCCCGGCGCCAGCTCGGAAACGACGGCGCCGGCGGCGTGCCGCGCGCCAGCTCGACGTTGGCGGCGTACCCGCACTGCGCGCAGATCGCGATCTCGTCCTCGCCGGCCGCGCTCGGCGCCATGAACTCGTGGGAGCCGAGCCCGCCCATCATCCCGGGGTCGGACTGCACGACGTGATACGTGAGCCCGCAGCGATCGAAGATCTTCCGGTACGCGCCCTCGTGCGCGGCGTACGATCGCTCGAGCGCGGCCACGTCGGGGTCGAGCGTGTAGGAGTCCTTCATCAAGAACTCGCGCGTGCGCAGCACGCCCGAACGCGGACGCGCTTCGTCGCGCTCCTTGGTCTGGATCTGGTACCAGATCTGCGGGAGGTCACGGTAGGAGCGGATCTCGCGGGCGGCCAGCCACGCCACCACTTCCTCGTGCGTCATGCCGAGACACATGTCGCGCCCGTTGCGATCGCGCAGGCGGAACATCTCGTCGCCGATGGCGTCCCAGCGCCCCGATTCCCGCCAGATCTCGGCGGGATGGAGGACGGGCATGCTGACCTCCTGGCCGCCGATCGCGTTCATCTCCTCCCGGATGATCGCGTTGACCTTGTCGATGACACGGCGCCCGATCGGGAGATAGACGTAGATGCCGGCCGCGAGCTGGCGCACGAGGCCGGCCCGCACCATGAGGCGATGGCTGACCGCCTCCGCGTCGGCGGGATCCTCGCGCAGCGTGGGGATCAGCGAGCGCGTGAAACGCATGGCGGGCGCGCGGGGCGCGCTATGTCGCGTCCTTCTTCTTGTTGGCGCCCTTCACGCCGGGTTCGTAGCGGAGCCGGTCCACGGGCTTGCCGCCCACGATGTGCGACTCGAAGATCTCCTTCAAGTCCGACTCCTGCACGCCCGCGTACCAGACGTCGTCCGGGTAGACGACGAACATGGGGCCGTGACCGCACTGCGAGAAGCAGCCCGCCTTGTTGATGCGCACGTCGTCCTTCAGCCCCGCCTTCGCCGCTTCGGCCCGGAGATACTTCACGAACTGCTCGACGTTGCCCTGGGTCGGACACGTCTCCCCGCTCGTGCACACGAAGACGTGGGTGCGATACTGGCCCATCAGTCGGCGCCACCGACGGCCGCCGCCTTCGCGACCTTGCGCTCGGCGACGAACTTGTCGACTTCTTCCCGCATCGCGCGCACGATCTCGGCCTCCGGCACCTTCCGGATGACCTCGCCGCCCTTGAAGATGAGCCCGATCCCGCGCCCACCGGCGACCCCGATGTCCGCCGCCCGCGCTTCCCCGGGCCCGTTGACCTCACACCCCATAACCGCGATGTGGATCTCTTCGTTCAGGCCCTTGAACTCTTCCTCGACCTCGCGCGCGAGCTTGACGAGGTCCACGTCGGCGCGTCCGCACGACGGGCACGAGACGAACGTGAGCCCGCCCTTGCGGAACCCGAGCGATTTCAGAATATCGATGCCGACCCGCACCTCCTCGGTGGGATCGGCGGACAGCGACACGCGAATCGTGTCGCCGATGCCCTGCGAGAGGAGGGCGCCGAGCCCGACCGCGGACTTGATCGTCCCCACCCCCGGCGTGCCCGCTTCCGTGACCCCGAGGTGGAACGGATAGTCGACCTGGTCGGCGAGCACGCGGTAGGCCTCGATCATCATGGCGGGATCGGAGGCTTTCAGCGAGACTTTCATCTCGGGATAGTTGCAGTCTTCGAGGATGTGGATGTGCCGCAGCGCGGATTCCACCATGCCCGCCGCCGTGGGTCCGCCGTACTTGGCGAGCAGATCTTTCTCCAGCGATCCCGCGTTGACGCCGATCCGGATCGGGATCTTCTTGTCCTTGGCGAGGGTGACGACCTCCATCACGAACCCCTTGCCGCCGATGTTGCCGGGATTCAGGCGCAGGCCGTCCACGCCCTGCTCGAGCGCGATGAGGGCGAGCTTGTAATTGAAGTGGACGTCGGCCACGAGCGGAATGCGGATCTGCTTCTTGATCTCGCCGAGCTTCTCGGCCGCCTCCCGCACCGGCACCGCGCAGCGGACGATGTCGCAGCCGGCGGCTTCCAGCGCCCAGATCTCGAGGAGCGTGGCCTGCACGTCGCGCGTGTCGGTCTTCGTCATCGACTGCACCGTGATGGGGGCGTCGCCGCCCACCGCGATGTTGCCGAGCCGGATCTGCCGCGTCTTCCGCCGAGGAATCATCTCACCGGTCCTATCTGAAGAACTTGAAGGCGTCGATGCGCACGAGGTCGTTGTACAGCGCATACACCATCAACAGCATGAGGAGCACGAAGCCGAGCTGCTGCGCGGCCTCGCGCTTCTTGAGGGAGAGCGGCCGTCCCCGTACGCCCTCGATGAGGAAGAAGAAGAGGTGCCCGCCATCGAGCATGGGCACCGGCAGCAGATTGAGGACGGCGAGGTTGACGCTGATGATGGCCGTGAACAGCGCGAGGGAGGTGACGCCCTCCTTCGCCTGCCGCCCCGCCTCGGTGGCGATCTGGAGCGGACCGCCGATGTTGGAGCGGTCGATGGCGCCCACCAGCACCTTCCACAGCCCCTTCACGGTGAGCGCCGTCATCTCCCACGTGCGCACGCTCCCGTACCACACCGCGCTCACGGGGTTGTAGGGCTCGAAGCCGACCGTGCGCGTGGCGATCTGGGCGTAGATCCGGCCCACCTCGGTCTCGGTCCCACCCGGCTTCTTCTCCTTCACCGCCTCCGGGGTCACGCTGAGCGTCACGCGCTTGTTCTCGCGGAGGACCGTGATCGGAGTCGTCTGACCCGGCCGCTTCTGGATGACCTGGATCAGCTCCTCCGGGGTGAAGACCGCCTGCCCGGCCACCTCCACCACGATGTCGCCCTCGCGCAGCCCCGCTTTCTCGGCGGGCGAGCCGGGGGCGACCGATCCGATCTGGGGCGTGAGCTGCGGGCCCGCGCCGAGCTCCCACGTCTCGCGCGCCTCGCGGAAGATCGGGTCGGTGACGGTCGTCGCCCGCGGCGTGATCGTCACCGTGCGCACGGCGCCCTCGCGCTGGCTGGCCAGTGACAGGGGACGCCCATTCGACGCCGTCACCGCGCGGTCGAGATCCTCCCAGTACTTCACGGGATGGCCATCGACGCTCACGACGCTGTCCCCGGTCTGTAAGCCAGCCGCCGCCGCCGGGCTCCCCTCGGTCACGCGCCCGATCACGGGCGGCCACACCGGACGTCCCACCGTACCGAGCACGAGCGAGAAGATCACCGCCGCCAGGACGAAGTTCATGGCGGGACCGGCGAAGACGATGAGGAAACGCACCCACAGCGGCTTGAGTGCGAACGCCTTGGCGGGATCGAAGACGGCGGATCCGCCGCCCTCGAGCGGGTTCTCCTCACCCACCATCTTCACGTAGCCGCCCATCGGGATGACGGAGAGGCAGTACTCGGTCTCCTTGCCCCGCCAGCGCAGCAACACCGGGCCGAAGCCGATGGAGAACCGTTCCACCCCCACTCCGGTGAGCCGCGCCACCAGGAAATGGCCGAGCTCGTGGATGAGGATCAGGACGCCGATGACGACGACGAACGACACCACCGTTGTCACGCGCGATACCCTCCGGCGGCGCCCCCGACGAGTTCGGAGACGCGACGGCGGGTCTCCACGTCGACGGCGACACACTCTTCTATGGATGTCAGGGCGCCCCCCGGTCGCTTCCCGAGCGCGCTGTCGATGATCTCGGCGATGCGCGCGAACCCGATGCGCTTGTCGAGGAAGGCGGCCACCGCCACCTCGTTGGCGGCGTTCAGGACCACCGGCGCCGCCCCCCCTGCCTCCAGCGCGCGGCGGGCCAGGGTCAGACAGGGGAAGCGCGCGGCATCGGGCGCGAAGAACGTGAGCTGACCCACGCGCGCGAGGTCGAGGCGCGGCGCGGGCGCGGGGCGGCGCTCGGGATACGTCAACGCGTACAGGATCGGGACTCCCATGTCGGCGACGCCGAGCTGCGCGATCACCGATCCATCGATGTACTCCACCATGGAGTGAACGATCGACTGCGGGTGGACGAGCACGTCGATCTGGTCGGGCGCCACGTCGAAGAGCCAGCGTGCCTCGATCACCTCGAGGCCCTTGTTCATCAGGGTGGCGGAGTCGATGGTGATCTTCGCCCCCATCTTCCACGTCGGATGGCGGAGCGCGTCTTCCACGGTGATGGTGGCGAACGCCGCCGGCGGGAGCTCACGGAACGGGCCGCCGGACGCGGTGAGCACGATCCGGTGCACGTCGCGGCGGTTGTGCCCGTGGAGGCACTGGAACACGGCGCTGTGCTCGGAATCGACGGGCAGGAGCGGCACCCGGCGCGCGCGCGCCGCCGCCGTCATGAGCCCGCCCGCCATCACGAGCGTTTCCTTGTTGGCGAGCGCGATCGCGCGTCCGGCCTGGATGGCGGCCATGGTGGGAACGAGCCCGGCCGCGCCCACCAAGGCCGAGACGAGGATATCGGCCTCGACGTCACGCGCGAGGGCGGTGACGCCGGCGCTCCCGGCGAGGAGGTCGGGGCGTGGCGGGGGCAGCGCCCGCGCGAGGCGATCCACCGCGCCTTCGTCGAGCAACGCCACCGCGCGCGGCGAGTACTTGCGGCAGAGATCGGCGATGAGGTCGACGTTGGAGCCGCGCGCGGCAAGCCCCGCCACCGAGAACTCTTCCGGGAAGCTCGACACCAGCTCGAGCGTGCGGAGACCGATCGATCCGGTGGCGCCCAGGATGCTGATGCGCTTCATGAGCCGACGCCCGTCAAGCGCACGTAGTAAAAGAGCGCGGGTACGTTGAAGAGCAGGCTGTCGATGCGGTCCAGAAGACCGCCGTGGCCCGGGATGAGCCCGCCCGTGTCCTTCACGCCGACGCTTCGCTTCACGACGGATTCCGCGAGGTCACCGACCTGCCCCACCACCGCCAGGAGGGCGCCGGCGCCGATCGCTCTCGTCATCGTCCAGTCGGGGAGAAGCCACGCCGCGAGCAGCGGCGCCACCAGCACGGACGCCGTGACCTGAGCGGCGGCGCCTTCCATCGTCTTGCCGGGGCTGATGGCCGGCGCGAGCTTGTGGCGACCGACGAGGGAGCCGACGCCGTACGCCGCCGTCTCTCCCGCCCACGTCACGCCGACAAGGGTGAGGATCAGCCCGGCGCCGTCGGGCAACGCGTGGAGGAGCGCGCCGTGTCCGAGCAGCCAGTTGACCCACGTGAGGCCGAAGAGACCGAGCACGATCGGCTCGACGGTGGGCGCGCCCGGCGTGGGCGCCACGGGCGACGCCGCCCACACCCCGGCCGCCAGGAACGCCGCCACCGCCGCCGTGAAGACGGGCCCCGGCAAGCCGGGAACGAGGAAGCTCGCGGTCACGGCCGCGCCCGCGGGCACGCTGAGAAGCGGAAACGTGGGGCGGCCGGCGCGCTGGAAGAGGCGCGTGAGCTCCCACGCCGCCGCCGTCCCCACCGCCACCACGAGCGCGGCGAAGACCCACGGCGGCGCCCACGCCACGATCCACACGAAGACGGGGATCAGCACCACCGCCGACGCCACGCGCTTCAGCATCGTGGGCGCCGCCGTCTCCGACCGAGGCACGGCAATCGTCGTCACCGCTAACGTCGACACAGCACCGTCAGACTCCGCCGAAGCGACGATCGCGTTGCTGGAAGTCTGCGATGGCGCGGTAGAGCTCACCGGGGGTGAAGTCCGGCCACAGCGTGGGCGTGATCCACAGCTCGGTATACGCGATCTGCCAGAGCAGGAAGTTCGAGATGCGCATCTCGCCGCTGGTGCGGATGAGGAGATCGGGGTCGGGAACGTCGCCCGTGTAGAGGGCGCGGCTCACGTGCGTCTCCGAGATCTCGTCGGGCTTCAGTTCTCCCGCCGCCACCTGCGCCGCCAGGGAACGGAAGGCGTCGAGCAGCTCGTTGCGGCCGCCGTAGTTGAACGCCATCAGCAAGGTGAGGCCGGTGTTGTCGCGCGTCTCGCGCACGACGTGGTCGATGCCGCGGCGAACGGGCAGGGGCACGCCGTGGGCGCGGCCGATGACGCGGAGGCGCACGTTGTTCGCCATGAGCTCGGGCAACTCCCGGTAGATGGAGCGCTCGAGCAGCGTCATCAGCATCGAGACCTCGTCCTCCGGTCGACTCCAGTTCTCGGTGGAGAACGCGTAGAGGGTGAGATAGCGGAGGCCGGCGGCGTCGGCGGCACGCACGATCGCTCGCGCCGCCTTCACGCCCTCGCGATGGCCCGCCACGCGCGGAAAGCCGCGCCGCGTGGCCCAGCGGCCGTTGCCGTCCATGATCAGCGCGACGTGAGCGGGCACACGATGAGCGCGGATCCGATCGAGGAGCTCGGATTCCTCCGTCTCCGCGAGGGGGGCGGCGGGGGGCACGCTAGGGGGTCTCAGAGCCATGCCTCATTACACTAGATGGAAAGGATTTCCTGCTCCTTTTTCTTCAGGAGCTCGTCCACTTTGGCGATGTACTTGTCGGTCGTCTTCTGGATCTGCTCGTGCCCGCGACGCTCCTCGTCCTCCGACACTTTCTTGTCCTTGGTCAGCCCCTTCAGCTTGTCGTTCGCCTCCCGCCGGATGTTGCGCACGGCCACCCGCGCATCTTCCGCGATCTTGTGCACGGACTTGGCGAGCTGCTTCCGGCGCTCCTCGGTGAGGGTGGGCATGGTGAGCCGGATCAGCTTGCCGTCGTTCACGGGCGTGAGGCCGAGGTCGGAGGCCATGATCGCCTTCTCGATCGCCTTGAGCTGCGCCATCTCCCACGGCTGGATGGCGAGCGTGCGCGCGTCGGGCACCGTCACCGACGCCATCTGGTTGATGGGCGTGGGCGTGCCGTAGTAATCGACACGGATGGCGTCGAGGAGGCCGACGGAAGCGCGTCCCGTGCGCACGGTGGCGAATTCCCGCCCCAGCGCGTCGACGGCGGCGGTCATGCGCGTCTCGATGTCCTTGAGGACGTTCTGCATGGTCACCCTCCTGACGACGTGACGATTGACCCCACGGGCTCGCCGAGGACGATCCGCTTGATGTTGCCCGAGCGCGTGAGGTCGAAGACGACGATCGGCAGCGAATTCTCCATGCACAGCGAGATGGCGGTGGTGTCCATGACTTGGAGCCGACGGCTCAGCACGTCGATGTAGGTCATGCGCGCGAGGCGCTCCGCCCCGGAATCACGCTTGGGATCGGCGGAGTAGATGCCGTCCACCTTGGTGGCCTTCATGATGGCGTCGGCGCCGATCTCCACCGCCCGCAAGGCGCCCGCGGTGTCGGTGGTGAAGAAGGGGTTGCCGGTGCCGGCGGCGAAGATGACCACGCGTCCTTTTTCGAGGTGACGGATGGCACGGCGGCGGATGTAGGGCTCCGCCACCGCCCGCATCTCGATGGCGGAGAGCACGCGCGTCTGGAGTCCCACCTTCTCGAGCGCGTCCTGGAGGGCGAGGGCATTGATGATGGTAGCGAGCATACCCATGTAGTCGGCGGTGGCGCGATCCATGCCGCCCGCGCTGGCGGCGACGCCGCGAAAGATGTTGCCGCCGCCGATGACGATGGCGACCTGCACGCCGAGGACGATGACCTCGCGCACCTCGTCCGCGATGCGCTCCAGCACCGGCGGATCGATGCCGTACCCCTGGTCCCCGGCCAGCGCCTCCCCGGAGAGCTTCAGGACGATACGGCGGTACGCCGGGCGGCGGAGGCCGGCATCCGCCGTCACCCTACCCCCCCTCGCCGACCTGAAAGCGCGCGAAGCGCTTGACGACGATGCGCTCGCGGGTCTTGGCGTTGACGGCGTCCACGAGCTCCTTCACGCGCGTCTTCCCGGACGCGTCCTTGATGTAGGGCTGCTCGAGCAGACACTGCTCGCTGTAGAACTTCTCGAGCTTGCCCTCGACGATCTTCTCCAGCACCGCCGGCGGCTTCTTCTGATCCGCCATCTGGCCGCGGTAGATCTCGCGCTCCTTCTCGACGACGGCGGGCGGCACGTCCTCGCGCGCCACGAAGGACGGGTTGGCCGCCGCCACCTGCATGGCGAGATCGCGCACCAGCTCGAGGAACGCGTCCGTGCGCGCCACGAAGTCCGTCTCGCAGTCGACCTCGACGAGGACACCGAGCTTGGCGCCGGGATGGATATAGGACGCCACCACGCCTTCCTTGGTCTCGCGCTGCGCCCGCTTCTGGGCGTCGGCGAGCCCCTTCTTGCGCAGGAACTCCACGGCGCCGTCGAGATTGCCGTTGGCGGCCTGGAGGGCGGCCTTGCAGTCCATGACACCGGCGCCGGTCCGGTCGCGAAGCTGCTTCACCGTCTGCGCGTCCGCCGTCATCGCGTCAGGCCTCCGTCTCCGCCGCCGCCAGCTCGGCGTCCGGCTTCTCCTCCGCGGCGGGCTCCGTCTCGTCCTTGCCGAGCGTCCCCCGCCCCTCGTTGAGGGCGTCCGCCATGCGAGAGGTGATCAGGCGCACGGCGCGGATGGCGTCGTCGTTGCCGGGGATCGGATAGTCGATCCCGGTGGGATCGCAGTTGGTATCGACGATGGCCACGATCGGAATGCCGAGGCGCTGCGCTTCCGCCACCGCGATCTTCTCCTTGCGGGGGTCGATGATGAAGACGGCGGACGGGAGCTGCTCCATCGCCTTGATGCCGATGAGCGCCTTTTCCAGCTTCTCGCGCTCGCGGTCGAGCTCGAGGGCTTCCTTCTTGGGCAGCCGCTCGTACTCGCCCGTCTCCTTCATCTCTTCCAGCCGCTTCAGGCGCGCGATGGATTTTCGAATCGTGGTGAAGTTGGTGAGCGTGCCCCCCAGCCACCGCTGGTTCACGTAGAACATCGAGCACCGCGACGCCTCGTCGAAGACGGTCTCCTGCGCCTGCTTCTTCGTGCCCACGAAGAGGACGGAGCCGCCGCCGGCCGCGAGGTCGCGCATGAAGGCGTAGGCCTCGCGGAACTTCTTCAAGGTCTTCTGCAGATCGATGATGTAAATGCCATTGCGCTCACCGAAGATGTACTTCTGCATCTTCGGGTTCCATCGCTTCGTCTGGTGGCCGAAGTGCACCCCGGCCTCCAGGAGCTCCTTCATCGTCAACGCTGCCAAGGTCTCCTCCTTCGGTTTGCCTCCGCCGCGCATCGGGACGGCCCCGCCGTCCCGCACCGTGGTAAGCGCGGCGTGCGTGATGGTGCTACGTCGTGTACTTCGCGTTGATGCGTACGTACTCCTCCGAGAGATCGCACGTCAGCACCCGCTCCTCCGCCTCCCCCACCCCGAGGTCGATGGTGATGACGTACTCCGGTTCCGCCATGATCTCGCGCACGCGCGGCACGCGCGCGCCCGTCCGGAACATCCCACGCTCCACGAGGACCTCGTCGCCGAACGCGATGGTGACGCGGTCCTGATCGACGCGCGCGGGCGATTTCCCGAGCGCCATCATGATCCGACCCCAGTTGGGATCCTCGCCGTTGATGGCGGTCTTCACGAGGGGCGAGTTCGCCACGCTGCGCGCGGCGTGGAGGGCGTCGCGCCGGGAGGCGGCGCCGCGCACCGCGATCGTCACCACCCGCGTCGCTCCCTCTCCGTCCGCCACGAGGAGACGGGCCAGGCGCTGGGTGAGCGCCTCCAGCCCCAGCGAGAACTGCCGCAGCCCGCGACCGCCCGCTTCCAGCGGCGCGTTCTCGGCGAGACCATTGGCGAGCACGGCTACAGTGTCGCTCGTGGACTGATCGCCGTCCACCGTGATCCGGTTGAAGGACCGGTCGACGGCCCGGCGCGTGAGGGTGGCGAGCGACTCCCGCGCGACGACGGCGTCGGTGGCGACGAAGCAGAACATGGTGGCGAGATGCGGCTCCACCATGCCCACGCCCTTGGCGATGCCCCCGAGGGTCACGGCGCGGCCGTTGACGTCGACACGCAGCGCCGCTTCCTTCGGACGCGTATCGGTGGTGAGGATCGCCTCCGCCGCCTCCCGTCCTCCTTGGGGCGACAGCGACTTCGCCAGCCTGGGCAGCGCGACGCGGATCTTGTCCATCGGGAGAGGGACGCCGATGACGCCGGTGGCCGCGATCAGCACGTGCCGGGCGGGGATGCGGAGGAGATCGCCGACAATCTTCGTCATCTCGCGCGCGTCGCGGATCCCCTGCTCGCCCGTGCACACGTTCGAGCAGCCGCTCGAGGCCAGGATCGCCTGCGCCACTCCCCCCCGCGCGTGCTCCATGGACACGAGGACGGGCGCGCCCTTCACCTGGTTCGCGGTGAACACCGCCGCCACCCGCGCCGGCGTCGACGAGTGGATGAGGGCGAGGTCTTTCTTGCCGCTCGGCTTGATGCCGGCCGCCACGCCGGCGGCGAGGAACCCCGGGACGGCGGTGATGCCGCCCTCGAGCCACTCCATGTCGGCCACTAGCGTGCGACCACTAGGGATAGACCGGCGCCGCGTCGAGACCGGTGCGCTCGTCCCAGCCGCACAGGATGTTCAGATCCTGAACGCCGGTGCCGGAGCCGCCCTTGCCGAGATTGTCGATGGCAGAAACGCAGAGGGCGCGTCCGGTGCGCGCATCGCCGACGACCGTGATGTCGCAGAAATTCGAGCCGACGACACGGCGCGTGGTGGGCCGATCGCCCTCGTCGAGCACGCGCACGAACGGCTCCCCCGCGTAGAAATCGCCATACACGCGGAGCAGATCCGCCGTCGGCAGCGTCGTGGTGAGCGGCACCGACGCCGTCGTCAGCAATCCCCGGTTGATCGGGATCAGGTGCGGCGTGAACGTGACGCGCAGGGGACCGCCCGCGAGGGCACCGAGCTCCTGCTCTATTTCGGGAGTATGCCGGTGGGTCGTGAGGGCATACGCCTGGAGATTCTCGTTGGCTTCCGTGTAGAGGTACATCGGATCCGCCTTGCGCCCCTGGGCGCCGGCGCCGCTGACGCCCGACTTGCCGTCGATGACGATCCCCTCCGGGCGCGCGAGCCCATTCTTGAGGAGGGGCGCGACGGCGAGGATGGCGCCGGCCGGATAACAGCCGGGGGCGGCCACGAGCGCGGCGCCCGCGAGGGCCTTCCGGTAGAGCTCCGGCAGTCCGTACACGGCCTCCGCGAGGTGGTCGCGGTCGGTGTGGGGCGTGCGGTACCAACGAACGTAGTCCTCGGGATCGCGCAGGCGATAGTCCGCCGAGAGGTCGATGACCCGGCGCCCGGCCCCCCGCAGCACCGGCACCACCTTCTGCGACTCCATGTGCGGCAACGCGAGGAACACGACGTCGGCGACGTCCGCGAGCCAGGCGGCGTCGAGATCGTGGAAGACGAGGTCGGTGAGGCCGCGGAGATGAGGAAACGCGCAATCGAGACGCTCGCCGGCCCGGCGCTCCGACGTCACGCCGGTGAGGCGGACGTGCGGGTGGCGCAGCAGCACGCGGAGAAGCTCGGCCCCTATGTAGCCGCTGGCACCGGCGACGGCGACCCGGACTGTCGTCACTCCGGAGTTACCGCTTCGAATACTGGAACTTCTGCCGGGCGCCGGGCTGACCGTATTTCTTGCGCTCGCGCATGCGCGGGTCGCGCGTGAGCAGGCCTGCCTTCTTGAGCGCCTGGCGCAGCTTCTCGTCGAACCGTACGAGGGCGCGCGCGATGCCGTGTCGCACCGCGCCCGCCTGACCGGTGGGACCGCCGCCGGCCACGCTCACGAAGACGTCGAACTGCCCGGCCGTGTTCGTGACCTGGAAGGGCTGCGCGATGATCATCCGCAGCGTTTCGCGCGGGAAGAAGTCGTCGAACGCGCGCCGGTTGACCACGATGCGACCGGCGCCGGGGCGGATCCACACGCGCGCCACCGAGGTCTTGCGGCGGCCGGTGCCATAGAACTTGTCGAGCACGGCCATCACCGGACCTCCAACGTCTTTGGCTGCTGCGCCTGGTGCGGATGATCGGCCCCGCGATAGACCTTCAGCTTCTTGCCCATCGCACGTCCGAGACGATTCTTCGGCAGCATGCCCTGCACGGCCCACTCGATGACCCGCTCGGGGTGCGTCCTCAGCATCTTGTCCGCGGACACTTCGCGAAGTCCGCCGATGTACCCGGAGTGCCAGCGGTACAGCTTGTCCTCCCGCTTCCGCCCCGTGAGATGGACTTTCTCGGCGTTGACCACCACCACGTGATCGCCGACGTCGAGGTGCGGCGTGAAGGTGGGCTTGTGCTTGCCGCGCAGGACGGCGGCGACGCGGGCGGCGAGACGCCCCAGCACCTTCCCCTCCGCGTCCACCACGAACCAGCTGCGCGTGATCTCGGATTCGCTCGGAATCAGCGTCGGCATCGTGTCCCCTTACGACCGTGCTAAGTGGGCCTGAAACCTGAAAATTCGCAACGCCATACACTAATAGAAAAGGTACCGGGTGTCAAACCGGAGAGGCTAAGCGGGGCGGGTCTTGCCCGGCCACGGGCAGAGCGCACGCACGGGGCACACGGGGCAGGCGGGCTTGCGGGCGGTGCACGTCCGCCGTCCGTGCGCCTGGAAGAGGTGGCTGGCGCGAGTCCAGCGCGGCCGCGGTAGCACCGTCACGAGCTGGTCATGGATGACGTCGGGATCTTCGGAGCGGGCCAGACCGAGGCGCTGGGAGACGCGGAAGACATGGGTATCGACCGCGATCGCCGGCTCGGCGAACGCGTTCCCGAGCACGACGTTGGCCGTCTTGAGGCCGACACCGGGCAGCGCCATGAGCCCCTCGCGCTCCCGCGGCACCTCACCACCGTGCTTCTCGAGAAGACCACGCGCCATCCCGATGATCGACTTCGTCTTGGCGCGGAAGAAGCCGGTGGACTTGATCGCCTCTTCGAGAACGCCGGGATCCGCCTTCGCATAGTCGTCGGCGGTGCGGTAGGTGCGGAAGAGGGAGCGCGTCACGATGTTGACGCGTTCGTCGGTGTACTGCGCGGACAGGATGGTCGCCACCAACAGCTCGAGCGGCGTCTTGAACTCGAGCGCGATCTTCGCGTCGGGATAAGCGCGCTCGAGCTTGTCGAGGATCTTGCGCGCGCGGGCGCGCCTGGCGTCGAGCGTCTCTCGCGCCACCTAGTCGCCGACCTGGATGGCGGAGGGCGTGACGACGATCCGTCCCAACTCCACCGGGATCGGCAGCCGGCTCGCGATCCGGGCGGAGGGGTCGAGGCCGCGCATCACCCAGTTCACGAGCAACGGTGGCAACGCGATGGCGCCGAGACGGACGTCTTCGGCCGTGACCGCGAAGGGAGCGCGCGCGGCGCTGAGACGCACGCGACCCGTGACGTCGGGGCCAGGCTGGTGGAGGGCGAACGCGAGCGCGCCCGGCTCCAGGCTCAGGCTGGGGCGGAACTTGCGGAGCCCGGCGAGGAACGCCTGGAAATCGGCGGCGGTGACGGTGGCGCGATCGATGCGGAGACGCCCGACGTCGAGCGGCTGCAGGCCTCCCGCTTTCAGCGCGCGCAAGGGATCGACGATCACGTCGGTGAGGACGAGGCGGAGGTCGTGGAGGCGGAGACGCGCCGCGTCCGGGCGCGCGAACTCGGCCACGGTGGCGGCGCCGGCCGTGATGTCCACGCGTCGTACCACGCCGCGCAGGATGGCGGAGTCGTAGTCGAGCCCGACGCGGAGCGCCTCCACGTCGCGCGCCACCGCCGGCAGGGCGGCCGTGACCGCATTCTCCAGCGCGCGGGCGACGTCGTCGGGGGCGGCCTCGAGGTCCGCCGGCACCCGTCGCACGCGCAGGGTAGCGAGAGAGCCGTCCGGGAGACGAAACTCCCCGATCACCGGATAGACGCGCGCCAGGTAGGGATCGCTCGTGAAACGCGCTTCAACACGACGTGGTTTCTCGGCGGTCCACGACGGTCCCACGTCGCCCGATTTGAGGACCATGTAGTCGATGCCGAGCGGCTCGCCCTCCCACGCGCGCAGGAAGCGCAGGGGCAGACCGTCGCGGAGCGCGTAGTACCGGAAGTTCGAGACGGAGAAGAAGATGTGGTTGGGGATCACGCTCACGGTCGCCCCCGCCCGGCCGCCGTCACGCGCGATGGCGGCGAGGACGTCGCGCACCGGCCACTGCTCGCGGAGGGGCGGCGCCGCTTCCGCCACCGGCACGCCGAGGCCGGGAACGGAAGCGTCGCGCGGAAACCCGAAGGCGGTGACGCTGATCTGGAGGGCGCCGGCGAGAAGCACCACCGCCGCCAGCGGCGTCCGCAGCCACCGAGGGGCGGCGCCGGCGGCCACGCCGGCAAAGACGGCGGCGAGCGGAAGAAGCGGGAGCGTGTAGCGCGGATTCTTGTTCTGGATCAGCTCGAAGACCAGGAACGGCACCAGCAGCGACGCCACCAGCAGCCATCGCCGCCGCCCGAGCATCACCACGAGCCCGACCGCGAACAGCAGGACCGCCACCACGCCGAACTGCGTGACGAACTCCCGCGGATAGATCGTGAGCGCGGCCCACGTGAACGGGGGCGGGTGCCCCGACTCCGCCGCCTGCTTGAACGAGCGGTTCGCAATCTGGAGCGGGAGCGCCATGAGCCGCGGCCCGTACCAGGGGATGCTCATCGCCGCCGCCAACACGAGGGCGAGGGCGGCGTTGAGGGCGGCGGCGCCGCTGCGCACGCGTATCAGCAGCACGGCGAGCGGCGTCATCACGTAGACCACGAAGGGCGGCTTCGTCAGCATTCCGAGTCCGAGCACGACCCCCGCCGCCACCGACCATCCGAAACGCTGGAAGCCGTCCGCTCTCAGGAGGGCGAGGACGGCCACCACGACGAGGGCGGCGAGCGGGAGGTCGAGCTGGAACCGCAAGGCGGAGTAGACGACGAAGGGGGCGAAGGCGAAGACGGACGCCGCCATCACGCCCGCGAAGCGACCGCCGACGTCACGGGCGAGGACGTGGATGGCGATCATCCCGAGGGCCAGGAAGGCGAGCACGACGATCTGCGCCGTCACCACGTCCGTCGGAAGGAGTCGATAGGCGAGGCCGGCCGCGCACGGCACCAGCGGCGGATAGAAAGACGAGCGGTCGAGGGCGGCCGTGACGTCGCCGCGGGTGAGGTCACGGCCGCAGAGCACCGCGCGCTCGAGGTGGTTGGCGTGATCCCACTCCGGCGGCCGGCGATCGAGCGCAAGCCAGATTCCCGCCACCGCCGCCACCACGAGGAAGGCGGCGGCGACGAGCGCCCACCCGCCGCGCGCGTGCTGGGTCCGGCTCAGGCGGCCGGGCCCCCACCCGAGGCGCCCGTCAGCGCGCAAGGGCGTCCCGGACGCGGGCGATGCGCGCGTCGCGCTCGCCGATGTCGAGCGTGACGGGCGCGCGCGCCACGCTCCACGGCGGGACGCCGCGGTCGGGATCGTCGGCGGCGCGCGGGATGATGTGCCAGTGGATGTGCGGAAGCTGGTTGCCGAGGAGCGCGTAGTTGACCTTGCGCGCGTCGAAGGCGGCGGCGACGGCGCGCGCGAGCGCGCTCACCTCCTCGATGAGCTCCGCCCGCTCGCCTGGCGTCAGCTCGAACAGCTCGGTGGCGTGACGCCGCAGCACGAGCACCGTCCACCCCGTGAAGCTCTGGTCGTGATGCAGGTAGGCGTCGCTGAGGCGGAAGCCCGCGATGCGCGCCTCGCTCGCCGGCCACGATTTGTCGCACGCGACGCACGCGGTCGTCACCGGCGCGCCTCCAGAAAGCGGCGGAGGCGACGGAGTCCTTCCTGGATGCGGTCCGGTGAGGCCGCGTAGGAAAAGCGCAGGTAGCCCTCGGCGTTGGCGCCGAAGGCAGCACCCGGGGTCACCGCCACGTGCGCGTCCTCCAAGATTTCGTAGGCGAAGCGCACGGAATCCCGCGTGAAGCGCCGGGCGTTGGCGAGCACGTAGAAGGCGCCCGTGGGCTCGAAGCCGACGCCGAGGCCGATCGCGCGCAGCCCGTCGATCATCAGCCGGCGCCGCTCGTCGAAGATCGCGCGGAACCGCCGGGCGTCCTCCCCCGCCTCCCGCAGCGCGGCCACGCCCGCCCACTGCACGAACTCGTTGGTGGAGATGAAGAAGTTGCCGAACAGCGTCTGGAGGGCGCGGATGCGCGCGGGCGGCCCGATCACGTAGCCGAGACGCCAGCCCGTCATCGCGAACGCCTTCGAGAAGCCGTTGAGCACGAACGCGCGATCGGTGTACTCGAGGATGGTGCGATCGCGCCCCGCGTAGCTGAGACCGTGGTAGATCTCGTCGGAGACGACGATCGGCCCGAGCTGCGCCACCGCGGCCAGTCGCTCGGGCGCGAGCACCGCCCCCGTCGGGTTCGCGGGCGAGTTCACCATGATGGCGCGCGTGCGCGCTCCCAGGCGGGCGCGGATCGCGTCCACCTGAAACTGGAAGCCGTCCTCCTCGAGGACGTCCACCGTCACCGGCACGCCTTCCGCGTAACGAATGAAGTTGGGATAGCACGCGTAATGCGGATCGCTCAGGATCACCTCGTCGCCGGCGTCGAGCAGGTGGCCGAAGAGCAGGAGCATGGCCGGCGACGTGCCGGGCGTGACGAGAATCGCGTCCGGCGATACCGTGACGCCGTATGTCGTCGCGTAGTGCTCGGCGATCGCCTCCCGCAGAGGCACGATGCCGAGGCTGTGCGTGTAGCGCGTCCGCCCGTCCTTGAGCGCCTTCTCGGCCGCTTCCCGCACCGCCGGCGGCGCCTCGAAGTCGGGCTCGCCGAACTCGAGGTGGACGACGTCGGCGCCGGCACGCTCGAGCGCCTGCGCGCGCTCCCCGACCTCCACCGCCAGGAACGGCTCGACGTCGACCGTGCGCCGCGCCCGTGTCACCACTTCCTCGCCACCTCGATACGCGCTTTGAGAATCTCCGCGAGCATGCGGGGGCCGTCGCGGAGGACGCCGACCTTGCTCTCGGCCCGATCCGACCAGTTGACGGCGACTTCCTCGATCACGTAGCGCTCCGCCTGCGCGCGCAGGAGCACCTCCACGTCGAAGCCGAAGCCCCGCGTCACGAGCCGGCCGAAGAGCTGATTCGCCGCTTTCGCCGTGAAGGCCTTGAACCCGCACTGCGAATCGGCCACGCCTCGCACCCCGAGCCGGCCCACCATCCAGCTGAACACCCGGCCCGCCGCCACTCGATGCGCCCGCGCCACCACCGCCACCCCCGGCTCCGGCAGCGCGCGGGAGCCGATCGCGACGTCGGCGCCGCGCATGAGCGCGGCCTCCAGGCGCGGCAGCTCGAAAATCGGGGTGGCGCCGTCGGCATCGGTGAACAGACGATAGAGACCGTCCGCGGCGAGCATCCCCTTCCGCACGGCCGCGCCCTTGCCCTGGTTGTATGGCATGCGCAGGACGCGGAGGGCCGGGTGACGTTGCGCGAGCGTCTCCACCACGTCCGCGGTGCCGTCCGAGCTCCCGTCGTCGACCACGAGCACCTCGTAGGGCTCGTCGCGCGCGTCGAAGTAGGCGACGATCTCGTCGAGATGAGGCGGCAGCCGGCGCGCTTCGTTGAAGGCGGGGACGACGATCGACCACCGCGGGTGCGTCACTGCACGCCGGAGAGGTCGAGACGCCGGCGCCGTCGCGCCGTTCCGGTCTGGTGGGCGGCGCGAGCCACGCCATCCGCCACTGCCGGCGCCACCGTCTTGTTGAACACGCTCGGAATGATGTATTCCGCGCTCAGCTCGCTGCGTGTCACGCAGGCGGCGAGCGCGCGCGCCGCTTCCAGCTTCATGTCGTCGTTCACGGTGCGGGCGCGGGCATCGAGGAGGCCCCGGAAGAACCCCGGAAAGCAGAGGACGTTGTTGATCTGGTTCGGGTAGTCCGATCGCCCCGTCGCCATCACCCGCACGTGCGGCTCCGCCTCCTCGGGCTGGATCTCCGGCACCGGATTCGCCATCGCGAAGACGATGGGATCGCGCGCCATGCGCTTCACGTCGTGCACGCCGAGGATCCCCGGCACCGAGAGGCCGATGAAGACGTCGGCGCGCCGCAGCGCCTCCGGGAGGCCGCCCTTGACCTGACGCGGGTTCGTGGTCGACGCCACCCAGCGTTTCATGAAGTCGAGCCCGGCCGCGCGCCCGCGGTGGAGAATGCCGTGCTCGTCGACGCCGATGATGTCGCGCACGCCGCTCGACTGGAGGATCTTGATCGTGGCCGTCCCCGCCGCTCCCACCCCCGTCACCACCACCCGTAACTTCCGGATGTCCTTCTTCACGATGCGGAGGGCGTTGAGCAGCGCCGCCAGCACCACCACCGCGGTGCCGTGCTGGTCGTCGTGGAACACGGGGATGTCGATCTCCTTGCGCAGGCGGTCTTCCACCTCGAAGCACCGCGGGGCGGAGATGTCTTCCAGGTTCACGCCGCCGAAGCCGGGCGCGAGGAGCTTCACCGTCTCCACGATGCGGTCGACGTCCTTGGTGGCGAGGCAGATGGGGAAGGCGTCGACGTCGGCGAATTCCTTGAACAGCATGGCCTTGCCTTCCATCACGGGCAGGGCCGCCTCCGGTCCGATGTCCCCGAGCCCGAGGACGGCGGTGCCGTCGGTGACGACGGCGACCATGTTGTGCTTCATGGTGAGCGCGAACGCGCGTTGACGATCGTCCCGGATGGCGAGGCACACGCGGGCCACCCCCGGTGTGTACGCCATGGAGAGATCGTCCCGCGTTCGCACCGGCACCTTGTTGCGGATCTCGATCTTGCCCCCGAGGTGCATCAGGAACGTGCGATCGGAGATGTTGACGATGCGGACGCCGGCGAGGTGCCGGAGGCGGTTCACGATCTGCTGGCCGTGGACGTTGTCGCGGGCCTTGATCGTGAGGTCGCGGACCACGTGATCACGGCTCGATTCCACGATGTCCACGGCGCCGATGTCGCCCCCCGCTTCCCCGATCGACAGCGCGACACGACCGAGCATCCCGGGGCGGTTCTTGATCTCGAGACGGGCGGTGAGGCTGTAGGAGGCGCTGGGGGCGATGGCCATCACCGCGCCCGCCCACGGCCGGTGTGCGACTGCATGCACCTCGCTTCTAACGCGCGGGTGCCGGTCCTGTCAATGCGAGAGCGCGCGGCGCACATGGTCCAGGAGCAACGTGGCCGCGCGAATGCGCATGGACGGGCGGTCGCCGCCGAGCCGATACTCGCGCGTCGCCGTGCCGGCCGGCGTCACCACGCCGAGGCCGACGCGCGTGATGGGCGGCGTGGCGTCGCGCACGTCCTCGAACCAGCTCGCGGCACCGACGGCGACACCCGCCCACCGCGCCACCGCCGCCGCCAGCTCTCCCGCGCGCGCCTCGGGCTCGGCCGCGGTGGCGACGGAGACACCAAGTCGTCCCGCGCCCGCGGTGTCGGTGAGCACGACACTGCCGGCAAAGACATCAGCGCCGGCTCCCGCCAGTCGCTCGCTGGCGACGCCGGCCGTGCCGCCCTCCACGAGCGCCAGCCGCGTCCCGGCGCGGCGAAGCCGGCTCGCCACCTCGCCCTCGAGCGTCTGCTCGTCGGCGCCGAAGACGGCGTCGCCCAGACGCGAACGGATCTCGGCTTCCGCGGGCTCGATGAGGCCCTCGGCATCGGCGGCGTCGAGCCCCTTGGCGCCGATGCGCACGTCGACCTGGCCCAGGTGGGCGACGGTGCCGACCGTCGGATTACCGGTACTTTCCATGAAGTCCGAGAGGAGCTCGCCCACCCGGCTCTCGCCGAGACCGACGACCTTGAGGACCCGCAGACGAATCTCACCCTTGATGCCATACCTCTCACGGAGATACGGCACGGCGCGGCTCACGAGCAGATATTCCATTTCCCGGGGAACGCCGGGCAGTGTGATGACGGTTCTTTCGCCGTGCTCCACGAAGAAGGCGGGCGCCGTTCCCACCGGGTTTTCGACGGGGATCGCTCCGCTCGGGATATAGGCCTGGCGACGATTCGAGGGGGAGAGCGTGAACCCGCGGGAGGCGAAGTACGCCTCGATCTGCCCCATCAGCACGTCCGAGAACACCAGCTCGCGGCCTGTCGCCGCCGCTACCGCTTCGCGGGTGATGTCGTCCGCGGTGGGACCGATGCCGCCGGTGGTGATGACGATATCGGAGCGGTCCAGGGCCTGGCGAAGAACGGCGGTGACCCGGGCGAGATTGTCGCCCACGGTCGTCTTGTAAAAAAGGTTCAACCCGATTGATGCAAGGTGCCGTGCGATCACGGCGGAATTCGTGTCGACGATCTGGCCGAGCAGCAGCTCGGAGCCGACCGCGACGACCTCGGCCTGCATGCGGGACCCCCTCGCGCGCTGCATGTTAGCAGAGCAATTAACCGCTGAATAGATGAACAGGGATGCTCAGTCTCAACTCGGCCGATGCGGCCGTACGCGAAGGGAGCGGCAGTTCTTACAAGCCCTTACGAAAAACAACGACGCGTTGGCTCAAATCTTGTATCGAAGTCGCGAGAAAGAAACGACTATCGAGGCTTCGGCATCTCAACAGCTGACGGCGAGGCAGAAATACGAAGACCGGTGAAATGATGACATTCAGAGATTCCGAGCGACAGACCCAGCTGGAGACCGCGGACGTCGTCCCCACCGCTCTCGTCACAGAGGAGGAGCCCGTGGCGGCGGCCCTTCCCGAGGAGGAGAGCGAGGACGCGCTGCAGCCGGTTCCAGAAGAAGCCCTGACACCCCTCCCGGCCAAGGGCGAGGACCCCGTCCGCCTCTACCTCAAGGAAATCGGCAAGGTGTCGCTCCTGACGGCCAAGCAGGAAGTGGAGATCGGCCGACGCATCGAGATCGGGCAGATCGCGCTCCGGCGCGCGCTGGCCGGCATCCCGATGGCGGTCGCCGCCCTCCTCGACATCGGCGACCGGCTGCGCCGGCAGGAAATCGCCGCCGACGACGTGATCGTGCTCCCCGAGGGTGGCGAGCTGGAGGCCGAGGAGATCAAGCCCGTGCTGCTGGCGTTCGGCCGCATCCGGCGCCTCGAGCGGGAGATCGGCCGCCTCCAGCAGTCCCTCACGGACAAGCGGCGTTCCGCCACCACGCGCAACAACTACACGAAGTGGATCGCCGCCAATCGCGAGGCGATCCAGAAGATCGTGGCCGAGATGCCCCTCAAGCCCGCCCTCATCGACGAGATCGTGGGCCGGATGCGGAAGCACTGCGAGCGCATCGGCCGCCTCGCGGACGAGGTGCGGCGCAACCGCACGGCGGGGGCGGAGCGGGAGCTACGCCGGCTCCAGCAGGAGGCGGGCCTGCCGCGCCGCAATCTTCAGACGCTCCTGGAACAGATCGAGACCAGCGATCGCACCGTTCGCCAGGCCAAGCGCGAGCTGATGGAGGCCAACCTCCGCCTCGTCGTCTCGGTGGCGAAGCGATACCTGGGCAGCGACCTCTCGCTGCTCGACCTCGTGCAAGAGGGCAACATCGGCCTCATGAAGGCGGTGGACCGGTTCCAGTACCGTCGCGGCTTCAAGTTCTCGACGTACGCGACGTGGTGGATCCGGCAGGCGATCACGCGTGCGATCGCCGATCACTCGCGGACCATCCGCATCCCGGTCCACATGGTGGAGACGCTCAACCGCATCTCCCGCGTGAACCGCAACATGCTGAACGAGATGGGCCGGGAGCCCACGCCGGAGGAGCTGGCGCAGCGGACGGGCGTGCCCGCCAAGAAGGTCCGGCTGATCCTCGAGTCGTCGCGGAAGCCGCTCTCGCTGGAGACGCCCATCGGCGAGGATTCGGAGCTGGGGGACTTCCTCGAGGACAAGTCCGCGGGGTCGCCCAACGATTCCCTGCTCAGCCAGGATCTGACGACGCAGGTCGAGCGGGCGCTCGCCACGCTGTCGCCCAAGGAGAAGGAGATCCTGCGTCTCCGCTTCGGCATCGGCGAGGAGGGCGAGCACACGCTGGAGGAAGTGGGCAAGCGGTTCGCGGTCACCCGCGAGCGCATCCGCCAGATCGAGGCCAAGGCGCTGCGCAAGCTGCGGCATCCCCTGCGTGGCCGAAATCTGAAGGCGTTCGTCGAGAACTAGCGCCGCCCCTCGCGTGGGCGTCGAGAAGGCCGCGGCTCGTGAGGGCCGCGGCCTCCGTCGTCTCTACGGGCGTCGGGTCACGCCGGCGTCGTGCGATGGAACGTGATGATGTCCGTCGACGGCGGCGATCCGCTCAGCATCGTGAGCATGGTGGCGACCTCGCTGCGGTGATGCGTGGCATGGTTCGCCACGTGCTGCAGGAGCGCCCACAGCGGATCCTCGAAGGACTTGCCTTGAGTGTTCTTGTAGCGCACCACGTGGGCCAGCCCGGACGGGGTGAGGGACTCCACGAACGCCTTCTGGTCGCCCACCAGCTCGTCCCATCGCTGACGGAGCGCGGCCAGGCTCGTGATGTCGGCGCCGGGGAGCGCGGGCGGCGATGTCCCCTTGAAGCGCGCGAGCCAGATGAAGTCGGCCCCGTAGATGTGAGCCAGCATCCGGCGCACGGTGGGAAAGCTGAACTGGGGCCCCACGTCGCGTCCGGCGGCGTCTTCGCCGAGGTCGGCGGCGACGTCGAAGAGGCGGCGATTGGCCCAGTGGTGATAGTCGTAGAGCCCGCGAATCACCTGGACGCTCGTGAGCTCGCTCATCTCCGTCTCCTCGTCTCGTCCTCAGTCGAGGACGGCGACGGTCTCGCCTTCCTGGACGGTCTGGCCTTCCGCCACCTTGATCTCCTTGACGGCGCCCGCGCGCGGCGCCTCCACGGGGATCTCCATCTTCATCGACTCCAGCACGATGATGGGATCGCCCGCCGCCACCCGGTCGCCCGCCTTCGCCGTCACCTGGAAGACGACGCCGGTGATGTGCGCCTTGATCTCCTCAGCCATTGAACGCTCCTTGCTCCACGAGCTCGGTGTGCACGCGGCCGGCTCGAAAGCCGTCGTGCGCGATGACCCGTCGAAGAAACGGAATGGTGCTGCGGACGCCGTCCACGACGCACGCGTCGAGCGCGCCCGCCATGCGATCGATGGCCTCGGCGCGGGTGCCACCGGCGGCGATGAGCTTGAACAGCAACGGATCGTAGTGCACGGGCACGATCGTTCCCTCCGCCACGCCCGCCTCCACGCGTACCCCAGGGCCCTCCGGCAGCGTGAGCCGTGTGATCGTCCCCGGCGACGGCAGGAAGCCGCGCGCCGGGTCCTCGGCGTAGACGCGGCACTCGATGGCGGCGCCACCCTGGACGATCGACTCCTGACGCCAGCCGAGGGGCGCGCCCGCCGCCACCTGGAGCTGAGCGATCACGAGATCGAGCCCCGTGACCTCCTCCGTCACGGGATGCTCGACCTGCAACCGCGTGTTCATCTCCAGGAAGAAGAAGTCGCCCCGCTCGTCGACGAGGAACTCGAGCGTGCCCGCGTTGACGTAGCGGATGGCCCGCGCGCCCCGCACCGCGGCCTCCACGAGGGCGGCCTTGGTGGCCGGGGGCAGCGCCGGCGCCGGCGACTCCTCCACCAGCTTCTGATGACGCCGCTGGATCGAGCAATCGCGCTCGTGCAGGTGCACGACGTTTCCGGCGTCGTCGCCGAACACCTGCACTTCGACGTGGCGGGGGTGCTCCACGTAGCGCTCCACGTAGAGGGCGTCGCTGCCGAACGCCGCCTGCGCGCGCCGCGCCGCCATCGCGAAGGCCGCCGGAAGCTCCGCCTCCGCCTTCACGCGTGCCATCCCGAGCCCGCCGCCGCCGCCGGCCGCCTTGAGCATGACGGGGAAGCCGACCTCCGCCGCCACCCGCGTCGCGTCCGCCAGTCCCGCCACGCTCCCCGTGCTTCCCGGCAGCACGGGGACGCCCGCCGCCGCCATCAGCCGCCGCGCCTCCGTCTTCTCGCCCATGCGGCGGATCGCCTCCGGTGAGGGCCCGATGAAGACGATGCCAGCGTCCCGGCACGCCTGCGCGAACCGCCAGTTCTCCGAGAGAAAGCCGTAGCCGGGATGAAGGGCGTCGGCGCCCGCGCGGCGGGCGGCGTCGAGGATGCGATCGATGGCGAGATAGCTGTCGCGGGCGGGAGGCGGACCAAGGAGCACGGCGTCGTCGGCGTCCTTGACGTGCGGCGCGTCGGCGTCCGCCTCCGAGTACACGGCGACGGTACGGATGCCGAGCTCCCGGCACGCGCGGAACACGCGACGCGCGATCTCGCCCCGATTCGCGACGAGGACAGCCCGAAACACTTAGGCGGGCGCGGCCGTGTGCACGAGCTGCGCCTCGACCACCCGCCATCCCTCTTCGCGCTGCCGCCACTCGAGCTGCACCACGGCGGCGCCGGCGGGCCCGTCGAGACGAAGCTTGACGATCCGGTGGGCCCCGATCTTGGCCATGGCCACGACCTCCGCGGAGCGGAGCGGCCGCGGCACCTTGGCGTACTCCTCGAGGACCGCGCTCTGGCGTTCCTCCACGATGTCCTGTGCCACGCGGGCGACGTCACCGGCCACGAGGGCGGCCCCGTGGCGGTGCACGGCGCCGGCGAGGTCGTCGGGCACGCTCGCGGGATGGAAGGCGGAGCCGAGGGCGACGACGTCGGTACCGGCGCGCGCGCGGTCGGCCTCGACGTCGGCTAGCAGCACCTGCGTCTCCTCGCCGGTGACGCCGCCCGCGTCCCCGAGCGCGTCACGGAGACGACGCTGCCACTCCGTCGCGCGTCGCCGCGCGTGGACGTCGGGAAAGAGACCGGCGAAGACGACGGCGCCCGCCGCCACGTGCCGGCGCTCTTCCTCGACGCAACGGGCGAGAATGCGCCGCGTGGGCGGCTCGTAGACGGGATTCGCGAGGCCGAGGTGCCGCTCGTAGATCGCGATCAGGTGCGGCTTGAGGACGCGGTAGGCGCCCGTGAGCCGCTCCACCGTCTGCGTGGGCCCCTCCGCGCTCTCGAGCAGCGCCATGAAGCGCACGAAGCGCTCGTTGGGCGGCTCGGATTCCTGGGCGCGGGCGCGCAGCTCGGGCAATCGCCGGCCCCAGAGGTCGGCGTGCTGCGCGCAGTCCCACACGTGACGGCCGAAGAGCAGCTTGGCCGGAACCTGGGGGGTGAGGGCGATCCATCCGCCGAGCGTGCGCATGAGGCGCTCCTCGGCGTAGCGGTAGTGACGGACGAGCTTGGCGGACGCCTCCACGGAGAAGTGTCCCGCCAGGCGTTCGCGGTCGATCATGGCGCGGATCCGCCCGTCAGTAGACGGGCGAGCGCTGGGTGCTGTGGATCAGGCGCTCGATTTCCTCGTCGGTGAAGCCCGCCAGCCGGCGCGCCTCCTGCGCGATCGAGATGGGGACTTCCTCGTGGCCACCCTCGCGCCGCACACCGCCCAGGTTGAAGCGCTCGTCGATCGTCTCCTGGAAGTCGATCGCGCGCTGCCGGCGCTCGGGATCGCCCTTGGTGAGCTCGTTCAGCCAGCGCGAGCCCATGCGCACGTGCGTGATCTCGTCGGCGAGGACGAAATCCACCGCGCGCTCGAGGATGGGATCACCGATCTTCCGCGCGATGTGGACGAGCTGGTTGAAGACGTCGCAGGCGAGACCTTCGAGGCCGCGATTGACGCCCGCCACCCGGGCCGCCGCGTCCTCCGCGCACGCGCACCGCCAGAGGATCGTCGACTCCGGGAATTCCCCGACGTATCCGCCCAGGTGCTCGATCAGCCCGAGATAGATGTCGACGTGACGCGACTCGTCCCACACCTGGCGCGCCATGTCGAGGGCGAACTCCCACGGTGCGTCGGGAAAATCGTAGACGGTGCGACCGGCGCCTTCCATCGCCTGGAGCTCGCCGACGAGGATGCCGTGCACCCGCTCTCGCATGCCCTGGCGGCTGGTGATGTCCGGGAAAGGCGGAAGTCCCTGCTCCACGCGCTGGGCGGCCACGTCGCGGGCGCGCATGCGGACGAACCGATCTTCCCGCGCGAGTTTGTCGTAGGCGATCGGCCGGTCCATGGTCCCCCCGAGCGGCGCTGAACCGCTGTTCAGCACGAGTGTAGCCGATGGCCCGGCGGGGGGCAATCGCTCGCCGCGCACCGCGACGGCCGTGCGGCGCGCCCACCTACTCGGCCGGGGCCCTCCGCGGCAGGAGAGAGGCC
The DNA here is from genome assembly GCA_036506275.1 of Candidatus Methylomirabilota bacterium. GTDB lineage: Bacteria > Methylomirabilota > Methylomirabilia > Rokubacteriales > CSP1-6 > DASXSB01. Next base: position 26,193 of record DASXSB010000148.1, on the reverse strand, counting down.
GGGACGATGGTGCCCTCCCCGAAGCGGTCGTCGAGACGGTCGACCACGCGCGCCAGTTGCTCGCGCCGGAGGGCCACGCGATCGAGGAGGTCGAGCTGGCCGCTTCCCTGAGGTCGCAGGCGCGACGCGGAAAGGCCCACGAGACGGACGGGATCGCGCAGGGGTTCGGCGGCCAGCAGGGAGGCAGCGCGGCGGTACAGCTCGAGCCCGTCCTGCGTCGGCTCGCCGGTCGTGCTGCGGGTGATCGTTCGAAAATCGGCGAAGCGCACCTTGAGGGTGACGCGGGCGGCGGCGACGCCGTCGTCGCGCAACTCGCGCGCCACGCGCTCCGCCTGGCCGCGGAGGACGGCGTCGAGGCGACCGCGGTCACGGACGTCGGCCGCGAACGTCTCCTCCGCCCCCATCGACTTCGCCATCCGCGACGGCTCCACGCGACGATCGTCGCGGCCGAACGCGAGCGCGTGCAGCTCCTCACCCGCCTGGCCGAAGCGCCGCGCGAGGACTGCGATGGGAACCGCCTGCACGTGGCCGACGGTGCTGATTCCCATCTCGCGCAGGGCCTGCGCCATCACGCGGCCGACGCCCCACAACCGCTCCACGGGGAGCGGCGCCAGGAAGATGGCTTCCTGTCCCGGCTCCACGACGACGAGGCCGTCCGGCTTCCTGAGGTCGGAGGCGACCTTCGCCACGAACTTGTTGGCGGCGAGCCCAGCCGACGCCGTGAGCCCGGTCTCGTCGGCGATGCGCTGCTTGATCCGGCGCACGGCCGCCACCGCATCACCGAAGAGCGGCTCCGTCCCCGTGAGATCCACGAAGGCCTCGTCGACCGACACCGGTTCCACCAGCGGCGAGAACTGCCCGAGGATCCTCATCACCTGCGCGGAGACTGCCTGATACTTCCGCATGTCGACGGGCACGAACGCCGCGTGCGGGCAGAGGCGCGCCGCCGTGCGGATCGGCATCGCGGAATGCACCCCGAACGGCCGCGCCTCGTAGGAGGCCGCCGACACCACGCCGCGCCCACGCGGATCGCCGCCCACGATCACCGGCCGGCCGCGGAGGTCGGGACGATCGCGTTGCTCGATGGCTGCGTAGAACGCGTCCATATCGACGTGCGCGATGGCGCGCGCGCTCACGCCGGCTCCGTCACGCGCGGGCGAGGCCGATATCGGGGGCGACGTCGACGAGGGCGGCGATCACGAACGCGATGTGCTGATCGAGGTCGACGCCGAGCTCGACGGCGCCGCGGTGGACGTCGTCGCGGTTCACCGTCCGCGCGAACGCCTTGTCGCGCAGCTTCTTCCGGACCGAGGGCGGCTCGAGCCCGGCGATGACGCGGCCGGGACGCACGAGCGCGCAGGCGTGGACGAAGCCGGTGAGCTCGTCGCACGCGTAGAGCGCGCGGTCGAGCCGGGACAGGCGCGGCATGCCGGAGTAATCGGCATGAGCGAGGATCGCGTACACGACGACGGGCGCCACTCCGCGCGCGGTGAGGATTTCGGCGCCCTTGAGGGGATGGCGCGGCGCCGTCGGATGCATCTCGTAGTCGAAGTCGTGCAGGAGGCCCGCCATGCCCCACGCCTCCACGTCCTCGCCGTACTGACGGGCGTAGGCGCGCATGGACGCCTCCACGGCGCGGCCGTGCTTGCGAAGGCTGTCGCTACGGGTGAAGTCGGTGAGGATGGACCAGGCGGCGGCGCGGTCGGGCACGAGGGCGAAGGGCGACTAAGCGCGGGCCGGGGGCTGCTGGCTCCGCCACTTGTCGATGGACTTCTTGCTGAATACCCAGTCGCCGTTCAGCTGGAGGGACGGGATCCGGCGCTCGTTCGCGAGGCGCACGAGGGCGGCCTCCTCGATGGCGAGATACGTGGACGCTTCCTTCAGGCTGAGGACGTCTTTCGGGTTCACCCTCGCTCCTCCTTGACTCGATCGGCGTCGTCGGCCACCGCCTTGCGGAGGGACTGTATTTCCGCCTCCAGCGCGCGGATCCGCTCCATCAGCTGCTCGAGCGTCCTGCTCACGGGGTCCGGGAGGTCGGTCTGGTTGAGATCGATGCCGTCCGCCACCCGCTGGCCGTCCTTGTATGTTACCCGGCCCGGAACACCGACGACAACGGAGTTGGGCGGCACCTCGCGCACGACCACGGAGCCGGCACCGATGCGGCTGTTGTCGCCGATGCGGAAGGCGCCGATGACCTTGGCGCCGGCGCCCACCACCACGTTGTCGCCGAGGGTGGGATGGCGCTTCTCGCGCTTGAGGCTGGTGCCGCCGAGGGTCACGCCCTGCAGCAGCGTGACGTTCTCACCGACCTCCGCCGTCTCTCCGATCACCACCCCCATGCCGTGGTCGATGAAGAGTCCCGGTCCCAGGCGCGCGGCGGGATGGATCTCGATCCCGGTGGCGAAGCGGCCGACGTGAGACACGAAGCGCGCCGTCGTCAGCCAGCCCGCCCGCCACAGACGATGGGCGAGGCGATGGAACGCAAGCGCGTGCACGCCGGGGTAGCAGAAGAGGATCTCGAGCGTCGAGCGGGCGGCGGGATCCCGTTCCCGGACGGTGCGGATGTCGCGCCGGAGAGCGTCAAACATCGCGCGACCGCCGGAGGTAGTCGAGCGCCGCCGCCCGCACCGCATCCGCGACCACCCCCGCCGCGTGCTTGCGATCGTCGGGGAGCCCGTCGAGCGCCGCCTCGATCTCGTCCGCCTGGAGGCGCGTGAGCGCGTCCACCGCGCGCCCTTGCGCGAGCTCGCTCGCGGCGCTGGCGGCGGCGATGGTGGGGCCGCAGCCGTAGGTCTGGAAGCGCACCTCGCTCGCGCGCCCCTCGCGCACGCGCAGGAAGAACCGCGCGAGATCGCCGCAGCCGTCGTACTCACCCTCGCCGACGCCGTCCGGGCGTTGCATGAGCCCCGCGTTGCGCGGGCGCATGAAATGATCGAGCAGGATCGCGCTGTATCTCATCCCACCGACACCGGCGACGCCTCCCGCAGCTTGCGCACGAGGGGCTCCACGCAGTCGATCACGTAGTCGATGTCTTCCGCGGTGGTGCTGCGGCCGAGCGAGCAGCGCACGGCGCCCATCGCCCAGTCGAGTGGCACCCCCATGGCGACGAGGACGTAGGACGGTTCCACGCTGCCGGACGTGCAGGCGGAGCCCGCCGACACCCCGATGCCGCGGAGGTCGAGGCCGAGCACGATCGACTCCGACTCCACGTTCCGGAAGCTGACGTTCGCGGTCCCGGGCAGCCGGTGTACGGGATGGCCGTTCAGACGCACGTCCGGCACCCGCTCCTCCAGTCCACGCCCCAAGCGGTCGCGCAGCGCGGTCACGCGCACGGCCTCGTCCGCCATGTCGCGCGCGCGCACCTCCACGGCCTTGCCGAAGCCGACGATGCCGGGCACGTTCTCGGTCCCCGCCCGCCGGCGCCGCTCGTGCTCGCCGCCGTGCTGCGTGGCCACCATCTTGGTGCCCTTGCGCACCCAGGCCGCGGCCACGCCCTTGGGACCGTAGATCTTGTGCGACGAGCAGGACAGCACGTCGATCCCCCACCCGCGGACGTCGAGCGGCACCTTGCCGAAGGTCTGCACGGCGTCGACGTGAAGGGCGACGCCGCGCTCGCGCGTGACGGCGCCGATGGCCGCGATGGGCTGGATCGTCCCCACCTCGCTGTTGGCGTGCATGATGGTGACCGCGATGGTGTCGGGCCGGATGGCGCGCCGGACGTCCTCGGGATCGACCATGCCATGGCCGTCCACGGGGAGATAGGTGACGTCGTAGCCGCGGCTCTCCAGCCACTGGCAGCTGCGGAGGACGGCGTGGTGCTCGATGCGCGAGGTGATGACGTGACCACGGTCACGCGCGAGGGCGAGCCCCTTCACCGCGAAGTTGTCGGCCTCGGTGCCTCCAGAAAGGAACACCACCTCGTCGGGACGCACGCTCAGGAACCCGGCCAGGCGCTCGCGCGCGGTGTCGAGGGCCTCCCTCGCCTCGCGCCCGAAGGCGTGCACGCTGGAGGGATTGCCGTACACCTCGCCGAAATACGGCAGCATCGCCGCCACCACTTCCGGGTGCACGGGCGTCGATGCGTTGTGATCGAGGTAGACTCGGCGACTCATGCGGTTGCTCTCCTTTTTTTACGATGCTACGCTCGGCTCCCCATGGAGCGCGCCCGCAAGAAGCTTGGCCTGCTGCTCTCCACCGGGCCCGAGCATCCGAATCTTCGTACCGCGGCCGGCCTCGCCGACGCCGCCCTTGCCGGCGACGTCGATCTTTACCTCTATCTGATCGACGACGGCGTGAAGGCGCTCGACGATCCGCGCGTGGCGGCGCTGCCGGCCCGCGGCGCGCGTGTCTTCGTATGCGCCTACGGGTGCCAGAAGCGCGCGATCCCCCTCCGCGAGGCGGCGGGCGTGACGTATTGCGGCCTCGTGGTGCTGACCGATCTCATCAACGGCACCGACCGCTTCGTCGCGCTGAACTGACGTGGGAGCGGGGCCGCGCCGCGCCGGCACCGACGAGCCCGTCCTCGTCGTCATCGGCGTCGATCCGCGCCGGTCCGGGCGCGCCTTCGAGGCGATGCGGATCGGCGTCGGCATCGTGTCCGGCGAGAACGACGTGACGTTCGTCCTCACGGGCCCGGCCGTGCACCTGCTCGATGCCGACACCGACGAGCTGGTGGACGGCGACGACATCGAGAAGTTCCGGGCGACGCTGCGTCGGCTCGAAGTCCCCTTCCACATCGAAGAGGCCGCGCTCCCCGCGGACCCCGACTGGAACGCCGAGAGCCATCCGGTGGTGCCGGTCAGCCGCTCCCGCATCGCCGAGCTGATCACGGCCAGCCGGCGCGTGCTGGTCTTCTGATGTCGGCCATCCTCCACCTCGTGAAGGACGAGGCGCCGCTCGCGCGCTTCGTGATCGCGGATCAGGTCGCGCGCGGCGACGTCGTCACGGTGGCCGTGCTCGAGGGCGCCGGGGATCCCGCCGGTCTTCCCGCCGCCGTGACCGTCCGCCACGTCAGCCGGGACCTCTCGTATCCCGAGCTGCTCCGGCTCGTGTTCGCGGCCGAGCAGGTCATCGCCTGGTAGGCGCACGTCAGCGATCACGGTACTCATTCAGCCACGCCATCTGGATCGCCTCCAGCAGGTTCTCGTTCGAGGCCTTGGGCTCGTCCTTGAATCCCGGCAACTCCGTGACCAAGCGATGGAGGTCGGTGAAGCGAACGGTGAGCGGGTCCGTGTCCGGAAACCGCTCGCTGAGGGCGATGCCGATGTCCTCGGCGTCGCGCCAGGTGAGCGCGCGCGAGCTCACTTGGGCACCTCCACCACGACGTCGCCCCGCACCACCGCCTGGCAGCCGAGGCGGGAGTGGATGGTGAGGCCTTCCGCGGTGTCGAGGCGATCCTCCTCGTCTTCCTGCATCTCGGAGAGATTCTCCTCGCCCTCGCGGACGACGACGTGGCAGGTCGTGCACGCGCAGCTGCCCCCGCAGTTGTGCTCGAGCTCGATGTCGTTGGCGAGCGCGATATCGAGGAGCGAGCCCGGCTTGCCGTGATCGGCGAGCGGGTACTTGGCGTCGTCGACCTCCACCGTCCGGTTGGCGGGCAGGAACGTGACACGATGGATCGCCATCAGGGCGATTCCATGATTTCGGTGGCGCGCTTGCTGGCGAGGGCGCCCTTGAGGGCGGCGTCCATCATCCGCTCCGCGAGCCCCTCGGTGGCACGGTTGAGCGCGGTCGTGCGCGCGTGGACGAGGTCGCGGTCGCTGCCGTCACGCGCACGGCGGAGAGAGGCGAGGGCGTCCTCGATGGCGGTCCGCTCCCCCGCCGTGAGCAGGTGCGCGCCCTGCCGCAAGGCGCGCTCGACGTGCGTGAGCACGGTGTCGGCTTCGTTCCGCGCCTCGATGAGCAGCCGCGCCTCCACGTCCGCCTCCGCGTACGTGAACGACTCCTCCACCATCCGCTCCACGTCCGTCTCGCTGAGGCCGTAGGTCGGTCGCACCTCGATCGACGCCGCCTTTCCCGTCCGCTGCTCGCGCGCCTGCACCTGGAGGATGCCGTTGGCGTCGATGAGGAAGGTCACCTCGATCTTCGGCATGCCGGCCGGCATGGGATCGATGCCGGAGAGGTCGAAGCGCGCGAGGGAGCGGCAATCCTTCACGAGCTCCCGCTCGCCCTGCACCACGTGCATGTCGACGGCGGTCTGGCCGTCCACCGACGTCGTGAACATCTCGCGCGCGCTCGTCGGGATGGTGGTGTTGCGGGGGATGAGCACGCTCACGATCCCGCCCAGCGTCTCGATGCCGAGCGAGAGGGGGGTGACGTCGAGCAGCAGCATGTCGGTGATGCCGCCCGCGAGAATGTGCGCCTGCACCGCCGCCCCCAGCGCCACCACCTCGTCGGGATTGAGCTGGCTGTGCGGCGTGCGCCCGAACAGCTCCTGCACGCGGCGACGCACGAGGGGGACGCGCGTGGACCCGCCCACCAGCACCACCTGGCCGATGTCGGCGGGGGTCATCCCGGCGTCGGCGAGAGCGCGGCGGCAAGGGCCGAGCGTCTTCGCCACCAGCGGCTCGAGGAGGCGCTCCACCTCCCCCCGCGTGATCTCGCGGCGGTACGTGAAGCCGCTGAACGGGATGGTCAGCGTCGTCCGCTCCTCGAACGACAGGCGGACCTTGGCTGCTTCCGCCGCCAGCCGCAGCTCCTGCATCGCTTCGTTGTCGCGTGCGAGGTCGACGCAATCGCGGTCGAGCTCGGCGTGGTGACGGGCCTGGATGTCCTCCAGCAGCCACAGCGCGAGCACGCGGTCGAAGTCGTCCCCGCCCAGATGCGTGTCGCCGTTGGTGGCGAGGACCTCGAAGATTCCGTCCTTCACGCGGAGGATCGAGATGTCGAAGGTGCCGCCGCCGAGGTCGTACACGGCGATGACACCACTCGCGAGCCGGTGCAGGCCATACGCGAGGGAGGCGGCGGTCGGCTCGTTGACGATGCGGACCACGTCCAGCCCCGCGATTCGCCCCGCGTCCTTCGTCGCCTGGCGCTGGCTGTCGTTGAAGTAGGCGGGCACGGTGACCACCGCCTTCTCCACGGCCTCTCCGAAATGCGCCTCCGCGCGTTCCTTCAAGGCGCGCAAGACGATCGCGGACACCTCGGGGGGCGTCACCTCCCGCCCGCCCACGGCGAGCTTCACGACGCCGTCCGCGGGCGTCACCGTGAACGGGAAGTAGCGCAGCTCTCCCTTGACGTCCTCGTAGCCGCGCCCCATGAAGCGCTTCACCGAGTAGACGGTGGACTCCGGCCGCCGCACGAGCTGGCGGCGGGCGGCGTCGCCGACCAGGATCCCACCCGGCGTGAAGGCGACCACGGACGGCAAGAGCGCGCGGCCCTCGGCGTCCGGAATCACGCGCGGCAACCGCGTCGTCTCGTCGACGTAGGCGACGAGGCTGTTGGTGGTCCCGAGGTCAATGCCGATGATGCGCGACATGCGTCTCCTGCCCGTCGAGCACGGCGTCGAGGTCGTCGATGACCGTGCGGAGATAGGCGCGGGTGGCCAGTCCGTCCTTGAAGGCGGCGAGGAGTCGGGGGCGATCGGCGGGCGGCGCCGCATCCCAGGCGGCACTGAGGGCGCCCGTGAGGCGCGCCTCCTCGTCGCGCTGGCGCGCGCGCAGCCGATCGCGCTGCGCCGCCAGCGCGGCCCGCGCGTCGGCGTCCACGGCGCCCGTCTTCGCCTCCTGCAGCGATTCCTGGATCTCGAACATCTCCGCGAGCAGCTCCGCCGGCGCCTTCGGCTTCACGTCGGCGCCCTCGCGTGTCTCCCGGCCTTCCTCGAGGCGCACCAGATAGTCGATGCGCGCGAGGGGGTCGCGCAGCGTGCGATAGGCGGCGTTGACGAGGGCGGACGCCTCCAACGCCTTCGCCTGCTCGGCGGGCGCGGCCGTCTGGTGGAAATCGGGATGGTGACGGCGTGACAGCTCGTAGAACCGCTGTTGCAGCGCGGCCACGTCGATGCCGAGCCGTCGCTCCAGCCCGAAGACCTCGAAGTAGTTCATCCCCTCCCTCATCCGCGATTCCCATGCGAGGTCGCGGAAAAAACAACGGGCCCGCCGCCGGGCCCGTTCACCGCCGCGAAGAGGCCCCGGCTAAGCCGTGAACGAGGTTCCACACCCACAGCTCGACTTCGCGTTGGGATTGACGAACGTGAAGCCGCCCGTCAGACCCTGCTGCACGTAGTCGAGGGTGGTGCCGTTCAGGTAGAGATAGCTCTTCTTGTCGACGACGATCTTCACCCCGTCGATCTCGAACTCCTTGTCGTGGGGACCGATCTCGGAGTCGAACTCGAGGGCGTACGACATCCCCGAGCATCCACCGCCCTTCACGCCCATGCGCAGGAAGACGGTCTCCGGCAGGTTCTGCGCCTTCTTGAGCTCCTTCACCTGCCTGGTCGCCGCCTCCGACAGTGCCACCGCCATCGCTCTCTCCTCCCTGCCGCTACTCGGTTCCGGCCGCGGCGGGAGCCGCCGCGTTCTTTTCACGGTAATCCGCCAGCGCCGCTTTGATCGCGTCCTCCGCCAGCACCGAGCAGTGGATCTTGACCGGCGGCAGCTTCAACTCGTTCACGATGTCCGTGTTCTTGATCTTGGCCGCCTCGTCCACGCTCTTGCCCTTCAGCCACTCCGTGGCCAGGCTCGAGGACGCGATCGCGCTGCCGCAGCCGAAGGTCTTGAACTTGGCGTCCTCGATCACGCCCGTCTCCACGTTGACCTTGATCTGGAGCTTCATGACGTCCCCGCATTCCGGGGCGCCCACGAGACCAGTCCCCAGCCCAGGGGTCTCCTTCGGAAAGGAGCCGACGTTCCGCGGGTTGTTGTAGTGATCGACGACCTTGTCGCTATATGCCATGTCCCTCGCCCCCTTACTCGGCCTTCCAGTGAATGGACTTCAGATCCACGCCTTCCTTCGCCAGCTCGTAGAGAGGCGACATATCTCGAAGTCGCTTGATGACGTCGATGGTGCGCTTCCCCACGTACTCGACCTCCTCCTCGGTCGTGAACCGATGAAGGCTGAAGCGGATGGACGAGTGCGCGAGCTCGGCGCTGGCGCCCAGCGCTCCGATCACGTACGACGGCTCCAGCGTGGCCGACGTGCACGCCGAGCCCGACGAGAGCGCCGTCTCCTTGTTCAGGCCCATGAGGACCGACTCACCCTCGACGTACGCGAACGAGATGTTCAGGTTGTGCGCCAGCCGCCGGTCGGGATGGCCGTTCAGGTACGCCTCGTCGACGTTCGACAGGATCATGTCTTGGAGGCGGTCCCGCAGCTTTGCGAGCCGGGCGCCCTCCTCCGTCATCACCTCCGCGCAGATCTCCGTCGCCTTCCCGAAGCCCACGATGAGCGGCACCGGCAGCGTGCCCGACCGCATGCCGCGCTCGTGGCCGCCGCCGTCGATCAGCGGCGCCAGCCGCACGCGCGGGCCCTTGCGCCGCACGTACAGCGCGCCCACGCCCTTGGGGCCATAGATGAGATGCGCGGTCGCGGACAGGAGATCGATGCCCATGGCGTCGACGTTGATCGGCGTCTTTCCGAACGCCTGGGTGGCGTCGGTGTGGAAGATGATCCCCTTCTCCTTGGCGAGGCGCCCGATGGCGGCGATGTCCTGGATCGTCCCCACCTCGTTGTTGGCGAACATGACCGAGATGAGGATGGTCTTGTCGGTGATCGCCTTGCGGATCTCTTCCACGTCCACGAGCCCATCCGGCTGCACGGGCACGTAGGTCACCGTGTAGCCTTGGCGCTCGAGCCGCTTGCACACGTCGAGGCCGGCGCGCTGCTCGATCACGGTGGTGACGATGTGGTTGCCCTTTTCGCGATACATCTCGGCCGCGCCCTTGAGGGCGAGGTTGATGGACTCCGTGCCGCCCGACGTGAAGACGATCTCCTTGGGATCGCGGGCGCCGATCAGCTTGGCGATCGCCTCCCGCGCGCGATCGACGGCGGCCTCGGCCTCCCAGCCGAACGGATGATTGCGGCTGGCGGGGTGGCCGAACCGTTCCGTGAAGTACGGGGCCATCGCCTCGAGGACGCGCGGATCCACGGGGGTCGTCGACTGCGCGTCCATGAAGATCGGAAACTTCAGGGCCATCAGCGGATTCTCCTCTCGACCAATGCCGTCACGACCTCAGAGTCAGCATCTCGGGGACGTCTTCGCTCGTGAGCTCGGCCAGGCTCATCGTGTCCAGCATGTGGGCGATGGCCGCCTGGATCTTCTGGACCGGCCGTCTCAGATTGCACCGCTCCATCTGCGGGCAATCCGCCTGCTCCTCCATGCAGCTCACGATGCTGATCGGCCCTTCGAGGGCACGCACGACCTCTCCCACCGTGATCCGGGCCGGGCGCTGGGCGAGAACGTAGCCGCCCCGAGGGCCGTTGTGGCTCGTGATCAGTCCCTCCTTGGCGAGACGCTGCAAGATCTTCGCGAGTAGCTCCGGGGGAATGCGAAACTCTTCGGCGATGCGCTTTGCGCTCACCGCGCCGAGGCGATCCTGATGGATGGCGATGTAGTGAATCGCCATCAGACCGTAGTCGGCGCGCTTCGTGAACCGCAGCATTGCGAAGTTGCCCCCCTCCTCGCTAGTGAGTATATACCCGACTGTTTCGATCGGCGACCATTTCAGTCGGATTCTCACACCGGGGTAAGAGCCTGTCAACCCACGCTTCTCGGGAAGCCGGTGAGGTAGCCATGGCTGAGACGTCGTCCGAGTTCGAGTCCCACCTATACCGCACGGCGATAGCCCAGCTCGATCGCGTCGCCACCCGTCTCCAGCTCGACGCCGACATCCATGAGCGGCTGCGCTATCCGCGGCGGGCTCTGGTCGTCTCCGTCCCCGTTCAGATGGATACCGGAAAGACCGAAGTATTCATCGGTTACCGCGTGCACCATAACACCGTACTTGGACCCACCAAGGGCGGGCTCCGCTACGACCTCGACGTCAATCTCGGCGAGGTCACCGCCCTCGCCATGCTCATGAGCTGGAAGTGCGCGCTCATGGGCCTTCCCTACGGCGGGGCCAAAGGTGGGGTGCGCTGCAATCCGCGCGCGCTGTCCCCCCGCGAGCGGGAACATCTTACCCGCCGCTACACGACCGAGATCATCCTGATGATCGGACCCGACCTCGACATCCCCGCCCCGGATCTCGGGACCGACGAGCAGACCATGGCCTGGATGATGGACACCTACTCGATGACGCAGGGCAAGAGCGTTCCGGGCGTCGTGACGGGCAAGCCGCTCATCGTCGGCGGATCCGCGGGCCGCCGGGAGGCCACGGGACGCGGAATCGTCTACGCCCTCTACCAGGCCGCCCGCCGGCTGGGCCAGGAGCTCAAAGGCCGCTCGGTGGTCGTGCAGGGGTTCGGCAACGTGGGCGGGGTGGCGGCACGTCTCCTCTGGCGCGAGGGGTGCGTCATCACGGGCGTGAGCGACGTGAAGGGCGGCATCTGGAACCCGCAGGGCATCGACATTCGCCAGCTCGAAACGCACGTGGCGGAGAGCGGAAGCGTCGTGGGGTTCCCGGGCACGGAGGCGATCTCGACCACGGCCATTCTGGAGCAACCCTGCGACGTGCTGATCCCCGCCGCCGTGGGCTCCCAGATCCGCGACGACAACGCGGAGCGGATCAAGGCGACCACGATCGTGGAGGGCGCCAACGGCCCCACCACTCCCGAGGCCGACGTCATCCTGCGTGACCGCGGCGTCACCGTCGTTCCCGACATCCTCGCCAACGCGGGCGGGGTGGTGGTGTCCTACTTCGAGTGGGTGCAGGGGCTCCAGTACTACTTCTGGCGCGAAAGCGAGATCACGGCGCGGCTCCAGGAAGTCATGACGCGCGCGTTCAATCGCGTGTGGGCGATCGGCGAGAAGGAGGGGACGGATCTACGCACCGCCGCTCTCATCGAGGGTGTGCGCCGCGTCGCCGAAGGCTATCGCGTGCGCGGCCTCTATCCCTGATCGCGGCCGAGCGCCTGCCGGAGCTCCCCCGCCGCCGCTTCCGGCGGCGTCTCGTTCACGAAGATGCCCCCCACGCGGTTGGCGCGCTCCGGCCGCGTCACGATCTCGAGATGCCAGTGATAGTCGTCGCGGATCGTCGCCCAGTCGCCTTGGAGGATGCGTGACCTGAGATTAGGCGCCGTGTGCAGCACCATCTCGTAGCCGGGATCGCCGAACGCCGAGGCCAGCGCCCGGAAGTACTGTGACAGCACGCTCGCCAGATCGCGCGCCGTCTCGCCGTTGATGGCGTCCTCGTACGAGCACGCGTGCTGCCGCGGCACGATCCAGGTTTCGAGGGCGGTGCGCGCCGCGTACGGCACCAGCACCGCGAACGACTTCGTGAGCCGTACCACGCGCTCTTCGGCGGTGATCTCCTGGCGGAGCATGTCGCAGTAGAGACAGCGCCGCTTGTACTGGTAGTACTCGCGCGCCTCGCGCAGCTCGCGCCGCGTCTCGTCGAAGACGATGGGAATGGCGGTGACCCGCGAATAGGGATGGTGCGGCGGCACCTCCGGTTTCTTGTGGTGCCGCGAGATGAGGATGTCCCGGATCTGCCCATCCCGCTTCAGATCGAGGAGCCGGTCGCGGTACATCCAGACCACCGCCTCCAGCTGTTCGGGCGGCATGGTGGCGAGGCTGTCGTCGTGGCGCGGTGATTCGAGGATCAGCTCGCTCGCCCCGCGCGGTGTGATCATGTCGAACATGCCCACGCCCTCGCGGACGAGCTCCCACTCCACGCGGAAGTAAGGGTCGCTCTCCGGCACCACCCGCACCTTCCAGCCCGGCCCGTTGCGGGTCGAACCCTCTCCGCGATAAGCGGCGATCTCGGGAAGCGTCGCCGCTTCCGCGCCCGGGCAGTACGGGCAGTCGCCATCGACGGGCGGCTTGCCCTTGGGTCGCACCAGCACCCACTGCCCTCGCGTCGGATCCTTTCTCAACTCGTCCACGCATGACCTCCGCTCGGAATCCGGCGCCTCATGAGCGTGCAGCCGGTAGCTGCGTGATCCTCACCCGCGTCGCGCGGAGAGACGAAATGAGCGCTCGAGCCCCGCCGGCAGGCCGGCACCGCCCGGCGAGACACTCCCGATGTGCGCGCGGACCGGAAAACCCGGGCGGAGGTAGCGGCGGGGTTCGAGGCTAGTCCTTGACCTGGCCTTTCAGCTTCTTGAGATGCTGCCGCGCCACGTCGACCCAGTCCTTCTCCGTCGGAAGCTGCGACGCCAGCGCGATGTAGCGCTCCCACTGCGCGATGGCTTCGCGGGGATCGACCTTCTCGTACACGAGCGCGAGATTGTACATGGCGCCCGTGTGCTTGGCGTCGACCTCGATCACCCGGCGGTATTCCTCGATCGCCTCCCGATATAGGCCCTTGTCCTCGTACACCTCGCCCAGCCCCATGCGCGCGTCCACCGACACGGGGTCGAGCTCGATGGCCTTGCGATACGCGTTCACCGACTCGTAGTAGAGGTTCTTCTCCGCGTAGTAGATCTTCCCGAGGCTCATGTGGACGCGCGGATTCACGGGATCGAACGTCAGGGCCTTCTGATAGGCGACGATGGCGGCATCGACCTCGCCCTTGGCGGCGCGCGCGTCCCCCAGCCCCACGTGCGCGTCGGCGTAGAACGGGCGCAGATCGATCGCCTTCTGGTAGGCCTCCACGGCCTGGTCGAAGAGACGGCGAGGCGCGGCCAGGAAGAGATCGCCGAGCGCCTTGAAGGGCTCGGGATACTGCGGATCGAGCTGCGTCGAGGCCCGGAACTGGGCGGCGGCCTTCCAGCGATTTCCGAGCGCGAGGTGCACGACGCCGAGCGAATACTGCGCGACCACGAAGTTCGGATCCGCCTCGATGGCGCGCGAGAGAAGATCGACGGCAGCCTCGTTGCCTTCCTGACCGCCGCGCTGGACGGCCACCTCCGCGCGCGTGAACAGCTCGAACGCCTTGAGCGAGCGCGTGGGCTGGGCCGCCTTCTCGATGCGCTTCGTCTCCGCCGGCGTGAGCGCCACCTTCATGGTGCGAACGTACGCCACGGGAAGACCACCGGCGCGGGTGAGGAACTCGCCTTCCGGCACCGTCACCGGCTCCAGCTTGATGGTCTCCGGGGTGCCGGCGCCGCGGGCTTCGAGGAGCCGGGGCTCGATCACGATCTCGCTGCCGTTCTGCACCATGGACCCCCACGCGACGGCGTCCGCGCGCAGCGAGCGCATCGCCTGGAGCACGGCCGCCTCGCCCCACACGTCCGGCCGTCCCACCGTCCGCAGGCGCGCGCGATCGAGCTGGATGAAGGCCGGGTGCTGGGCGAGACCGAGGGAGACGAGCTGGGCGACGCCTTCTCCCATCCACTGGGAATCACGCTCGAGCGCCGTCGCGTCGAACGGCAACACGACAACCACGCGTGGCTTCACCGCCGCCGCCGCGGGAAGGACGAGAACCGCCGCGAGCAGGACGCCGAGCACGCTGCCGTGACGTCTCATGAACCCACCTACTCTCCGTCCGAACGTTCGCCGCCGGTGTGTCGGCGACCGCGGCCCGTGAGCCGCCGTGCGAGCGTCCCCAGAGCGCTCGGCCCGATGCGGCGCAGCGCGATCTCCGGCAGCATCAAGGCCGCCACGAGGCCGATCAGCCACGGCCACACCTCGACCGCGATGCGGGACTGCCGGCGGCCGGCCAGGAACGCGTCGCGCGGCTCGCTCAGAGAGCCGCCGCCCGTCAGTTCCGCCACCTCGCGCAGGAGTGCCTCGTCCACCCCGAGGTCACGAAGCTCCTGTGCATACGGTACCACCAGCCCTGCCAGCTGCGAGCCAACCACTTGATCGCTGCGGCGCTGCGCCATCCCGACCAGGTACACGCCCTCCTCCGGGGCCGGGAACCGCCCCCGGTAGCGGCCCGGGCCCACCTGCTCCAGGTCGATCACGGTGCGCTCGCGGTTCGGCGACACCACCCCCACCTGGGAGTCGAGGAAGTTGATGAACTCGCCCTTGCCGTCCACCGCGTCCACCGAGATCTCGCCCACGTCGTCGTGGCGTTCCACGGTGGCGATGGTGTCGCTCCGGGAGCCGCTGCGCAGGGTCCAGCGCGTGAGCTGCGCCCAGAACTTGTTGAACTCCCGCCACCGCAGCCAGAGCACGCCCCACTTCGCCTTGGCGTCGGACGTGAAGGCGGCCGAGCGGCCGAGGCCGTAGCGCCAGGTGGCAAGCACCGGGTCTTCCTGGTGCGACATGAGGACGAGCTCGGCCGTGCTCTTGAGCGACGTCGCCACGTAGCCGCCGAGGGGTGGCATGGACTTCCAGTCGATGTCCTGCATGGCCTCGTGCGACGGCGCCGTGAGCTGGGGCTTGAACGGCTGCTCGATGAGCGACGCCTTGGAGGCGAGCTGGGTTTCCAGCGTGAAGATGCGCGGGATGGTCTGCGAGTCCTCCGTGTAGTAGAAGCGTCCGCGCCCCCATTTCGCCACGTCCACCATGAGCTGGACGTCGGCGTCCTTGCCGATGGCGACCGTCGACACCGTGATCTTGTCCTTGGCCATGCGGCGGAGCAGACCCTGGAAGTCGCCACGCGTCATCTGCCCGTCGGACAGGAAGATGACGTGCTTCAGGAGCGCGGGCCGCTCGAAGAGGACCGCGTAGGCCTCCTTCAGCGCGGGATAGCCGTCGGTACCACCACCGGCCTTGATCGTCGCGATGGCGTGGTGGATGGCCGCCTTGTCCTTGGCGGGCCGCACGTTGGCGTCCCAGATGAACTCGGTGTCCCAGCTCATCACACCCACTTCGTTGCGCTCGTCGAGGAGGTCGACCACGAGGTGCGCCGCCTCCTTGGCGAGGTCGAGCTTGGTCACCTTCTCGTCGGTCGACATCGCCATCGAGCCCGAGCGATCGATCGAGAGCACGACGGCCAGGCTCGGGATCTCGACCTTCTGCTTCACCTCCATCGTCACCGGGAGCGCTTCCTCGATCGGCGTCCGGTAGTAGCCGCCGAGGCCGAAGCTTTCCTCGCCGCCCACCATCATGAGCCCGCCCCCGTGATCGCGAACGTAGTCGCGCACGTTCGCCATCTGGGCGCGGGTCAACCTGAGCGAGGAGACGTTGGAGAGGATGACGCCGTCGTACTTCTGGAGGCCGGCGAGGTCCTTCGGCACCTGCGACGGGTCGGTGACGGTGACCTCGATGTTCTGGGAGCGCAGCGCGCCCGCCAGCGACTGCGCGTGACCGCGATCGCGATCCGCGAGCAACACCTGGGGCCGGCCGCGCACGACGACGGTGCCGACGGCGCGGTTGTTGTCCTCGATGGTGTCACCCTCCACCTCGAGGGCGGCCTGGTAGACGTGAATGCCGCTCGCGTCGAGCGATTGTCGATAGCTGAATACGTTCTTGCCGGCGGCGAGCCGGACGACCTGGGATCCGAGGAACTCGCCGTTGCGGAAGAGCGACAGGCGCCCTTGCGTGTCCTTGTAGCTCCACGCCACCACCCTGGCCTGGAACGGCTCCCCGAACTTCACCTCCTGCGGCAGCACGAGCGATTCCGCCACCACCTCCTGCGTGAACGTGAGCGGCGCCGCTACGTAGAAGATGTCGGCGCCGCCGTCCTTCGCCGCCTGCGCTCCCGACAGCGCGTTGCCGGCGTTCTGGCGGCCATCGGTCAACATGACGAGGCGGTTGGCGTGGCCGGGCGGCAAGGTGGCGAGCGCGAGCTGGATGGCCTGGAAGATGTTCGTGCGGCTCCCGACCACCTCCGAACGCGGCCGGTCGAGCGTCGAGCGCTGCGCGAGCGGCTGGTCCACCACCGCGTCCTCGCCGAACACGATCACGCTCGCGCGATCGCCGGCCTTCATGTGCTTCACGGCGTCGGCGGCGAAACGATAAGCGCGCTCGCGGGCGGCCAGGCTCACGCTGTCGGAGTAGTCGAGGAGGAACACGACGTTCAGCCGGTCCACCCACCGCGGCAGCGTCGGCTTGAAGAGCGTGAGGGCGAGGATCATCACGAGGGCGGTGCGCAGCGCGAGCGCCCAGCGGTCGCCGATGCCGGACGGCATCCGGAACCGACCCGCGCTCTGGCGGCGCCAGTAGAGAAGGCCTTCCACGGTGAGAAGGACCGTCGCCAGCACGACGAAGACCCACCACAGCTCCCGCTGGAGAGGGACGGGCGCCGCCGCCGGCGCCGCGCTCGCCGACGCCACCGGCAGCGGCCGCGGTGCGATGTTGGACTCCTCGGCGTCGGCGAGGTTGACCGCGATGCGGACGTCGCCTTTCGACGTCCCCAGCGTGTAGATCCCGACCTCGTCCGTTTCCGTGAAGCTCACCACCCCGCGCGTCACGAGCGCCTTCACGCTCCGTCCGCTCGGGGTGGTGACCGTGACCGACGTCACCCCGTGCTCGACGGGAACGAGGATCGGCTGCCCCGCCGGCAGCTGCAGGCTCGACTGATCGAGGCCGGCGGGATGGAGCCAGCGCAGGGTGTTGGAGAGAATGAGCGGAAACGCCACCCGCAGCGGGAAGTCCGTCTTGAAGAGGTCGAAGCCGATGAAGACGGCCTTCCGGTCCTGCTCTTCCAGCGAGTACATGAGCGGTCCGCCCACCGCTTCCACGAGCGGGCGCCCCGCCGCCAGGGGCCGGATGCGGAGGGCATCCTCGATGGCGACCTTCGCGAATTCCACGTGGCGCATCACGGGATGCGCGCGATCCCAGTCCATGATGGTCGGGCGCTCGATGCGTCCCAGGACCTCGATCGGAATATCGCCGGGAACGGTGTTGACGAAGATGAACCGGCCCTGCCCTACCCGCGGCACGTTGACGGAGTCGAGGATGACGACGTCGGCGTCGGCCATCCCGCCCTGGTACTGCTCCGGCGTCCGCACCTCCACCGACACCTGCGGGTCCGTCTTCAACACCTTTTCCAGGAAGAGGTTGCCCGGGCTCACGAGGAGCACCGCGATCTTCCGCGGCGGGGGCAGGACCGCGTAAGCGACGTTGTCGCTCGCGAGGTCGTCGTCGATGTTGAGACGCGCGCCGACCGTCCCCCCGCCCGTGTGGCTGAACGGCAGCACGACGGCGCGACGGACGTTCGGCTCCATGGTCACGCTCTTCTCGGCGATCGTCTTGCCGTCCACGTCGAGCGCGAACGTGAACGTCTTCGTCTCCGCGGTGTAGTTCACCAGGGAGACGAACGCCTGGTACTCGAAGGAGCCGTAGTAGTTCTTGCGGACGGAGAGGTTCGTGATGCCGACGTTCTGGCCGCCGCGACCCACGCCCACCCAGTGCACGCGAGGGTCGGTCGCCTCCGGCCCCGTGAGGGGCGCGAACGCGCCGTCGGTGAAAACGTGGATCTCCGCGCGGGGATCGCCCGCCACGAGCGCGCGGGCCGTGCGCACGGCCTCTCCCAGGCGGTTGGGGAGATCGTGGGCCTGGGCGTTGCGGATGGCGCCGAGGGCGGCGTCGCGATCACGACTGAGCGCCGCCACCACGCGCGGCTGCACGCCCGCCTCGATCACCATCACTTCCGCGCCGGCGCCGAGGCGGCTCACGAGCGAGGCCGCGTCCGCGCGGGCGGCCGCGAAGCGCGACGGCCGCACGTCCTGCGCCTTCATCGACGCCGACGTGTCGAGCACGACGACCACCTTGCGCGCGCCGTAGCCCATGACCGTCACCACCGGCCGCGCGAGGGCCACCGTGAGCGCGAGGAGGGCGAGGATTTGTAAGATCATCAGCGGATCGCGCTGGAGACGCTGGAAGAAGGCGGACGCTTCGCGGTCGCGCCGCTCCGGATCCCAGAGCAGCAGGCTCGGCACCGTGCGCAAGCGCCGCCGCACCTTCAAGAAGTAGAGGAGCACGAGCGGCAGCGAGAGCGCGAAGACGGCAAAGGCGAGTGGCGACAGGAAACTCATGCCGGCCCTTTCATGCGAGCACCAGCCCCTTCAGCTGCGAGAGCACGAAGCCCTCCACCGGCGTGTCCGTGATGACCCGGTGATACCCGATTTCCTTGGTGCGACAAAAGGTCTCCAGGCGCTCCAGGAACTCGTGGAGGCGCCGCCGGTACGCGCGCAGCGCATCACCGTCGACGGAGAGCTCACGGAGCTCCCCCGTCTCGCTGTCGACGAGGCGGAGATCGCCCGCGAACTCGGGATTCATCTCGTCGGGAGCGAGCAGGTGCACGACGTGGATGTCGAAGCGTCGCTCGAGGAGGGCGCGCAGACCCGCCTCGTAGCCATCGGGATCGAGCAGGTCCGACATCACCACCGCCACCCCCGCGTCGCGCGCGCGCATGGCGTAGTTCGCGAGGCCGGCGTTGAGGCTCGTGCGCCCGCCCGGTTGCACGTTGGCGAGAAAGTCGACGAGACCCATGAACTGATTGCGCCCGCGCGCGGGCGGCCAGCCCTCCGCCACTTGCTGGCGCAGCACGCCCACTCCCACGCGCTCCAGGTTCACGAGCCCCACGAAGCCGAGCGCGGCCGCCAGCCGCACCGCGTAGGACAGCTTGGTGGGACGTCCGAAGTCCATCGACGCGGAGGCGTCGATGAGCAGGTGGAGGCAGAGGTCCTCCTCGTCGACGAAGAGCTTCACGTGGAGACGGTCGGTGCGGCCGTAGATGTTCCAGTCGACGTAGCGGAGGTCGTCGCCGTGGCCGTACGCGCGGTAGTCGGAGAACTCCACGCTCTGGCCCTTGCGCGGGCTCCGGCGCTCCCCCTTGGTGCGGCCGCGAAACGTGCGCCGGGACGCGAGCGAGAGACGTTCGAGCTGCGCCAGGAATTCCGGCGTGAACAGCGAAAGCCGGGAAACAGGCACGACTCAGCGCTCGTCCAGCGCCTGGAAGTAGTCGCGGATCTGGCCGTGGTAGTCGCGGGGCACCGACTCCCGCGTGATGGCGTCCTCCATCATCTTCCGGTATTGCCCGATCACGCCGAGGTACTGGAGCCGCGACGGCATCTTGCCGCCGCGCCCCGTCATGTTGGTGTCGTAGCTCTCCTTGCGTCCGCGACGGGAATCGCCCTCCACGCTCGCGTCGTAGGGACTCGCCTGCAAGCGCCGGCTCGCTTCGCCCTTGGGAGAGGGACTCTTTCCTTTCCCGGGCAGGAGTCCCTCGCCTTCGCCGAAGTCCTGGTCCTCGGGACCGCCGCCCTCGCTGCCTCGACTGCGGCTGCCGGCGCGGTCGCCCTCGCGCCCGCCCCGGAGGTTCTTGCCCGAGCGCTGCGCCTCTTCCTGCGCGCGCATCTTGTTGAGCGCCTTCTCCATGGCCTCGAGCGCTTTGTCCTGGTTGCCGCCTTCGAGCGCCTCCATGCCTTCGGCGGCGTCCGGCGACCAGTTGCCGCCCTTGCGGCCGAGGCGCTCCATCTCGTCGAGGAGCTCGCGCAGCTTCTGGGGCGAGATCTGATCGGGGCGCAGCCCGCCCGTGAGCGCCTTCGACTTCCGGAAGACCATCTTGTACTGGCTCGAGGTGAAATCCGACTGGAGGTCAGGGAGCCTATCCAGCTGTTCGAGCATCTTCAAACGCTCGTCGCCCTTCTTCAGAAACGAGTTGAAGTCGGGTCGCTGATGGGCGAGCGCGGTGTCCTTGAAGATGGCGGAGAGGTCGCCCGTGGTGGCGGCCCCCGGCGAGCCCGGGCGCGCGGTGAAATCGCGCTCCTCGAACGACGGCCGCTTGAGCGGGTCCTTCGGGAGCGGACGCATGGTGTCCTGCACCATCGGCGTCCCTGCCCGCTCCGGCGTCGGATCGTCTTCGCGCGCCGCCGAGAAGTCGGGAAGGTGCGGGATGGGAAGGGGCACGGGCGGCGCCAGCGCGAAGAATACCGCGGCCGCCAGCGGCAACGGCAGCGCGCGCGCCTCGCGCGGTAACACGCGCCGGACGATCTGCTTCGGCGCGAGATGCTCCACGCGCGTGGTGGCGTCGGTGACGAGCGCCTCCACGAGCGGCGTGCGGTCCTCGCGCTTCGCCCACTCGAGGGCGGTCGCCACCCGGTCTTGCAACTCGAACGCGCGGTCGGCGAGCCGCGCCGCCTCCGCGGGCGGCACCCGGCGCGCGAACCCGGCGAGACCGCCGGCGAGGGCGGCCGCCACCAGCACCACCGCCGCCACCACGATGGCGACGCCGCCCAGCGCCGCCTTGAAGAAGAGGACGGCCGCCGCGACGAGCGCGCCGTAGAAGGCGCCCCGCAGACCGTAGTGCTCGGCGCGGCGCCAGCGCACCTGGGCGGACACGGTGGAGACGAGTCGGTCGAGAACGTCGACCTGGGCCATCGTGTTCTCCTGGGTCAGCGGAGGAATGTCTCTCGGGTCTGGGTGACCGCGCCCGCCGCGCTCTCGACAATCTGGGCGATGAGGCTGTCCACGTCCACGCCCTCCGCCTCACCTTCGAAGTTGAGGATGATGCGATGGCGCAACGCCGGCGCCGCCAGCGCGCGGAGATCGTCGACGCTCACGTTATAGCGGCCGTCCGCGAGGGCCCGCACCTTGGCGCCGAGCACGAGCGCCTGCGCCCCGCGCGGACTCGCACCGTAGCGGACGAAGCGGCGGCTCACCTCGGGGGCGCCGTCCCACTGCGGATGGGTGGCCATGACGATCGACGACGCGAAGTCCCGGACGTGGGAGGCGATGGGAACCTCGCGGACCAGCTCGCGGAACGTCAGCACGGCGGGGCCCGTCATGACCTGCTGCACGGTCACCGTGCGCGACTGCGTCGTGCGGTCGATGATCGCGTTCAGCTCCTCGAGGGCGGGATAGCGCACGCGGAGCTTCAGGAGGAAGCGATCGAGCTGCGCTTCCGGCAGCGGATAGGTGCCTTCCATCTCGATCGGGTTCTGGGTGGCGAGGACGAAGAACGGCGCCGGGAGCGGGCGCGAGGTACCGGCGACGGTCACCGAACTTTCCTGCATGCCCTCCAGCAGCGCGGACTGCGTCTTGGGCGTGGCCCGGTTGATCTCGTCGGCGAGGAGGACGTGCGCGAAGATCGGGCCGGGCTGGAACTGGAAGTGCTTCCGGCCGTCGGCGTCCTCCACGATGATGTTGGTGCCGATGATGTCGGCCGGCATCAGGTCCGGCGTGAACTGAATGCGCGAGAACGAGAGGTCGAGGCCCTCCGCGAGGGTCTTCACGAGGAGCGTCTTGCCGAGCCCGGGCACGCCTTCCAGGAGCACGTGGCCGCCTGCGAACATGCCGACGAGGACGTGGTTGATGATCTCCCGGTGGCCGACGATCACCTTCTCGACTTCGGAGCGTAGCCCCTCGAAAGCCCTCACGAACTCCTGAACCCGCGACTCCTGCGTCATCGCACTCTCCTTCCGGAGCTGGCGAGCGTGTTCATTATAAGGACGTTACCCGAGAGTTCCAGCGACGGCCCTCAACCGTCCTCGCCCCATGGTAACCCTGTTCCCGGTCGCGCCTTCCTTCCCGCGTGGTGGGCGCCCGGGAACGGCCCCGCCGCCTTCACGGGGAGGCGACGGGGCTGAGCGTCCGGTAGAGGTCCACGTAGCCATCGATCTCGCGCGCGGGCGGATACTGCCCCTCCACGCGCTCACGCCCCGCCCGCCCGAGACGCCGGCGTAGCTCGGGGTCGCGCGCCAGCCGGTACGCATGTTCTTCAAGGTCGGCGTCGTCACGGAAGACGAGTCCGGTGACGCCGTCGTCGATCAGCGAGCGGTTGCCGGGAATGTCGGAGGCGAGCACGGCTCGCTCCATCGTGAGCGCCTCTAACACGGAGTTCGCCATGCCGCCTTCCGAGCTCGAACAGTTCAGCACGACGTCGGCCTGACCAAGCAGCGAGTGGATCTGCCGGTGCGGCACCGCCCCCGCGTGGCGCGCCCACGGCCGCGAGCGCAGCGCGCGGAGAAGCGCCTCGCCCTCGTCGGGATCCAGCACGGGCCCCGCGTACAGCAACCGGACTTCGGGCGCCCGCGCCAGCACGCGGTCGAAGGCGGGAAGCGGCAGCCGCGGACGCTTCACCGGCCGTACGCCGCCCAGGAAGACGAAGAGCACGTGCGGCCCGGAGAATCCGGCCCGCGCCAGGTCGAAGGGGTCTCCCGGCTCGAGGCTCACCGCCTGCGGGACGACGAGCACGCGTGTCGCGGCATCGGGAAGGGCGGCCGTCACCCGCTCCGCGATGGAATCGTGGAAGACGGTGATGCGATGCGCGCCCTCGAGGACGTGGCGGACGGTGGCGGCGCGGGCACCATCGAACAAGTCGTGATTCGCATCGGTACCGGTGAGGGTCACGATCAGCGGAAGCTCCGCGCGCCGAGCGAGGCGCAGCGCGCATGGCCCCGTCCGGTAAGCGTGAAAGGCGTGGACGAGCGAGGGCTGGTAGGCGTCGATGTCATCCGCGACCGACCGCTCGGAGGCCGTCGCGAGGTCCCAGACGCGGACGTCGACGCCGCGCGCCTGCAGACCACGCGCGATGCGGGAGACGGTGATGGCGTTGCCACGGACGGAGGGCGGGGCGAAAGGAGACAGGAGCGCGACGCGGAGCGGCACGCCGCGCAGGATACGGTCAGGGTGGGATTCCGTCTACCTGGCCTCTGGGCCGAATCCCTCCCCCACCCTCCGACATCTTCATATAATGGGTACGATGTCCGATCCCAACGACCTCGAATGTCGTCAGATCGCCGAGCTGCTCGGCGATTACCTCGACGGGACGCTGCCTCGCGAGACCCGCGAGCTCCTCGAGTGGCACATCGAAGGCTGCCCCCCCTGCGTCGCCTTCGTGAACACGTATCGCGGCGCCATCAAGGCGACCCGTCAGCTCCGCGAGGTCGAGATCCCGCGCGAGCTGAAGCAGCGGCTTCGCGCCGTCCTCAAGAGCCGCCGCGACGCGGAGCAACCCCGCTCGTAGGCCGGACCGCTCCGTCCCGCGTGATATCCTTCGCCGTGAGATTGTCGGGAGGCCGCATGATCAAGGTCCTTCGGGTCTCGTGCCTCGTCCTCCTCGCGCTGGCCTTGCTGCCGGCGGTGGGCGGGGCGGCCCAGGTCACGACCTATACCAAGCAAGCGTTCCTGGACGCGCAGCAGGCCGGCAAACCGATCATTGTCTTCGTGACGGCGTCCTGGTGTCCGAACTGTCGCAAGCAGCAGCCGATCGTGGACGAGCTGTCGCGGGAGAAGGCATTCGCCGACGCCCTCGTGTTCGTGATCGACTACGACGCGAGCAAGGACGCCCTGCGCGACCTGAACGTGCAAATGCAGAGCACGCTGATCGCCTTCAACGGGCGCACGGAGCGCATGCGCTCGACCGCGGTCACCGATCCCGTCGCCGTGCGCGCGCTCTTCCAGAGCGCGCTCTGAGGGACCGCCGGTGACGGCGTGCCTGCTGAGCTTCACGGCCGGCGCCCTCACCGTCCTCTCCCCCTGCGTTCTTCCGCTCGCGCTCATCGCGACGTCGACCGCGCTCCAGCGGCACCGGCTCGCGCCCGTCGCCCTCGCGGCCGGCCTCGCGGGCTCGTCGGCGGTGCTCGGGCTCGTCTTCGCGCTGGCCGGCTTCGCGATCGATCGTGACCTCGTGCGCGCGGTGGCCGCCGTGCTCCTCGTCGTCGTCGGCATCGTGCTGCTGAGCACGCGGCTCGAAACGGGCCTGATGCGTGTCAGCCATCCCCTCGCCGCCCGCGCCGCCGGCGCGCTCCAGCGCATCGCGCCCGCGAGCTGGCAGGGCTATCTCGTGGTGGGAATCCTGCTCGGCGCCATCTGGAGCCCGTGCGCAGGCCCGACGCTCGCCGCCGCCATCACCCTCGCCGCTCAGCGCACCAGCCTTCCCGGCGCCACCGCCGTCATCGCCGCCTTCAGCCTCGGCGCCGCGCTTCCGCTGGCGGCGCTCGCCTACGTGTCGCAGGAGGCGCTCGGGCATCGCGTGGCCACGGTGGTGCGCTACGCGAAGCCACTCACGGGCGTGGCGTTCATCGTGGTGGGCGTGCTCACCCTCTCGGGAGGCGACCGCGTGATCGAGACGCGGCTCGTCGACCTGATGCCGGGCTGGCTGATCGACCTCACCAGCCGCTTCTGAGGCGAGACAGCCGCGGGGGCGCTCGGCGCTCGCGCGGCCGTTGCGAACGGGCGGCTAGCCGCTCACCTCGCGCGACGTGATCTCGTACTTGACGCTCGGCGGGTCCAGGCTGTCGCGACGTCCCTCGGCGGTCTCGCACTGCGGGTACATCAGGAACGCGAGGGGCGCCCCCGTCGAGTTCGGCAGCGCGACGTCGTGCGCGTAGTTGTAGGCGAGGTAGTTCATCTCCCACTGCCCGAATAGCTTCGCGCGCGCGCGCTGGGGAGCGTGATCGGCCAGCGTCAGCCCGGGCTTCTCCTCGAGCACGACCTTCCGCACGTCGGCGGGATCGACGGGGATCCAGCCATAGTCGGCGGTGTAGAACTCCGCGCGACAGTGCTGTGCCTTCGTGATGTCGCCGCTCTTCCCGAGGCTCTTGAATTCCTTGGAGTCGGCGGCGCGGACACCGTAGACGTCACGGGCGGGAATCCGCGCCGCCCGCGCGAGCCCGACGAACAGCGCGTTGAGATCGGCGCACTTGCCCCCGAAGTAGCGCGTCTCCAGCATGGTGCGGATGTCACCGAGCCCGCACCCGCGGACCTTCGGATCGCGGAACGTGTTCTCGACGATCCACTCGTAGATCGCGCGCGCCTTCTCGATGTCGGTTTTCGCTCCCTGCGTGATGTCGCGCGACGTCTCGAGCACGACGCCGTCGATCGGGATGAGCTTGGTGGGGGCCAGGTAGCGGTCGAGCGTCGCCTGGCTCTCCCTGGCCACGTTCGCGGGCGGTTTGCTGAGATCGACGATTCGTTCCTGGGTGGCGAACCGGCTGACGACCTCGAGCGAGGGCGTGCGCTCGCCCTCGCGCCACTCCCCGTACACCATTCCCGCGTCGTACTTCTCGTCGCGGTACAGACGGGCGACGGTGGCGTTACCACTCCAGCTATCACCGAGGCGCTTCTGATACTCGGTGTCGGTCATCAGAGGCACGGGCACCCACGCGCGGGAGACGCCGTTCGGGTTGAGGACGTTCACCTTGGTCACGACCTCGAAGCTCCGCCACCCCGCCGGCGCCGTCGCTGCTGCCGTCCGCCATGGGCGCGGGAGTCCGGTCGCCAGCGCGGCCGCCGATACACCCATCGTCCTCAGAAACGCGCGTCGCTCCATATGTCGGTCACCTTTCGTGGAATTCAGGAACGTTCGAGGGCTT
>DASXSB010000147.1:0-3844 GCA_036506275.1 Candidatus Methylomirabilota bacterium | reverse complement strand
GCGACGAGGAGCAGGAAGATCAGGAGCCGCGAGCTTGGGGCACCCCACAGCGGGGGTGTTCTCACGGCTGTGCGACCGGCGGACGATCCAGCAATCATCTTGGTCATTCGCCTCGAACCGATGGTCGCGCCGAGACCCGAGCATGTCAAGCGCGGTGCTATACTTCGGGCGTCACGGCGCGTTCTTTGATTGCACCAGAGAAGGTCGGACGGTCGCCGGCGCGGTCCGCCGCGCGGGAGGAAAGTCCGGGCTCTGCAGGGCAGGGTGCTGGCTAACGGCCAGGGGGGGCGACCCCACGGATCAGTGCCACAGAAAGTAGACCGCCGTCCGGCGCACGCCGGGCGGTAAGGGTGAAACGGTGAGGTAAGAGCTCACCAGCGGACCGGGTGACCGGGCCGGCTCGGCAAACCCCACCCAGAGCAAGGCCGAATAGGAGAGCGATCCCGGCAACGGGTGAAGCGTGGCCCGCGTGGGGCTCTCGGGTAAGGCCGCTGGAGGCGCCGGGTAACCGGCGTCCTAGAGAAATGACCGTCTCCCCGGGCGTTCGCCCGGGTGACAGGACCCGGCTTACAGGCTTTCTCCGGCGCATTTTCTCGAGCCTCCGCGGGTGGTGGCGATGTCGGCGGGCGCGCCGAAGCGGTAAGAACCGTGGCCGGTATCGACGACTTCTTCGCGAACGGATTCCTGGTGGTCCGCGGTGCGGTCGCTTCGGATACCGTGCGCGCATGCGTCGACGTGATCGAGAACGAACTCCGCGCGCGCCGAGTCGACCCGCGCAACCCGGCGACGTGGACCGAGCCCGTCGTCCGTTTTCCTTGCCCTGACGGTCCCGCCTTCACGGCCGCCGGCACCTCGCCGGCGCTGGCACGGGTCTACGACGCGCTCCTGGGATCTGGCCGCTGGATCAAGCACGAAGGTGTCGGGGGGAACCATTCCCGTTCGGTTTCCGAGCACGCGGGATCCGGGGGACGCCGGTTGGCACATCGACGGCAGCTACGACGTCGATGGGCGATGGTGGGTCAACGTGCGTAGTCGCCAGCGCGGACTCCTGGCGCTGTTCCTCTTCACGGATGTCGGTGAGGCGGACGCGCCCACCGAGATCCTCATCGGGTCTCACCTCGACGTCCCCCGTGTCCTCGAGAAATTCGGCGACCGTGGGGTCTTCTTCGGGGATGTCGCCGCCCGACTGCCCGCCTCCACGTTCAAGCGCTCGCGTGCCCGCGCCACCGGTGGCGCGGGTGACGTGTACGTGTGCCATCCGTTCCTCGTCCATCGCGCGACGTGGCCGCATCGGGGTGTGGGACCACGTATCCTTGCCCAGCCAGCGGTCTCGAATCGCGCGCCGTTCGCGCTGCGCCGCGGCAGCGACGTCTGCGTGGTCGAACGCGCGATACTGCGCGGGCTCGAGCCGCCCGCGGAAACGCCTTTGTCCCGTCGCTCACGCGTCTGAGCGCAGATGTCCGGCGCCACCGAGGAGGCAACGTGAACGTCGTCGCGAATGTCCTAACAGGCCTGGTGGCGCTCAGCCATCTTGGATTCCTCGTTCTCGAGATGTTTCTCTGGGACCATCCCGTTGGTCGGAAGATTTTCGGAATGACGCCGGAGATGTCGGCCAGTTCCGCGGTGCTGGCGGCGAATCAGGGACTTTACAATGGCTTCCTGGCGGCAGGGCTTCTGTGGGCCCTGTGGACGGATCGACCCGAGCTGAAGATCTTCTTTCTTGGATGTGTCGTGGTGGCTGGCGTGTTCGGTGCCATGACCGCCAAGCGATCGATCCTGTTCACGCAAGCGTTGCCGGCCGCTATGGCCCTGGTTCTCGTGCTCATGGCCCGGCGCGGGCCCCCATGACACCTTCTGCGCCCGCGGTCGGCGCGCGACTGTCAATCGCCACGTGAAAGGACAGCGACGTGTCGACTCGAGACTGCGTGACCGACCTGGACGCCCTCTACCAGGAACGAGGTCACGAGGCGCGCAGCGCCGAGAGTGATCCTGGATTCACATCTGGCGCCAGAGGCTTCGAACGCGCTCGATGGCGGTGGGCGCCAGCGGGCCCTTGGCGACGGCGGCGGCCGCGTGCTCGAGCTGATCCAGGCTCGAGTAGCCCAGGAGGACGGTAGAGACGGCGTCGCTGGTCACGACGAAACGCAGGGCGGCTTCCACGAGATCGGTCGCGTGGCCTTCCTCGACGAGCGGCGAGAGCTTTTTCGCGCGGGCAACGTCGCTTTCGTAGTCCGGTCCCGACGCGATGGGGGCGACGGTGGGCACGGCCACGGGATGCCGCACGGGCGTCCCGCTCAAGGCGCCGGCGGCGAGGGCGCGAATGCCGATGACGCCCACTGTGTGCTCGCGACATCGTGCCAGCAACGACCGGAAGTCCGGCGCCGGGAAGCCCGTCGGAATCGGAAAGCCGGCACTCGGATTGAGGAGGTTGTAACAGACCTGGGCGGTGTCGAAGGCGCCGGCGGCGATCACCTCGTGGAGCGCGCTCGCCTCGCCGAGGGCGGTCAGGCCGAAGAATCGCGTCTTGCCGTCCTTCTTCAACCGCTGGAGGGCGACGACGACGTCGCCGAGGACCTGCGCAACGGGGAGGCCGTCCGGCCCGCCGATGAGGTTGTGGAGCTGAAGAAGATCGACGCGCTCGAGGCGCAGGCGCTTCAGGCTCGCTTCGAGCGACCGCACGACGGCGCCCGGGATGTCGCGTCGTTCGGCCGGCGTGAGACGAACCTTCGTGCCGACGAGGACGTCCGCGGCGAGCGACTTCAAGGTGGCGCCGAGATGCTCCTCGGAGAGTCCGTCGCCGTACAAGGGCGCGGTGTCGAAGTAGTTGATGCCGAGCTCGATGGCGCGGCCGACCGCACGTTCACGCTCGCCGGGGGCGCCGCGGACCATCAATCCTCCGACGTTGCCGCAGCCGAAGCCGAGCGCCGAGATCTGAAGTCCGGTCTTCCCCAGCGCACGGTATTGCATGTCACTACTCCTCGCTCTCGACCTTGAGGAGCTTCCCCCGCGTGGTGGTCTCGGCGTCGAGGACCCGGAACCGCCCGCCGCGGATGACGATCACGTCACCCGCGCACACGACCGCCTTGGGCCGTATTATCGACGCCCAGCACTGTCCGAGCCAGCGGATCATCAGCATTCCCTCCTTGTCTCGTCTCGATGATGTGAGGGCGCGGATATAACGCGCGAGATCCAAATCGCGCTCCCGATGCGCGTGGAGCGTGCGACTCATTTCGGTGAGGGTCGCGCGGGTCTCGCGCCGTGTCAGCGGCGGTGGCGCTCGGAATCCCAGACCGCGTAGCAGCGGCGGTGGAGACGTTCGACGGCGTCGGGGCCGAAGTTCAGCTCGAATTCGGTCTCGGAGGCGGTGATCACGAGACCGCATGCGCTGCACGGTGAATCGCTGCCGGGCCCCGCCCAGAGCTTTTCGCCATCGGACGCGCGGTGTCGGTGGCGCGCGAGCAACACGCGGACACGATCGCGCAGAGTTGCGTCGTCCATAATCAACTGCTGTGCCAACGGCGTGCCAAAAGCCCCCGACCCGCTCGCCGGCGCGACACCTGCGGCGAGTCCACGACGACGCGGCCAACCGCTGGCAGACGCGACAAGTTGTCTTTGCCGCGCGCGTACGCTGTCAGGCGACGGATGGCGAAGGCGTGATGACGTCGACGTAATCAGTCTCGCCGCAGACGCGCGGTACGCGCGTGGACGCCCTCTGCGTCACGGAGCCAGCCACCGTATGTGCGTACGAGTCGGCGATGATCATGCCCACTATCGGTAGCGCTCGCGGTCGTCGCGGTTCCGTCACGACGTCGCTGTGGTGACGTGAATGGCAGAAGTTTCCGGG
>DASXSB010000146.1:0-3547 GCA_036506275.1 Candidatus Methylomirabilota bacterium | reverse complement strand
TCCGTCGAGCAGGCGGGTGCCCATCGCCGCCGCGTTCTCCACGAGGTTGTCCTTCTCCATGATCTGGAGATTGGCGAGCGCCGCCGCGCAGGCGACGGGATGCGCCGCGTACGTGTTGGGATGGACGTTCTCTTCCTTCGTGTCGTCGGGGAAGACGCCGGCGAGGCGGCGCGTGGCAATGCTCGCGGAGAGCGGGATGTAGCCCGAGGTGATGCCCTTGGCCACGGACATCAGGTCCGGCACCACCCCGTCGTGCTCGACGGCAAACCAGCGCCCCGTGCGGCCGAAGCCGGTGATGACTTCGTCCGCGATCATCAGCACGTCGAGCTCGTCGCAGACGGCGCGGACCTTCCTGAGCCATCCGATGGGCGGCATGATGAATCCGCCCGACGACAGCACCGGCTCGAGGATCACCGCCGACACGGTGTCGGGCCCTTCGCGCACGATCGCTTCGCGCAGCTCGCGCCCCCGCCGCGCGATCAATTCCTCGTCGGTGCCGGTGCCGCGGTCGCGGTAGGGATGCGGTGGCGCGAGCTTCGTGAACCCTTCCGGCTGGAGCTTCGCGTAGGGGGCGGCCAGCTGCGGCAGGCCGCAGATGGCGTAGGTGCCCATGGTGGCTCCGTGATAGCCCCCGAGGAACGAGATGACCTTGTGCTTGTCGGCCTTGCCCTTCGCCATCCAGTAGTGCCGGGCGATCTGCATCGAGCGCTCGTTGGCTTCCGAGCCGCTGACGGCAAACATCGTGAGATCGAGGTCGCCGGGCGTGAGGGAGGCGAGCTTCGCCGCCAGCTGGGCGGCCGGACGATTCGAGAACTGGCGCGTGGTCGGATAGTAGGCGAGCTTGATGGTCTGCTCGGCGATGGCCTCGGCGATCTCGCGGCGCCCGTGGCCGACGTTGACGACGGCGAGGCCCGCGAAGCCGTCCATCAGCTTCTTGCCCTGCTCCGTCCACACCCACACGCCCTCGGCGTGGTCGATGACCAGCTCTTCGTCCGAGAGCCACGGATGATCCTGCGTCTTGTGAGTCCAGAGATGTCGGATATCGCCCGCTGTTGTCGCCATGGGCGGTACTGTATCATGGCCCGCATGTTCATCGTCGGCGTCGACGTGGGCGGCACGTTCACCGACCTGACCGCCGTCGACGAAGCGACGGGA
Organism: Candidatus Methylomirabilota bacterium; assembly: GCA_036506275.1. Taxonomy (GTDB): domain Bacteria; phylum Methylomirabilota; class Methylomirabilia; order Rokubacteriales; family CSP1-6; genus DASXSB01. The sequence goes on along the minus strand of DASXSB010000146.1, from coordinate 2,392 downwards.
CGCGTCGTCGTCACCAAGGTGCCATCCGAGCCGCGCAACGAGGCGGCGGCGCTCCTGGCCGGGTTGAAGGCCCTTGGGATCGCGAGCGCTGAAGTGCGGCGCCTCGTGCACGGCACCACCGTTGGCACCAATGCCGTCCTCGAGCGGCGGGGCGCTCGCGTCGCCGTTCTCACCACCGCTGGCTTCCGCGACCTGATCGAGATCGGGCGAACGAAGCGCAACATCCCCGCGCTGTTCGTGCCGACGTTCGTCCGCCCCAAGCCCGTCGTCGAGCGCAAGCACCGCTTCGAAGTCACGGAGCGCCTGAACGCCGACGGGTCGGTTCTGGTGCCCCTCGACGCGGCTTCAGTCGAGGTGGCGCTCGATGGCGCGCTCGGCGCCGGCGCGGAGGCGATCGCGGTGTGCCTGCTCCACGCCTATCTCAATCCCGCTCACGAGCGGCTGGTCGCGGAGATCGTGAAAAGCCGCGCGCCTGGCCTGCCCGTGTCGTGCTCGGCCGACGTGGTGCCGGAATACCGCGAGTTCGAGCGTTTCTCCACGACGGTGCTGAACGCGTACCTGCAGCCGCTGATGGACGAGTATCTCGAGGGCCTCGAGGAGCGCCTGCTGGCGACGGGCTACGGTCACGGGGTCCTGACCGTCGGCTCGAGCGGTGGGATGATGACGACCGCCACCGCGCGACGCTTGCCGATCAAGACGATCTTCTCGGGACCCGCGGGCGGCGTCAGCCAGGCGTGCTTCGTCGGCGCGGCAGCGGATGCGCGCGACTTCATCACCTACGACATGGGCGGCACGTCGACGGATGTCTGCCTCGTGCGTGATCTCACCCCTGTGATGACGTCCGACAGCATGGTGGGCGCCTTCCCGGTCAAGGTTCCGCAGATCGACATGCACTCCGTCGGGGCAGGGGGCGGCTCGATCGCCTGGCTCGACGTCGACGGTAGCCTGCAGGTCGGGCCGCGGAGCGCGGGGGCGCGGCCGGGGCCCGCCGCGTACGGCCACGGCGGTACCGAAGCCACCGTCACCGACGCCAACGTGGTGCTCGGCCGCATCGGCACCGCGAAGCGTTTGGGCGGCACCATCAGCATGGACCCCAAGCTCGCCCGCGCCGCCGTCGCGAGCCTCGCGGCAGGGATGGGCGGGACGCTCGGCGTCGAGGCGCTCGCCGAAGGCATCGTGCGCATCGCGGTGGCGCGCATGACCTCGGCCATCCGCGAGATCTCGATCCAGCGGGGCTACGATCCGCGCGACTTCACGCTCATCGCCTTCGGCGGCGCGGGCCCGATGCACGCGCTTGCCATGGCGGAGGAGATCGGTATTCCGAGCGTGCTCGTGCCGCGCCACCCCGGCAACTTCTCCGCCCTCGGGCTTCTCGCCTCGGACATCAAGCACGATGACGTGCGCACGCGCGTGGGGCCGCTCCGCGAGCAGGCCGCCCTCCTCGCCGCGCTCTTCGAGGACATGGCGGGGACGGCGAGGCGGCAGCTCGAGACCGAAGGCTTCGCGGCCGAGCAGCAGCGGCTGCGCCGCTCGCTGGATCTCCGGTATCGCGGCCAGGCGTTCGAGCTGAACGTGGACGTGGGCGACGCCGACTCGCCGCTGCCGGCGATGGACGCGATCGAGGCCGACCTGCACCGGCGGCACAAGGCGTCGTACGGGCACGCCAACTTCGAGGCGGTGATCGAGCTCGTCAACGCCCGTCTCGTCGCGTACGGCGTGGTCCCAAAGCCGGCGGCGGAACCGTACCGGAGCGGCACGACGGCCATAGACACCGCTCGCCTGGAGACGCGCCCCGTGTGGTTCGACGGCGCGGAGCGCTCCTGCCCGGTGTGGGAGCGGGATCGATTGCCGGAGCGGGCGGAGCTGAGTGGCCCCGCCATCATCGAGGAGTTCGGCGCGACCACGGTCGTGCTGCCGGGGTGGCGGGGCGCGCTCGACGGCCTCGGCAACATCAGGCTGGAGAGGCGCCAGCCGTGACGCCCATCGACCCCATCACGCTCGAGGTCCTGCGCGAAGCCTTCGTCTCGATCGTGCGCGAGATGCGCGTGACGCTCGTGCGCACCGCGTACTCGTCGGTCCTCTACGAAGGCGAGGACTTCTCCTGCGTCCTCATGGACGGCGACGCGCAGATCGTCTCGATGTCCAAGGGCCAGGATCATCCGCTCCACATCGTGCCCATCGCGTGGTCGATGAAGGCCGTGCGCGAGAAATTCGGCGACGACATCCACCCCGGCGACATGTTCCTGCACAACGATCCCTACACGGGCGGCACGCACCTGAACGACGTGGCGCTGATCTACCCGCTCTTCGCCGACGGGAAGATGTTCGTCTTCCCCGTGGTGCGGGCGCACTGGGGCGACGTCGGCGGCATGAGCCCGGGGAGCCTGTCCGG
>DASXSB010000145.1:0-23067 GCA_036506275.1 Candidatus Methylomirabilota bacterium | reverse complement strand
CGCCAGCGCGGCGCGGGAGAGACGGAGCCCGTCGTTCGCGCTCTGCATCCAGTCCGCCTCCCGGAACGCGTCCCCGATGCGCGCGAGGGGAAAGACGTGCGACACCAGGCGCGCGAAGGGCCAGCGCGTGACGTTGCGGCGTAGGAAGGCGAGCGCGTCCGCGAGCGCCCACGGGGAATAGTTGGAGGCGGCGACGATGCGCACGTTGCCGCGCACGAGGGCCGTCGCGTCGTAGGAGAAGACGTTGCCGGGGGCGATGGAGCCGATCTCGAGATACGAGCCACCCCCGCGCAGCATGCGCAAACCTTCCGGCACCACTTCCGGGTAGCCGACGAAGTCCGCCACCACGTCGGCCCCGAACCCGCCCGTGAGATCCATCACGGCCTGGATGCGGCGCTCCGGCGTCGGAAGATCGGCGAGGCACAGCGCATGGTCGGCGCCGAACGCGCGCGCCAGCTCCAGGCGCGCGGGGAGGCGGTCGAGGACGATGATACGGTCGGCGCCCATGTCGCGCGCCACCGCCACCGCGTTGAGACCGAGGCCGCCCGCGCCCTGGATCACCGCGGTGTCGCCCGTCCGCAGCCCGGACCGGGTGAGGCCATAGATCACCTGGGCGAGCGCGCAGTTGGCGGGCGTGGCGACGTCGTCGGAGACCTCGTCGGGGATCCGGAAGACGTAGCCGCCGGGCCGCAGATAGTAATAGTCGCCGTAGGCGTTGTTGAAATACGGCGACGTTCCCGCCGTGCGGTTCGGCCGTCCCTTGCGCGGACAACTGCCCATCTCGTCGCGCAGGCACACGCGACAGCGCCCGCACGGGAAGAAATAGAGGAAGGTGACGCGGTCGCCCTCGCGAAGCGGTTGGCCCGCGGAATCGACGGTGACGTCGGCGCCGAGCCGCTCCACCTTCCCACACATCTCGTGACCGAACGTGAGGTCGCGCGGCGGGGAGCCGTAGACCTCCTTCATCTCGCCGCGCCAGATGTGGAGATCCGAGCCGCACACGCCCGCGCGCGTGAGCCGCACGAGGACGGCGCCGGGCTCGGGATCGGGGACCGGATACTCGCGCAGCTCGAAATCGCCGCCGTACGCCTTCAGCACCGCCACCCGTCCTTTCATGACGTTCCTCCTGGCGGCGGCATGATACCGCACGGTGCCGCGCGCGTCCGCCCGTGTACACTCGTCGGCGCCCGATCGATTCCGGGGCGCCGTCCCCGGGCGCCACGTGGAGGAGGATGAGCGATGTCGCTCCGCGCCCGCATGCAGGACCCGCTCCCCGTCACCGCGCCTCTCGTCCTCAATCCGCTCATGGCGCGCATGGTGGAAGCGGCGGGGTTTCCCGCCGCCTATCTCGGCGGCGGCGCCACCGGCTACCTCAAGGTCGCGCTGGAAGCGAACCTCAACCTGACCGAGATGTGCCAGGCCGCGATCGACATCCGCGCCGTGACGTCGCTGCCGCTCATCCTCGACGCCGCCTGCGGGTACGGCGATCCCATGCACATGCACCGCACGATCGGGATGAGCGAAGCGGCCGGCTTCGCGGCCATCGAGATCGAGGACCAGCTCGTGCCCAAGCGCGCCCATCATCACATCGGGATCGAGCACATGATCCCGGTGGAGCTGATGGCGGCCAAGGTGCGGGAGGCGGTGGCGGCGCGCCGCGATCCCGATTTCCTGATCATCGGCCGCACCAACGCGATGCGCGCGAGCGACATGGACGATGCCCTCCGCCGCGGCGAGGCCTATCGCAAGGCGGGAGCGGACGTGGTGCTGCTCTCGATGGCGCATCGACCGGAGCAGCTCCGCGCCATCGCCGAGCGCCTGGGCGGCCCCCTCATGTACCTCGCCGGCCACGGCGGGCTCGCAGGAACGGGCATGACGCTCGAGGAGCTGGGCCGCCTCGGCTACAAGATCGTCGCCGATACGTCCACGCCGCTCCTCGCCGCCTTCGCCACCTGGAAAAAGGTCTACGCCGATCTCGCCGACGCCTTCGGCGCGCGCGCCCCCCGCCCGGAGTGGGGAGCGCTCGAGAAGGAGATGCTCGCCGTCGTCGGCATCGACAGGCTCCTCGCGGTGGAGCGCGCCACCGTGGAGACGGGTCATCGATGACAGCGCCCATGCTGGCCGGCCTCCGCGTGATCGACGCCGCGAGCTTCATCGCGGGCCCCGTCGCCACGACCATCCTCGCCGACCTCGGCGCCGACGTGGTCAAGATCGAGCCGCCCGCCGGCGATCCCTATCGTCACCGCACGCGCGGTCCCGGCATCGCGGAGAGCGACTACAACTACCGCTGGATCGTCGACAACCGCAGCAAGCGTGGCCTCGCCCTCGACCTCGGCCAGCCCGACGGACAGGCCGTGCTGCATCGTCTCGTCGAGCGCGCCGACGTCTTCGTCACCAATACGCCGCTCGATTCCCGCGCCCGCCTCCGCATCCGCTGGGACGATCTGCGTCCGCTCAACGCGCGGCTGATCTACGCGTCGCTGACGGCCTACGGCGAGGAGGGTGAGGAGGCGTCGCGGACGGGCTTCGACGCCACCGCGTTGTGGGCGCGCACGGGCCTCATGGATCTCAGCCGGACGTCGCCGGAGGCGCCGCCGCTGCGCTCATTGCCGGGGATGGGCGATCACCCCACCGGCGTCACCGTCTTCGCCGCCATCATGACCGCCCTCTATCAGCGCGAGCGGACCGGACGCGGCACCATGGTCTCCACGTCGCTCATGGCGAACGGGATCTGGTGGAACGCGATCCAGGTGCAGGCCGCTCTCTGCGGAGCGCGCGTGGAGCTCCGTCCTCCGCGCGAGGAGCCGGCCACCGCCCTCGTGAATCTCTACCGCTGCGCGGACGGCCGCTGGTTCGTCCTCAACGTGCTCGCGGAAGATCGCGACTGGCCGCGGCTGCTGGATGCCATCGAGCGCCCGGATCTCGCCGGCGATGCGCGCTTCGCCACCGCGCCCGCGCGGCACGCCCACGCGCGGGCGCTGGTTCCGATCCTCGACGCCGTCTTCGTCGCGCGCCCGTGGGCGGAGTGGCGCAAGCGCCTCGACGCCGCCGGCATCACGTTCGGTGTGGTGGGCACCGTCGACGACGCCCGCGACGACCCCCAGATGATCGCGAGCGGCGCCCTCGTTCCCGTCGACGATCCGCGCGTGGGAGCATCGCTCACGGTCGCGAGTCCCCTCTGGCTCGCGGGCCACGCGAAGACGGCGCCGCGCTATCCGCCCGGGCTCGGCGAGCACTCCGTGGAGATCCTGAGAGAGCTGGGCTGCGCCGACGACGAGATCGAGCGCCTCCTCGCCGCCCGCGCGGTCGTGCAGGGCCAAGGCTCGCCCTGAGGCCGCACTTACCTCCGACGTAATGGCATCCGCTCCCCTCCCGCGTACACTCCGCGTGGGGGTGACGAAGATGGTTGTCAGGATGGCGCCGGCGGCGCCGGCCACCCGGCCCTTCGGACAGGTGCTGCGAGAGTGGCGACTGGCGCGCCGCATGAGCCAGCTCACGCTCGCTACCGAAGCCGAGATCTCGTCCCGACACCTGAGCTTCCTCGAGACGGGACGCGCCCAGCCAAGCCGCGAGATGGTGCTGCTGCTCTCCAGCGTTCTCGACGTGCCGCTGCGTGACCAGAACGTGCTGCTGACGGCGGCGGGGTACGCGCCGATCTACCGGGAGACCGCGCTCGGCGCCCCCGAGCTGGGGCAGGTGCAGCAGGCGCTCCGGTTCATGCTGGAGAAGCAGGAGCCGTATCCCGCGCTCGTCGTCGATCGCCACTGGAATCTGCTGATGCAGAACGGCGCGGCCGGCCGTCTCTTCGGCCTCTTCCTGAGCCGGGAGGAGATGGCGCAGGTGCCGGGCCCGCCCAACGCTGTGCGCATGATCTTCCACCCGCGCGGCCTGCGGCCGTACATCGCGAACTGGGAAGCGCTTGCGGGCCCGCTCGTGCAGCAGATCCACCGCGAGGCGGTGGGCGGCATCCCCGACGAGGGCACGCGACACCTGCTCGAGGAAGTCGTCAGCTATCCGGGCGTGCCCGCGCGCTGGCGCGTGCCGGACACCACCGCGCACTCGGCGGCGGTCCTGCCGTTGACGCTGCACAAGGGCGACCTCACGCTACGGTTCTTCACCACCATCGCGACCCTCGGCACGCCCCAGGACATCACGCTCCAGGAGCTGCGCGTGGAGTGCTTCTTTCCCGTCGACGCGGCGACCGACGAGCGCGCGCGCACGCTGGCCGACGGCGCCCTCGCGACCGTTCACCAGCCGAAGCCGTAACGCCGCCGCATGAAGTCGAGGTACGCCTCGTCGGACATCTCGCGTCCGGTCGCGACGTGCTCTTCGTCGGTGACATGCTGGCGGCCGGCGGCGAGACGTCGCGCGTCCTCACCCACCAGGTAGCGAAGCTTCGGCTCCGGCGTGGTCGCCGCCTCGTGGATGACGCGGGCGACGTCGTCCGGCTGGCTCGGCGTCTTCATCTGCATCTGGTAGAAGAGCAGGAGCCGGCGCACGTGCACCGCGTACGGCGAGGCGGGGTCGGCGAACCGGCGCGCCTTGCTGAAGATAGGCGTGACGACGACGCCGGGCTCCACGATGGCGACCCGAATCCCGAACGCGATCACCTCCTGCGCCACCGCCTCGCTGGCGGCCTCCAGGGCGTGCTTCACCGCGCAATAGTGACCGTGGCCGGCGATGGCGACGCGCCCGCCGATGGAGCTGACGTTCACGATGGCGCCGCTTCGGCGCTCGCGCATGCCGGGGAGGACGGCTTGCATCATCCGGATCACGCCGAAGTAATTCGTCTCGAAGAGGGTCTTCGCCCACTCGACAGGAACGTCCTCGATGGCACCGCCGCCGCCGATGCCGGCGTTGTTGACGAGCACGTCGATGCGCCCGGAGTGCCCGAGCACGTCGGCGACGGCGGCGGCGACCGAGGCCGTGTCGTCCACGTCGAGGGCCACGGGGCGGATGGAGAGCTTCTCGGCCGCGATGGCGTCGTTCAGCTCGGTGGCGGCGGCCGGTTTGCGGACGCCGGCATGAACGGCGTGACCCTGGCGGGCGAAGCGAAGCGCGGTGGCGAGCCCGATGCCGGTGCTGCAACCCGTGATCAACGCGACGGCCATTGGAAGCCTCCTCTCGATCGTCGGGCGACAAGCTTACCGCGGAGCGTGGCACCCCGCCCATGGCGCGCGGGGTGCCACGCGCAAGCTTCTCGTCAGGCGGCTGACTCTTTCGGCAGCTCGCCGAAGAACCCGGTGATACTTCGCAGCCGGCCATCCGGCGCGAGGCCGCCGATATCGATGCCGGCCACGACCACGTTCCCGTTCGGGGCCGCCAGCTCCCAGCCGAACCGAAGCTGGTCGTGATGCACGTCGACGCCGCTCACGCGGCGGAAGCGATGCCCGGGAAACCGCGCGTGCACGCCGTCCACCATGTCGCTGAGGGCGGCGTGACCGCGCGCCTCCTGGATGGGGTCGACGTACGCACCGTCGCGCGCCCATGCGCGCTCGATGTGCTCGGCGCGACGCTTGGCGTCCGGCTCGTTCCACATGGCCAGGTACGTGTCGACGGTCGTCGTGGCGTCACTCATGATTGACCTCCTCGTGGATGTCGTACCGCTCCCGGCAGCGTCTCCGGCCTCACGACGCGCGGCAATTACGTCGCAGATAAAGCGCCGCCCGACAATTCGTTTCTCGCCCGGGCCGCGACGCCGTGCGCGCGCCACCCACTTGGCCTACACTAGGCCGCCGTGAACGATCTCTCGACGATGGCGGCGTCCGTGGGCGCCCTCCTCAAGGCGCGAAAAGCGACGATCGCCGTCGCGGAGTCGTCGGCGGGCGGTCTCATCTCGGCCGCGTTGCTCGCGGTGCCGGGGGCGTCCGTCTACTTCCTGGGCGGGAGCGTGATCTACACGCAGCCGGCCCGGCGCGCGCTCTTGCGCGTGGACGACGAATCGCTGCAGGGCATCCGCGCCAGCACAGAGCCGTACGCGCTCGTGAAGGCACGCCGCATCCGCGAGCTGCTGGGCGCGACGTGGGGGCTCAGCGAGACGGGCGCGAGCGGGCCCACCGGCAATCGTTACGGCGATGCGCCCGGACACGCGTGCATCGCGGTGGCGGGGCCGGTGGAGCGCGCGATCACGCTCGAGACCGGCCACGGCGATCGAGAGAAGAACATGTGGACGTTCGCCGCGCGTGCGCTGGAGCTGCTGGAAACGTCGATCCGCGCCCTGCCCTGACCGCTCATTGCCCATGGCCACGCTCAGGATCGGCATCGTCGGCTCGCGCTTCGCCGCGCATCTCCACCTCGCCGCCTACCGCCGCGTTCACGGCGCCGACGCCCGCCTGGTGGCCGTGACGTCTCCGACCGCCGAGCGGCGCGAGGCCTTCGCGCGCGAGACCGGCGTCACCGCCCACGCGAGCCTCGCGAGCTTGCTGCCGCACGTGGACGTCGTGGACGTCTGCTCGCCGCCGGCCACTCACGAGCCGGTGGCGCTCGAAGCCGTCGAGGCCGGCAAGCACGTGATCGTCGAGAAGCCGTTCACGGGCGCCTTCGGACCGGAGAGCGGCGCCTTCGCGGGAAATCGCGCCGCCAAGGAAGCGCTGTTGAAAGACGCCCTCGCCAGCGCCGATCGCATCGCGCGGGCGGCGCGCCGGCGCGGCGTCGTCCTCGGCTACGCCGAAAACTGGGTGTACGCGCCGGCCGTGCAGAAGGAGCGCGAGATCGTCGAGAAGACGGACGCGCAGATTCTCTGGATGCTCGGAGGCGAGTCCCACAGCGGCTCGCACTCACCCGTGTACGGCATCTGGCGGCACGCGGGCGGCGGCTCCCTCGTCGGCAAGGGCTGCCATCCGCTCACGGCATGCCTCTACCTGAAGCAGGTGGAAGGGCGGGCACGCGCGGGCGCGCCCATACGACCCGCCACCGTCTCCTGCCGCGTGCACGAAATCACGCGCCTCCCCGGCTTCCGCGACCGCCGCTTCCTGCGCACGGACTACGACGACATCGAGGACTACAGCCAGCTTCACGTCACGTTCGAGGACGGGACGGTGGCCGACGTCTTCGCCACCGAGCTCGTGCTGGGGGGCGTGCACAACTGGCTCGAGGTGTTCGCGAACAACCACCGCACGACGTGTCGCCTGAACCCGGTGAACCTGCTCGACACCTACAACCCGGAGGGCGCGCAGTTCCGGGACATCTACGTCGTGGAGAAGATCGGCACCAAGGAAGGCTGGAGCCATCCCGCCGCCGACGAGGAGTGGCAGCAGGGGTTCTACGCCGAGATCCAGGATTTCGTCGAATGCTGCCTCGGCGGGCGACGACCGCAGTCGGGAGCGCTCCTCGCGCACGACACCGTGGCCACGCTCTACGCGGGGTACGTCTCCGCCGAGCGCAAGGGCCAGGAGGTCACGATCCCGGTGGCGGCGGTCAGCGAGCTGGAGTAGCGGGCGCTACGTCCCGAGGTGACGCTCGAGAAACGCGAGCATCTTCGCCCACGCGTCGGCGGCCTGCGTCTCGCGGTAGCGTTCGGGATTCAGGAAGTTGAGGAAGGCGTGGCCGGCGCCGTCGTACATGTGGAACTCGTGCGCCTTCCCGAATCGCTTCAGCTCACCGTCGATCTTGCTGACGTCCGCCGGCGACGGATTGCCGTCCTCGGCGCCGAAGAACCCGATCATCGGGCACGCGATCTTCGCGGTGAGGTCGAACGGCGCCGGCGTCTCGCCCCACGGCTTCATGATGTTGCCGCCGTAAAAGACACCCGCCGCCTTCCAGGCGTCGGGCCGCGCGCCCGCCAGCATGTACGTCACGCGGCCGCCCATGCAGAAGCCGAGGACGGCGAGGTCGGTGACGCGAACGTCGCGCAATCCCCGCACGTGGGCGATGGTCACGCCGACGTCGTTGACGATTTCCGCGTCACGGAGCCGGCCCATGCGCGTCATCGTGTCGGCGCCGTCCTCCGGCTGGCGATGGTAGAGGTCGGGCGCCGCCGCCACGTAGCCGTGACGGGCAAGATCGTCGACGCGGTCCTCGATGAAGCGATCGACGCCCGGGCCGTGCTGGATGACGACGATGCCGGGCGCCGTCGCGCGATCGGACGGCTGGGCGAGGTAGATGCGCATCGGGTGACCATCGACGGCAGCGGTGTCCCAGCGTCCCATGTGCCCCTCCCTACGGTCTCCGCGGTGTTTGGCGCCCGGCAGGGAGAGTACCTCAGTTCGACGGTGCCGCGCTGACGGGTCACTCCACGTAGAGGCGTCCGGCCACGGACCGGCCGCCGTCGCGGGCGCGCCGCAGCACCACGAACTCGCCCATCTTGACGTCGAGGCCGGTGAGCGCGGTCACGACGGAGCCGTGAGTCACCAGCACCAGCGGCGGTCCGCTCTCGTGGGCGGCCATCGCCCTCGTGATTTCGGCGACGTGAGCGCGCCGCCGCGCGTCGTCGCCCAGCGCGCCCCCGAGGACGTCCCACGCTTGCACGCGTCCGAACGCCAGCCGCGCCGTGTCCAGACAGCGGCAGCGCGGGCTCGAGAGCACGGTCCCGACCGCGATGTCGTTCCGCCGGAAAGCCTCGCCGATCTGCGTCGCCTGGGCGCGGCCGTGCGCGTTGAGGTTGCGCTGCGTCGTGCAGTCGTCGAGACGGGCGTCGGGCGGATCGAAGCTGCCCGGGGCGAAGCTGTGGCGCAACACCACCACCGCGCCGGGCTCACGGAGCGCGTCCCATACCGAGTCCTGCGCGTGGGCGGACGCGACGAGCGCCCCCGCCCCTAGGATCAGCAGGAGCAGCGCGCGCGCGCCGAGGCGCCGTGCGCGCGTCACCGCACGACCGCGATCGCCTCGATCTCGACGAGCATCCCCTCGATGGCGAACTCGTTGACCCCGATCAGCGTGCTCGCGGGTTTGTTGTCCTTGAAGTAGGCCTTGCGCACCTCGTTGACACGGGGACGGTCGGCGACGTTGGCGAGGTAGACGGTGACCTTGGTGACGTCGTCGAGGGTGGCGCTGGCGGCCGCCAGCACGACCTTCATGTTGTCGAGGACCTTCCGCGTCTGGGCCACCACGTCGTCACGGCCCACCAGATGACCGTTCTCGTCGACGGCAGCCTGTCCCGAGACGTAGATCGTGTTTCCCGCCCGTACCGCGTCGGAGTAGTGACTGATCGGTTCCGCAAGCCCCTTGGCCCGGATGAGGGTGTTGGTCGGCATTCGTCGCTCTCCTCAGACCACCTCGATCACGAGGTCACGTGTCTTGTACCCGCTGATCGGATTCAGATCCATGGGGCACGCGCTCACCGCCGCCACGAGGTCGATCACGGCGCGGAGCTCCACGGCATCCCCCGGCTTGGCCATTGAACGGTCGAACTCGACGCGGCCGTCGGGATACCGCATGTTCTGGAAGAAGTTCACGGGATGAGGCAGCCGGTGGCGCTCGACGCTCCACGGCGCCAGTGCCTCCACGAAATTGTCGGAGCAGCTCCGGTGTCCGGTCACGTTGAAGTCGTACTCGTAGCGCCACGGATCGCAGGCGGCGATGATCATGTCGTGGCGGCCGGTGTCGTCGCGGACGAGGTCGACGATGGGACGCCGGCGGTTGCTGCGAAAGCGATCGCCCGCGGTCGGGAAGAGACGCCCGATGGAGACGATCGTGTGCATCGTGCTCAGTGACTCCGTGAGATCGGCGGCATTGAAGGCGATGAAGTCCGCTACCTGGCCGCCCTCCACGTTCACGATGCGCAGCGTCTGGCCCGCGGACAGCGTGACGGCGCGGGCGGTGCCGGCGTGGATGCGCTCACTCTTCATGCCGATCCTCCGCCCCGGATGATACCCCCGCCCCCGTCCCCGCGGCTGACGTAGAATGGCGGCACGGAGGACGCCATGGCCAAGATCAAGCACATCGCACTCTCGACGAAGAATCCCGACGCGACCGCGAAGTTCTACATGGACGTGTTCGGGATGAAACAGGTCGGCCGCATCGACAACCCCAACACCACGGGGTACTACCTGAGCGACGGCGATCTGAACCTGGCCATCCTCGACTTCAAGAACGACGCCGTGGCCGGCGCCGAGCGTGGGAAGGATTTCGTCGGCTTCCACCACATCGGCTTCCAGGTCGACAGCCTGGAGGCGATCGCGGAACGGTTGGCGGCGGCCGGTTCCACCCCCCGCGACGACGTCAACCAAGCTCTGGGTGTGGGCGACCCCACGAAGCACTACACCAACGTGGAAGTGAAGTACGGCGGCCCCGACGGCGTGATGGTCGACGTGTCGGAAACCGGTTGGGTGGGCGCCGCGGGCTTTCGCCCGCACTAATCGCGCCCGGCGCACACGCGCCGCGTCGGGCCCGCGCCGCTACAGGCGCAGCGTGCGCAAGAACGCGTCCCAGGCGCCGACGCGCCGCCGCAGAACGCAGAGGGCCACCACCAGCGCCATCCCGGCCCCGAACGAGACGAGGTAGCGCACCTCCGGCGGCGCGAAGGCGAAGAGCCGCACCAGGGCCTGGATCGCGATGCGATGGGCGATGAACGCGAACAGGCCGTACGAGCCCAGCACCGACGTCACCCACAGCGCCTCGCGCGCGCGCGGCCAGGCGTCGATCGCGATCCCCACCAGCAGCACGAGGCCGAAGCGCGGCACGCTCGCGGTGAACGCGTGCACCTCGGGCAGGCCCATGACCGGCAGCGACAGGCACGCGAGCGACCACAGAAGAACCGCCGCCACCAGCTCCCGCCGCCGGTAGCGCAGGCGACGCCACGTCGTGCCCATGGCAAAGCCGAGCGCGCCCAGGCTCATCAACGGCAGCAGCGCGGGCTGCCGCCACAAGACGTCGAGCACGTGGTCGTCGCGCGCGACGATCGCCGTCGACCCGAGGCCGGCGATGACGGCGGCGGCGCCGACGGCGGTCACGACCACGGCCACCGGTCCGCGGGCCGAGAGCGCGAACAGCAACGGAGCCACCGCGAGGAAGGCGGCGATCGGTAGCAGCACGATCGAGATCGAGTATGGCGTGTGAAGCGTGAGGAGACCGAGCCACCAGCCCGGCGTGGTGAGCGCCCACCACTCACCGGTCACGCCGGATTTCACCGCCAGCATGAGGACGTTCGAGACGAACATGACGATCAGGAGCTGCCGCGCGCGGTGGAGGAGCCGCCTCGTCGTCGACGGCCCCGGCGCGAAGAGGAGCGCCACCGTGAAGCCGGACAGCATGATGAACCCCTCGCTCGCCCAGCCCTGCGGCAGCCACCAGTGGGACCTGAACACGCTCGATTCGGCCACCTCCGAGAGACCCGCGGCGTGGGACGACGCCATGAGGAGGATGAAGAGCCCCCGCACGATGTCGACGTAGTTCACGCGGGAATCGGCGGGAAGGACGGGGACCGGCGCGGCCTCGGCTCGATCCAGGCCGCGCTCGACATGCTCGCTGGCGCGCGCGTTCACGGTGGCAGGGGCCGGAAGTGCACGTCCTGTGCCCAACCTCCGGGGCGCGAACCTCCTTGAAGCATACGGATTTATCGCGCCCGGAGGCGGGCGATGTCGGCGTCTCGGCCCGAGATGCGGATCCGCGATGCCAGCGTGGCGAAGACTCGCCCGCTCGCCCGTCATCGCCGTCGTTCGCGCCCGACGTCGGAAATGCCGCCTGCGGAAGTCGGGAAAGTTTGCGAAACGACCGGGACGGCGGAGGAGGACTCGGATAAGCGATCGTAGTCGTTGAACTTTCGTGGCTGGCACGGCGGCTGCCCTCGACGCTTCTCAACCGCAGCTACGCCGCTCCCCCGTGAGGACGATCGTGGAACGAGAGCTCGTCGCCGTGTTGTTCGAGCTGGCCGTCGCGGTCATGGCCGCCCTCGGTATCGGGCTGGTGGTACGCCGCCCCGCCGAGCCGAAGAAACAGCCCCAGATCTTCTCCTAGAACCGCGCGACGGACCGCGCGGCGCTCCTCAGGCGCTGGCCGGCGTTCCCGCGAGGCGCTTTCGCACCTGCTCCCTGAAGCTCGCGGCCTTGGCGGCGTCGCGCAGCTCTCGCGCCAGGCTCTCCACGAGATCGTTCACATCGGTCGCCAGCGCCATGTGCTCCTGGCAGACGAGCGTCGCCATCGGTCCCAGGTACTCCGCCAGCTCCGACTCGATGACCGTGCGACTGCGATCGAAGTCTGCGCGTGGCGGGGCGCTCCCGGCGCCGTTGCTGTCCGAGGTCGCCATCATGCCGGACGCGCCGAGGGCGGCGAGCAGCTCCGGCGTCGGTGGCAAATCCGCCTGGGGCGCGCGCTCGACCACCTCTGCGGAATACCGGAGCTGACCACCCGTGATGCGCTGGATCGACTCCACCGCCTTGGCGCCGGTGTGCTGGCGGAACGAGAGCGCGATGATCTTGCCGCTGCGCAGCTCGAACCGGATGGCATGGTTGTCGGAAGTCGTGATGAAGATGCAGCCGCTCGATCGTTGCGCGCAGAGGCGTCGCACCTCCGCGATCAGCTCGGCGTAGCTCAAGAGCCCATCGGTGCCCACCGTCAGCGACCGTCACCCCGCCCGCGGGCACCGCCCACGACCGGCACCCCGCCGTTGGCCGCCGTCGAGTGGTCCGACGCGCTCGTACGCTCGCCGCCCAGGCGCTTCATCGCCACCTCGACGCTGGTCTTCAGGCGATCGATGGCACGCGCGAGCCCGCCGATCTCGTCCGTGCGCTTCACCTCCGCGATCGCCGCCCCCAGCTGGCCGCGACTGATCTGCTCCGCGATGTCGGTGAGGTTTCGGATCGGGCGCGTGAGGCGAGGCGTGAGCACGCTCGACACGAAACCGACGAAGAGCACGCTGCCCACCAGCAAGGCGAAGGCATTGCGGTTGGCGGCGCGCAGCGGCGCGTACGCCTCCGCGTAGTCTTGCTGGGCGACGAGCGTCCACCCCTGCTCCGTCTTCTCGCTGTAGGCGACGATCTGCTTGCCGTCCTCGACGAAGACGGTGCGCTTCTTCATCCCGGACTCGTAGCCCGAACCCGTGACGGCGGGATGCTTGGCGAGGTTCTGGCGCGCGCGCGGATGAGCGACGACGTTCCCGGTGTCGTCGACCAGGAACGTGAACCCCGTCTCGCCGATGCGCACGGCCGTGATCCGTCGCGTGAGGTCGTTGACGTCCATGGCGATGCCGAGCACACCCACCACCCGGCCGTCGCGCGTGATCGGCACGGAGAGGATGAAGGAGGGCTTGCCCGTCGTCTTGCTGATCACGAACTGGCGGCCCATGGGCGCGCCCGCGACGACACGCTGGACGTACTCGCGGTCACCGTAGTTCTTGGGCGCTTCCTGATCGCTGCGGGCGACGTTCATGCCGTCGAGGCCCACGGTGTGGGCGAGGAACACGTAGGGGTACTCACGGATGATGGACTGGAGCACCGGCGCCTGGCGGTGCGGATCCATCGCGACGATGTCCTCGAGCCGGGCGTTCTGCCGGAGCATGCGGAGGTTGGTGTCGACCCACGAGTTGACGAAGCCGACGGCGCCGTCCGCCTGCGCGCTCAGCCGCTCCTCGATGTCGGCGGAGAGGTGATCGACCGACGTGCGGTAGTCGAGGAACCAGATCGCCGCCAGCGGCACGAACATGACCACCATCATGGTGATCAAGAGCTTCGGGAGGATTCCGAACCGCAGTCCGCGCATCCGGGGTAGCCCGCGTTTCACCGTGGTGTCCTCGCGCTTGACAGTGCCGGGAGTGCCGGGAACCTCCCGGCGGATCACTCTCCTGCGCTTCGCCGGGAGCAACTTTTGCGCCACGCCTGGGCGCGACCGACTGACACCTATTGGGCTGGAATTTGGGGGAAAAATCCCGCCGGCGCGCGCATTCTGTCCTGCACGTGCCACCCCGGGCGGCCACTCTCTGACCACGCCGCGCGCGCGAGCGGCTACGTCTTCGCGTCGATCTCGAGGCCGGTGACGCAGGCGGCGTTGGCGTTGAGGGAGTCGGTTCGCGCGGGGCCGTAGCGCGACCGCCGCCACAGCCGGTAACCGAGCAAGCCACCGAGGGCGAGAGGCCCGATCACCAGGAGCAGCTTGAGTCCCCCGTAGTTCTTCAGGATCTCGGCGGCCTGCTCGCCGATGAGCCGGCCCACCACCACCCACAAGGCCGCGTAGGCCAGGCTGCCGAGGACGTCGTAGGCGAGGAAGCGACGGTAGGTCAAATGGCCGCAGCCGGAGAGCGCGGACGCGAAGAGGCGGACACTCGCCGAGAAACGGCTCAGCAGGAGGGCGGCCGCCCCGTAGCGCTTGAAGTACGTCACCGTCTTCTCCACGCAGAGCTCGGAGCCGAGCGTGATCCGACAGTAGAACGTGAGCAAGCGAGGGCCGGCCAGCATTCCCCCCACGTACGGAACGTGGTCGCCGATCACCGCCCCCGTCGCGCAGGCGAGGACGAGGAGGGCGAGCTCGCGGGATTCGGTCGTGATCGTGGTCGCGACGAGGAGGATGATCCGGCTCGGAAACGGGATGCCGGCGGCCTCGATGAGGAACGACACGAAGACGACGGCGAGGAGGTGCTGGCGCAGGAAGTCGAGATGGCCGAGCAGCGCCTCCATGACCGCGCGTCAAGGCTCCGCGCGCGCGA
Source organism: Candidatus Methylomirabilota bacterium (assembly GCA_036506275.1). GTDB lineage: Bacteria > Methylomirabilota > Methylomirabilia > Rokubacteriales > CSP1-6 > DASXSB01. The sequence goes on along the minus strand of DASXSB010000145.1, from coordinate 8,495 downwards.
CGCGCAGATGGCAGCAGGCGGGGCCCGTCACGGAACCGACGTGCTCGACGTTCACGTCGGCATAGAGCGCCTGGATGAGCGTGCGAAAGAAGACGCCGCACACCGCCGGCTGGACGCGCGAGACCTCCCGGAACGGGCACTGGTGGATCACGATCTCGTGGTGGCCGTCGTCGACCCGGACGTCGGCATGCCACGCCAGCTCCTCCTCGAGCCAGTCGAGGAGGAGTGGCCAGCGACGATCGACGTCGGCGTCGTCGAATCGAGGCCGCACACGCTCGGCCAGCCGCCGTGCCGCATCCTGGACGAGCAGCGCCACCCATTCCACGCCGTGCCGCTCGAGCAGCACGTCGACGAAGAGGCTCAGCAGGAGATCGTAGCGCTTCGGGAACGTCGCCGCTCCCCCCGGGGAAAGGCGATACAGGAACGTCGGCCGGCTCGGCCGCGTGATCACCTTGCGGCGCGTGACCAGGCCAAGCGCGTAGAGCGTTTCCAGATGCTGACGGACGGCGGTCGGGGTCACGCTCAATTCCCCGGCCAGGGAGCGTGCACTCAGCTCACGCCTCAGCAGCAGCTTCATGATGTCGAACTTCGTACCTTCCGGCATATAAACAACCTTCGACTTGCGTAACTAGCGTCTGCCTGTACGCTGGGCCTGTCCCGTCCGCGCCCCCAGTGTGCAGGAGGAAGAGGGAGTTATGAAAGCGCTGTCCTAACCGACCCAAACTGACCGTAAGGCGGTGCGATATGAAGCGCATTTCGATCTCGGCGATGCTCGTCTTCCTCGTCTTGCTCGGCATTCACGCGTGTAGCACGACCAAGCCGGAGGGCGTCGATACGGATCCGGCCGTTCGAGCCCAGAAGGCCCCCGCGAAGTCGTACGAGGATCGGACCGACGACTACGCGCGGGACATGCTCAAGGAAGGCCGGAAGATATTCCGCTACGACACCTTCGGCAGTGAAGACTTCTGGGGTGGCAAGCTCCGGCTCCACGAAGCCATCGCGGGCGAGAAGCTCGGCGGCGTCGGGGCCGGCGTGACCGCCCGGCAGGCGCTCCAGCTCGGCCTCAAGGTCGACATCGCCGCCTTGCCGAAGATCCTCGTCGAGGCCCTCAAGACGCGCTCCGTCGATCTCGACAAGGTCGAGACGACGCTCGAGTTGCTCCGCGCCAATTCCGTCGTCGGCGTCACGGGATTCTTCGACGCGAACAAGAAGATGACCGGCATCGGCATCCAGTGCGCGTTCTGCCACTCGACCGTGGACGACTCCTTCACGAAGGGCATCGGGCGTCGCCTCGATGGCTGGCCCAATCGTGACCTCAACGTGGGCGCCATCGTGGCGTCGGCCCCGACGGTGAAGCCGTTTGCGGATCTTCTCGGCGCCGACGAGGCGACCGTGCGGAAGGTTCTCACGAGCTGGGGACCGGGCCGCTACGATGCCGAGCTGAACCAGGATGGAAAGGCCTTGCGCCCCGACGGAAAGCCGGGCGCCACGCTTCTGCCCGCCGCCTTCGGCCTCGCCGGTGTGAACCTGCACACGTACTCGGGGTGGGGCTCGGTCACCTACTGGAACGCCTACGTCGCCAATACGCAGATGAACGGGAAGGGAACGTTCTTCGATCCGCGGATGAACGATCCCCAGCGATTCCCGCTCGCGGTGAAATCGAGATCGTGGAACAAGCGCGAGAGTCCCGACCTCGTCACGTCGAAGCTCGCCGCTCTTCACTACTATCAGCTCTCGCTCCCGGCGCCGGAGCCGCCGAAGGATTCCTACGACGGCGCCGCCGCCGCCCGCGGCAAGACGATCTTCGAGGGCAAGGCCAAGTGCGCCACCTGCCACGTGCCGCCGCTCTTCACGGAGCCGGGGTGGTCGATGCACCAGGCGTCGGAGATCGGGATCGACGACTTTCAGGCCGGACGGTCTCCCGACAAGACCTTCTACCGGACCACTCCCCTCAAAGGCCTCTTCACGCGCACCAAAGGCGGCTTCTATCACGACGGCCGCTTCGAGACGCTGGGGGCCGTCGTCGAGCACTACAAGCGCGTGCTGAATGTTCCGCTCAGCGGGACGGAGACCGCGGATCTCGTGGAATATCTGAAGTCGTTGTGATGTCGCTGGCACGTCTCTTGGATTAGTGTCGGACGAGCCGGTCGGTCTGGGGAGGTTTCTGCCGCTTCCCTCCCCTTTGCCGGGCCCGAAGCGGAGCGGCGTCAGGCGCCCGGACGGCCGGCTCGTCTCTTGACCACAAGGAAGCATTCGAGCATCCGTTGCCGGCCGTGATCCTGAGCTCGGCGCTCGGGGTGGTCTTGCTGCTGGGGGCGGCGGTGGCGGCGCGGGTACCGGCGCCGTCACTCCAGAAAATCGCCGGGGCGCCGTGGTCGGCCTGGGTCGGCGGCGTCCTCGGCGCCGCCTACGCGGTCGCCGTGGTGCTGCTGGCGCGTCAGCTCGGCGCCGCCACCCTGACGGCGCTGGTGGTGACCGGGCAGCTCGTGTGCTCGGTGCTCCTCGACCACTTCGGGCTGATCGGTTTCGAGGTCCATCCCGCTGCCGTGGGACGCATCCTCGGGTGCCTGTTGCTCTTCGCCGGCCTCCTCCTCATCTGGCGATTCTGACGACGGCGCGCCGCGCCAGCTCCACCGTCGCGCCATACAGCAGGTGAAGGGCCAGCTCGAGGCCTTCCTTGGCGGGCGGAGCGGCGAGCGGAGACGGCGCGAGACCGAGGGCGGGCACCACGATGGCGTGCGGACCCAGCCACGCCGCCGCGCCGAACACGAGGCCGGCCCCCGCGCTCGCGCGCGGCACCACCGCCGCCACCGCGCCGTACAGCGCGCCCATGACGGCGCCGAACGCGTAGTGAACGGCGGCTCCCGCCGCTGACTTCGCCCCCTCCGCGAGCCGACGGCCGCGGACCGCCTGGGACAGGGCATTCCCCACTTTGACGGTGGCATCGTCACCGCCCTGCTTCGCTTCGTCGCGCGGTGGTTCCGCGATCCTGGTCACGAGCGCGTAGGCGACGCTCATGACGCCGGCGCCGAGGAGGCCGCCGACGAGCCCACCCATCATGCTCGTGACGATCGCGCGCGTCGTCATCGCCCTGGGCTACGCGCCACCGAGCGCGCGCCGGACACGGGGCAACACCTCCCGCGCCATGCGCGCCATGTAGCCGTGCTCGGGATCTTCCGGCACCCCGGGGTTCGGGATCGGATGCAGCACGACGTACTCGAACGGCGCGGGCGCGCCGCGCAGCGCATCGACGAGCTGGCGCACGATCGCGTCCGGTCCTCCCCGCAGGCTGAAGGCGTCGGCCGCGCTCACGGGCAAGAAATCGACGACCCGCCCGCTCGTCTCGAGATCGGGCGCGTGGTGGAAGTCGGGCCACACCCGATGCTCGCGCTTGAGCTTCTCGGGATCCGGTCCCGTCCACACCAGGCCAGGCGGCTCGAACAGCATCGGCGAATACTCGTAGTACCCCGCCGCCATCGACTTCGCCATCGTGAGGGCGCGGGCGTCGTCGTCGACGAGCACGGTGTGAAACACGGCGCCCAGGCGCACGCTCGTCGGCGGACGCCCGGCGGCGGCGGCGCCCGCGCGCACCGCCTCCACCGCGGCCGTGATGTTCGCGCGATGGGTCCCGACGCGGATGAACACGCCGTCGGCGACGCCGCCCGCCATGCGCAGCGTGCGCGGGCCACCGGCCGCGATCCAGATCGGAACGGGACGATGATGGGGCAAGCGCGCCGGCTCCGCGGCGCCGACGTCGACGGCGACGCCGTCGAGCAACGCGCGCATCAGACGCGTGCTCGCCTCCAGGTCGTGGATCCGCGCCGGCTTCAAACCGGCGAGGCGGACCGCGGTGTCGCCCACGCCCCAGCCGAGCAGCGTTCGTCCGGGCGCAAGCTCGTCGACGGTGGCGATCGACGACGCCGTGACGGACGGATGTCGGTTCACGGGATTGGCGAGGAGCGGCCCCAGGGTGATGCGCTCGGTGGCGCGGGCGGCGGCGGCGAGCATGACGTAGGTGTCGCGGCGCCGGAGCTGGGAATCCGGCTGAAAGGCGGCGTCCCAGCCGAGCGTCTCCGCGCGGCGGACGTCGGCGGCGAAGAGATCGACGGAACGCGGGTCGAAGCGGTTCAGACCGAAACGCGGGACGGTCACCAGGGGGAGCCTCCTTTGCGCGTCCGGGCGCGGGATCCGGGAGAGTATTCCATGCGCCACCGGCACCCACAAACCGTCGAGCCGCCGCCCGTGGCGCCGCCCCGAATTCGAGAGCAAGACCCGGAGTGCGCGTCCACGTGCGGGGCCCGATGATCGAGGTCGGGCATTGCATGAACGCGCACAAATCGAAAAGGAGCACTATCATGACGGCGACGGCGATGAGGAACGAGACGGTCCGAGCGGCGTTTCAGAGCGACGACGATCGCTGGGCGGCAGTCGTGCGCCGCGACCGGGGCGCGGATGGCGCCTTCTATTACTCCGTGCGCACCACGGGCGTGTTTTGTCGGCCCGCCTGCGCGGCCCGCCAGCCCCGGCGCGAAAACGTCCGCTTCCATCCCACTCGCGAAGCCGCCCTCGCCGCCGGCTTCCGGCCATGCAAGCGGTGCCGGCCCCACGAGGCCGCGCTCGGCGAACAGCGCGCGGCGGCGGTGGCGAAGGCGTGCCGTCTCATCGAGACGGCGGAGGAGATGCCGAACCTCGATGCCCTCGCGCACGCCGCCGGCCTCAGCCGCTTTCACTTTCACCGCGTCTTCAAGACCGTGACCGGCGTCACCCCGCGCGCGTACGCGGCCGCCCACCGCGCGCGACGGGTCCGGGAGGAGCTGGCGCGGAGCGGCACGGTGACGGAGGCGATCTACGACGCCGGCTTCAACTCCAACGGGCGTTTCTACGCGACGGCGTCCGAGGTTCTCGGCATGACGCCGACGAGCTTCCGCGCCGGTGGCACGGGGACGGCGATCCGCTTCGCGATCGGGCAGTGCTCGCTCGGCGCCATTCTCGTGGCGGCCACCGCCAAGGGCGTGTGCGCGATCCTGCTCGGCGACGAGCCGAACGCGCTCGTGCGAGACCTCGAGAACCGTTTTCCGAAGGCGGAGCTGATCGGCGGCGACGAGGACTTCGAGCACGTCGTTGCGCGCGTCGTCGGCTTCGTGGAAGCGCCCGGGCTCGGGCTCGATCTGCCCCTCGACGTGCGCGGCACCGCCTTCCAGCAGCGCGTCTGGCAGGCGCTGCGCCAGATCCCGGCCGGCACCACCGCCAGCTACACCGCGGTGGCGCGACGGATCGGCGCCCCCCACGCGGTGCGCGCGGTCGCGCACGCCTGCGCCTCCAACGCGATCGCCGTCGCCATTCCGTGCCATCGCGTGGTCCGCAGCGGCGGCGCGCTGGCCGGCTACCGGTGGGGCGTGGAGCGCAAGCGCGCGCTCCTCGAGCGCGAGGCCGCCGGCAGCCGCCGGCTCCCGCCATGACGCCGCGACCGTTTTCCATCGACGTCGGCGAGGACGTGCTCGCCGACCTCCGGCAGCGCCTCCAGCGGGTGCGCTGGCCCGACGAGATCCCCGACTCGTCGTGGCGCTACGGCACCAGCCTCGCCTACATCAAGGACCTGGTCGCCTACTGGCGCGACCAATACGACTGGCGCGCGCAGGAAGCGCGGTTGAATCAGCGCCGGCAGTTCACGGTCGCCATCGGTGGCATCGATCTCCATTTCATCCACGAGTCCGGGGTGGGGCCGAACCCGATGCCGCTGCTGCTCTCGCACGGATGGCCGGGCTCCATCGTCGAGTTCCAGGAGATCATCCCCCGTCTCACCGACCCCGCACGCTTTGGCGGCGACGCGCGCGATGCCTTCACGGTGGTGGCGCCGTCGCTGCCCGGCTACACGTTCTCGTTCCGCCCCCACCAGCCGCGCTTCAGCGCGCCCGAGATCGCGGACGTCTTCGCGTCGCTGATGACCGACGTCCTCGGCTACGGTCGCTTTGCGGCGCAGGGCGGCGACTGGGGCGCGTTCATCACCTCCGCCCTCGCCGTCAAGCATCCCGAGCGCCTCGCCGGCATCCACATCAATCTTCTGGCGGTGCCACGCGAGCCCAGCCGCGGGACGGCGACGGAGGAGACGCGCGCATACGACGCCGAGCTGGCGCGCTGGCAGCGCGAGGAGAGCGGCTATCAGTGGATCCAGGGCACCAAGCCGCAGACGCTGGCGTTCGGCCTCACGGATTCGCCGGTGGGGCTGGCGGCGTGGATCGTGGAGAAGTTCCGCACGTGGAGCGACTGCGGGGGCGACGTCGACAAGCACTTCGGCAAGGACGTGCTGCTCACCAACGTCATGCTCTACTGGATCACGGGCGCCATCAACTCGTCGTTCTGGCCGTACTACGCGCGCTTCCACTCGCCGTGGCCGCTCGACGAGAAGAACCGCGTGCGCGTCCCCACCGCCTACGCCTCCTTCCCGCGCGAGATCCTCCACCCGCCGCGCGCGGCCGCCGAGCGCGTGTACGACATCCGCCGCTGGACCTCGATGCCGTCCGGTGGTCACTTCGCCGCCCTCGAGGAACCGGCGGCGCTCGCCGCCGACGTGACGGAGTTCTTCCGCTCGCTGCGCTGACCGCGTCGGTCGGTCCCGATTCGAGAGCAACAACCGAAGTGCCGCGCGCGATGCGGGCCCGTACGCTCGATCGTCGTGAGAACGCGAAACCCTTCGCGCTTCGGCTCGGCATTCACCCGGCTCGCGTGGTCGAACCTCGCCGCGCAATCGGCGGAGCAGGTCAGCCTCACGGCAGCGCCCATCATCGCCGTGCTGGCGCTCGGCGCCGGCGCCGGCCACACGGGAGTCCTCCAGGCGGCCCAGACGCTCCCCTTTCTGGTTTTCGCCATTCCCGCGGGCGTGGTCGCGGACCGCACCTCGCGCCGCGGTCTCATGGTGTCCGCGGAGATGCTGCGCGCGGGATCGCTCGTCGGCCTTCTCGCGCTCGCCGCCGTCGGCGGCCTCACGCTGCCGTTGCTGGCGGTGCTCGGTTTCGCCGGTGCGTGCGGGACCGTCGCCTACAGCGTGGGGGCGCCCGCCCTCGTCCCCGCCCTCGTCGCGCCCGCCGCGCTCGCCGCCGCGAATGGACGGATCGAGCTTGCCCGCACGGTGGCCTTCACGGCCGGCCCCGCGCTGGCGGGCGCTGTCATCGGCGCCACCGGCGCCATGCCCGCCTTCGGCCTCGCGGCAGGTCTCTCGGTGGGCGCGGTCGTGCTCCTCGCGGGGGTGCGCGAGCCCGCGCGCGCTCCGCGGCCGCGTCGTGATCCGTTCGCCGATCTCGACGCCGGCGCTCGATTCGTGGTGCGACACCCGTTGCTGGTGCCGATCTTCATCACCCAGCTCGTCTTCAACGCAGCCTTCTTCGTGCTCCAGGCGGTGTACGTCCCGCACGCGGTACGCGGACTCGGCCTCTCCGCGTCGGGCGTGGGCGCGACGCTGGCGACATACGGCGTCGGCATGGTGACGGGCGCCCTTCTCGCCCCGGGTCTCACGCGCGCGTTACCGTTCGGCGCCGTCATCGCCATCGGACCGGTGGCGGGCTTCGCGGCCGCCGTCGTCATGGTGCTGACGATCTGGATCCCGTCCCTCCCGCTCGCCGCGCTCAGCTTCTTCCTGCTCGGGGCGGGGCCGATCGTCTGGGTGATCAGCACGGTGACGCTTCGCCAGACGGTGACGCCGTCCGACCTCCTCGGCCGCGTGTCCGCGATCTACGTCACGGCGCAAGGCGCGCGACCGGTGGGCGCCGCCATCGGGGCCGTCGTGGGCGGACTGTACGGAGCGAACGCCGGACTCGTGGTGGCGGCGTTCCTCTTCTTGATCCAGGCGGTCGTCATCCTGACGTCACCGGTCATGCGCCTCGCGCGCCAACCCGAGCTGGCCGCATAGCGCGGTCACTCCCCGAGGCACGCCCATCCGCTGAGAACGACGAGCGCGAGGTTACCGAGGCCCTGCGCCGACCAGGATGCGAGCGCGATCCACGCGCAGCCCGCGGCCACGTAGCGGACGAGCCAGGGCGAGGCGAGGTCGCCGACGGTTCCCGCGAAGGCGGCCATCAGCGCCGCCGTCTTCAGCGCGCGCGGCGCGGGCGCGGCGGCGCCGAGATGGGCGAGGACGAGGAAGACCACGCCCATCGTGAAGGCGTGGGCGTGGGTGATCTCGAGGAGCTGCCAGAAGCCCTTGGGGAACGTCATCACGGTCCCGCTCTCGCTGCCGCGGTAGTAGCCGGCGATGGCGGCGGGCGTAACGCCGATGCGGCCGACCTGGAAGGCGAGCTGGGTCAGGAGGCCGATGGCGACGAGCGCGAGGAAGCCGGCATAGATCAGCCGCAGCGCGCGCGGGGCCTGGCTCAGCCGGAACTGGCCCTTGCCGAACTCACGCATGAGCGTTCACGCCAGCCGCTGGAGCGGAAACCACCGCGTGGTCACGATGCCGGAGCCGTCAATCCAGCAGGCGTCGACGTCGAGCCGCTCGGCGAGCG
>DASXSB010000144.1:0-2452 GCA_036506275.1 Candidatus Methylomirabilota bacterium | reverse complement strand
TGTTGCGACTGGTCCAGGATTCGACACCCCACGGAGGCAAAACCCGATGACCCAGCCCTCGAAGCCATCCAGCATCCTCGACACCTACCGCGCGATGCACCCGAAATCCGCCGCGCTCTACGAGCGGGCGCGCGGCGTGATCGCCGGCGGCATCACCCACGACAGCCGCCACCTCAAGCCCTTTCCCGTATACGTCGACCGCGCCCAGGGCTCGAAGAAGTGGGATGTGGACGGCCATGAGTACGTGGACTACTGGATGGGCCACGGCGCGCTCTTCCTCGGCCACTGCCACCCGGCCGTCGTCAAGGCCATCCAGGATCAGGCGCCGCGCGGGACGCATCTGGGCGCCTGCCACGAGCTCGAGGTCCGCTGGGCCGAGCTCATCTGCAAGCTCGTTCCTTCCTCGGAGATGGTGCGCTTCACCATGTCGGGCACCGAGGCGACACATCTCGCGTTGCGCATCGCGCGCGCCTACACCGGTCATCCCAAGGTGGTGAAGTTCAACGGGCACTTCCACGGGTGGGCCGACGGCGTGGTGGCCGCGGTCAACCCGCCCTTCGACGTGCCGATGTCCGCGGGCGTGCCGTCGCAGATCCTCGACCAGCTCCTGATCTGCCCGCCCAACGACATCAAGGCCGTGGATGGGCTCCTCCAGCGGGGCGACGTGGCGGCGGTCATCCTCGAGCCCGCGGGCGGGCAGTCAGGCACGACGCCGACCATCCCCGGCTATCTCCAGGAATTGCGCGCGCTGACCGAGCGTCACGACGTCGTCCTGATCTTCGACGAGGTCATCACCGGCTTCCGCTACGCGCCGGGCGGCGCCCAGCAATACTTCGGTGTCACGCCCGACGTGACGACGCTGGCGAAGATCGTCGCGGGCGGCCTCCCCGGCGCCGCCGTTTGCGGCAAGAAGCCGCTCATGGCGACCATGGCCCACCGCGGCGACCCGGTCTGGGACCGCGCCGAGCGCGTGGCGCAGAACGGCACGTTCAACTCCAACCCCGTCTGCGCCGCCGCCGCCATCGCCACGCTCGAGCTGGTGGCCGACGGCGGCCTGCACGCGCGTGCCAACAAGGTGGCCGACGAGCTGCGCTCGGGCATCGCGGACGTGATGAAGCGCGTGGGCGCCCCGGGCACCTGCTTCGGCGAATCGTCCATCTTCCACGTGTCCTTCGAGGGGCGCCCCGGACTCGCCGGCTTCGACAAGCCGCGGCGCGGCGACCTCTACCACATGCTCCGCTGCGCGCTCCTCAACAACGGCGTAGACTGCTCCTCCTACCACGGCTGGCTTTCCGCCGTGCACTCCGACGAAGACGTAGCGAAGACACTCGGCGCCTACGAGAAGGCCCTCTCCGCCATGGCTGCCGAGGGCCTGTTCAAGGGTCTTTAACCTCCTTCCCCTCTCCCCCACCGGGGGAGAGGGCAGGGTGAGGGGGCGAGGTTCTCCCGCAATGCCTCTAAGCGAAGCCGACCGCCGCGCCAAGCTCCAGGAGCTTCACGACCTGGCGCAAGGCTCCGAAGAGTTCGAAGGTGGCATCACCTTCGAGGACGACATGGAAGCCCTCGTCGTCGGCGACTGGGCCTTCTTCGCCATTGACGAGATCGGCGACCTCGCGCTCTCGTTCCACCTCGACGCCCACCCTCTCGCCGTGGCGCGGCTGACCCGCTTCCTCGTCCAGCACGAGGTGCCCTTCGTCCTGACCGAATCCTTCACCGTCAACGAAGACGACGAGATCGTCTTCGAGTCCGACACCGGCGCCGACCTCCCCGACAAATAGCAGTCCCCCATCGAGGGAGAGGGCAAGGTGAGGGGGCGTGGGCGAGGGAGTGGATCGAGCCGCCCCGTCATAGACAGCTTCAGCCCCGTCTGGTATCCTCGCTACTTCGTGGTGGGCAGGTAGCTCAGTTGGTAGAGCACAGGACTGAAAATCCTGGTGTCGGCGGTTCAATCCCGTCCCTGCCCACCATATTTTTCGCTTCAGAGTTCGCCCCGTTAGCTTTCAACCCACGGCGGATCTTTCCACGCGCCGTGCGCCTGACTCGACCGGTACTCGACCTGACGCCGTGCGGCCTCGTCGCGTCCGCCAGCGAGACGACATTGGACGCCGGGCCCTGCTGGAAGTCGTGGAGGATCTGCAACTTCGCGGCGCCTTCCTTGAGCATGGCCTCGTCCACGATGGCGTAGCGGCGGTAGATGCTCTCGGTTCGGTGGCCGACCATCTTCATCGCGGTGGACCGCGGCACGCCCGCGCGCTCGAGATTTCGGACGGCGGTGCGGCGGAAATCGTGGGGAACGCGGTCGGGTATCCCGGCCTTCTTGCACGCGGTCACCCACGCGCGCCGGAAGGACTTGATGCGCATCCCTGAGCGGTGGAATAACCAGGGGATGACCGCGCCTGTCGTTTTCTCTTCTGCTATGGTTCGCTCCCGCTGGCGCTCCAGGACGACCCGC
>DASXSB010000143.1:0-2474 GCA_036506275.1 Candidatus Methylomirabilota bacterium | reverse complement strand
GCGATCGAGCGTCCGCTCGATCGCTACGCGAACAGGGGGGCTTGGGGGGTGCGTCTCGCACCCCCCCTCTAAGCGGTACAATCCGGGCATGTTCAAACCGCTCGGGTTCGACCACGTGGTGTTGCGAGTCAGGGATCAGGCGGTGTCGCAGCGGTTCTACGTCGACGTGCTCGGCTGCACCGTCGATCACGTCAACGAGAGGATTTCGCTGATCCACCTGCGGTTCGGCGATCAGCTCATCGATCTGGTCCCCGCGTCGGCGGGCGAGCAGCACGGCGGGGGAGTGGACCATTTCTGTCTCTCGATCGAGTGCGATGACCTCACGAAGCTCGCCGAGGAGCTGGGGCGTCGAGGCGTGACGATCGACGGCGGCGTGGTCGAGCGCTTCGGCGCCTACGGTCGCGGGCCCTCCCTCTACATCCGCGACCCCGACGGCTACAAAGTCGAGTTGAAGCCCCGGTAAGTCGCCACTGTTCGGGCGCGGGCTTTGCCGACGCAATCCGGCAAAACCCGCGGCGATTCTAGCGCGGCGGCGGTGGTGGCGGTGGAGGCGGCGCGAACGCTCCCGGCGGCGGCGCGTCTGGCGGCGGCGTGGCCGCGTTCGATGGAACCACAGGGACGCGCTGGCCCACACCGGGTGGTGGCGGCGGCGGAGGCGGTGGCGGCGCGTACGACGACGGCGAGCGTCGCACCACGGAGCCGGGGATCTGGTTGCCCTTCGCGTACATGCACTGTTGATAGGAGAAGTCGTAGCGCCGCTGCATCTCCCATGAGTTCAGGCCGGCAGCATTCGCTCCGGTCGCGGTCCCGCCCACGGCGCCGACACCGGCACCAACGGCCGCCCCGAGTCCGGGGTTACCACCGATGGCGCCGAGCGCGGCACCGGCGGCGCCGCCGATGATCGTGCCGATCGCGGCGCCGGCCAGAACGCTCCCACCAGGATTTGCCCCCGGGGCGCCCGACTGCTGATACGCCCATTGCCGGCACGACGCGTCGTCCATCTGGAATTGATCGAACGGTTTGCCGGAGCCCGGCAGCACCATCACGCTCGGGCCTGACGGCACCGTCGCGCACGCGCTGAGCCCGAGCACGGCGAGCAGAGGAAGGACCAAACGTTTCATCGCGGGGACTCCGGTGCCGGCGGCGGTACGACGGTCAGCCATCCGCCCGGGCACTCCTTGACATAGGGATAATAGGCCTTGGCGCCTTCGCAGTAGTACCAATACGACGACGGCGCCTGCTGGACGGGTGCTTCCTGAATGTAGCTCTGAGGTTCCGTGACGACCGGAAGCGCGTAGGGAGGCGGATACACGGGCGGGTATGCGTAGGCGGGCGGGTAGTAGTACGGCGGATACCACCCTGGCCCCCAATAGCCTGGTCCCCAGTACGGACCCCAGCCGGGACCGATCCAGACACGCGTGCCGACCACGACGCGCGCATCGGCGGACGCGGCAGCGATCAGACACACACTCGCCACGATCGCGACGACGGCAACCAACCTCTTCATCGTGGTTCCCCCGTTCGTTCCTCGGGCGAAGATCTCCACCCGCCCGGTCGATCACATAGACGTGCAATGACGTGATTCTATTTACACCTTTACGCCGTGGGTTCAAAGCGGAGCGGCGTCTTGGCCGGCGACGGCGGTGTCGGGCCGACCCTCCAACCGAGATAGATGACCGCCGCCAGCAGGACCAGGAGCACGACCGTGCCGACGGCGCGCGACAGACTCGACAGCAGCGCCACCGTCCCGCTCGAGAGACCCGCGAACGCGAGGCCGACGACCGGCAGCACCGGCGCGCCGCAACCGACGACGCTGCACGGCCCCGTCGACAACCCGAGCACGCTGACCAGCGCGCCCACGACACCACCCGTGCGGTTCGCCGAGACTCGCCACCCCGCGAGGCGCCCGAGGTCGCGCGCGCGCAGCCACAGCGCGAAGTAGACGGCGATGAGGACGGACATCGCCACGAAGCGCAGCACGTCGGCCGCGTCCACCGCGAAGCCCCACTCGGGCGCGCCGTAGGGCCCGTCGGCGGAGAACCAGAACAGCGCGACGCGCGAGAGGAAGTCGAGCTTCTGCTCGAGCGGAGCCGCCGAGGTCAGGTACGCGGGCAGGCTCTTGAGCCACGGATTGAACGTGAAGAAGGTCCACGGCGCGCGGACGACGGACAGCACGAGCGGCGGCAGCATGACGTCCAGCGCGAACACCGCGGCCGCGATCGCAACCACGGCCCGTGGGCGCGCACCGACGGCGGCGGCCACGCCACGCCACGTGCGGGCGATGGCTCCGTCCGGCATGTCGCTCATTATAGGGCGTTTCTTGACACCCAGGGGGGCGCGTGTTACAGCGTTCTCACCCTGTGAGGCCCGCGAAGTGCTCCGTATCCACAGCCGTACACCCAATGGAGGGTCAAATATGACAGCCGAAGTGAATCGCCGTGATTTCCTGAGCGGCCTCGGCATCACCGTCGGTG
>DASXSB010000142.1:0-7698 GCA_036506275.1 Candidatus Methylomirabilota bacterium | reverse complement strand
ATGATCTTCGATTGCACGAGTTGATACCCAGTGTTCAGCATTTCAGTTATTTCTTCTTGGGCAGTGACCCGGGATTTCTTCAACCGCACGATTTCCTCCGGTCGGATGAATCTGTCACGTCTACTCGCTTCAACTCGCTCGTGAGAGAACGATCGGCGGTCGGGTCGTGACGAGTATCCGCATGTTTCCTCGACGTCAGGATGTTCATGCTCGCTGCGCTCGCCGTCCGAACGTTGAGAACAGCAACATGGTATCGCTTGACGGCGGTACGAGGGGCCGATTCCGCCTGTGAGCTTCCGTAAACACAGCGCAACGCTAGGTGCTCGGACGCCCAACGGCTAAACACTTTGACATCGATCCCACCGCCTCTGGTGCTATGAGCCCCTAGGACCAAACCTGGGACCTGCAGCTCGGATTCGCGCAGCGTGGTGGTAGAGTTGGGGCGGCCGGGAGCCATTCAAGGAGGTTCTGAATGACGAGCGATCGCTCCACCCGTCGCACGTTCCTCAAGACCGCCGTCGCCGGCGCCGCCGTCGCGGCCTTTCCGCTGCCGCTGCGCGCGCAGGCGCCGACGATCAAGCTCGGCGTCGTTCACTGCGTGACGGGGCCTCTGGCCGAACCCGGGCAGGCGTGCCGGCTCGCGGCGCAGATCGCGGCGGACGAGATCAACGCGGCAGGTGGCATCAAGTCGATGGGCGGCGCCAAGCTCGAGCTGCTGCTCGGCGACACGCAGACGAAGGCGGACGTGGCGCGGGCGGAGGCGGAACGCCTCGTCAATGCGGGGGCGCAGGTGCTGGTGGGGACGTTCAACTCCGGCGATACCGCCGCCATCGTCCCCGTCGCCCAGCAGCGGCGCGTGCCGTTCTTCGTCGACATCTCCGCGGCCGATCCCATCACCGCCAACGTGGCGAAGGCGGTGAAGGAGGGGCAGCAGAAAGTCCAGTACGTGTACCGCAACTTCCCGACCGGCACCCTCTTCGGGCAACGCGCCGTCCAGTACTTCACGGAGATCTTCAAGGAGGCGAATGTCTCCCCGAAGCGCGTGGTGTTGATGCACGCCAACGATCTCTTCGGGACCAACCAGGCGCGCGGGTTCGTGGCCGCCCACAAGGCGGCGAATCCCTCCTGGGAGATCGTCGAGGTCATCCCGTGGCCGGAGCCGCCGACCGATCTCTCCACCGAGGTCTCGCGCGCGAAGGCGGCCAGGCCCGACATCATCGCGCCCATCACCCGCCCCGCGAGCGCGCAGCTCCTGCTGCCCGAGATCGCCAAGCAGCGCGTGGAGATCATGGGCATCGTCGGGCCCGGCAGCCCCGGTCTCTACGAGGCGGGACAGCTCGCCGCGCTGAAAGAGCACCTCGAGTACGTGATGACGAGCATCCCGTGGCCGAACTTCAAGAATCCCCGCGCGCAGAAGCTCGCGACCGAATACCTGAAGCGCTCCGGCGGCAAGACGCTCGACACCAACTCCGGATACTCCTACGATGCGCTCCACGTGCTCGCCGATGTCTTCGAGCGCGCGAAGACCACGGAGCCGGACGCGGTGGTGGACGCCATCAAGAAGACGAGCTTCAAAGACAATTTGATGGTCTCCACGGGGCCCGTGATGTTCAACGAGACCGGCGACAATCCCAACGCTGCGCCCGCCATGGTCCAGATCCAGAAGCAGAAGGCGGTGGCGGTGTGGCCGAAGGAGTACGCGCTGGCGAAGTTCGTGTTCCCGCGTCCCAAAGTCTAGGCCGCTGGATCCCACTCTCCTCGCCCAGGGCCTGCTGAACGGCATCCTGTTCGGCGGCGTCTACAGTCTCATGGCGGTGGGGCTCAGCCTGATCTTCGGCGTCATGCGCGTCGTCAACTTCGCCCACGGCGACATGATGGTGTGGGGGATGTACCTGGCGTGGCTGCTGGCGGCGCGGCTGGGGGTGGATCCCTACCTCGGCTTCGTGGTGTGCGCGCTCGCGCTTTTCGTGGCGGGCGTGCTGATCCAGCGCGGGCTCGTGGACCGCATCGTGGACGCGCCCCACGAGATGCAGATCCTCCTCATGCTCGGCGTCGCCCTCGTGCTCGAGAACGCAGCCCTCCTCGCCTTCGGTCCGGAACCCCGGCGCGTGCGGTCCGTGCTGAGCGGCGTCACCGTGTGGCTGGGCCCGCTCTTCGTCGACGTGGCGCGGCTGGTGACGTTCGCGGTGGCGGTGGCTCTCACGGCCGCCCTCTCGCTGTTCCTGTTCCGGACCGACATCGGACGCAGCATCCGGGCCGCCGCCGACAACACCTACGGCGCGCTCGTGATCGGAACCGACGTCGCTCGTGTGTACGCGATCGCCTTCGGCGTGGGCGCCGCCTGCGTGGGAGCGGCGGGAGCGCTGGTGGCGCCGCTCGTGCCTTTCGAGCCCGCCACCGGGCTCGCGCGATCGGTGACCTCCTTCAACGTCGTCATCGTCGGCGGGATGGGAAGCCTGCTCGGCGCCTTCATCGGCGGTCTGCTCGTCTCGGTGGCGGAGTCGCTGGGCGCCGTGCTCCTGGCGCCCTCGCTGAAGGAGCTCCTGAGCTTCTCGCTGCTGATCGTGATCCTGCTCGTGCGGCCGGCGGGACTTCTCGGTCGGCGCGGATGAGTCGGCGCGGATGAGGTGGGCGGGAGCGGCCGTGCTCGCGGCCCTGCTCGTGCTGCCGGCGGTGGCCAGCTCCTACATCGTCACCGTGTTCATCTTCATCTTCTTCTACGCGTATCTCGGGCAGGCGTGGAACATCGTGGGCGGCTACGCCGGCCAGCTCTCCGCCGGCCACGCCGCCTTCGTGGGGCTGGGCGCCTACACCGCCGTCGTCCTGTCGATGTGGGCGGGCGTGAGCCCGTGGCTCGGAATGTTCGTGGGCGCGGCCCTGTCGGCGGGGCTCGGAGCCGTGATCGGATTTCTCGGCTTCCGGTTCGGGTTGCGCGGGTTCTACTTCGTGCTGCTCACGGTCGCCTTCGCCGAGATCTGTCGCATCGTCGCCCTCAACGTCGATGCCGTGGGCGGCGCTCTCGGGCTCTACATCACCTTCACGGGAAACCCGTGGCAGTTCCAGTTCCAGGACAACCGCGTCTACTACTACGTCGCCCTCGCGCTGCTGGTCCTCGCCACCGGTGTGGTGGCGCTTCTCGAGCGTCACCGCACCGGTCTCTATCTCGCCGCCATCCGCGAGGACGAGGTCGCGTCGGAGGCGCTCGGCGTCGACGCCTTCCGCGAAAAGATGCTGGCGATGGTCGTCTCGTCCTTCCTCACCGGCCTCGGCGGAACGTTCTACGCGTACTACCTGTTCTCCCTCCAGCCCAACGCGGTGTTCGGCATCCCGCTCTCGGTGGAGATCATCATCCGCCCCATCGTGGGCGGCGCGGGCACGCTGCCGGGGCCGATCCTCGGCGCGTTCATCCTGAGCCCGCTCCAGGAGTTCTCGCGCCTCTACTTCTCGGGCGGGGGCTGGCACGGCGCCCACCTGATCGCCTACGGCGTGCTTCTCGTGGTGGTCGTGCTGTTTCTTCCGCAGGGCGCCTATCCGTACGTGCGCCGCGTGTTCGGACGAGCGCGCGCGTGACGCCGCTGCTCGAGGCCGACCGGCTCTCCAAGAGCTTCGGCGGACTGCACGCCGTGAAGGACCTTTCTTTCGACGTACGCGAGGGCGAGATGCTGGCCCTCATCGGTCCCAACGGCGCTGGCAAGACCACCGTCTTCGCGCTCCTCTCCGGCTTCCTCCGTCCCGACGGCGGCGACATCCGGCTCCGCGGGCGTTCGGTGCTGGGAGAGAAGCCGCACGCCATCGTCGCGCGCGGCCTCTGCCGCACCTTCCAGATCGTGCGCCCGTTTCCGCGCCTCAGCGTCCTCCGCAACGTGATGGTGGGAGCCCTCGCGCGCCACCCCCAGCTCCGGGCGGCGGAGGCGCGGGCGCGCGCGGTGCTGGAGGAGGTCGGGCTCGCGCGCGCGCACGATCGTCCGGCCGGAGGGTTGACGTTGGCGGAGCGCAAGCGCCTCGAGCTCGCGCGCGCCCTCGCCACCGAGCCCGCGCTGCTGCTCCTGGACGAGGTGATGGCCGGTCTCAACGACGCGGAGACGGAGCGGATCGTCGACCTCGTGCGCCGCATCAACGGCCGCGGCGTCGCCATTCTCCTCATCGAGCACGTCATGCGGGCGGTGATGGCGCTCGCGCAGCGCATCGTCGTCATCAGCGGGGGCGAGCGCATCGCGGAGGGAGCGCCGGACGCCGTCGCCCGCGACCCGCGCGTGATCGAGGCGTATCTCGGCGACGAGCATGTCGACGCTGCTCCGGCTTGACGAGATCGAGGTCGGCTACGGCGACATGCTGGCCGTGCGCGGGGTCTCGCTGCGGGTGGAGACGGGCGAGATCGTCGCCCTCATCGGCTCCAACGGCGCCGGCAAGACGACCACGCTGCGCGCCATCGGCGGCCTCCTGCGCCCGCGTCGGGGCACCATCGAGCTGGATGGCGCGCGGATCGATCGGCTGACGCCGGCCGAAGTGGTGGGGCGCGGAATCGCGCACGTGCCCGAGGGCCGGCAGCTGTTCCCCTCGCTCACCGTCCTCGACAATCTCGAGCTGGGCGCGCGCACGGCGGACGCGCGGCGGCGGCGCGCGGACACGCTCGCCCTCGTCTTCGATCTGTTCCCACGCTTGCACGAGCGCCTCGGACAGGCGGCGGGATCGCTGTCGGGGGGCGAGCAGCAGATGTGCGCGATCGGCCGCGCCCTCATGGCGCGCCCGCGCCTGCTCATGCTGGACGAGCCGTCCCTCGGCCTGGCGCCGGTGATGGTGAGCACGATCTTCGCCAGCTTCGCGCGCATCAATCGCGAGGGGGTGACCGTGCTCCTCGTCGAGCAGAACGTCCTCCGCGCCTTGCGATTGTCGCAGCGTGCGTATGTCCTCGAAAACGGAGTAGTGGCGCTGGAGGGCCCGTCGGAGCGATTGCTGGCGGCGGAGACCGTCCGCCGCGCCTACCTGGGACGCTGACCGCCTATAATGACGTGACGATGACCAGCCCCATCATCACGGAGGCGGTGCGCGCGCTCGTCGACGGGCGCCATCTCACCCGTATCGAGGCGGCGGCGGCGATGGAGGCGATCATGTCGGGCGGCGCCACCGACGCCCAGATCGCCGCCTTCCTCACCGCGCTCCGCATGAAGGGCGAGACGGTGGAGGAGCTCATCGGCTTCGCGCAGGTGATGCGGCAGAAGGCCGTGCACGTGCGGACGGTCGGCGCCGACGTGGCCGGTCTCACCGGCACCGACCGCGAGATGCTGATCGACACCTGCGGCACCGGCGGTGACGCCGCGGGCACCTTCAACGTGTCCACCGCCACCGCCTTCGTCGTCGCCGGCGCCGGCCTCCGCGTGGCCAAGCACGGCAATCGTTCCGTCTCCTCCCTCTGTGGCTCCGCGGATGTCGTGGAGGCGCTCGGCATCAGCCTCGACCTCGCGCCCGAAAAAGTCAGTCGCTGCATCGCCGAGGTCGGCATCGGTTTCCTCTACGCGCCCCTCCTGCACACGGCCATGAAGCACGTGATGCCCGCCCGTCGCGAGATGGGCATCCGCACCGTCTTCAACATGCTCGGGCCCCTCACCAATCCGGCCGGCGCCAACGCGCAGGTGATCGGCGTGTACCAGGCCTCGCTCACGGAGCCGCTCGCGCGCGTGCTCGCCGAGCTCGGCACCGTGCGTGCGTTCGTGGTGCACGGCGCCGACAACCTGGACGAGATCTCGAACACCGGGGAAAGCCGCGTGGCGGAGGTTCGCGAGGGCGTGGTGCGCACGTTCACGGTGCGCCCGGAGGACTTCGGGCTCGCGCGCGCCTCCATCGGCGATCTCAAGGGCGGCGACCGCGACCAGAACGCGGCCATCATCCGCGCCCTCCTCGTGGGGGAGATCGGGCCCCGGCGGGACATCGTGCTCATGAACGCGGCGGCCGCCCTCGTGGCGGGGCTCAAGGCGCGGGATCTCAAGGAGGGCGTGGGCCTGGCCGCCCACTCCATCGACAGCGGGGCGGCGGGCCGAGCGCTCGATCGGCTCATCAGCGTGAGCCAGCGCCTGGCGGCGGAGAAGTAGCCGGCCTCCCGGCGGCGGAAACAGGCAAAAAAAGACCGCACCCACAGGGGCGAATGGGCGCGGTCAAGCGGGCGTTCCGCTAGGAGATACGGCCCGGTGTACTCAGAACCGGTACCGCAGCTTTCCGCCGTGCTCAAAGCTCTCTAGAGCAAGACCCGTACCGAACCGGGCGTCGCACCAAAAACGAGGACTTCCGCGGCCTCACCCCACGCCAGAAGGATGCAAGTCGGCGTCCGTTTACCCAGGATCGAGACCTGGTTTCTCTTTCCCGGACCGCAGTTGCTTGCGCCCATCGTGGAAGCGGCCATACAATGAACTCGCCCGAGAGTTCTAGAACACCGACGGCGAGGTCCGATGGTGAAGGTTCGTGTGCCGCGCTATTCCCGGATTGCGGATTCCCTGCGCGAGAGCATCCGTCGCGGGGATCTGGCGCCGGGTGCACGCCTGGACAACCAGCGCCAGCTCGCGAAGCACTTCGGCGTGACCCTGATGACGTTGCGGCAAGGCCTGGAGCTGCTCGAGCGCGAGCATCTCATCGTCCGGCGTCACGGGCTCGGAACGTTCGTGGCGGCACCCTCCATCGACTACGACATCCTCCAGCTCCGCCGTTTCGCCGGAGATCTCACCGCTCAGGGCGAGCACGTTTCGACACGATTCCTCGGCTCGCGCTTCGTCGTCCCGGACCGACGGGTGGCGTCCGCGCTCGGCGTGGCGCCGCGCGCGCGCGTGCTCGAGGTGGAGCGCTTGCGACTCGTCGACGGTCACCCGATGAGTCTCCAGCGCTCGTACCTGCCCGGACGGCTGGGGGAGGAAGTGATCCGCGCCGACCTCGCCCTCACGCCGCTCCACCACGTGCTCGAGTTCAAGCTCGGCCTCACCATCGAGCGGGCGTCGGAGACGGTGTCCGCGGTTCGGCTCGGACGTCGCGAGGCGCGCGAGCTCGGCTGTCGCGCGGCGGTGCCCGCGTTCGCGTCCGAGCGGATCTCCTACGTGGGGAGCGCGCCCACCGTGTTCGATCGCGTCTTCATTCCCGGTGACCGTTTCCGGATCACGCGAGAGCTCCGCTACGAGGCCGGCGACGTGGGTGAGCGATGACTTCTGCCAGGAGAGCAACGTCATGAAGATTGTCGTGGCCATCAAGCAGGTGCCCGATACCGCCACCCAGGTCAAGATCGCGGGCGACGGCAAGACGATCGAGACCGCCGGCGTGACGTGGATCGTCTCGCCCTACGACGAGTTCGCGGTGGAGGAGGCCCTGCGCATCAAGGAGAAGCGCGGCCAGGGCGAGGTGATCGCGGTGTCGCTGGGGCCGGATCGCGTGAAGGAGGCGCTGCGCTCGTGTCTGGCCATGGGCTGCGACCGCGCCATCCACCTGAACGATCCCGCGTGGGCGAACGCCGACACGCTGGCGACGGCGCGCGCGCTGGCGGCCGTCATCAAGCAGGAGGCGCCCGGCCTCGCGCTCTTCGGGCGCCAGGCCATCGACGACGACATGGGGGCGGTGCCCGTGCAGGTGGCGGAGATCCTCGAGTGGCCGTGCGCGTACTGGGTGATGGAAGAGGTCGTCGACGCCGATGCCAAGAACGTGCGCGCCGCGCGCCAGGTCGAAGGC
>DASXSB010000141.1:0-33502 GCA_036506275.1 Candidatus Methylomirabilota bacterium | reverse complement strand
GGAGGACGTGCGGTTGTCCTGACCGACCGCGATCGTGCGCCCGTTCTGGCGGCGGATCAGGGTCGCGTACGCGCGTCCGACCTGCGCGAAGACCTCGGGATTGATGTCGGGGCCGACGCGCCCGCGGACGTCGTAGGCGCGGAAAATGTGGGGATTGAGCGTCATGCGGTCCTCATCCGGGCTGTCGTGACCCCGCGCGTGGCGCGGCGAGCGTCTCCGTCGAGCGTATCACGGCCGTGCGCGCCTGATGGCAATAGCGTTGCAGCGCCGCCCCTGGAATGGCGTCTTCGGATCACGACCCCGTCCAGATTCTGCGCGGCGTCCACGTGCTTCTCGTCGACGACGACAAGGAAGCCGTCGAGCTGATCGGAACGATTCTGCGGTACAGCGGCGCTCTCGTGCTAGGTGTGCTCTCCGCGCGCGCCGCCCTCAAAGCGCTTCAGACGGTGAAACCGGACATCCTCGTCGCCGACGTGTCGATGCCGGACGAGGACGGCTACTGGCTCTTGCGCGAGGTGCGCGCTCTCTCGCCCGAACAGGGCGGCACCGTTCCGGTGGTCGCGATCGCGGACGACACGCAGGATCCCGGCGAGCGACGCATTCGCAGCGCGGGCTTCGCCGCCTATCTGCTCAAACCGATCGCGCCCTGGGAGTTGTGCCGCACGCTGGCGAGCTTGGTCGGTCCACGCTAGGTGGCCTTTGCCTTGCACAACCCAACAACATGAGTCGACGCAAGCAACGTTTTCAGACGGCGCTGGCGGGCGTGCACGTCTTGCTCGTCGAGGACGAGCCGGATTGCCTCGACATGTTGCGCGCCGTCTTCGAGTACTGCGGCGCCCTCGTGACGGGCGCGCTCTCCGCGGAGGAAGCGCTCAACGTCATGCGGCGCGTGAAGCCGGACGTGCTCGTGAGCGACGTCATGATGCCCGACCGCGACGGATACTGGCTGATTCGTCGCGTGCGCGCGCTCTCGGCGGAAGAAGGCGGCGAGATTCCCGCCATCGTCGTCACCGCGCTCGCGTATCGCGCCGATCGTGAGCGCGTGCTCTCCGAGGGCTTCCAGGCGCACCTCACGAAACCCGTCGATCCCTGGGAGCTGTGCGGGGCCGTGTCGAAGCTGGTCAAGCGCCCGGACGGTCCGTCCTCGGCGTCTTCGCAGTAGAATGCCGCCCGCGTCGCCCGCGCGGCGGCGCCAGGGAGGCGCGCATGGACGACGCCGAGCGGCGTGAGCGGACGAAGCGGACGGCGCAGATGCTCTTCTCCACCCTCAAAGACGGGACCGGCTTCGAGACGTGGAAGCGGTTCGACAAGGAGCTCGCCCGCGAGCTCTCGATGTTCTTCACGGGGACGCTCTACAGCCGCTCGGTGATCTCCCAGCCGCAACGTGAGCTGTGCGCGGTGGCGTCGCTCACGGTCCTCCATCGCCCCCGCGAGCTGCGCGCACACGTGCACGCGGCACTCAACGTGGGCGCCCGCCGCGCGGAGATCGCGGAGGTCATCTTCCAGCAGGTGACCTACGGCGGGATGCCGGTCGTGGTGGAGGCCCTCGAGGTCTTGAAAGAGGTGCTCGTGGAGCGCGGGGAGTGGGAGGCTTAGCCAGCCGCTCCCTTGCCACGATCCCGCGTCTAGAGGGCCACCGCCGTTGGTATCCAGGCGACGGCGGGTCGGCTTCTCGATGGCATCGGGGTTGCACTGGTTGCAATGACAGTCGACCAGTCGGGTCGGGTGCCGGCCCCGTGAACCGGCCGTCAGCGTCATCGCCGGAAGCTGCAGAAGAGAGGGACGCCATGTTGGTTGTCAAGGATTCCGACATCATCGCCGTCATCGCCGCCGTCGTCAGCATCGTCACGCTGGGCTTCTGGCGTCTGCTGATCTAGCTCTGATCTAGCTCGCGCCTTCCCGGTCGCGAACGCTCGTCGCGAGTAGGCGAGGCGTTTGCCGTGACTTCGTTCCGCGTCGTCGTGTTGTCGTCGTCGAGTTTCTGTCGTCCCTTTTCGTAGATTTCATCTCTCCGAGTTTTTGCGATTGCATCTCTGCGTCGCGGGACCGCCGTCGCGGTCTTGCCCTGAAAGCCTCGTGCGGCATCGATACTCTTTTGACGCGATTCCGTTGCCGGGTTGGAGCACCGGCGTCGCGCGCGGCGCACGCAGCCGCCGCGATTTGCGCGCAAATCTTTCGGAGATCGTTCTGTGACGCGCACGGCATGCGGGTTGCACCACGTGCTGCCCAGATCGCGCGTCGTCGAAGGAGCAGCGGAGATGAACGACACCAAGAAACGCCTGGAGCAGGAGCTCAGGGCGACGGTGAGTCGGTTGCGCCACGTCGCGGGGCCTGATGACCTCGAAGATCTGCCGCCCTCCATCGGATCGATCTTCGACGACTCCGATAGCATCCAGATCGAGCAGGCGCGGGAGATGGGCCTGGTCACGAAGGCGCGCCTCATCGATCGCGTCAACAAGATCGCGGCCGCGCTCGGGCGCTTCGAGCGCGGCGAGTACGGTCTCTGCGTCGAGTGTGCGGAGCCGATCCGGCCCGCGCGCCTCCGCGCCATGCCGGAGGTCGCGACCTGCGTGCCCTGTCAGGAGCAGCTCGAGCGCGGGATCGACCGTCGCGTCGCTCGGCACGATTTGCGGCAAGCGGCCTGATCGGTTCGCGGCGTCACCGCCCCCAGCGGGAGCGTAGAATACCGGCGGCGGGATGACGGACCGGACCATCGAGGCGGCGGTCGACGCGGCGCGGGCGGCGGGCGAGATCGCGCTGCGCTACTACCGCGACGGTGCTTTCGACGTGATGCTGAAGGCGGACCAGACGCCCGTCACGCAGGCCGATCGGGAAGCGGAGGAGGCGATCGTCGCCATCCTCTCCCGCGCGTTCCCCCGGCACGGCTTCCTCGGCGAGGAGCTCGGCGCGCGCGGCCCTCGCGACGTCCGCTGGATCATCGATCCCATCGACGGCACCCGGAATTTCGTGCGAGGCATTCCCGTGTGGGCGACGCTGATCGCGCTCGAGGAAGCGGGCGAGATCACCGCCGCCGTCATCTCCAACCCGGTGACGAGCGAAATCTACACCGCACGCCGCGGCGGCGGCGCCTACCGTGACGGCACTCGCATTCACGTCGCCCCGGGCGGCGACCTCGCGAGCGCGACGCTCCTCCACGCCGGCCTCGGGCTGTTTCGACGCACCGACCGCTGGGACGCGTTCGTGCGACTGGTGGACGGCACCGACCGCCAGCGCGGCTTCGGTGACTACATGGGCTACACGCTGGTGGCGGAGGGCAAGGCCGAGCTGTATGTCGAGGTCGATCTGAAACCGTGGGACCTGGCACCGTGCAAGCTCCTCGTGGAAGAGGCGGGAGGCACGTTCACGGATATCGACGGCCGTCCCACGATCTACTCGGGAACCGCGCTGGCGTCGAACGGGCGCCTGCACGACGCCGCCCTCGCTCTCTTGCGTCCGTAGCCGGTCACGCGTCGTGACCACGCTCGCCATCCATCCCGGTGCTCTCGGCGACGTCCTTCTCGCCATCCCCGCCTTGCGCGGCCTGCGTGCGCTGACGCCGCCGTCGCCGCTCGTCATCGCCGCTCAGCCTCGCATCGGAGGCCTGCTCACGGCGCTCGGCGAGGTCGACAAGGCCCGTGACTTCGAGGCGCTCGGCCTCGACACGCTCTTCGCGGGCGACCTGCCGTCCGGCGCGCTCGCGATCGTGCGCGAGGCGCGGTCGGTCGTTTGCTGGTTCGGCGCGGGCGATGCCGACTTTGCACGCCGGCTGCGCGCGATGGCACCGAACGCGATCGTGGCGCCGTCCGCGGTGGCCGGCGTTCCCACCTGGCGGCATCTGCTGGCGACCACCGGCGCGGCCGACGCTCCTCGCGCGTGCATCGCGGTGCCGGGGTTGCTGGCGGCGGCAGGTCGGCGGCTGCTGGCGGAAGCAGGGTGGGACGGCGAGCGTGGCGTGGCCATCGTCCACCCCGGGGCGGGGAGCGTCCGGAAGCGGTGGGCGACGGCCGGCTTTGCGGCGGTCGTGAACGCGCTGGGCGAGTCCGGCTCGTTCGTCGCGCTCCACGAGGGTCCGGCCGACGCGGCGAGCGTCGCCGACCTCTCGGTGGCGCTCGCGCGGCGCGTGGCTGTCCTCCACGAGCCCCCGCTGCCCGCGCTCGCGGGCGCGCTTCACCTCGCGCGCGCGTACGTCGGCAACGATTCCGGCGTGAGCCACCTCGCGGCGGCGGTTGGCACCCCGTCGCTGATTCTCTTCGCGTCCGCGCTCCTCGCGTGGGCGCCGTGGGCACGGCAAGCGCGGGTCATGACGGTCAGCATGGGCGACGGCGCCGAGCGCGACGTGGACGCCGTCACCGCCGCCGCGCTCGCCCTCGTTCGCGCGGAGACGCCGGCGTGAAGCGCTCCCATCGGGGATCGGTGCTGGCGGGGGCCGTCGTGGTGGCGGCGGGGTTCGCTATCGGCCTCGTCGAGCTACTGAAATTCCCCAAGGGAACGGTGTGGCTGGTCGTCGCCGTCGCCGTCGCCCTCGTCGCCCTTATTCGGGTCGCATCGGGGCGGTGATCATGTCTCCGGGTCGTCGGCGATCGCGTCGGGATCGCCGGCGCTCGCCGCCTCCGCTTCCCGGCGAAGCTCGGCGGCAGGGTCGTCGAGGAGCTCCATTTCCGGATCGGTAGGGTCCGCGAGCCGTCGAAGCGCCAGATCGTTCCAAAACTCCATATGCATTGGCCGTCCCTTGCCGGTGCGCGTAGCACCTCCGGACGTTGCGGCCGTTGCGCCCTGTCAGGTCGGCGCCATCGCATGCCGCGTGCCAGACTTCGAATGCCGGAAAATCGCGGGGATCGAGAGCAGCGATGGGTGCGCGCGTCGGGCACGGCGCCCGAGACGGGGGAGAATCGCCCGAGGGGCGGGCATGAACGCGCACGAGGCGGCGTGACGCCGGGCCGGCGCCAGCGGTCGGAGGCGGCTACTCCGCCGGCTTCGCCCACACGCCGCGATCGTGGAGCAGCCGGATCTGGCGCTTGATGACCTTCGTGCGGTACTCCGCGTGCGTCATGGGCGCGCGCTTCAGATAGAGGTTCTTCGGATAGATCGGCTGCTCGTAGAGGATCTGGTAGAGCTCGGTCCGCAGATCCTTGAGCCAGTTGTCCCACTGCGCGCGCGCGCGGTGGTCGCGCAGGGCCTCGATGTCGATGACGCCGCCGACGTAGGTCGACCCCGCGCCGTACTCCTGCTTGCCCACGATGCGGCCCTTGTAGTCGATGATGAAGGACCGCCCGCCGAAGGTGTCGATGGGCGTGGTTTCCTCGGGGAAGAGGTAGTACGTCCCCATGTTGGGAGCGACGATGTACATGTTGTTGTCGAGGGCGCGCGCCCGGCTCTGGATCTCGAAGATCTCGTTGCCGGTGGCGGGATGCGGGTACGACGCGCGGTAGACGACCTCGGCGCCGTTGAGGGCGAGCGCGCGCGCGTTCTCCGGATACGACCCTTCGTTCGCCATCATGATCCCGAGACGGCCGATGTCGGTGTCGGCCACCGGCCAGAAGGCGTCGAGGGTGCGGCCGTACTTCTCCACCCACCAGTCGTAGACGTCGTGCGGGCAGACGGAGTGCTCCACCGGAAAGAGCGGCGAGACCTTGTAGTGCTTGAGAATGACCTTGCCGCGCGGATTGACGATGAAGCCCACGTTGAAGAATCTGTCCTTGAGGTCCGGGTGCTTCGCCTTCGCCTGCGCCATCACGAACGCGCCATACTCCTTGGCGATCTTCCCGAGCTCCTCCGTCTCCTCGCCCGGGATGTCGATGGCGCACTCGCGCGCGAACGTCGCGTGATCCAGGTCCAGCACCTCGTCGTTGAACGCCTGCAGGGCGCCTTCCGGGAAGGCGATGAGCCGCACAGGGAGGTCGAGGCTGGACAGCCACGAGGCCGCCTTCACGAGATGGTGCAGGTGGTCGAGGTTGATCTTGATGTCCTTGCGCTTGCGGATGCCACGCACGGTCGGGATGAGGCCGACGGCGGTGTACGGCTTGATCATGGCGTCGCTCCTCTCGGCGTCACGTCGGGCGCCCGTCTGAGCAAGGCATGGTAGGGAAGCCGGTCGGCGCGGAGATAGATCTCGGGCTTCGGCTCCGAGATTCCGGGACGGAGCCGGGGCACCGGCGTCCCCGCCGCGAGGTCCACGAGCTCGACCCGCGACCACAGCACCTGCGCCGCGCCGTCGAAGAACCGTTCGCGCTCCATCTGTAGCTCGGCCCCGAGCGTCCGCCAGCGCGTCTCGAGCTTGGCGAGGGTGCCGTCCGCGCGAAAGTAGTGATCGGTCCACACCACGCCGTCTTCCCCCGCCACGCTTGTGTAGACGGCGGCCACGGCGCCCGCGCGCATGAACACGCGCGCGAGCGCGACCGTGGACGGCTGTTCGGCCTTGATCGTCTCGTCGAGAACGGCCTCGTCGGCGAACTCACGCCAGCTCGGCGTCTTGCCGCGAGCGGGCGCGAACAGCGCGAAGAGGCGGAAGCGTCCGCCTTGCTGCTCGCCACTCTCGGCGAGAAGATCGATGCCGCGCACGTACGCCTCGATGTTCTCGACCTCGGCGGGGCGGCGGGAGGAGTCGCGGTCAGCGGGCTGCGCGCCCGCCGCCGCCGCCCACGACACAAGCATGAGCGCCGGCAGGAGCCGAAGCAGCCGCGTCAGGGCGGGCAGGTTGTCCATGAACGGTCGACCCGGGCAGATTCTAGCCTGGAGGGCCACCCCCTTTCACGCCGGCGCCGGAACGGTGTCTCATAGGGTGCGAGGAGGCGGATGGGCCGGGAGCCGTTCGAGACGGTGGTAGCGACCCACCATGCGGAGATCTATCGATATCTTCGCCGGGTGACCGCGCACGCGAACGAAGCGGAAGACCTCTCCCAGGAGGCCTTTCTGCGGGGGTTCCGCGCCTACCGGGCGCTCCCGCCCGACGCGAACGTGCGCGCGTGGATGTTCGCGATCGCCACGAACCTCTACCGCAACCACGTTCGCACCGAATCGCGGCGGCGCGCGGCGCACGCCACCGTGCAGCGAAGGAGTCGGGAGAGCGACGGTGAAGGGCCGGAGGGGGAGGCATTGTTCAACGAGGCGAGAGCCGTGCTCGAGCGCGTGATCGACGGGCTGCCGCTCCGCCAGCGTCTCGCCTTCGTCCTGCGCAAGATCCACGACCTCTCGTATGGGGAGATCGCGCGCAGCCTCAACTGTTCCGAGGAATCCGCACGCGCCCACGTGTTCCAGGCCTTCCGCAAGATCCGCCAGGGGCTCGATGGTCATGACCTGCCCCGCCCGGAGGTGTCCGCATGAGCCCCACCCCGTCCACGTGCCGGCAGATCGCGCCCGATCTTCTCCGTGCCGCGATGGGTGAGGCCTCGCCACCGGCGGTGGAGCGCGTGGACGAGCACGTGCGCCGCTGCGCGTCGTGCCGCGAGGAGCTTCACCGTTCCCGCGACGTGGATCGGCTGGTGACCTCGCTCGGCCGCGCGCCCGTCGCCGAGGATCGTTCCCACGCCGTACGTGGCGATCTCGAATGGCGTCTGGCCGAGCTGCGCCGCCGGGCGGTGACGTCCCGGGTCTGGAACTCGCCGCTGGGGCCGATCCTCATCGCGCGGTCCGAGCGCGGTGTCGTGCTCGTCGAGTATCTGTCGCGGGCGGGTGACGCGGGCGCGTCCCGCCTGCACCGGTGGCCGGGCGTGGAGATCGTGGAGGACGGCGCGGAGACGGAGGGGTTCTACCAGCAGATTCTCGAGTACCTCGCGGGCGAGCGCACGCGGCTGGCGTGGCCGCTCGACCTCCGTTTCGCGCGCAGCGAGTTCCAGCGCGAGGTGCTGGAGGCGACGGCGGCGTTGCCCTACGGCGCCGTGACCTCCTACGGCCGCATTGCGCGCGAGATCGGGCGCCCCACCGCGGTGCGGGCGGTGGCGCAGGCTTTGCGCTGGAATCCACTGCCGATCGTGGTGCCGTGTCACCGGGTGATCGGCGGCTCCGGGTCGCTCACCGGGTACGCGGGCAACAAGCTCGATCTCAAGGAGCGGCTGCTCGCGGTGGAAGGCGTGCGCACGGCGCACGCGCCGCGTGACGTGCGGATCCGCCGCGAGGCGATGTACACCGTGGCCGATCGCGATTCCGAGTACTGCCTGCCCACGTGCGGCTCGCTGTCGTCGTTCCCGCTCGCGCGCCTCACGCTGTTCGGAACGCGCGAGCGCGCGGAGGCAGCCGGCCTCGCGCCCTGCACCACCTGCCGGCCCGACCTCCACCCGCTCTCCGCGTAACGCGCACCGTTTCACGTCGTCCTTCCTGCGGTGTCTCATGAGCAGAGGAGGATGAACGATGCTCATCGAGTTTCGTGCCCTCATCGTCATGGCGCTGGCGGCGACGATCGTGGTGGCGGCTCTCGTCGCCGTCGCCGTCCCCAAGATCGCGGCCGCCGTGCGCGCGGCGCGCGCGGAGCGAACGAGCGCGCTGCACGCGCACCCCATCGATCACCCTGCCCGCGGCCTGCTCACGGCGGAGGCCGATCGCTTCATCAGGAGCCGCCAGGCGGCATGGAGGCTCCGATGCTGACCGCCCTCGCGCCCGTCTTGCTCATGCTCGGGCTCACGCTGTCGCTCACGGGCCTGCTCGTCCTCGCGAGCGCGATCGAGCACGCGCGGCAGCGCCGCATCCAGCGACAGGTGCGTCTCACCGACGCCATCCACGCCGAGCTGGGCGCGGTG
Organism: Candidatus Methylomirabilota bacterium; assembly: GCA_036506275.1. GTDB lineage: Bacteria > Methylomirabilota > Methylomirabilia > Rokubacteriales > CSP1-6 > DASXSB01. The sequence goes on along the minus strand of DASXSB010000141.1, from coordinate 24,773 downwards.
GCGGCGCCGGTGGTCGCCAAAGGCTGGCGCGGCGCGTGGACGGTCAGCTTTGCGGCGCCGCTGGACCGCCCCTCGATCGTGGGTCGGCTGCTCGCCATCACGGAGCGCGTGCTCGGTGCCGACGCCGAGATACGCGATCGGCTCCACATCGTCATTACGCCCCAGGCCCACCGCGCGCGCGGCCGCGCCGTGTGAGGGAGGACGGCATGGACGTCGACGTCTATCTGATGGAATGGATCGTCCGGGAGCGTCTCCAGGCGGCGCGCGCGATGGTGGCACAGGCGCGGCTGGCCGCTCCCGCGCCTCGCCCGCGCACGCCGCTCGAGCGCGCGCTGGGTTCGCTGGTGGCGTGGACGGTGCGGTGGCCGGCGCCGTCGCCGCCGTTCGGGCGCCGGACTACCGAGGGCGCGCGCCCTGCTGGCGTTCGACCTCTTCCATGATCATGGTGTTGAGGTCGTCCACGAGCTTCGCGCGTTCCACGCGGCCGTCGTTCCGGATCAGCTCGCGGATCTGGGCGGGGCGAGCGGTCAGCATCACGAGCGTGGTACCGATGGCCACCGCCTCTTCGATGGCGTGCGTGACGAAGACGATGGTGCGCCGGGTCTCCTGCCAGATCCGGCGCACCTCCGCCTGCATGATGCGGCGGTTCTGGGCGTCGAGAGCGCCGAAAGGCTCGTCCATGAGGAGGACGTCGGGCTCGATGGCGAGCGCGCGCGCGATGGCGGTGCGCTGGCGCATGCCGCCGCTCACGCGACCGGGATGGTAGTCCTCGAAGCCGCGCAGCCCGGCCAGCGCCAGCAGCTCGTCGGCACGCCGGCGCCGCGCCGCCGGCGGCAGGCCCAGCGGTTTCAGGACCAGCGCCACGTTCTCCCGCAGCGTGAGCCACGGCAGCAACCGATCCTCCTGGAACACGACGCCGACCTTTCGCTCGTGGGCGCGGTTGGCCACGATCGCCTCGCCGTCGAGCAGGACGCGTCCGCGGCTGGCGGGCTCGATGCCGCCCAGGATGCGCAGGAGCGTGGTCTTGCCGCAACCGTTGGGACCGAGGAGACACACGAACTCGCCCGCGTCGACGTCGAAGGACACGCGCGCGATGACCGGGATCAGGTAGTCCTTGCCGACGTCTTCGACCCTGAGCTTCACCGCCATCGCGCGAGCCGGCGGGAGAGGCCGTCGAACACCAGCGTGTCGGCGGCGATCATGACGAGGATCATCACGAGCGCCCACACGAACACCATCTGCGTCTCGAGGATCTCCCGACTGTAGTTCATGATGTAGCCGATGCCGGAGGTAACGCCGAAAATTTCTGCCACCACCGACACCTTGAGCGCGAGGCCGAACCCGACCTTCATGCCGGCCACCAGGTAGGGCAGGGTGGACGGGACGACGATGGACACGAACTTCTCCCACCCTCCCAGGCGATAGACGTCGCCCATCTCCAGCAGACGGCGGTCCACGCTCTCCACGCCCTGCACGATGTTCGAGGCGACGACCGGCAGCGTGATCATGAAGGTGGTGAAGATCGGCGCCCACTCGCTCAAGCCGAACCAGATGATGGAGACGACGATCCACACGAAGACCGACGTCGCGTTGAGGACGGCCACCACGTCGTGAACGACGCCGTGCGCGGTGCGAGAGAGGAACGCGCCGAGCCCCAGGAGGAGCGCCACCACCACCGCCGCCCCGAACCCGATCACGATCCGGAAGAGCGACGCCCCCGTATGCTTCCAGATCGTCCCCGACGCCACGATCGCGACGAACCCGTTGACGACGGATCGCGGCGACGGCAGCACGTACGCCCCATACCGCCACGAAAGCATCGCCCACACCACAACGACGACAACAGCAAGAAGGAGCGTTGGAAGATGAAACCGTTCGCTCCACTCACGAAGCGTCATGTGAGCTTATGCGGAGTGTGATCGTCTCGCGCGGCGCGACGCCGCCGTCCGAGCGGCGGCTCCGCCGCCGCAATCCCGTCGTTGGTCTGGGGGAGGCATGGGAGGGGGCCGTAGAGGCCCCCTCACACGGAAAAGAATTCCCGCCGGATGCGATCCGGGTTGTCCCAGAGGTCGGACTTGAGGAACCCGAACTCCTTGTTGACCTTGAGCTGGAGGATGAGCGTCTCCACCTGCTCATCGGGAAGACCGTGGAGCATCTGCACGGTCTCCTTGTAGGCGACCTCGATCACCGGCTTCGGGAGCTTGGTGACCTCGCCCACGATTTCCATGGCGCGCTCCGGACGCTTGTACCAGATGTCGACGGCGTCCTTCTGGGCGGCGTTCAGATCGCGCGCGAATCCCGGGTGCTTCGCGCTGAACTCGTTGTGGACCAGGTAGCACACGTGGACGGGAAAGCCGGTGGCGCGCCCGGTGGCCTTGCGCCAGAGATCGATCTGCTTGGCGAGATAGACGCCCTCGCCGCTCAAGACGACGGAGTCGGTGATCGGCTGCCACGCCACGATCGCGTCCACCTCTTTCTTGGCGAGCAGCGTCACCATGTCGGGGGGCGCGGTGGCGGTGACGATCTGGGCATCCTTCTGGAGATCGAGACCGTAGGCCTTGAGGGTGAGGGCGCGGATGTCGAAGTACGTCGAGGTTCCCGTCACCGCCGCCACCTTGCGTCCGCGTAGGTCCTCGACCTTCGCGATGCCGGCGTCCTTGCGGGCGACGATGGCGCCGAGCACCGCGGTGGCGAGGCCGGTGACCTTGAAGGGCGCGCCGTCTTCGAACGCCTTCGCCGCCAGCGCAAAGCTCATGTCGATGGCGTCGACGTTCTTGGCGACGAGCTGATTGAGCAGCGGCACCGGCGAGCCCGGCACCACGGAGTACTTGGCCTGCCAGCCGTGCTTGCCGAGCAGGTCTTCCTTGTCGATGATCTCGGTCGCCGCCCAGCCGAGCTGAAGGTACGCGAGCCGGACCTGGCCCTTGGTCTGCGCGCGCAGGGAGGCGGGCGCCGCCGCCACCGCCGCCGCGGCGCCCCCGAGCCTCAGGAAGGCCCGACGTCCGAGCACGCCCGCCGCCACTAGCCCTTCACCTGCGGGACTCCGCGCAACGCCTCCGCGATCTTCTCGGCCGGATAGTCGTAGTCCTGCAGCTTGCCCGTGAGGTACGCCTCGTAGGCGCCGAGATCGAAGTGGCCGTGGCCGGAGAGGTTGAACAGGATCGTCTGCTTCTTGCCTTCCTTCTTGCAGCGCTGCGCTTCGTCGAGCACGATCTTGATCGCGTGCGCCGACTCCGGGGCGGGGATGATCCCCTCCGCGCGCGCGAACTGGAGCGCGGCCTGGAAGGTGGCCACCTGAGGCGCGCTCACCGCCTCGATCACCCCCTCGTCGTAGAGCTTGCAGACGAGGGGCGCCATGCCGTGATACCGGAGGCCGCCCGCGTGCAGCGCGGGTGGGATGAAGCCGTGCCCGAGCGTGTGCATCTTGACGAGCGGCGTGAGGCCGACGGTGTCGCCGAAGTCGTAGACGTACTTCCCCTTGGTGAGGCTCGGGCACGCGCTCGGCTCCACCGCCACGATGCGCAGCTTCTTCTTCTTGCCGGCGAGCTTGTCGGCCGCGAACGGGAACGAGAGTCCGGCGAAGTTGGAGCCGCCGCCCGCGCAGCCGATCACCACGTCCGCCTCGTCGTCGGCCTTCTCGAGCTGCTTCTTGGCCTCGAGCCCGATCACGGTCTGATGCATGAGCACGTGGTTGAGCACGCTGCCGAGCGAGTACTTGGTGTCGTCGCGCGTGGCGGCGTCTTCCACCGCCTCGCTAATGGCGATGCCGAGGCTGCCCGGAGAATTCGGATCGCCCTCGAGCACTTTCTTGCCGGCCTGCGTGTCGGGGCTCGGGCTCGCCACCACCTGCGCGCCCCACGTCTCCATCATGATGCGACGGTAGGGCTTCTGCTGGTACGAGACCTTCACCATGTACACCTTGCACTGCAGACCGAAGAGCTGGGTGGCGAGTGCGAGCGCGGATCCCCACTGGCCGGCCCCGGTCTCCGTGCTGAGCCGGGTGACCTTTTCCTGCTTGTTGTAGTACGCCTGCGCGACGGCGGTGTTGGGCTTGTGGCTGCCGGCCGGGCTCACGCCTTCGTACTTGTAGTAGATGCGGGCCGGCGTGCCGAGCGCTTTTTCGAGGCGGCGCGCCCGGTAGAGCGGAGACGGCCGCCACAGCTTCAGGACGTCGCGGACCTCATCCGGTATCTCGATCCAGCGCTCCTGGCTGACCTCTTGTTTGATCAGCTCCATGGGGAAGAGCGGCGCCAGGTCTTCGGGGCCGATCGGTTTTCCGGTGCCGGGGTGCAGCGGCGGCGCGAGCGGCGTCCGGAGGTCGGCCTGGATGTTGTACCACTTGGTCGGGATGTCCCTCTCGCCGAGGAGGAACTTGACCTCGTTCTTGTCCGTCGCCATGACGACCTCCTTCACAATCGAGGGCGAAGCCGCGGAAAGTGCCCAACCATACAAAGCCGGTTTCGGGGTGTCAACACGCCCCGTCGCAGCTGGGTGCGGGAACGGCGAAGATGATCATCGTCGCCGACCTCGCCGGCGCCGCCCAGAATCGATTGGCGTTGCCCGCGGTCACCGCCACGTATTGTCTCTCGCCGAGTCGATAGGTCACGATGCCCCCGCTCATCGCGGCGCCGGTGTCGAAGCGATAGAGGACGGTACCGTCGGCGGCGTCGAGCACCAGGAAGTCGCCGCCCAGTTCGCCCGTGAAGAGGATGTCGGCCGCCGTCACGGTGACGGCCGCCACCATCGGACGGCGTGATTGATAGCGCCACCGGATCCGTCCCGTCGATGCATCGATGGCGGTCAGCCAGCCGCGGCTGTCATCCGCGCGATCGAGCTGGCTCGTGCCCCCCATGTACAGACCTCCAGAGAAGTGGCGGAGCTCCGCGGCCTTCCGGAAGGTCGCGCACCACTCGACGGAGGGGACGTACAGCGTGTTCGTGCGCGGACTGAACGCGGGCCCGTTCCACTGCACGCCGCCGATGGGGCCGGGACAGACGTGCACGCCCTCGGTCGTGATCGGCAGGTCCACGTTCTCCCGACGGGTGACGGCGACCTCGTAGAGATGGTCACCGGTTTTCCGATCGAGCACGTGCAACAGCCCGTCCTTTCCTGCCACCGCCACCAGCCGTCGCTGCGTGCCGTTCACGTCGGCGGTGAAGAGCGGGCTCACCTGCGTCAGATCCCAGTCGTGGGTGTCGTGCGGCGTCGCTTGGTAGTGCCAGGCGAGCGTCCCCGTGCGGGCGTCGAGAACGACGAGAGAGTTGGTGTACAGGTTGGCGCCGGGCCGGACGTCTCCGTAGAAGTCCGGCGCAGGATTGCCGACGGGAATGAAGACGAGCCCGGCGGCGTGGTCGAGCGCGAACGGGGTCCACACGGCGCCGCCGCCGGTGAGGGCGTCGCTGGTCCCCCAGCTTTCGGCGCCGGCTTCGCCCGGACGCGGGTACATGTGAAACCGCCACACTGGCTCTCCGTTCTCGATCTTGAACGCGCCCACCCAGCCTTTGATCGGCACCTCGTTTCCGGCGGGGCCGACGATCACGAGATCATCGAAGACGAGAGGCGGCATCGTGAGCGTTTCGCCATCCGCGGCGTTGGCGGCGGCTCGTTCCCACAGTAATCGTCCCGTCTCCGCGTCGAGGGAAAAGAGATATCCGTCACGCGTGCCGCGGATGACCCTGCCCGCCTTGATGGCGATGCCGCGGTTCTGCGGCCAGTTCTCACGCGCCTTCGCGATCCAGTCGTGCCGCCAGCGCAAGCGGCAGGTGGCAGCGTCGACGGCGAGGGTGGCGTAGGGGGTCGTCAGGTAAATGACCCCGCGATAGACGATCGGGTTCGTCTGGAACGGGTACAGGTCACCGACATCGTAGCGGCAGACCGGTTCCAACGAGGCTGCGTTCTGGCGGTTGATCTGCGTGACGTCGACGAAGCGCTGGCCGGCGTAGTCGTGGTTCGGGTGGAGCCAGTCCGTGGCATTGGCGGCGGCGCTGTCGAGCTCAGCCTGGGTCGGACCCGTTTGCGCGGAGGCCCGGAGAGCGAAGACAACGACGGCGACCACCACCGATGAGACGATGCCCGCGGCTGTCATGGCGGGACCCTTTCGTGGCGGGTACGCGGCACCCGGGCTCCACGCCCGGCATGCGGGGACAGTACGGCGCCGCGCACTTCGTCGTCAATGCCGCCGGCCCGGGCGACATCGTGACCGTGTCCACACGAGCTTCGGCGCTTTCTGCACGGTGATGTTGACGGAGGTCAACGTGTGGGTGGCAGCGGGAGCGCTGGTCCTCGACGACCACTCACTTCCGGCCGATCGTGATCGTGTCGTAGGGGCGTTCCACGGGATAGCCGATGGCGGCAAGCACGCGCGTGGCTAGCTTCAGGCGCCACCCCTCGTGATCGTAGATGTAGCCGAGGCTCCGTCCCGGAATGTGTCGGCGCAGATGACCATCTTCGAGCGCCTCGCAGCGATTCAGCAGCACGCCGAGCCCGGCCTCTTCGTAGAGCGCCTTCATGCCCTCGGGGTAGGCTCGCCAGCAGTCCACGGGGAACTCATGGTAGGGCCAGCTCGCGGGATTGATGAGAATGACGTGACCCCCGGGTTTGCAGACGCGCGCCACTTCCTTGATCCAGACCCAGACCTTCCGGACGTGCTCGAGAACGTTGGCGGCGACGACGATGTCGTAGGTCTCATCCGCGATCGGGAACGTGTACTCGTCGCGTGCACGGTGGGTGGGGCCACGCCCGCCGGCATCCGCGAGGTCGACCGTGTGCCAGTGGCTGTCCGGCACGCTCGCCATCGCCTGGAGCGTGGAAGGGTAATCCGGCCCCACCTCCAGGACGTGGAGGCCGGGCCGGAAATATTCTTTCGCGTAGCGGTCGAACAGAAGCCGTGTATTCCCGTGCATCGTTCGCGCCTCCGCTCGCGACGGCGGTTGGCGCTCCATCGTACGTTTGCGATGCGCTCGAGGGAAGCGCGCCGTGAAGAAGTGCCCCCCGGGAAGTTCACCGCCCTTCAGCTGTCCCGCGACGTATAGAATGGTCGTGCCCGCCGAGCGGCGCCGAGGCGGGCGGCGGGAGAGGCGAGGATGCCCAGAACGTTACGGCTACCGCGCGCGGACGGAACACTCTTCACGTACACGCTCACCGCCGAGCCGCAATTCCCCACGTCGGCGAGTCCTATCTCGAGCCGGGTTGCCTACGCCGCCGTGCACGTCGTCGCCGACGCCCGCGCCGCCATCGATCCCAGCCTCGACGTCAAGCTCGACTGGGACGCGACCCTCGCCTACCGCCGCCACGTCTGGGGCCTCGGCCTCGCCGTCGCGGAAGCGATGGACACGTCCCAGCGCGGCATGGGTTTCGGCTGGGACGCGGCCAAGGAGCTCATCCGCCGCTCGGTGGCGGAATCACGCGGCATCCCGGGCGCGGTGCTGGCGTCGGGAGCGGGGACGGACCACCTCGAGCCCACGTCGCGCGTGACGCTCGCAGACGTGGAGGCCGCGTACGAGCAGCAGTGCGACTACGTCGAGAGCGTCGGTGGGCGCATCATCCTGATGGCGAGCCGCGCCCTCGCCGCCTGCGCCCGGGGACGCGACGACTACGCGAAGGTCTACGGCCGCATCCTGGCCCAGGTGAAGGAGCCGGTGATCATCCACTGGCTCGGCGACATGTTCGATCCTGCCCTCGCGGGATACTGGGGGTCGCACGACCTCGACGTCGCCACCGAGACGCTGCTCGCCATCGTCACCGAGCACGCGCCGCGCGTCGACGGTGTGAAGATCTCCCTCCTCGACCAGAAGCGCGAGATCGCCATGCGGCGCCGGCTCCCGCGCGGCGTGCGCATGTACAGCGGCGACGACTTCGACTACCCGACGACCATCGGCGGCGACGAGCACGGGTGGAGCGACGCCCTGCTCGGCATCTTCGACGCCATCGCGCCCGCCGCCTCCGCCGCCCTGCATGCGCTGGACGCCGGCGACCGCGATCGCTTCCACGCGATCCTCGCGCCCACGCTGCCGCTCTCGCGCCACATCTTCGGCGCCCCCACGCGGTTCTACAAGACCGGCGTCGTCTTCATGGCGTATCTGAACGGCCACCAGGATCACTTCCGGATGGTGGGCGGCCTGGAGAGCGCGCGGTCGGTCATCCACCTCGCCGAGCTATTCGTCCTCGCCGACCGCGCCCAGCTCCTGCGCGATCCGGACCTGGCCGCCGCCCGCATGGCGCGCGTGCTGGCGGTGGCGGGAGTGGAGTGAGCCGCCGCTCACAGCACGTGTAGGAGGGGACGCGCGCGCAGCGTGTCCTCGCGCCAGACGCCGGTGGCGCGGAACCATTCGAGCGCCGTCTCCGCCTCGGCCGTGCGCGCAAAGGCCAGGGTCTCGCCGTCCTCGAAGAAGCCGCCCACGTGCACGCGGCCGGCGCCGCGCAACTCGACGAGCGCAAGCTGCGCCATGTCGTGGTCGGCGGTGCGTCCCTCCACGATCGTCACCGCCCGTGACCCGTCGATGACGACCGGCACCATCTCCCACGGCTCCACGAACTGGCTGAACGTCCGCGACGCGTAGTGCGTCCACACGCCGCCCGTCCAGTACGGATCTTCCTCGAGCGCGTGCTTGAGCTGCCACGCCTGCTGGAGGCGGTACACGAGATCGGCGGTCTTCCCGTCCGGGGCAGGACCGCCCGCGATGAAGATGCCGGCGGCGCGGAGACCTTGCAAACGCTCGAGGTGCGCGCGGCGATGGGTCTCGCGGCGCGTACGGTAGTCGTCGGCGGCGGTGACGGAGACGTGGTAGACGATCACGCGACGCTCCTCTCTGTCGACGGCGGTGTCGGCGCAGGATAGCACCGCCGCCGCGCGCCCGCCTGCCGTCGCCGCCCGGCACGGCGTGATACTGTGCAAAACATGGAGCTTCTGGAACGTTTCCAGACGCGCTATCCGTTCCCGCTCGACGACTTCCAGCTCGAGGCGGCGCGCGCGATCGAGGGCGGGCAGTCGGTAATCGTGTCGGCGCCGACGGGGGCGGGGAAGACGCTCGTGGCCGAGTTCGCGATCCTGGCCGCGCTGGAGACCGGCAAGCGCCTCGCGTACACGACGCCGCTGAAGGCGCTCTCGAACCAGAAGTTCGCCGACTTCACCCGCGTGTTCGGCGCCGACAACGTCGGCATCCTCACCGGCGACGTCAAGGTCAATCCCCGCGGCCGCATCCTCGTCATGACCACCGAGATCTTGAGGAACATGTTCTACGCGGGCGGCCTCGACGACCTCGGCTACGTGGTCCTCGACGAGTGTCACTACATGGGCGACGAGGGACGTGGCACGGTGTGGGAAGAGATCATCGTCAACGCCCCCCCGGACGTGGTTCTCGTGGCCCTGTCGGCGACGGTGGCGAACGTGAAGGAGATCGCGGACTGGATCTCGCTCGTGCATCGTCCCGTGCTGCCGATCTTCCACCCCCAGCGTCCGGTGCCGCTCTCCTACGCGGTGGCCGACCTCGCCGCCGAGATCCACGACATCGACGACGTCCGGCGCGGACGCGCCCGCCTCGTGGGCGACGAATCGCGCGGTCCCGACGAGCGCGGCCGGTGGTACAGCCGCCGCGTCGTCGATCCCGGCTTCCTGATCGAGGGGCTGGCGGGGCGCGGCTGGCTGCCCACCATCTACTTCATCTTCAGCCGCGCCGGCTGCGAGCGGGCCCTCGACGACGTCCTCGCGGAAGGGCGCAGCCTCCTCACGCGCGACGAGCAGCGCGAGGTCGACGTCACCATCAACGAGGCCATGGCGGAGACGCCCTCCCTCGGCGAGTCCACGCTGAACCAGACGATCTTCCGCGGCCTGCGCCTGGGAGTGGGCCTCCACCACGCCGGCATCCTGCCCAGCGTGAAGCGCCTCATCGAGGTGCTGTTCGAGCGCGGGCTCTGCAAGGTCGTGTTCGCGACGGAGACGATGTCGCTCGGGATCCACATGCCGGCGCGCAGCGTGGTGCTGCAGTCCCTCACCAAGCGCACCGATCGCGGGTTCCGCTCGCTCACTCACAACGAGCTCACGCAGATGGCGGGACGAGCGGGACGGCGCGGCATCGACGCCGAGGGGCAGTGCGTGATCGCCCTCGACGCCCGCGACGGCGTCGAGGATCTCCTGCGCGTGGTCGACGGCTCGCCGGAGCCGATCGAGAGCCAGTTCAAGCTCGGCTACGGATCGGTGGCGCTCCTGCTCGCCACCGGGGCGCCGCCCGAGGTGCTGCGACGGCGCATCGAATCGTCGTTCGGCCAGTACCAGAACTTGAAGCGCATCCGCGACATGGAAGCCGAGGTGCGCGGCCTCGAGAACGCGCTCGCGCGCGCCCACGAGTACGCCGCCCCCTGCGGTGATTTCCCGCGCATCACGCGCTACCGGCGGGCGCGCCAGGAGGTGGAGACGCGGCGGCAGGCGGCGGGACGCGGCGGACGGCGTGGTGACCAGCGCGGGGTGCTGGACGCCGAGCCCGGTCGTCTCGCCCTCGTGCGACGTCGCGGCGGCCCCACTCTGGCCCTGATCCTCGGCGTGCACGGCATCCGCGGCCACCGCGCCATCATCGAGGCGCTGCTCCCGCACGGCGCCGTCGTGCGCGTGAAAGCCGGCGTCATCAAGCGCGTGTTCTGGGCCACGCCGCCCTGGCACGTGCCGCGGGACCGCGGCCGCGATCAGCGCGGCCTGCGCTATCTCGCGGAGCGGCTGGCGGCGGTGCCGGTGCCCGACCTCATCGATCACGAGCGCGCGCAGGGGCCGGAGGCCGTGCTCTCGTCCATCGAATGCCATCGCTGTCCCTGGAACGCCACCAGCGCGTGCGACCGTGCCTCGCGCGACATCGAGCGTCTGGAGGAGCGCCTCGGGCAGCGGCAAGCGGCCCTGGAGGCGTTCCGCAGCGCGTACTGGCAGGAATTCCTGCGTGTGGTGGAGGTCCTGGAGCAGTTCGGCGCCGTGCGGGGCGGGCGGCTCCAGAGCAAGGGCCGCTTGATCGCGGGCCTCCGTCACGACAACGAGCTATTGGCGGCGGAAGCGGTGGAGCGCGGGATCTTCACGGACGTCACCGCGCCGGAGGCGGCGGCGCTGTGCTCGGCGCTCATCGAGGAGTCGCGCTCGGGGGAGCCGATGATCGCGCGTGGCTTCCTGAAGAAGCATCCGCGGCTGAAGCGGAGGCTCGATCAGTTCGCCGCCGCCGCCGATGCCGTGTACCAGGCGCAACGCGCGCGCCACCTCGGGATGCCGGTGGCCGTGCACGGAGGCTTCATGCCGGCCGTGTATCGCTGGGCGTCCGGGGAAGACGACTGGACCGGCATCGTCGAGCAGTCGTTCGGCGGCCACGAGGGTGACCTCGTGCGGGCCATGCGCCGCCTCATCGATCTCCTCCGCCAGGTCGCGGAAAGCGCGGAGGTGGCGCCGGAGACGAGCCGGGTCCTCACCCAGGCCGCGCGCGCCGTCGATCGCGGGATTGTCTACGAATCGGCCCTCATCTGATATTCTGACCGCCGTGATTCGTCGCGCCCTCACCCTGATGGCGCCTGTGCTCCTCCTCGCCGCGTGCGCGAGCCTGCGGCCGGCCACCGAGCAACGGGTGACGCAAGGCCCCACCGCGCAGCAGTTCTGGACGATGCGCATGCTCTTGCAGAACGGCAAGGAGCCCTCGTTCGACGAGCGCCGTTACTGGGACGATCAGATGGAGCTGAAGGTCGCCCAGTACCTGCGCGAGCACCCGGACACCGCCAACAGCCTCGACGCGGCCAGCTTCCGCTTCTATCGGCAAACGGCGGTGGGGCAGAGCAAGGAGCAGGTGCTCATCCTGCTCGGTCCGCCAGTCGGCACCACCACGGACGAGGCGGAGATGGAGAAGCTTGCCCGGCGCTACTGGCCCGAGCTCAAAGGTAACGTCACCGAGGCGTGGGTGTATCCGCTCGGGTGGAACTTCTACTTCGCCGGCCAGCGCCTCGTCGACATCACGCAGTACCTCAAAGACTAGCTCCGGCGTCGCGAACGGCGGCACCGCGCGGGAGGACGTCCCTCATGCCATCCCTCGAAGAGAAGGTCATCGCGAGCTGGGTCTACAAGAAGGGCGCGCTCGATCCCAAGACGGCGTCGCTCTGCTACCTCGCCGCCAACCTCGCGGTCGGCAACACGCACTGAGCGAAGCGCGACCTGGCGGGCGCCAGGGCAGCGGGCGCGACCGAGGACGAACTACGCGAAGCGATCAGCTTCGCCATCCGCGCCAACGCGGCGAAGGCGCACGCGGACATTCTGAAGGTGTGGACCGATGGCCGGTGAGGTCGAGCTGACGGCGGCGTTCTCCACCGTTCCCGCGGGGGAAGCGGAAGCGATCAAGCGCGTGCTCACGGAGACCGTGCGTCAGCTCGCGCAGGAAGACGGCACCTTCAAGAAGGCGCGCATCGTGTTCACGGAATCCGACGAGCGTTGCGGTCTGACGGCCGAGCTCGACGGCGTCAAGCGCGAGGGCGTGCCGCTTCAGATCGATCTCGAACAGCTCGAGGACGCGCAGACGTCGGCCGGGGCACGGGCGCAGCTGAAAGAAGCCCTCCGGCTCTACTTCCGGAGAGTCCAGGGCCGGTGACGACCGCCGACGACGCGGGCGTTTTGCTTTACGTGTGGCGAGGTTGGGTCTTCCGCGTTGCGGAAGCGGTCCAACCGCCGAAGGCGGGCTCCCTCTTCTTCGTCCGGAATCTTCCCGTGCGGTCGGGCGAGCGTGTGCTCGAGATCGGGTGCGGTCTCGGCCTCGCGGCCGTGATGGCGGCGAAGGCGGGCGCGACGGTGGTGGCGACGGACGTGGTGTCGGCAGCGGTGGAGGCGACGCGGCTGAATGCGGTCGTGAACGGCGTGACCGTCGATGCGCGCGTGGGCGACTGCTACGCGCCCGTCGCCGGCGAGCGCTTCCATCTCGTCTGCAGCAACCCGCCCCAGATGCCGACACCTCCCGGCCGCGCGCGCACGGATGCCGTGGCCGCCGCCGACAACGGAGGCGTGGACGGCTGGGAAATCCTGGACCGCGTCATCGACGGCGCCGCCGCGCATCTCCATCGGGGAGGGCGCCTCGTGTTCACGATCTTCGGCTTCCTCGGCAAGAAGCGCGCGCTCGCGCGACTGGAGCAGTGTGGTTTTCAGCCCGCCGTCGTCGCCACCGAGGTGCAGGCGTTCCCGCGCATCGGATACGAACGCCTCGATCATCTCCGCGCGCTCGACCACGAGGGAACGCTGGGGGCGCGCGGTCTACCGCAGACCGTGGAGCGCGTGATGGTGCAGGGGACGCTGGTGCAGGGGACGCTGTGAGGCGCCTCATCGTCAACGCGGACGACTTCGGGCTCACCCGCGGCGTGAGCGCGGGAATCCTGACGGCCCATCGCCAGGGCATCGTCACCAGCACCACCGTGCTCGTCACCGCCGCTCTCGACCGCGAGCAGGTGACGGCCGCGCGCGATGCCGGGATCGGCGTCGGCATCCATCTGAACCTCACCCTCGGCAAGCCCCTCACGCGCGGGAAGTCCCTCGTCGGCGACGACGGAAAGTTCGTGCGCGACGTGCGCCGCGCCACCGCGCGCGCCGAGGCCAAGCACGTTGAAGCGGAGCTGGAGGCGCAGGCCGATAAGTTCCTGTCTCTGTTCAAGAAGACGCCCACGCATCTCGACACCCACCACCACGCCGGACTCTACTCGCCGGCGCGGGAGGCGGTGGTCGAGCTCGCCCGGCGCCTCCGCGTCCCGGTGCGCAGCCAGGACGCGGCGGCGCGCGCCCGCGCGCGCGCGGCGGGACTGCGCACGCCCGATCACTTCTTCGGCGAGTCGGGACCGGAAGCCTACTGGTCGCCGGCGCGGGTGCGCGCCCACCTGCGCGAGCTACCGGACGGCGTTTCCGAGTTCATGGCCCACCCGGGACGGTTCGACGACGATCTCGCGTACAGTCGTTACGGTCGCCAGCGCGAAACCGAGCTCGCCGGTCTCGGCGCGCCCGACGCGCGTGCGGCCGCCGCCTCCCTCGGCATCGCGCTCTGTCACTTCGGCCAGCTCTGAGTCGATCGCGATGGTGTCCGTTCCCGTCGTCATCGCCGTCGATGTCGGCGGCACCACCATCAGCGCCGGCGTTGTCTCTTCCGCCGGCGAGGTGCTGATCGCCCGCCAGGTCGCCACCCACGACGCGCCCGGACGCGCGGAGGCCGCGATCGAGACGCTGATCGACGAGCTCGAGCACGCGGCCCGAGCGCGCGGCCACGAGGTCGCCGGAATCGGCGTCGGGGTGCCGGGCCCCGTGGACACGACGACGGGCCGCATCAGCGAGCACGTGCCGCACGTCCCCGAGCTCGCCGGTCGCCCGCTCGCGGCCGCCCTCGCCGCCCGCTTTCGGCTGCCGGCGTTCGTGGACAACGACGTCAACGCCCTCGCGCTCGGCGAATGGATGTTCGGCGCCGGCCGGGGGGCGACGTCGCTCGTCGTGCTCGCCCCCGGCACCGGGTTCGGGACCGGCATCATCATCGACGGGCGTCTCGTCCGCGGCGCGCACGGCTTCGGAGGCGAGCTCGGGCACGCGCCCGTGAAGTTCGATGGCCCCCCGTGCTGGTGCGGCGGTCGCGGATGCCTCGCGCTCTACGCGAGCGGCCGCGGGATCGCGGACGCCGCGCGGGGGCGCGTGGCCGGCGACCCCGACGCCGCGTTGTTGCGGGCGGCGGGCGGTGACGCCGCCGCCATCACCGCCGCTCTCGTGTTCCGGCTCGCGGACGAGGGCGACGTCACCGCGGCCGCTCTCGTGGACGAGGCGTGCCAGGCGCTTGGCGCTATGATCGGCGTCGTCGTGAACGGGCTCAACCCCGAGGTCATCGTCATCACGGGCGGGGTGGCGGCGGCCTTCCTGCCCCGCGAGAAGCGCGTGCTGCGCGCGGCCGCTGACTACGCGTTCGCGGCCGCGCTCGCGCGCACGCGGGTGTCGATCGTGCTTGCCGACAAGGCCACGACCATGCGCGGCGCCGGCGCGCTCGTTCTTCACGAGATGGAAAGGAAGGACAGATCATGACGGCGATCACGTTCCAGGGTGTGGGCGACGTGAAGGCGGAAGAGGTCGGTGATCCCAAGGTCGTCGACGCCACCGACGTCGTGCTCCGCATCACCACCAGCGCCGTGTGCGGCTCGGACCTGCATCAGTACCACGGCCGCGGCGGCGCCCTCGTGCAGAAGGGCGCCGTCATGGGCCACGAGTTCATGGGCGTCGTCGAGCAGGTGGGGCCGGGCGTGCGCACGCTCCGGACGGGCGACCGCGTGATCGTGCCGTTCTCCGTGTCGTGCGGCACCTGCGAGTGGTGCAAGAACCGCATGCCGACCCAGTGCACGACCACCGGCCGCGCCGTGTTCGGCGGACGCTTCGGCCACGTGTGGGGCGGCGGGCAGGCAGAACGCGTGCGCGTGCCTTTCGCCGATTACCTCTGCGAGAAGGTGCCGGCGGGGATGTCGGACGAGGACGCGATCTTCCTCGGCGACATTCTCTCCACCGGGTACGTCTGCGCGGAGAACGGCGGCATCCGTCCCGGGGACGCGGTGGCCGTCTTCGGCGCGGGCCCGGTGGGTCTCCTCGCTCTCCAGTCCGCGCAGCTCTTCGGCCCCGCGCGCGTGTTCGCGGTGGACCGCGTGGATTACCGCCTCGCCCTCGCCGCCGAGTTCGGCGCCGAGCCCGTCAACCTCGACCGCGGCGATCCCGCCGAGCAACTGCGTGGGCTCACGAGCGGCCGGGGGCCCGACGTGGTGCTCGAATGCGTGGGGCACGAGGCGCCCTTCACGCAGGCGATCCAGGCCGTGCGCGCGGGCGGGACGGTGTCGTCGGTGGGCGTGTACGTGGAGCCGTCGCTCGGATTTCCGGCGCGCGAGGCGTTCTTCAAGGACCTCACGCTGAAGATGGGGATCTGCAACGCGCGCAACTTCATGGCGCCGCTGCTGCCCCTCGTGGAGCGCGGCAAGCTGACGCCGGCGCGCATCATCACCCACACCATGGCCCTCGCCGACGCGCCCCGCGGCTACGCGATCTTCGACAAGAAGGAAGATCGCGCCATCAAAGTCATGCTGAAGCCCTGAGCGTGGAGACGGCCTCCTCTCTGCCGGACGAGCCGCGCGCCTCCCCTCCGGAGGCGCGGGCGCCGGCGTCTCCCTCACGACGGTGGTCCGCTGTCGTCACCGCCCTCTCCGCCGTCATCCTCGCCCTGTTCCTGCTGTTCATCGCGTGGCTCATGTTCGCGGAGCCACGGGTGGCGGGCTACCGTGACGCCGACCGCGCGCTGGCGCTGGTCGTGGGGCGGACGCTCGACGTGCACGACGCTCTCCAAGGCGCCCCGCGCTGGGAGCGACGACTCTACGAGGTGACCGCGCTCGAGGGAGGAAACGATCTCCGGCAGGCGCTCGACTGGTACGAGGAGCTCGCGCGCTATTCGGTCGATCCCCTCGTCGATCTGCATCTCGCGATCTTACAGTCGGAGGCGGGCCAGCTCGACCGCGTGGATCGCGCCACCGCGGAGTGGCGACAGCGCGAAGATCCACTGCCGGCCTTCGCCGATCTCCTCGCCGTGGCCTACCTCGATCCGCGCGAAGCGGGCGATGCCGTCGACGTGTCCGTGTTGCAGACCGTCGGTGCCGAGTGGTTTCGGGACCGCGTGTTCAACGCTCTCGCGCGCCGGAGCGGCGACGAGGCGGCGGTGGCCGCCGTTGCGCGCGAGACCGCGGCGCGGAGCGGCCGCCTGCTCTTTCGCGTGCGCGCCCTCACGGTGGCCCAGCTCGCGCTCCTCGCGGGCGGGCTGGCGGCGCTGGGGATCGTCGTGCGCCGCCGCCGTGACCTCACGGTGGGGCCGGCGCCGTTGCCGCCGCCGTGGACGTTCCGCGCGGGCGTGGTCACGCTCATCCGCGGGGGAGCGGGGGCCGCGCTCGTCACGGCCGGCCTGCTCTTCGTCTATCCCGGCTCCGACGCCATCGGCGACGCGCTCACCGTCCCCGCCACGTATCTGCCGTTCGTGCCGCTGCTGGTGCTGGCCCGCCGGCGCCTGGTGCGCCCGGCCCGCCTCGGTGTCGCCGACGCCTTCGGTCTCCGCCCGTATCCTCGCCGCGGTTTCGTCCTCGTCCTGATGGCGGGCGCGCTGACGGCGGCGGGAATGATCGGCGAGTGGGCCCTCGGTCAGCTCGGCGACCGCGAGGGGTTCGGCACGCACTGGACGGAGTGGTTCGATCACGATCTCGTGTGGGGCACGCTGCCGATCACGATCGTCACCGTCGTGGGCGCGGTGGTGCTGGCGCCGGTGGTGGAAGAGGTGGTGTTCCGCGGCTTGATCTTCGGGACGCTGCGCCGCCGCCTGCCCGCTGGCCTCGCCGCCGTCGTGAGCGCGACGCTGTTCGCGATCCCTCACGGCTACGGCGTCCTCGGCTTCGCCGCCGTGTTCTGGAGCGGCTTCCTGTGGGCGTACGCCTACGAGAAGACGGGGAGCTTGCTGCCCGGCATGGCCGCCCACGCCCTCAACAACGCCGCTGCCTCCCTCACCGTGCTCGCCCTCCTGCGCGGCTGAGCGGGCGCCGCCGTATCAGCGTGCCGGCGGCGGCGAGTCCGCGAGGACTTCGTCGAGGATGCGGGAAAGCCGGCTCACCACGGACTCGCCGTGGAGTTGCGCGACCATCTCGCCCTTACGATCGATCACGACCGTGTAGGGCGTGCCCTTGAAGCCGAAGCGGTTGCCGATGGTGAGCTTGGGATCGAGCGCGATCACGTACGTCGGCTTGTAGCGGCGCACGAAGCGCCGGGCGTCGGCGGCGGTGTCCTGGACGTGCAGCGCAACGATCTGCACGCCGCGGCTGCGATAGCGATCGGCGACCCGGCTCAGCGCCGCCGATTCCGCCACGCACCGCTTGCACCACGAGGCCTGGAAGCGCAGTACGATCACGCGCTCACCGAAGTGCTCGCGCGAATCCACGACCTCGGCGCGATCGAGAAGCGTGACGCGGAAGGCGGGTGCGGCCGGCGCCGCCTCCGCGGGAACCACCGCCACCACCGCGACGGCGAGCGCGATCGCGGCGGCGGAGAGGCGCCAAGCCATGCGCGTATAATACGTCGGGTGAGCGACCTCGAGCACGATCTGCGCCGCGCGTTGCGCGGTGACGTCCGCTTCGACGCCGCCTCTCGCTTCCTCTATTCGACCGACGCCTCGATGTACCAGGTGGAGCCGATCGGGGTCGTACTGCCGCGCGACGCCGACGACGTCGCCGCCGCCATCGACGTCGCCAAGCGGCAGCAGGTTGCGCTCCTCCCGCGCGGAGGCGGGACGTCGCTCACCGGGCAGACGGTCAATCGCGCCCTCGTCCTCGATCTCACCCGCCACATGAACGCGGTCCTCGAGGTGAACACGGAGGAGCGCTGGGCGCGCGTGCAGCCCGGCGTCGTGCAGGACGAGCTCAACGCCCACGTGCGCCCGCTCGGCCTCCTCTTCGGCCCCGATACCTCGACCTCGAATCGCGCCACCCTGGGCGGCATGATCGGCAACAACTCGGGCGGATCGCACTCGATCGCGTACGGGCTCACCGTCGAGCACGTCATCGAGCTGACGGCGATCCTCGCCGACGGCACCCGCGTCGTCTTCAAGGAGCTGACGCCGGCGGAGCTGGAGGCGAAGGCGCGGCGGACGGATGCGGAAGGCCGGATCTACCGCGAGTTGCTGCGCCTGCGCGCGGAGTACGCGGACGAGATCCGCGCGCGGTATCCCGCGCACTGGCGCCGCGTGGCCGGCTACAACCTGAACGAGCTGCTCGGCCCCGCCGCACGCGGGCCGATGCGGGCGCCCACTGGCAACGGCGTCGCCGCGCCCCTGAACGTGGCGCGCGTGGTGATCGGCTCCGAGGGCACGCTCTTCACGGTGGTGGAAGCGAAGGTGCGGCTGGTGGAGCGGCCCAAGAAGACCGCACTCGACGTGATCCACTACGCGGACATCCAGGAAGCGCTGGAGTCATCGCAGTCGATCCTGGAAACGGGCCCGTACGCGGTCGAGCTGACGGACAAGCTGATCCTGGATCTCGCCCGCGGCAACATCGAGCAGTCCAAGCGGATGGGATTCGTGAACGGCGATCCCGGCGCCATCCTCATCGTCGAGTACGCGGGCGACACCGAGGCCGAGGTGCGGGCGAAGGTCGAGGCGCTGGAGGCGAAACGCCAGCGCGAGCAGTTCGGCTACGCCGCCCACATCGCGTACGACCCCGCCGAGCAGCAGTCGATCTGGAAGCTCAGGAAGGCGGGGCTCGGCCTCCTCCTCGGCATGAAGGGCGACCAGAAGCCGATCGCGTTCGTGGAGGACACCGCCGTCGAGCCTCGCCACCTCGCCACGTTCGTGCCGCGCTTCCGCGACATCTTCAAGCGCCACGATGTCAGCGGCGCCTACTACGGCCACTGCTCCGTGGGCTGTCTGCACATCCGGCCCGTGATCGATCTCAAGACCCGGCGCGGACTCGCGCAGGTGCGGGCGATCGCGGACGAGATCACCGAGCTCGTGCTCGAGTTCGGCGGCACCATCTCCAGCGAGCACGGCGACGGCCGCGCGCGTAGCCCGTTCCTCGAGCGCATGTACGGGCCGAAGCTCATGCAGGCCTTCCGCGAGCTCAAGCGCGCCTTCGATCCCGAGGGCCGCATGAACCCCGGGAACATCGTCGACAGCTCGGGGATCACCGAGCATCTACGCTTCGGTCCGCAATACACGACCTGGGAGCCCACCACGCTCCTCGATTTCACGGGGCAGGGCGGCTTCGCGCGCGCAGTGGAGATGTGCAACGGCGTCGGCGTCTGCCGCAAGACGCTCGAGGGCACCATGTGCCCCTCCTACATGGTCACGCGCGACGAGGAGCACACCACGCGTGGTCGCGCCAACGCGCTGCGCGCCGTGCTGTCGGGCGGGCTGCCCGCCGCCGAGTTCACGGGCAAGCGGCTCCACGAAGTGATGGATCTCTGTCTCGAGTGCAAGGGCTGCAAGGCGGAGTGTCCGTCGAACGTGGACATGGCCAAGCTCAAGTACGAGTTCCTGCATCACTACTACGCGAAGCACGGCTTGCCGCTCCGCAACCGGCTCTTCGGCCGCATCGCGGAGCTGAACCGCACGGGCGCCCGCTGGGCCGCGCTCGCCAACCGGCTCACCAACCTGGCCGCGAACCGCTGGCTGCTCGAGCGCGTGGCCGGCATCGACCGCCGCCGTCCGCTCCCCGCTCTCGCGCGCGAGACCTTCACCGACTGGTTCGCCCGCCGGCCGGCGCCGCCCGCGGCCCCGCGCGGCGACGTCGTGCTCTTCGCCGACACCTTCGTGACGTACAACGCGCCCCACATCGGACAGGCGGCCGTGCAGCTCCTCGAGCGCGCCGGCTATCGCGTGATCGTCCCCGAGCGGAAGTGCTGTGGCCGGCCCATGATCAGCAAGGGCATGCTCGACCTCGCGCGCGCGAACGCGGCGTGGAACGTGGAGCGCTTCGCGTCGTACGCGGAGCGCGGAGTGCCGATCGTCGGGCTCGAGCCGTCGTGCCTGCTCACCCTGCGCGACGAGTGGGTAGACCTCGTCCGCACGGAGCCGGCGCGCACGCTGGCGCGGCAGAGCTTCCTGCTCGAGGAATTCGTGGCGCGCGAGCGCCGCCGCGGGCTCGACCTCCCGTTCGCGGGCGGCGGCCGCCGCGCGCTGCTGCACGGCCACTGTCACCAGAAGGCGATGGTGGGAACCGCGCCCACGGTGGCGGCGCTACGCTGGGCCGGCTTCGAGGTGAGCGAGGTCGATTCCGGTTGCTGCGGCATGGCCGGCTCGTTCGGGTTCGAGCGCGAGCACTACGACATCTCGGTCGCGATCGGCAACCGACGGCTGGCGCCGGCGGTGAAGGCGGCGGCCGCCGACACCGTGATCGTGGCTCCCGGCGTGTCGTGCCGCCAGCAGATCGAGCATCTCGCCGGCCGTCGCGCCCAGCATCCCGCGGAAGTGCTCTGGGAAGCGCTGGCGCGCTAAGCGCGCTCGTCGTTCTCGTCGCCGCCTTCGTGAAGGGCGCCATCGGCGTCGGCTTCCCCACGCTCGCCACACCGCTCCTCGCGCTCGTCGTCCCCGTCAAGACGGCGGTGGCGGTCCTGATCGTCCCCAACATCGTGATGGACGTCATCCAGCTCCGGCGTCGCGGCGACATCCGGGCGACGGCGCGCCGTCTGGCGTCGCTCCTCGTGTTCGGCGCCATCGGGACCGTGCTCGGCACCCGCGTGCTCGTTCATCTCGCGGCCTCCACGGCGAGCTTCGTCCTCGGCTGCTTCGTGCTGCTCTTCGTGGTTCTCAACGCGACCCGCTTCTCGCCGCGCGTGCCCGCGCGCTGGGAGCCGTGGCTGGCGCCGCCGATGGGGCTGCTGGCGGGGGTGGTGGGCGGCGTCACGAACGGGCCGGGAACCCCGCTCGTGATGTACTTCTACGCGCTCGGGATGGCGAAGCCCGACTTCGTGCGCGCGGTCTCGCTCAGCTTCATCGCTTACAAGGCCGTCCAGCTCGGCGCCGTCGCCTGGTACGGCCTCCTCACGTGGCCGCTCCTAGGCCTCTCGGTCGCGTTCACGGGGGTGGCGCTCGGCGGCTTCGCCCTCGGATTGCGCGTGCAGGACCGTCTCGATCAGCGCGCCTTCAACGGCGCCGTGCTCGTGTTCCTCGGCGCCCTCGGCCTCTGGCTCACCCTCCGCTAGCAAGTCGTCGCGCCCGCGGGCCGCTTATCCTCCGCCGCTGAGCAGGCCGAAGATGCGGCGCACGAGCTCTTCGTGGTCCTCCACGTTGTGCTTGAAGATGCGGAGCTCGCGGAGGTCGGCGAGGTCTTCGGTGCGGAAGGGCTCGCCGGGCGTGTAGCTGGCGAAGGAGACGGCCTGGAAGCAGGAGCGATTGGCGTCGGGGCGATCGGTCACGAGCACGAAGTAGAGGGCGGGCCACTGCTTGCGGGCGTGCAAAAACATCGAGCGCTCACCGCGCTGGTTCTCGACCGAGATGAACTGCTCGATGGAAGGACGGTACTTCACCTCCACCAGCGCTTCTTTCTCGCTGCCGTCGTCGAGGCGGCGCGAGACGCGGAAATCCGGAGAGTAATCCTCGCGGCCGAAGCGCAGGGGCAGGGCGTCCGTGCGGAACGGCTTCACCGAATAGCGGGCGCGGCGGAAGATCGACTCCACCAGCGCTTCCGAGATTCGGCTCTTCGCTTCCTGGAGATCCATCGCGCCTCCGGCAGAACGAGGCTCGGCGTGTGGTCGGGGTACTGTGTCGATGATAGTACGGTGGCGACCCACCCCGCACCATCGAAAAAACCGTGATTTCGGCGTAGGATATCGCGCGTTCCGCCAGCAGGCGATACATCAATGACGGGAGGGCCTTTCATGACGGTAGAAGTTCGACCACTCGTGCACGGAGGGGACGCGCGGCCGGGCGCAACGACGTTCGCCGGGTACGCGCGGGCGCCGGAGACGGTGATGGCCCAGGCCGTCGCCACCGACACCAAGGGCCTCACGGCCGGCGACGCCGAGGTGAAGATCGGCGACTACACGATGCCCGTGTACGAAGCGCGGCCGTCGACGGGTCGAAATCATCCCATCCTGCTCGTGATCTCCGAGGTGTTCGGCGTGCACGAGTACATTCGCGACTGCGCGCGGCGCTTCGCGAAGGAGGGCTATTACGCGGTGGCCCCGGAGCTCTTCAAGCGCGAGGGCGGGGTGGGGCACCTCACCGACCTCCAGGAAATACTCAAGATCGTTCTCGCGCAGCCCCGCGAGCAAACGCTCGGGGACCTCAAGGCGGCCGTGGACTGGGCGAAGACGCGTCCCAACGTGCGGCCGGATCGCGTGGGCGTGACGGGATGGTGCTGGGGCGGCTCCACCACCATCCAGGTCGCCGCCACCAATCGCGACATCAAGGCGGCGGTGGCGTGGTACGGTCCGCCCGCGCGCCCGTACCAGAGCAAGACGGGACCGATCACCGGATTCGACGTCGCCAAGGACATCACGTGTCCGTTCCTGGGACTCTTCGGGGAAACCGACCAGAACCCGAAGCCCGAGGACGCGCGCCGCTTCGGCGAGGTCCTGAAGCAGCACAACCCCAACGTCGAGATCGTGATCTATCCCGGCGCCGGCCACGGCTTCCACGCCGATTACCGCCCGTCGTACGACGCGGCCGCCGCCTCCGACGCCTGGAACCGCTGCCTCGCGTGGTTCGGCAAGCACCTCAAGTAGCGCGGAAGGAGACAGCCATGGCGACATCCACTCGCATCGACCGCTCGCTGTCGCGCCGTCGTTTCCTCGTGGGCAGCGTGGTGGGAGCAGGGACGGCGCTTCTCGGGCGCGCCCCCGCCGCTCTCGGCCAGCAGGTGCGTGAGCTGCAAGTCTGGCACACGGAAGTGGAGCCGCAGACGGTCAAGACGATCCAGGACACGAGCATCGCGGAGTTCGAGCGGAAGTTCCCCGGGTTCAAGGTCAAGCAGCAGGCGCTCGGCTGGGGCGACCTCAACACGAAGCTCCTCGCCTCCATCGCGGCCGGCAGCCCGCCCGATCTCACGCACTTGAACCCGTTCATGACGGCGTCGCTCTACGTGAAGAAGCTCCTCGTCCCGATGGACGAGCTCGTCCGCGCTCTCGGCGAGAACGACATCCACGAGGCGACGCTCAAGCTCCAGTACTTCGACGGCAAGTACTACGGCGTCACCCACGCCATGGGCTCCACGTACTTCGCGGAGCGGCGTGACCTGCGCGAGAAGAAGGGCATCAAGCCGCCGGAGACGTACGACGACATGCTGAAGCTGGCGGCCGCGCTCACCGAGGGCGGTCGCTACGGGGTGCAGATGCCGGGCGAGAAGCTCTACATGGGCTTCGTCCATCCCGCGGAATGGCTGGCCGGCAACGGCGGCTCCTGGGTCGATCAGAAGACGTACCGCCCCCAGCTCAACAGCCAGGCCATGATCGACGCCCTCGAGTACGCGCAGAAGCTGAACAAGTTCATGCCGGGAGGATGGTCGGGACAGAAGTACCTCGACACGCTCGCCGCGCTCTCCACCGGCAAGATCGCGATGGCGTACCTGAGCGGCGCCCGCACCATCGGCTACATCGAGAAGTACGCGCCCGAGAACATGCGCGACCCCGAGCACTTCATGCCGATGCTGCGCCCGCACGGCCCCGCCGGCCGCGTCGGCATCTCCGCCCTCGACGGCGAGAACTGGGCGGTGTTCACGCAGTCGAAGTACCCGAACGAGGCGTTCGAGTTCCTGAGATTGTTCTACAAGAAGGACCACTACCTCCAGTACTGCCACTCGGTGCCGATCCACCTCACGCCGATCTTCAAGTCGATGATCAACGATCCGGAGTACCTGTCGAACGCGCGCATCAAGAAGTGGAAGCCCTGGCACGACATCATGGTGAGCGGGCTCAAGGCGGGGCGCTTCCTGCCCATCGGCTTCAGTCGCCCCGAGGACAACCTGGTGCCGTTCCTCGCCGAGCTGGACGGCTCCGGCATCGTGGCCGACATGGTGGTGGAGGTGATGGTGGGCGGCAAGAACGCCAAGGCCGAAGCGGATAAGGGACAGCGCCGCGCGGAGGAGCTGCTCGCCCAGCTCGGCTTCAAGCGCTGGTCGTAGGCTCGACGGGACGGGGCGAGTGAGGAAGCAGGCGCTGACGGGCTGGCTCCTCCTCGCCCCCTCGCTCGTGTTGCTGGGCGGCCTCGTCGTCTTTCCGATCCTCTACAACGCGTGGCTGTCCCTGTTCGACAAGCATTCCT
>DASXSB010000140.1:0-51357 GCA_036506275.1 Candidatus Methylomirabilota bacterium | reverse complement strand
GACGAGGCCAAAGGCGAAGTGGAGCGCGAATCCGATCACGCGGGCCCTGGTCCGATTGGGCGAGAACGCGGTGCCGAGCAGGAACGGGATGTCCATCCGTGTGAGTCCGAGCTGGCTGGCGGCGGTGAGGGCAGTGGTGAGCACGAGCGTCCCCGCGAAGCCGCCCGCCAGCGCCGCCCCCACGCTCATCGGCCGGCAAGAGCGACGGCGGCGCTGATGAGCGCCAGGTGCACGAGCGCCTGCGGAAAGTTGCCGAGGAACTCGCCGGTTTCGGGATCGATCTCTTCCGCATAGAGCCCGACGTCGTCCGCGAGCGCGAGCAGCTCTTCGAGGAGACGGCTCGCCTCCTCCCGCCGGCCCGCGACCGCCAGCGCTTCGACCAGCCAGAACGAACAACACAGGAAGACGCCCTCGCCGCCGCGGACACCGTCCGCGCCCACGTAACGATAGAGGAGCGGCCCGCGGCCCAGCTCACGCCTCACGGCGTCGATGGTGGAGAGGAGGCGGGGATCGCGGGGGTCGTGGTATCGCGCGATGACGAGGAGGAGCAGGCTCGCGTCGAGCTCCTCGCTGCCCGCGTAGCGCACGTACGTCTGTTTCGCCGCCGACCAGCAGTGGCTCTCGATGAAATCGCGGATGGTCGCCGCCTCCCGGCGCCATCGCGCCAGATGACGCGCGGGCAGGTGCGCCGCCTCCGCGAGGCGGCCGGCGCGGTCGAGCGCGACCCAGCACATCGCCTTCGAGTGCGTGAAGTGCTTGGGCTCCATCCGCACTTCCCAGATCGAGCGATCGGGCCGCCGCCAGACGTCACACACGAAGTCGGCGACGTGCGCGAGCTCCGCTCCCGTGGCGCGGTCGATGACACCACCGCGCTCGACGTAGCCGAGCGCGGTGTCGAGGAGATCGCCGAAGGTGTCGAGCTGGAGCTGATCAGCGGCGCCATTGCCCACGCGCACCGGCCGCGACTGTCGATAACCATCGAGCGGCAGCTCGCGCTCGGGGGCGTAGATGCCTCCGTCGAGTCGATAGAACACTTGCAAGCGCGGGTGGGTGCGCCGGGTCGCGTGCATGAACCACCAGAAGAACGCGTTGGCTTCCGCCACGCAACCGAGCTGCAAGAGCGCTTCCAGCGTGAAGGAGGAGTCGCGTATCCAGCAGAAGCGATAATCCCAGTTGCGCTCGCCTCCGATCGCTTCCGGCAGCGACGTGGTGGGCGCCGCCGCGATCGCCCCCGACGGCGCGAACACGAGGAGCTTCAGCGCGAGCGCGCTGCGCACGACGGCCTCGCGCCACCGCCCCTCGTACTGGAGCCGGTCGGACCATTGCCGCCAGAAGCTGGCGGTGGCGTCGAGCCGTGCCTCGACGTCGCTGCGGGCGGGGAAGACGAGCGGCTCGCCGTGGGCGGAGGCGAGCACGAGCAGCGCGCGCTGGCCTTCGCGCAGGTGGAAATGTCCACCCATCGACCGGTCATCGCAGTACCCACTTCCGGCATCCCAGGTACACACGGCGACGGCGCCGCCGGCGCTGGTGGCAACCGGAAAGGGAGTGCGCGCCTCCACACGCGTCGCGGAGAGGCCGTACCCGAAGCGCGGCTCCACGCACCACCGCATGCCGACCGTTCCCGCCAGCGCTTCCACGCGGCGGGCGACCTCGCGGGCGGGGGAAAGCGCCGCTCCGGGGAGCGTCATGGCGTCCGTGACCTTCACCACGCCGCTCGCGGTCGTGAACGTCGTCTCGAGGACATTGGTGCCGGGGAGATACCGGCGACTCGCCTGGTACGGGCCGTCGGGGGCGAGCTCGAAAATCCCGCCACGGCGGGCGTCGAGGAGGGCTCCGAAGACGCTCGGCGAGTCGAGATCGGGCAGGCAGAGCCAGTCGATGGACCCGCTCCGCGTCACGAGGGCGACGGTGCGGCCATCGCCTATCACCGCGTGATCCCGGATGGGGGCGTAGGGCCCGGACATGAGGCGAGCGTACCAGCCCCGGGTGAATGGGCGGCGGGGGCGCCGGCGTCTCACGGTACGGGACGTGCAGGCCCTGGGATTGCATTCCCTTCACCCAAGGAGGTACCACGCCATGACCCGGCTTTTCTCGCAGGCGGCCACCGCCGTCGCGTTGCTGTTGTTCGTGTCGGGATGTTCGCTCGAGACCGCCCCTCAGACCGGAGGCTCGACGCAGCCGCAAGGCGGCTCCACGACCACGCAAAAGACCGCGAGCACGCGGCAGGTCGATCCGCGTCTAGCCGAGCGGCTGCAGACTGTCATGACGCCGCTCCTCCGGAACATGGACCATCCCATTCCGCTGAACCAGGTGAAGGTCGGCATCATGGACGACCCGCACATCAACGCCGCCAACGCGGGCGGGGGCGAGTTCTACGTGACGACGGGACTCCTCGAGAAGGCCAATGACGATCAGCTCCGGGCGGTGCTCGCGCACGAGACCGCGCACGCCGATCTCGGGCACGTCACGAAGCTGAAGACGCTGGGCGCCGGCCTCAACATCGGAATGGTCATCCTCGACCAGATCATCCCGGGCTCGGGCGCGCTCACGCCGCTCGCCGGTCAGCTCATCGCGAACGCCTACACGCGCAAGGAGGAGTACGAGGCCGATGCGCACGGCGTGACGATCCTGCGCCGCGCGGGTTACGATGGGAAGACGCTCATGGCGAACACACTCACCTGGCTCCAGCAGACGGAAGGCGGGAGCGGCGGCGGCTTCTTCGCGACCCATCCTGCCACCGGTGACCGTATCCAGGCCGTGCGAGACTTGAAGTAACGGGACGACTGGAATTGAGGAAACGATGACGACGTACGCGCGCGCGATCGGAGTGGTTCTGACTCTCCTGCTGGCCGTGACGCTTCCCCGCGCTTCATGGGCGGGCGCGCCGGCGGACCAGCTCAAGAGTCGGGTGGACGAGGTCATCCGCATCCTCTCCACCACGGAGAGCAAGCGACCCGCCGATCGCCGCGCGGCCGTGCGGAAGATCGCCGACCAGATCTTCGACTGGGAGGAAACGGCCAAGCGCTCGCTCGGCCGCCACTGGAAAGATCGAACACCGCAGGAGCGGGAGGAGTTCGTCCAGCTCTTCACGGGGCTGCTCGAGCAGTCGTACATCGGCAAGATCGACTCCTACGGCGGTGAGAAGGTGAAGTACGGCGGCGATACCATCGAGGGCGACGAGGCCGTGGTGCGGACGAACATCATCACGCCGCAGGGGAGCGAGATCCCCGTCAACTACCGGATGGTCCGCCGCGAAGGGGACCAGTGGAAGGTGTACGACGTGGTGATCGAGGGCGTCAGCCTCGTCGCCAACTACCGGAGCCAGTTCAACAAGATCATCGAGACCAGCTCGTACAAGGACCTAGTGGCGCGGTTGAAGGCGAAAGCGGCGTCGCCGCCCAGCTCCTGATTCCCGCGGCGACGCTGGTACAATCCGCGCCGCGCCGGACCGTCTGCCGGCGCGGAGGCGACGATGGATCCGTGGCCGAACGGCGAGCGCTGCGCGGTGATGCTGACCTTCGACTTCGACGCGGAGTCGCTCTGGCTCGCGCGTGATCCGAACCTTCGCGACCGGCCCGGCGTGATGTCACAGGGCGCGTACGGCGCCCGCGTGGGCGTGCCGCGCCTCCTCGCGCTTCTCGCCGAGGAGGCGGTGCCGGCGACGTTCTTCATTCCGGGCTGGGTGGCCGAGAACCATCCGGACGAATGCCGCGCCATTCGCGATGCCGGTCACGAGATCGGTCACCACGGATATCTCCACGACTGGGCCGATCCCGCCGACCCCGACGGCGAGCGACGGGCGTTCACGCGGGGCCTGGAGGCGCTCGATCGCGTCCTCGGCGTACGGCCGGCGGGCTACCGGGCGCCGGCGTGGGAGCTGACCCCGCTCACCCTCAAGCTCGTCCACGAACACGGGTTGATCTACTCGAGCAACCTGATGGGCGACGTCTTTCCGTACGCGCATGCGGCCACGGGCGTCATCGAGCTCCCCGTGCAATGGACGCTGGACGATGCGCCCTACTTTCTTTTTCACCCCCGCGTCGCGCCGCGGCCGCTGCAGAGCCCGGAGATCGTGTTCGGGATCTGGCGTGACGAGTTCCTCGGCATGCACGAGTGGGGCGGCCTCTTCAATCTCACCTGCCATCCTCAAGTCATCGGCCAACCGTCGCGGCTGCTGATGCTGCGACGCCTGATCCGGTTCATGAAGGAGCAGAAGGGCGTGTGGTGGACGCGTGGCCGCGACGTCGCCGCCGCCTGGCGCGCACGTCCCGCCTCGGAGCGCGGCGCTACGTCTTGACCGGCGCCCCGCCTCGGACCAGGCGCTACGTCTTGACCTGCGCCTCGTCGACGGTGAGGTCGAGAGACGCCGACAGGAGCGCGCGGGTGTAGGGTTCCTGCGCGTTCTCGAAGATGGCGGCGGTGGGGCCGCGCTCCACCACCCGCCCCGCCCGCATGACGATCACCTCGTCGCTGAGGGCACGGACGACCTTCAGGTCGTGGCTGATGAAGAGATACGCGAAGCGGTGGCGCTCCTGCAGCTCCCGCAGGAGGTCCACGATCTGCGCCTGCACCGACATGTCGAGGGCGGACGTGGGCTCGTCGAGCACGACGAAGCGCGGCTTCAGGACCAGCGCGCGCGCGATGGCGATGCGCTGGCGCTGACCACCGGAAAATTCGTGCGGATAGCGATCGCGGTCGGCGGGGTCGAGCCCGACCTCGCGCAAAGCGTCGTCGATGAGGGCACGACGCTCGGCCCGGGTGCCGCCGAGCCGGTGGACGGCGAGCCCTTCCTCCACGATCTGGCCCACCGACATCCGGGGCGAGAGCGAGCCATACGGATCCTGGAAGACCACCTGCATCTCCCGGCGTAGCGGCCGCAACGCTGACGAGGGCACGCGATGGATCTCGCGCCCGCCGAACACGATCTCGCCCTCGCTGCGGATCAGGCGGAGGACCGCGAGCCCGAGCGTGGTCTTCCCGGAGCCGCTCTCCCCCACCACGCCGACCGTCTGTCCCTCGCGCACTGCCACCGACACGCCGTCCACGGCCTTCACGTGATCGACGGTGCGGCGCAGGAGACCGCGCTTGACCGGGAACCATACCCGCACGTCGCGGGCGGTCACGACCACCGGCGCCTCCGGTCGTGGCGTTCGCACGAGGGGCTTCGGCTCGGCGGCGAGAAGACGGCGCGTGTAGTCGTGGCGTGGGCGCTCGAACACCTCGGCCACCGGTCCCGCCTCCACGATCTCGCCCCGGCTCATCACGCACACGCGCTCCGCCATCTTGCGCACCACTCCGAGGTCGTGGGTGATCAACAGCAGCGCCATCCCGAACTTCTCCTGGAGCGAGCGCAGGAGATCCAGGATCTGCGCCTGGATGGTGACGTCGAGGGCGGTGGTGGGCTCGTCCGCGATCAGGAGATCGGGCTCGTTGGCGAGCGCCATCGCGATCATCACGCGCTGGCGCTGGCCGCCCGAAAGCTGGTGCGGATAGGCATCGAGGCGGCGCTCCGCTTCCGGGAGCCCCACCAGGCGCAAGAGCTCCATCGTGCGCGCGCGGGCCGCCGCCCGCGACAGGCGCTTGTGCACGAACAGCACCTCGTTCACCTGCTTCTCGATCGTGTGCAGCGGGTTGAGCGACGTCATCGGCTCCTGGAAGATCATCGCGATGCGGTCGCCGCGCACGCGCCGCATGGCCGCCTCCGGCGCTCCCACCAGCTCCTCGCCGCGAAAGCGGATGGAGCCGCTCGGATGTCGCGCGAGCGGATAGGGCAGGAGCTGCACGATCGACAGCGCGGTGACCGACTTGCCGGAGCCGCTCTCCCCCACCAGCGCCACCGTCTCTCGGCGCTCGATGGTGAAGGAAGCGTGGCGCACGGCTCGCACCTCGCCGCCCGGGGTGTCGAAGGAGACGGAAAGATCTCGGACGTCGAGGAGGGGCTCGGTCACTGAGGCGTTTTGCGGGGATCGAAGGCGTCCCGCACCGCTTCTCCCACGAAGATCAAGAGGCTCAGCATGACGGCGAGGACGAAGAATCCGGTGAGCCCGAGCCAGGGCGCCTGGAGGTTCGCTTTCCCCTGGGCGAGGACCTCCCCGAGCGACGGCGACCCCGGCGGGAGTCCGAAGCCCAGGAAGTCGAGCGAGGTGAGCGTGGTGATGGAGCCATTCAGGACGAAGGGCAGGAAGGTCAGCGTCGCCACCATCGCATTCGGCAGCACGTGACGGAACATGATCACGGCGTCGCGGACGCCGAGGGCGCGGGCGGCGCGCACGTAGTCGAAGTTCCGGCCCCGCAGGAACTCGGCGCGGACGACGCTGACGAGCGTCATCCAGGAGAAGACCAGCATGAGCCCGAGGAGCCACCAGAAGTTCGGCTCCACCACGCTGGCGAGGATGATGAGCAGATAGAGGATGGGCAGTCCCGACCACACCTCGATGAAGCGCTGGAAGAGCAGATCGATCCAGCCGCCGAAGTACCCCTGCACCGCCCCCGCTGCGATTCCGATGACGGAGCTGGCGAGGGTGAGGACGAGCCCGAACAGCACCGAGATCCGGAAGCCGTAGATCAGGCGCGCGAGCAGGTCACGCGCTTGATCGTCGGTGCCGAGCCAGTTGTCGCGCGAGGGCGGCGCCGGCGCCGAGCGCGGGAGATTCCAGTTGATGGTGTCGTAGCGGTAGCGAATGGGTGGCCACACGATCCAGCCGTCGGTGCGGATGAGGTGGCGCACGAAGGGATCGCGGTAGTCGGCTTCGGTCGGCAACGCGCCCCCGAACGTGGTCTCGGGATAGGCGCGGAAGACGGGGGCGTAGAGGTGTCCGCGGTAGCGCACGAGGAGGGGACGGTCGTTGGCGATCAGCTCGGCGCCGAGGCTGGACACGAAGAGGGCGAGGAAGATCCAGAGCGACCAGAACCCGCGGCGGTTGCGCCGGAAGCTCGCAATCCGCCGCCGCGTGAGCGGAGTCATACGTTGCGTTTCTCGAAGTCGATTCTGGGGTCGACGAGGACGTAGGTGAAGTCGGTGAGGATGTTCAGGAGGAGTCCGACCAGCGTGTAGATGTAGAGCGTCCCGAACATCACGGGGTAGTCGCGGTTCACCGCGGCCTCGAAGCCGAGGAGGCCGAGCCCGTCGAGGGAGAAGATGATCTCGATCAGGAGGGCGCCCGTGAAGAGAATGCCCACGAACGCCGCGGGAAACCCCGCCACCACGATGAGCATGGCGTTGCGGAAGACGTGGCCGTAGAGGACGCGGCGCCGGGTGAGGCCCTTCGCGCGCGCCGTCGCCACGTACTGCTTGTTGATCTCCTCGAGAAAGGAGTTCTTCGTCAGCATCACGAGCCCGGCGAAGCCGCTGATGACGAGCGCCATGAGCGGCAGCACCAGGTGCCAGAAGTAATCGAGGGCGCGGCGCGGCCACGGCAGGAGCGCCCAGTTGTCGGAGGTGAGGCCGCGCAGCGGAAACCAGTGCCAGAAGGATCCCCCCGCGAAGAGCACCACGAGGAGGATCGCGAACAGGAAGCCCGGGATCGCGTAGCCGACGATGACGGCGGCGCTCGTCCACACGTCGAAGGGCGAACCGTCGCGGACGGCCTTGGCGATGCCGAGCGGAATGGAGATCAGGTACACGAGGAGCGTCGTCCACAATCCGAGCGAGATCGACACCGGCATCTTGTCGAGGACGAGCTTGAGCACGGGGCGATCGCGGTAGAAGCTGTTGCCGAAGTCGAAGACGGCGTAGTTGCGCAGCATCTTCAAGAACCGCTTGTACGCGGGCTCGTCGAAGCCGAACTGCTTCTCGAGCTGCTTGATCAGCTCCGGCTCGATCCCGCGCGAGCCCCGCGAGGTGGTGCTCTCGGCGCCGGCCGGACGTCCGCCCCCGGTCTCGCCTCCGCCCGTTCCGCCCACGCGGGCGGTGGCCTCACCGAGGTTTCCGCGGAGCCGCGAGATCATCAGATCCACGGGACCGCCGGGCGCCGCCTGCACGATGATGAAGTTCACGAGCATGATGCCCATGAGCGTGGGCGCCAGGAGCAGCAGGCGGCGGGCCAGATAGCCGATCACGGCTTGACCCACCACGTATCGAGCCCGACCGAGTACTTCGGTGAGATCGCGGGCCGCCCGAACTTGTCCCAGTAGGCGACGCGGTAGGCGCCGAGATGCCAGTGCGGGATCACGTAGTGACCCCACAGCAACACGCGATCGAGGGCGCGGCAGCGTGCGACGAGCGCCGCCCGCGTGGGGGCCGCGATCAGCTCGGCCACGAGCGCGTCCACCACGGGGTCGCGGATGCCGGCGTAGTTCTGGCTCCCGGGCTCGTTCGCCTTCTCGGACGTCCAGAAGTCGATCTGCTCGTTGCCCGGCGACAGCGACTGCCCCCACAGCGACACCGTCATGTCGTAATCGAACTGCTTCGTCCGGTATTCGTACTGGGCGGCGTCCACCGGGCGCACGCGCGCCGTGACGCCCAGCTTCTCCAGATTCTTGAGGAAGGGAAGGCCGATGCGTTCCCACTGCTCGCCCTGGCCGATCAGGATCTCGAACGTCATGGGCTGCCCCGTGCGCGCGTTGACGAGGCGCATGTCGCGCACCACCCATCCCGCCTCCTCCAGCAGCTTCAGCGCCTCCACGAGATTCGAGCGGGCGCCGCCGGGCCCCGTGAAGGGGGCGTGGTATTCGCGCGTGAAGACCTCGTCGGGGACCTTGCCCCGGAACGGCTCGAGCACCGCCAGCTCGTCGGGCCCGGGCCGCCCGCGCGCGGCGAGCTCGGAGTTCGCGAAGTAGCTCTCGGTCCGCTTGTAGGCGCCGTAGAAGAGATGCGCGTTCGTCCACTCGAAGTCGAAGGCGTACGCGAGCGCCGCCCGCACGCGACGATCGGCGAACATCGGACGCCGCGTGTTGTAGGTGAACCCCTGCATGCCGGACGGAATCTGGTTGGGGATCTCCTCCTTCTTGATACGCCCGTCGCGCAGGGCGGGGCTTTCGTAGCCGGTGGCCCAGTTCTTCGAGGAGTTCTCCTGCCGGTAGTCGAAGGCGCCGCCCTTGAACGCCTCCAGGAGCACGGAGAGGTCGCGATAGTAATCGTAGCGGAGCGTCTCGAAGTTGTGCCGGCCCACGTTGACGGGGAGATTGGCGCCCCAGTAGTCCTTCACCCGGCGATACGTGATGACCCGCCCCTGCTCGAGCGACTCGACCTTGTAGGGACCGCTCCCGAGCGGCGGCTCCAGCGTGGTGCGTGTGAAGTCGCGGCTGCTCCAGTACGCTTTCGAGAGCACGGGGAGCTGGCCGACGATGAGGGGAAGCTCGCGATTGACCCCGCCCTTGAAGGCGAAGCGTACCGTGCGCGGCCCCACCTTTTCCGCGCTCACCACGTGCGAGTAGTAGGCGCGGTACTGCGGGTGGCCCTTGGTCTTGAGAGTCTCGAACGTCCAGATGAGGTCGTCGGCGGTGACCGGGGTGCCGTCGTGGAAGCGCGCCTCTCGCCGCAGCGTGAAGGCCACCCACGCGCGATCGGGCGGCGTCTCCACGGACTCCGCGAGCAGCCCGTACTCGGAGAACGCCTCGTCGCCGGACGGGGTCAGCAGCGTATCGAAGGTGAGCCCGATCCCCGCCGCCGGCACGCCCTTCAGGATGAAGGGATTCAGATTGTCGAACGTCCCCGTCGTCGCCAGCTTGACGTTGCCGCCCTTGGGCGCGCGCGGGTTCACGTACTCGAAGTGGCGGAAGCCGGGGCCGTACTTGAGGTCGCCGTACATCGAGATCGCATACGACGGCTCTGCCGACAGCGTCGCCGCCAGGCCGGGGAGACCGGCGACGAGGAGCACGAGGGCGACGGCGACGCTGATCACCCGCATCCAGAAGCGCTCTATGCTACCCTGTCCAGCCACTCGCCCGAAACACCTTCGCCGAGGGAGACACCCATGTCAGTCGAGGTCATGTCGGCCGACAGTCACATGGATCTGATCTATCTGCCGCCGGATACGTTCACCTCCCGCATGCCGGCGCGCTTGCATGGAGCGGCGCCGCGGGTGGTGGACAAGGACGGACAGAAGATGTGGGTGTCCGGGGACGGCGTTCTCGGACCGTACGGTGTCTACGGGCCGGGTGTGACGGGCGGCCGCCGCGGACGCGTCCTCGCCGACGCCGGGTTCGCGAGTGGCAAGCAGACGCGTCCGTCGAATTCCGCCGAGCGCCAGGAGGATCAGGAGCGCGACGGCGTGGCGGCCGAGATCATCTACGGGATCATCGGCATCTCCCGCGGCCTCTTTAGCAACAAGGGCATCGGCGATCTGGAGACGCTCACCGCGGTCTACGCCGCCTACAACGACTGGATCGCCGAGTTCAACCGCTCGCGCCCGGGCCGCTTCTTCGGTCTCGGCTGCCTGCCGAACCACGACGCCGCCCTCGCCGCCGAGGAAGTTCGTCATTGCGCCCGCCTCGGCCTCCGCGGGGCCGTCTTCGTGCCGTGGGGCTCGGCGATGCCCGTGTGGCATGAGATGTGGGAGCCGATGTGGAGGGCGGCGGAGGAGACGGGGCTGGTGATCTCCTTCCACGTCTTCGAAGGCGGCGGCGCCACCGTCGGCTACGAGGTGAAGGGCGTGAAGCACCCGGCCGTCATCGGGTCGTGGACGGTGGTGGCGCCGCTCCAGATGGACGAGATCATGGTCTCCGTGATCCTCTCCGGCGTGTGCGAGCGCCACCCGCGGCTGCGGCTGGTGCTCGGCGAGAGCGGCATCGGCTGGATTCCGTATCTGCTCGAGCGCCTCGACGACACCTACGAAGAGCGCCTCTCCGACGATCTGAAGCTGAGGCTGCTCCCGAGCGAGTACTTCAAGCGGCAAATGTACGCGACGTTCCAGAAGGACCATCACGGCGTGCGGGCCATGGCCCAGATTGCGCCCGACAACGTCATGTGGGGATCGGACTACCCGCACCGTGACGGGACGTGGCCGTTCTCGCAGAAGGCGATCGAGGAGCAGTTCCGCGGCGTCGACGCCCGCGTGCAGCGGAAGATGGTGTGGGAGAACGTCCGTCACGTGTACCGCCTCGACGAGTGACCCGGCCGGTGACGGTGTGACGCGCCTCCAGAGGGAGCGACGCGGGCGCGGATGATCGGCGGCAGCGGTCCGAGGTTGAGAGTCGCGGTGGTCCTGCTCTCGGTGGTGGTGGCGGCGGCGTGCGCGCCGTCGGCGAACACCCCCCAGATCGGAAGCCCGCGCGAAGCGCTCGTCGCGCGTGGGCAGTACCTGGCGACGATCATGGACTGCGCCGGCTGCCACACTCCGGGCGCGCTCCGCGGAAAACCGGACGCGAACCGCGCCCTCGCCGGCTCCGACGTCGGCTTCGGCACCCCGGCCGGCGTTGTCTATCCAACGAACCTCACGCCCGATCCCGACACCGGTCTCGGACGCTGGACGGAGGCGGAGATCGTGCGCGCCATCCGACAAGGCGAGAGCCGTGATGGCAGGGTGCTCGTCCCGGTCATGCCGTGGCCCTCCTACAGCGTGCTCCGCGCCGACGACGTGCGCGCGCTCGTCGCCTTTCTCCGCAGCGTCCCTCCCGTCCGGCACGCGACGCCGCGCAATGCCAAACCCGGGGAGACGCCGTCCGCCCCCTATCTCACGATCGTGACGCCTCGATGAGGCCGGGCATGCGCTCGGTCTTCTCGAGCCAGAACCGCATCTCCATCTCGCGGTACATCGCGACGGCGGTGGCGCCGTGGGCGCGCGCGTCCATCGTCTTGTCGCCGGCCGCGTAGAGCATGGCGAGCCCGAAGTGGCAATGGGCCACCAGGGGTCGCATGCCGAGAACTTCGGCGAGCGCCAGCGCCCGCCGGTAGTGCGCTTCCGCTTCCTCGACGTTGCCGCCCGCGTGGATGTCCCCGAAGAGCCGTAGCGCGTACACCTCGTTCCCGCGCTCCTTCTGCGCCACCGCCAGCCGCAGCGCCTCCGCCGCCATCTCGGCCGCGGACGGCGCGTCGCCGGCGGCGAGATGGATGGCGCCGAGCTTGGCGAGCATCAGCGGCAGGCGGCTCATGCGGCCCATGGCGGTGGCGAGCTCGACCGCCTCCTTCAGATAGCGCAGCCCCTCCTCGATCTGACCCGTGCGCGCGTACGCGACGCCGAGGTCGGCCGCGATGGGCGGAAACAGTGAAGGCACGTCGCGGCTCGCCTCCACGCCCCGTTCGAGCACGGGAATGGTTTCGCGGAAGCGTCCGTGCCGTAGCAGCGTGCCGCCGAGACCGAGATAGGCGTGGCTCACCGTGTAGGCGTGCGCCGACGCCTCCGCGATGCGAAGGCCCTCGCGGGCGACGGCGAGCGCTTCCGGGAACTCCCCGAGCTCGGCGAGACTCCACGCGAGATGGCTACGGGTGCGCACGGAGGGGAGCCCCGCCTGCCCGAGGTGGTCGCTCTCGCGGCGGGCGTCGATCAGCGCGAGATTCCGGCGCAGGAACCCGGCCGCCGTCCGATAGTTGCCGAGCGTCCGGTGGATCTCGCCCACGCTCAGGTTGCCGACGATGGCGAGATCGACGTCGCCGAGCTCTTCGGCAATACCCAGGGACGCTTCCCCTGCCCCCAGGGCCGCTTCCGTCTCCCCGATGTTGCCGAGCGCGTTACCGAGAAAGCAGAGCACGCGCGCCATGCGCGGCCGATCGCCGGCGGCGCTCGCGATGTCGAGCGCCTCGCCCATGAGGCCGCGGATGCGCCCGTGCTCGCCGCCGGGCACGAGCGCGTTGCGGAGATCGCAGCGCACGTCGACCGCCATCATCTGGGCGTCCGGCAGGTGCTCGAGCGCGGTGAGCGACTGCTCGAAGTAGGCGGCGGCCTCGCGGTGGCCGAAGTGCGCGAGCGCGCGGCGACCGGCGGCGCGGGCGTGGACGGCCGCCCGCTCCCACAGCTCGCCGCGGAGGGCGTGGCGTGCGAGCTGGTCGACGTCGTCGCTCGCCTCGTAGGCCTTCATGATCCGCCCGTGGAGCTGCCGGCGGCGCTCGTGGAGCAGACTCTCGTAGACGACGTCGTGCACGAGCGCGTGGCGGATCGCGTACTCGACGGTCCCGCGTCCCTCATCGGCCACGAGAAGATCGGCGCGTTGCAGGCGGCTCAAGGCCCGCTCCAGCTCCGCCGCCGGTAATTCCAGCACCTGGTCGAGGATCGCGCGCGGCGCCGCCTCACCGACGGCCGCCACCGCCTGCAGCACGCGCTTGTCGTCGGCGGGGAGCCGATCGATGCGCGCGGACAGCACGGCCTGCACGGTGGCGGGGACGACGATCGTCTGCCCCTCCCCGCGCAGCCGGTAGGCGCCCGGCTCGCCGTAGAGCTGTCCCGTCTCCACCAGGTTGCGCACGCACTCCTCGACGAAGAGCGGATTGCCGCCCGTGCGCGCGTAGAGATCGCGCGCGAGGCCGGCGCGGGCGGGATCGGGCGCGAGCCAGGCGTGGAGCATCGCGGCCACCGCCTCCGCCGTGAGCGGCGTGAGCACGATCTTGCGGACGTCCGGCCCCGCCAGCCAGGCGTCGTCGTACTCGGAGCGATAGGTGAGGAGGACCATGGTGGCGGGCGGAAGACGGCGTGCGAGCGCTTCCAGGAACTGGCGGTTGTCGGAGGTCACGGCCTGCACGTCCTCGTAGACGAGCACGAGCGGCTGCTGCGCGCTCACGCGGCGCACGAGCCAGACGAGCGCGTCGAACCACCGTTGGCGCTGCTCGTCCACATCGAGGCGATGGAAGGGGCTGCTCGGCGGCAGCGCGCGCAGCATCGAGACAACGGGCACGATGATCTCGTCGGAGCCGTCGAGCGAGACGATGCGACCGGCGACTTTCTCGCGGATCGCCTCCACGTCGTCGGCGGCACCGACGTCGAAGTAGCTGCGGAGGATCTGCATCCCCGGCCGGTAGAGTCCGCCGCCGCCCGCGGGCGCGGAGCCGCCCTCGAGGACCAGGGCATGCGCGAGGGCGGGGGCGCCGAGGAATTCGCGGACGAGGCGCGACTTGCCGGCGCCCGCCTCCCCCACGACCGCCACCACGCGCCCGTCCCCGCCCGCCACCTCCGCGAATGCCTCGTGGAGGCGAGCGAGCTCGGCCGCGCGCCCCACGAAGGGCGTGAGCCCGCGGGCGGCGGCGGCGTCGAACCGCGAGCGGATGGCGCGCGCGCCCGTGATCTCGCTCACCTCGACGAGCGCGTCGAGGCCCTTCACCTTCACCGAACCCAGGCTCCGCGCGTGAACGTAGCTCTCGACCAGTCGTAGCGTGTCGCCGGTGACGAGGATCGAGCCGGGACGCGCGATCTGCTCCATACGAGCGGCCAGGTGCACGGTCTGGCCCACCGCCACGTACGTCGGGTGCTGGGTGCCCCCGATCACGCGCAGCACGGCCTCCCCCGAGCTCACGCCCACGCGGATCTGGACCGCCACGCCGCGCGTGCGCTGCATGTGCTCGCCGTAGCTCCGAACCTGCTCCTGCATGGAGAGCGCGGCGTAGCAGGCGCGGACGGCGTGGTCCTCGTGGGCGAGGGGGGCGCCGAAGAGCGTCATCACGCCATCACCCATCACCTGCGTGACGGTGCCGCCATAGCGTTCCACGGCGTCGATCATGTGGCCGAGGAGCGGATCGAGGACCTCCTGGGCTTCTTCGGGATCGCGATCGGCCACCAGCTCCATCGACCCCTTCATGTCGGCGAAGAGAACGCTCACCTGCTTGCGCTCGCCTTCGAGGGGGGCGCCGAGCGGATGGTCGACGACGGGCGGGCTCGGCACCTGCAAGCCGTCGGAGAGGCGCGCGCCGCACTGCTCGCAGAACTTCGCCCACGCGCGATTGACGTGGCGACACTGGGGACACGACACTGCCCCGAGCGTAGTCGCGGGTGGTGGACGCGTCAAGACGGCGGCGCTACCATTTCCGGTCGCCGGCCGCTCCGGCCCGAAAGGACTCGCGATGCGTACCACGACGCGACTGCGCCAGATGCTCGACGCGCCCGGGATCATCGTGGCGCCCGGCGCCTACGACGGATTTTCCGCCCATCTCATCGAAAGCGCAGGGTTCCAGGCGGTGTACATGACGGGGGCCGGCACCGCCGGCTCCCATCTCGGCATGCCCGATCTCGGCCTCGCCACCATGACGGAGATGGCGAACCACGCCCGCCACCTGACGCTCGCGCTGTCGGTGCCGCTCATCGCCGACGCCGACACCGGATACGGCAACGCGCTCAACGTGGTGCGGACGGTGCGCGAGTACGAGCGCGCGGGCGTGGCCGCGCTTCACCTCGAGGACCAGGTGGCGCCCAAGAAATGCGGACACCTGGCGGGCAAGCAGGTGATCCCGGCCCGCGAGTTCGCGGAGAAGATCCGCGCCGCCGCCGAGAACCGGAGCGATCCCGACTTCGTCATCATCGCGCGCACGGACGCGCGCGCGGTGACCGGGCTCGACGACGCCATCGAGCGCGCCCACCTCTACCGGGAGGCGGGGGCGGACGTCATCTTCGTGGAGGCGCCCCAGACCGAGGACGAGATCCAGCGCATCGCGCGCGAGGTGCGGGCGCCCCTGCTCGCCAACATGGTGCAGGGGGGCCGCACGCCGTCCGTGAAGTTCTCGGAGCTGGAGCGGCTCGGCTACAAAATCGTCATCTATCCGGCGCTCTGCATGGTAGCCGCCGTCCAGGCCATGGAAGCCGCGCTCCGCCGGCTCCGCGAGCGCGAAACCGACTGGCACGACGGCGCCATGCTGTCGCCCCTGGAGGTGTTCAAGAAGGTCGGCTTCGACCGCTGGGCCGCCGTCGAGCAGCACTACAAGGCCTGAGTTTCTTCGTTCCCCGCCGGGGCCCCTGCAATAATTGGAAGGCTGGCACGTCGCCAGGCTTCCCTGCGGCAGGAGGTACGGATGCGGACGATTCTCTCCGTGGTGGCGCTTGCGCTCCTTCCCCTCGGCATCGCCGGATGCGTCTCCAAGGGCGAGTACACGAAGAAGGCCCAGACCGCCGACCGTCTCGATCAGGAGTTGACCGGGCTCCAGATCCGCTACGAGGCGCTGCAGCGCGAGAACGCCTCTCTGAAGAACGAGCTCGGCACGGCCGGCAAGGAGAACGACCGGCTCGCCAGTGATCGCGCCGATCTCGAGCGCGCGCTGAAGGCGAAGTCGGACCAGCTCGGCAAGAACGTGGTCGAGCTGCGGCAGCGCGTGCAGAGCCTCGAGGAGGACAACGCCCGCCTCACGCGCGAGATCGCGGATAGCCAGAAGTCCCGCGAGGAGAAAGTCCGCGAGCTCAGCTCGACCTACGACCAGCTCGTCGACAAGATGAAGTCCGAGATCGAGAAAGGTCAGGTCACGATTTCCGAGCTGAAGGGCAAGCTCACCGTCAACCTCGTGGAAGCGATCCTGTTCGACTCAGGCCGCGCCGACGTCAAGCCCGGCGGTCTCGTCGTGCTCGGCAAGGTCATCGAGATTCTGAAGACGGTGACGGACAAGAACATCCGCATCGAAGGCCACACCGACAACGTGCAGATCTCGGGCTCGCTCGCCCAGCGCTATCCGACGAACTGGGAGCTGTCGGCGGCGCGCGCGATCAACGTCGCCCGCTATCTCCAGAAGCAGGCGATCAATCCCGCCACCCTCTCCGCCATCGCGTTCGGCGAGTTCCGGCCCGTGGCCGACAACGGAACGCCCGAGGGACGCGAGAAGAACCGTCGCATCGAGATCGTGCTGGTGCCGAAAGACTGACGCGGGGGCCCCTCGCGGGCTTCGAGCCGACGGCGCGTCGCCGACGCGCCGTGGCTCGGGGCCGCGTGAGGTGGGTGACGGTCAGCGGGCCTTGACGAGGAAGTGGTCGCGGCGGTTGCGCGCCCAGCACGCCTCGTTGTGCTCGGGGCAGAGCGGGCGTTCCTCGCCGTAGCTGATGATCTGCAACCGGCTCCCGGCGATTCCCTTCGACGTCAGGTAGTCCATGGCGGCGCGGGCGCGCCGCTCTCCGAGCGCCAGGTTGTATTCGTTGGTGCCGCGCTCGTCGCAGTGCCCTTCAATGAGGACGATGTGGTCCGCGTTGCTGCGAAGCCAGTCCGCATTCGCATCGAGGATCCGCGCCGCCTCGGGCTTGATGTCCGACTTGTCGAAATCGAAATGGATGTCGCGCATGGCGGCGATCGCCGTGAACTCGGCCGGCTGCGGCTTCGGCGGCGGCGCCGGGGCGGCGGTCGGCGGTGGGGTCGGCGCGGGCGCGGGCTCGGGAGCCGGAGCAGGTGCCGGCGCCAGGGGCGCGGGGGTGGGTGCCGGTTCCTGCCTGGCCACCGGCGGGGGTGGCGGCGGCGTGGCGGCGGCGCCGGTCGGGGGAGGCGCGGAAGCCTGGGTGACCGCGGGGCGTTTGGCGCAACCGGCGACCGGGAGCAGGACGACGACGACGGCGAGCGGCGCGAGCAACCATCTATGCATAAGAGCTTCCTCTCCTGGCCCGGCTCGACGGCGAAACGCCGGGGCGGGCAAACAGTAGCACGCGGCCACCCATGGTTCCATCCGCCGCCTTGCCATCGGACGTATCGCTACGCCTGGCCGGCGGCGCAGAAGCACCTATGGACGGCGTCATAATGTCGGACGTCGCGACGAGAGAGGACAGCAGCGGGGCGGCAGCGGGCGCGCTGAGACGCGGGGCGCTGGCGGTCCCCGCCCGGTGCCCCTCCCCCGTGGCGTCGGATGATCACGGATACATGCAGGGACGCTGCCATCGGGATCAGGCCCGCGCGCCGGCGGTGCGGAGGTGCTCGGGCACGAACCAGGCCAGGCGCTCGCCCAACCGGACCACCTCACCGATGACCGCCACCACCGGCGGCTCCAGCGAGGCCGAGCGAGCCTTGTCGGCGATCTCGTCGAGACGTCCGGTCAGCGTGGTCTGAAGATCGGTGGTTCCCCAGCGCACGAGGGCCACCGGCGTGCCGGGGGCCCGGCCATGCGCGATCAGCGTCTCGGCAATGCCGGCGAGACTTCGCAGACCCATGAGGATCACGATCGTGTCGACGGCGGTGGCGAGGCGCTCCCAGTCGACCGCGGACTCCCGTTTGCAGCCGTCCTCGTGCCCGGTGACGACCGCGAACGACGAAGCCACCCCCCTGTGCGTGACTGGGATGCCCGCGTAGGCCGGAACGGCCACCGCCGCGCTGACACCCGGAACGACCTCGAAGGGAATGCCGGCGCGCGCCAGGGCCTCCGCCTCCTCTCCGCCGCGGCCGAACACGAAGGGATCGCCCCCCTTGAGCCGCACCACGCGGCGGCCACGCCGGGCATGGAGGATGAGCAGGGCGTTGATCTCGTCCTGAGGCAGCGAGTGATGACCGGTGGCCTTGCCCGCGAAGACACGGCGGGCGAAGGGAGCCTCGTCGAGAAGCCGGGGATCGACCAGACGATCGTAGACGATGACTTCGGCGCGGCGTAGCAGCTCGAGCCCGCGCACCGTCATGAGCCCGGGATCGCCGGGGCCGGCGCCGACGAGAGCCACCGATCCAGTGATCACGACGGCTCGCGCAGGCGACGGAGCAGGCGGCGCTTGATGTCGGCACGCGCCCCGTGCTTCACGAGTCCGGCCGGATCCGCGCCGAAGGCGCGGCGCCAGCGCTCCGCGTCGATGCCAACGCCACGCCCGCGAAGCTCGTGACGGACTTCCGCCGCCACCTCGGCGAGGGTGGCGTACTCGGCGGGGACGTGAGCTTCCAGGGCTTCGCGCACCGCGCGCGCGAGGGCGGGGCTGGCGCCGCCGGTCCCGACGGCCACCGTGAGGCGACCCCGCCGCAGCAGGGACGGGAGCACGAAGTCACAGTGAGAGGGGTCGTCCGCGGCGTTGACCCAGACCCCGGTGCGACGGCCCTCCTCGGCGACGGCGGCGTTCACGGCGCCGTCATCGGTAGCCACAAAGGCGAGAGTGAAGCCGGCGAGGTCCCCATCCCGGTACTCGCGGGCGTGGTGCTCGACCGTCTCCGCCGCTACCAAGCCCGCGATGTCGCTGGAGAGAGTGGGGCTGATCACCGTGACCCTGGCCTCGGCGGCGAGGAGGCCGTGGACCTTCCTCGCTGCCACCGCCCCACCCCCCACGACGAGGCAGCGCCGTCCCGCCAGCTCGAGGAAGACCGGAAGCAGGCCCA
Source organism: Candidatus Methylomirabilota bacterium (assembly GCA_036506275.1). Taxonomy (GTDB): domain Bacteria; phylum Methylomirabilota; class Methylomirabilia; order Rokubacteriales; family CSP1-6; genus DASXSB01. Next base: position 32,253 of record DASXSB010000140.1, on the reverse strand, counting down.
TGGCGGCAAACTACCTATTGTCGATCGGTATTGTCAAGAGTATGATCTTGTCGAGACGGTAAATCCGAACGGAGGTTACAGAATGGCGCTACGACTTGGCGATATCGCTCCGGACTTCACTGCGGACAGCACGGCCGGTCCCATCCGCTTCCACGAGTGGATCGGTAACAGCTGGGCCGTCCTCTTCTCCCACCCGCGCGACTTCACCCCCGTCTGCACCACCGAGCTCGGCTACGTCGCCCGCCTCAAGCCCGAGTTCGACAAGCGCGGCGTGAAGCCCATTGGCCTCTCCATCGACCCCGTCGAGTCCCATGAGGGCTGGGCGAAGGACATCGAGCGCACGCAGGGGTACGCTCCGAACTTCCCGATCATCGCCGACCCCAAGCGCGCCGTCGCCGACCTCTACGGCATGATGCACCCCGCCCACGACGAGGTGTACACCGTGCGCACCGTCTTCGTCATCGATCCCCAGAAGAAGATCCGTCTCACGATCACCTACCCTCAGACCGCGGGTCGGAACTTCGACGAGATCCTCCGCGTGATCGATTCCCTGCAGCTCACCGACGCTCACAAGGTCGCCACGCCCGTCAACTGGAAGCAGGGCGAGGACGTCATCATCGTCCCCGCCGTGTCCGACGAGGACGCCAAGATCCGCTTCCCCAAGGGCTGGAAAGCGCTCACTCCCTACCTCCGCCTCACGCCCCAGCCGAGCAAGTAAGCGGAAATCCCCGCGCTCCCTCCCTCGGGTAGAATCGGCGCGCCGAACCCGAAGGAGGGAGCCATGAGAGACCTGTCACGGCGGCAATGGCTGGGCGCGGCCGGCGCGCTCGGCGTCACGGCCACACTGCCGGGAGCGGCGAGCGCGCAGGGTCGCTCCCCCGACGAGCTCGTGCGCACGCTCAAGAGCGCGCGCGTCATCGATCTCTCGTTCACGTGGAGCGAGCAATCCCCCGTGCTCGGCTTGAACCCTCCGTATTCCTTCGCGCTCAACCGCACCCACAAGATGACGCACGAGATCTTCGGGCAGGCGCCCGGCAGCCGGGTGTCGTGGGCATCCGAGATCATGTACTTCAGCGGCCAGCACGGGGCACCCACCATCGACGCCATCGGTCACATCGGCCGCGATCTGAAGCTCCACGGCGGCGTCGATGCCGTGGCCGCGACGTCGACGCCCGGTGGGATCGGCAACAACCTCGGCATCGACAGCTTCCCCGTCGACCTCATGATCAACCGCATGGTGTTCCTCGACGTCGCCCGTCACCTCGCGGGCGGTCGCCCCGACCCGCTCGCCCCGGGCTTCGAGATCACGTCCGCGCATCTCGAGCAGACGATGAAGGCGGCCGGCGTGGACGTGCAGCGGGGGGACTCCTTGCTGATCCGCACCGGCTGGGGTCAGTACTTCGCCAAGGACAACGCGAAGTATCTCGGCGACCAGTCGCCGGGCCCGGGCCAGGACGCCGCGCGCTGGATCATCGCGAAGGGAGTCCGGCTCGCCGGCGACGATACGGCGACCTTCGAGAAGCGTCCCGCCGCCTACGGCAAGGAGCTCTTCAGCGTCCACATGATGCTGCTCGCCGACAACGCCATCTACATCGTCGAGAACGCGAATCTCGAAGCGCTCTCGGATGCGAAGGCGTACGCGGGCGTGCTCGTGATCACGCCGCTCAAGATCCAGGGCGCGAGCGGGTCGCCGCTTCGCGCCCTCGCCCTCGTGCCGTGACGGCGCCCCGGTGACGGCGACGCTCGGGTGACCGCGTTCAGGTTGACAACGGTCCGAGCGCGCACGAAAGTACGGCTCTCACTCCACCTCAGACTCAGGAGGACGTCATGGCAATGCGACTCGGGGACATCGCACCGGACTTCACCGCCGACAGCACGACCGGTCCCATCCGCTTCCACGAGTGGATCGGCAACAGCTGGGCCATCCTCTTCTCTCACCCGCGCGACTTCACCCCCGTCTGCACCACCGAGCTCGGCTACGTCGCCCGCCTCAAGCCCGAGTTCGACAAGCGCGGCGTGAAGCCCATCGGCCTCTCCATCGACCCCGTCGAGTCCCACGAGGGCTGGGCCAAGGACATCCAGACCACGCAGGGCTACGCTCCCAACTTCCCCATCATCGCCGACCCCAAACGCACCGTCGCCAACCTCTACGGCATGATGCATCCCGCGCACGACGAGGTGTACACCGTGCGCACCGTCTTCGTGATCGATCCCCAGAAGAAGATCCGTCTCATGATCACCTACCCCCAGACCACCGGCCGCAACTTCGACGAGATCCTCCGCGTGATCGATTCCCTGCAGCTCACCGACGCCCACAAGGTCGCCACTCCCGTCAACTGGAAGCAGGGCGAGGACGTCATCATCGTCCCTGCCGTGACCGACGAGGACGCCAAGACCCGCTTCCCCAAGGGCTGGAAGGCGCTCACCCCGTACCTCCGCCTCACTCCTCAGCCCAAGTAGAAGGACCGTCGGTGGCGCGCGGGGACACCATGCGCGCGAGCGCGTACGAGGGCGCGCGGCGATTCACGACCGTCCGCGCGCCCGTCCCTTCTCCGGGTCCCGACGAGGCGTTGTTGCGGGTCCGGCGCGTCGGGATCTGCGGGACCGACCTCCACATCTATCAGGGCCATCTCGATCACCGCATCCCGCGCGGCGGCGTGATCGGACACGAGACGCTGGCGGACGTGGTGACGGCGCCGCCCGCGAGCGGCTTCGTCGAGCACGATCGAGTGGTGGTGGAGCCGCTGTCCGTGTGTGGTGAGTGTCGCGCCTGCCGCATAGGCGCGTCATACCTCTGCTACCACCTGCGCGTGCGCGGCGTGGAGCTCCCGGGTGGAATGCAGGAATACTGGGCGGTGCCGGCGGCGCGGCTCCTCCGCGTGCCCGCCGGGCTCGACGACGACACCGCCGCCCTCATCGAACCCCTCGCCGTCGCCGTGCACGACGTCCGTCGCGCCGGCCTTGCCGCGGGCGATCGCGTGCTCGTGGTGGGAGGCGGACCGATCGGCGCTCTGGTGGCGATGGTGTGCCGCGATCGCGGCGCCCACGTGGTGACCGTCGAGCTGAACCAGTACCGGCTCGATCTCCTGAAGCGCCTGGGCCTGGAAACGGCCGGGCCCGAGACCGACGTGCGGAAGCTCGTGCGGGAATGGACGGACGGCGTCGGTGTCGACGTGGCCTTCGAGGTCACCGGGAGCGCGAGCGCCCTGCGCGTGGTCACGGACGCGGTGCGCGTGTGGGGCACGGTGAGCATCGTCGGGATTCACGCGGAGCCCGTGCCCGTCGACCTCTACGCGATGTTCGCGCGCGAGCTCACGATGCACGGAAGCCGGCTCTATACGCGCGCGGATTGGGAGGAGGCGCTCCGGCTCGCCGCCGCCGGTGCCCTTACGCTGGCGCCGCTCGTCAGCCGCCGCATCCCGCTCGACGAGCTCGGGACGGCGATGGAGGCGACGCTCAACGGCGCCCCCGTGATGAAGGTCCTCGTCGACCTTACGGCGCGCTGAGCTCCCGCGCCGCGCGCTCCGCGGCCTCGGCGAGCCGCATCATGGGGACGTTGCTCACCGCCCGCGCGACGATCGCGGCCCCGACGGCGGCGGCGGCGAGACCGACGGCGTCGCGGCGACGAAGGCCCCACACGGCGAGGGTGACGCTTCCGGCGGCCGTGAACACGCGCGCCGCCGGCGACCACCGGTCCTGCATCAACTCGAACACTTCGCCCCCGCGCGGCACCCGGCGCGCTCCTTGGAGCGCGGGCACGTCGGCCGCGTCCGCATACGCATGGAGACGGTCGAGGACGTCGCGGACCCCGCGCACCGCGCGCACCCGGCGCAGAACGCGCTCGACGTCAGCGGCCAGCACGGGACCGCGCAGCGTCACCCGGCCTTCGACCACCTCGGCGTCGATCGCGCTCGCGTAGCCCACCACCGCGCCCACGCGTGCCCGCACGCGCGCGCGCAGCGTCTCGTCGCCGACAGGCGTGTCACGAAAGCGGGCCTGGAGGTCGGCGACGACGCCGCGCGCCCGGTTCGTGAGGTCGCGCGACGTCGCGTCGAACGCGTTGCCCGTCCGCCGGGCCATGCGCACGGCCTGATCCCGGACGAGCGCGCGCCGTCGCCCCCCGCGATCGGGATCGAGCAAGTACATCAGCGCGGCGCCGGTGGCCACGGCCGCGATGACGACTCTCATGAACGGTCTCACGCGCTCCGAGCGCCCACGATCCGACGCACCTCGGCGACGATGGCGCCGCGCCCGATGCCGTAGCGCTCGAGCAGCTTCTTCGGCGGACCGCTGCGGGGGATTTCCTTCACGGCGAGGCAGTGCGTGCTGACACCGGCTTCGGCCACCGCTTCCAGCACGGCATCGCCGAGGCCGCCCTCGCGGTAGTGGTCCTCCACGGTCAGGATCGTGTTGCCGGTGGCGCGGGCGGCCGCCAGCAGCGCCCCCGCGTCGATCGGCTTCACGCAGTAGAGATCGATGACGCGCACCGGGATGCCGGCCGCCGCCAGCTCCGCGTGGGCGGCGATCGCCTCGTGGAGGGTCACGCCGGCGGCCACGATCGTGAGCTTGTCTCCGTCGCTCGCGCGCACGGTCTTCAGTCCCCCCACCGCGAACGTTTCGTCGGGCCCGTAGAGCGCGGGCGTCTTCATCCGGGTGGTGCGGATGTACACGATCCCTGCGTGCTGAGCGGCGAGCTGCACGCAAGCGTCGGTCGACACGCCGTCACCGGGATAGAAGACGACCGCTTCCGGAACCGCACGCAAGAGCGCGAGATCTTCGAGAGCCATCTGCGAGGGCCCGTCTTCGCCGATGCTCACTCCCGCGTGCGACCCGCACAGCTTGAGGTTGCTGCGCGAGATCCCCGCCATCCGGATCTGATCGGCCGCCCGCGCGAGGAAGCACGCAAAGGACGACGCGAAGGGCACGCGGCCCTGGGCGCCGAGGCCGGCGGCCACGCTCACCATGTTCTGCTCGGCGATGAACGCTTCCACGTAGCGATCGGGAAAGGCGTGAAGGAAGCGCTCGGCATACGTCGAGTTCTTCACGTCGCCGTCGAGGACGACCACCCGCGGATCGCGGGCCCCCACCCGCACGAGTGCGGTGCCGTACGCCTCGCGTGTCGCCACCTCGCCGGTGGGCACGTCGGGGACGCTCGCCGTCACCGGCGGCGCCGCCTTCACCCGCGTGCGCGGACGCTGGATCGGTGGCGGCGCCACCTTGTGCAGCCGCCCCTCGAGGGCGGCGATCGCCTTCGCGGCGGCCTCGGTCGGCAGCGGCTTGCCGTGCCAGCCCTCGAGCCCCTCCACGCCCTCGATTCCCTTGCCCTTGACCGTGCGCGCGATGATCGCGGAGGGCGCGCCCCGGGTGCGCCGGGCACGGGCGAGCGCGGTCACGATCTGCGTCATGTCGTGGCCGTCGATGATCTGCGCGCGCCAGCCGAAGGCGGTGAACCGCCGCTGGTAGGTGCGCACGTCGTGGCCGAGCATGGTCGGGCCCGATTGGCCGAGCGCGTTCACGTCCACGATCGCGATGAGGTTGTCGACGCGATGATAGGCGGCCGTCTCCGCCACTTCCCACACGGAGCCCTCCGCCGTCTCGCCGTCGCCGAGGAGCACGAACGTCCGCGCGTCGGTCCCCGCGAAGCGCGCGCCGAGCGCCAGACCCATGCCGACGCCAAGCCCCTGCCCGAGAGAACCGGTGGCCACGTCCACGAACGGCAGGCGCGGTGTGGGATGGCCCTCGAGGTCGCTGTCGAGCTGGCGAAGCGTCGTCAGCTCGTCGCGCTTCACGCTTCCGACCTCCGCCCATACCGCGTAGAGGACGGGTGCCGCGTGGCCCTTGCTGAGCACGAAGCGATCGCTGGTCACCGCGCGCGGGTGGTCCGGATCGAATCGCATGGCGGCGAAGAAGGTGGCGGCGACGAGGTCCGCGGCGGAGGCGGAGCTGGTGGGATGGCCGCTGCCGGCGGCGGTGGTGGCGCGGATCGAGTCGATCCGCAGGCGAGTGGCGACGTCCTCGAGGGATTGGATCAATTCTGCGGGAACCACGCTCATTGCGTCCTCCCTTGCACATGCTGCCAGCGGGCCGACTCCCCTCCACGATGGCACAGGTCCATGGGAGACGCCACGCCGAAGAGACGGAGGAGGGTACAATCCCCCGGCGTGAGCTTCCAGGAGATCGGCTACGAGCTCGACGACGGCGTGTGCACGGTGACGCTCGCGCGTCCGCAGCGATTGAACGCGCTCACCACCGTCATGCTCGAAGAGCTGCTGGTGGCGTTCGATCGGGCCGACGCCGACGACGCCGTGCGCGCGGTGATCGTGACCGGCGCCGGACGCGCCTTCTGCGCCGGCGCCGACCTCGGCGCGGGCGCCGCCACCTTCGACGCCGAACGTCGCGGCGACGCCCGCTCCGCCGCTGAGCATCGGGACGGCGGCGGCCGCGTCACGCTCCGGATTTTCGAGATGAAGAAGCCCGTCATCGCGGCCATCAACGGCCCCGCCGTCGGCTTCGGCATCACATTCACGCTGCCGATGGACGTGCGGCTCGCCTCCACCGCCGCGCGCATCGGCTTCGTGTTCGCGCGGCGCGGGGTGGTGCCGGAGGCCTGCAGCACGTGGTTCCTGCCCCGCCTCGTCGGCATCAGCCAGGCCGCGGAGTGGATGCTGACCGGTCGCGTGTTCAGCGCGGAGGAGGCGCACGCGGGCGGGCTCGTGAGTCGCGTGGTGCCGCCGGAGGACTTGCTGCCGGCGGCGCGGTCACTGGCGCAGGAGATCGCTTCCACGACCTCCGCGGTGTCGGTGGCGCTCGCCCGTCAGATGCTGTGGCGCATGCTCGGCGCCGATCATCCCCGGGCCGCGCACCGGATCGACTCTCAGGGAATGTTCTGGACGGGCCGCTCCGCCGACGCGCGCGAGGGCGTGACGGCGTTTCTCGAAAAGCGCCCCGCCCGGTTCACGGGACGGCCGAGCACGGACATGCCGCCCTTCTATCCGTGGTGGGACTCGCCCTCGTCGTAACGACCGCGGTCTAAAGCGCGACTCAGCCCAGGCCGACCTCGATACCGAGCGCGTCCAGCCGAGGGCGCGGCAGTCGCGAGGACTGCCCGCACGCGAGCTCCACCTCTTCGATCGTCTTGGGCGTGCCCGCCGTCAACACCTCCGCGCCCTCGGCGGTGACGAGCACGTCGTCCTCGATGCGCACGCCGATCCCGCGGAACGCGGCGGGCACGGCGTGCTCGACGGTGGGCGCCTTCGCCTTCTCCTCGTCCTCGAGGGCGCGGGCGGCGGCGGCGCCGAGACGGTCGCGCCGCTCCCACGCCTCCTCCTCGCTGTATTCCCGCAGATGGAACGTCACCCGCTCGCGCTCGGGATCGAAATAGAGTCCCGGCTCGACCGTGAGCACCATGCCCGGCTCCAGCACCCGCGACGCGCGCTGGATTCGATAGTCGCCCACGTCGTGAACGTCCATCCCGAGCCAGTGCCCGGTGCCGTGCATGTAGAACTCGCGATAGTGGTGCATGGCGAGCGACTCCTCGAGGCCGCGCGGTAGCACCCCGAGCGCGATCAGGCCCTCCGTGAGCACGCGGCGTGCGGCGTCGTGGATGGCCTCGTAACGGACGCCAGGACGGACGGCGGCGATGGCGGCGAGCTGCGCGCGCAGCACGACCTCGTAGACCGCGCGCTGCGGCGCCGAGAAACGCCCGGTCACGGGAAACGTCCGCGTGATATCGGCGGTGTGGTAGCCGTACTCGCACCCGGCGTCGACGAGGAGCAGATCGCCGTCCTCCAGCCGCCGGCGGTTTTCCGTGTAGTGCAGGATGCAGGCGTTGGGACCGGAGGCCACGATCGACGGATAGCCGTTGCGCGGTGAGCCCGCGCTGCGGAACACGAACTCCAGCGCCGCCTGCACGTGATACTCGTACACGCCCGGCCGCGCGAAGCGCATCGCTTCGATGTGACCGTCGCCACTGATCTCGCAGGCGCGGCGCTGGCGGGCGAGCTCGGCGGGGGAGCGCCGCAGGCGCAGCTCGTTGAGGATCGGCGCCACGTCCTCGATGCGCGTCGGCGTCGTATGGCCGCGCGCGCGCGGGGGGCGCAGGTCGGAGACGAGACGCGTGACGCGGGCGTCGTACGCCGCGTTGCCGAGACGGTAATAGAGCGTGGATCGGTCCAGCGCGTACTCGCGGAGCTTGGCGTCGAGCTGCTCGATCGGATAGGCGGCGTCGGCGCCATAGGTGGCGATCGCTCCCTCCGCGCCCGCGCGCCGGCCCGTCCAGATCTCCATCTGGTGATCGCGGGGACGAACGAAGAGGACGTAGCGCTCCTTCGCGTGCGGGGGATTGAAGACGGCGACGGCATCGGGCTCGTCGAACCCGGTCAGGAAATAGAAATCCGAGTCCTGCCGGAACTCGTAGTGGACGTCGCTGTTGCGGCTCACCTCCCGCGCCCCCGGCACGATGGCGAGACCATCGCCGATGGCTTCCGCGAACCGCTGGCGGCGGTCGATGAAGGTGGCCCGCTCGTCGTCGGTGACCATGCTCCTTGATAACATAGGATGCGCCTCATGGCGCGCCTCAGCATCCTCGATCAATCGCCCGTCCGCAGCGGCGGCACGCCCGCCGACGCCGTCCACGAGACCCTGCAACTCGCGGAAACGGCCGACCGCCTCGGCTATTACCGCTACTGGCTCGCCGAGCACCACTCCACCGCCGGCCTCGCCGGCGCCAGCCCCGAGGTGTTGATCGGGCAGGTCGCCGCCCGCACGAGCCGTCTCCGCGTGGGCGCGGGCGGCGTGATGCTGAGCCACTACAGCCCGCTCAAGGTGGCGGAGAACTTCCGCATGCTGGAGACGCTCTTTCCGGGCCGCATCGACCTCGGCATCGGGCGCGCTCCCGGCAGCGACGAGCGGACGGCGCGGGCGTTGCGCCTGGCCGGCGGCGTCGGCCTCGAGCAATTTCCCGCCCAGGTCCGGGATCTCCTGGCCTTCGTTCACGACCAGGTCCCGGCCGGACATCCGTTCGCCGGCGTGCGCGCGATGCCGACCGGGCCGACCGCGCCGGAAATCTGGATGCTCGGCTCCAGTGACGAGGGCGGCGCTCTGGCCGCCCACTTCGGTACCGGCTTCTCGTTCGCGCACTTCATCAACAGCGAGGGCGGCGCCTCCGTCACTCGCGCCTACCGGCAAGAGTTCCGGCCGTCGCCGTGGCTTCGGGAGTCCCGCGCGAGCGTCGCCGTGTTCGTCGTCTGCGCGGAGACGGAGGCGGAGGCGCGACGGCTGGCGCAGAGCCGCGACCTGTTCATCGCGCGACTCTACACGGGGCGGCCGGGACCGTTTCCCTCCGTGGAGGAGGCGGAAGCGTATCCGTACAGCGAGCGGGAGCGCGCGATCGTCGAGCACGCGCGTGCGCGGACGATCGCGGGAACGCCCGACCAGGTGCGCGCTCGCCTCCTCGCCCTCGGCGCGGAATACGACGTCGACGAGTTCATCGTGGTGACGATCACCCACGACCCCAAGGCGCGCGTCCGCTCCTACGAGCTGCTCGCCGCCGCCTTCGGTCTCGACGCCGTTCCGGACTCGCGCTGACGACGTCTGGGCGCCGGCTCTCGCGCGCGTATCAAAAACTGGGCATTGACAGCTTTTCGCGTCCGGAGTGATCGCGTCGCGGCAGCGCTCAGTAAAATGCGCCGTGCGCTCATCGGAATCCATCAGCGCTGTGATCGGTGTAGCGGTCGAAAAGATTTCGCGCTCGCCGGCGATCGTCGCGTGTGGCGCCTCGAGGATGTCTTCAAAAGCCCGGTATAGAGTCGCCCCAAGGGAGACTCGTCATGCAAGCTCACCCGGTGGATCTCGAAGAACTCGGCGACGAGATCGCGGAGCTGTCGGCACACCTCGAGGCCGCGAACGCGCGCCTCCTTGATCTGATCCGCGAGTTCGACGCGCGGGGCGGCTGGAACACCGGCTTTCGCTCCTGCGCCGGCTGGCTCTCCTGGCGCGTCGGCCTCGACCTCGGCGCGGCGCGCGAGCGTGTCCGCGTGGCGCGCGCGCTCGGAACGCTGCCGCTGCTCGCCCGCGCGCTCGCCACCGCCGAGCTCTCGTACGCCAAGGTCCGGGCGCTCACCCGCGTGGCCACGCCGGCGACCGAGGAGCAGCTCCTGAAAGTCGGCAGAGCCGGCACCGCCTGCCACGTCGAACGCATCGTCCGCGGCTGGCGGCGCGTGGACCGGATCGCGGAAGCGAGCGAGGCACGCCGCCAGCATGTGTGCCGTGGCCTTCACGTGTACCCGGACGAAGACGGTATGTACCGGGTGCGAGGGCGACTCGAGCCCGAGGTCGGTGCCTTACTCGTCCAGGCACTCACGGCCGCCCGGGAGAAGCTCAATCGTCAACCGTGTGTGCAGACCTTCGACACGCGAGCCACCGAGGACCCGCCGACGATGGAACAGCAGCAGGCCGACGCGCTAGCGCTCCTCGCAGAGACAGCGCTCCACCACGGCATGGATCCCGGAAGCGCAGGCGACCGCTATCAAGTCGTGGTTCACGTCGACGCCCCGGCCCTCACCGATCCCGACCAGCCAGGTCAGTCCGTCCTCGAGGAGGGCACACGCGTTTCCGCGGAAACGTCCCGCCGCCTCGCCTGCGACGCGAGTCGCGTGGTCATGCAGCACGCCCGGGACGGCCGCGTCGTCGAGGTCGCCGTCAAGACGCGGACGATTCCGCCTGCGCTGAGGCGCGCACTGCAGCACCGCGATCGTGGCTGCCGCTTTCCGGGCTGCGGCGTTCGCTTCGGTCAGGGACATCACATCGAGCACTGGGCAAACGGCGGCCCCACCATGCTCTCGAATCTCGTGTTGCTGTGTCGTCGACATCACCGTGCGGTTCACGAGGAGGGGTACCGGATCGAGCGGGACTCTAGCGGCGAGCTTCGGTTCAGACGCCCGAACGGACAGATCCTGTCCGACGTTCCGGCGCCACCCCCGGTGCTCGGCGATCCTGTGCAGCGGTTGCACGCGCAGAACGATGCCACAGGTCTCCGCCTGGACGCCGACACCGCGACGCCGGGGTGGCAAGGCGAGCGTCTGAACGTGGCGTATGCGATCGACGTCCTGCACCCGTTGGCGCGGGCGTCCAGGCCGGACATGCCAAGCTGCGGCGCCACACTGCTCGATTCCTGGGGTGAGGAGGACAGAGCATCCGCACAAGAGGGTGACGACGAGGCAATGTTCTGACGGCTCCGTGCCCAGCGGCGGCGGGACGGAGACGGCGCTCAGCGCCGGATCGCGCGCAGCGACGCGATGTCGGCGCGGATCTGGCAGGATGCGGCGTGCAGGATGGCGTCGGTGGCGCGCGCGCGCCCTTCGATCTCGCGCGAAAGCTCGGTCCGTAGCTTCTCGACCGCGGCCGCCACCTCGCGGAGCTGACCCCGCATCTCTTCGAGCGCGCCTTGCGTTTCCGGATCCACGCCTCGACTCTAGCGAGCCGCGCCCGGCGCCACAATGTCCCGGTTTTCTGACACCCGCGGTCGGGATGTATAGTCGTAGACACAGTCCGCTCAGACGGTATCCCTAGCCAGCCGGAGGAACCGCACGATGCCAGACGCCGTCATCGTCTCCACCGCTCGCACGCCGATCGGAAAAGCCTACCGCGGCGCCTTCAACAACACCCACGGCGCCCTGCTCGGCGGCCACGTCATCCGCCACGCCGTGGAGCGGGCCGGCATCGAACCGGGCGAGGTGGAAGACGTGATCATGGGCTGCGGCCTGCCGGAAGGCGCCACCGGCCAGAACATCGCCCGCCAGGCGGCGCTGCGCGCGGGGCTGCCCGTGACGTCGGCCGGGATGACGCTCAATCGCTTCTGCTCGTCGGGCATGCAGGCGATCTCCATGGCCGCGCAGCGGGTGCTCGTCGACCGCGTGCCCATCATGGTGGCGGGCGGTCTGGAGTCGATCAGCCTCGTGCAGAACGAGCACTTCAACCTGCATCGGCTGCGCGAGGAATGGCTAGAGGAACACAAGCCCGAGATCTACATGACCATGATCGAGACGGCGGAGGTCGTGGCCAAGCGCTACTACATCGCGCGCGAGACCCAGGACGAGTACGCGCTCACGAGCCAGCAGCGCACGGCGGACGCGCAGCGCGGCGGACGGTTCGACCGCGAGATCGTGCCTCTGCCCACGAAGAAGCTCGTGCAGGACAAGACCACCGGCGAGGCGCGCCTCGAGGACGTGACCTTGAAGCAGGACGAGGGCAATCGTCCCGACACCACCGCCGCCGGGCTGGCGGGACTGAAACCCGTGACGGGTGAGAAGGGCCACATCACGGCCGGAAACGCGAGCCAGCTGTCCGACGGCGCGTCGGCGTGCGTGGTCATGGACGCGGCGCTCGCCGCCCGCCGGGGCCTGCAGCCGCTCGGCCTCTATCGCGGGCTCGCCGTGGCCGCCTGCGAGCCCGACGAGATGGGCATCGGCCCCGTGTTCGCGGTGCCGCGGCTGCTCCAGCGCGTCGGTCTTCGCATGGACGACATCGATCTCTGGGAGCTGAACGAAGCGTTCGCGGTGCAGGTCGTGTACTGCCGCGACCGTCTCGGCATTCCGATGGAAAAGCTCAACGTGGACGGTGGCGCCATCTCCATCGGACATCCGTACGGAATGAGCGGCGCGCGCATGGTCGGCCACGCGCTCATCGAAGGAAAACGACGCGGCGCGAAGTACGTGGTGTGTACGATGTGCGTAGGGGGAGGAATGGGCGCGGCCGGTCTGTTCGAAATCGTGTGAGCACCGGCCACGCGGTTGTTGGCAGTCCGATTGCAGGCCCGTTGTCGGCGATGCGAATCGCGCAGGTCGCGCCGTTGTATGAGCCGGTGCCTCCGGTGTTGTACGGGGGCACCGAGCGCGTGGTGTCGTTCCTCACGGAAGAGCTGGCGCGACGCGGTCACGACGTCACGCTGTTCGCGAGCGGCGACTCGCGGACAGCGGCACGACTCGTCCCGGTGACGAAGCACGCGGCGCGCATCGACGCCGCCAACCGCGAAGCGCTCCATGCCGCCCACATGCGCCAGCTCGGTATGGTGTTCGGCAACGCCGATGCGTTCGACGTCATCCATTGCCACGTCGATTTCCAGGCGTTCCCGTTCGCGCGGCTGGTGCGGCAACCGGTCGTGCACACCGTGCACGGCCGGCTCGATCTGCCGTACCTGGAGCCCGTGTTCAAGGAGTTTCGCGACGTCTCCCTCGTCTCCATCAGCGATGCGCAGCGGGCTCCCCTCGCGGCCGCCCGTCCGTCGTGGGCGGGCACCGTCTATCACGGGATCCCGCTCGCGCTCTACCCGTTCCGGCGCGGACCCGGGCGCTATCTGGCCTTCCTCGGTCGCATCGCCCCCGAAAAGCGTCCGGAGGTGGCCATCGAGGTCGCCGTGCGCGCGGGGCTGCCGTTGAAGATCGCCGCCAAGGTCGACGCCGTCGACCGCGTCTTCTTCGAGGAGCGCGTGAAACCCCTCCTCGATCATCCGCTCGTCGAGTTCGTGGGCGAGATCAACGATCGCGACAAGGCACGCTTCCTCGGCGATGCCATCGCCCTCCTCTTCCCGATCGATTGGCCGGAGCCCTTCGGCCTCGTCATGATCGAGGCGATGGCGTGCGGGACGCCGGTGATCGCGAGCCGCGCGGGCTCCGTCCCGGAAGTGGTGACGCCGGGCCGCACGGGGTTCATCGCGGACACCGTGGACGGACTGGTGGACGCGGTCAAGCGCGTGCACGACCTCGACCGCGCGGAGTGCCGACGCGCGGCGGAGCGCCGATTCTCCGTCGCCCGCATGGCGGACGGCTACGAGGCCGTGTACCAGCATCTGTGCGCGCGTGCGCGCGCGGCATGAGCCTGGGGCGTCTACCGAGCGACGACGTCATCATCGGCGAGCACTACTACATCCTCGCCTCCGGGATCGCCGCCGATCTCCCCAAGCTGGTGCTGAAGCACGACGACTCCTTCCTGGTCGCCGACCGTCGCGGCGATTTCCCGAACCTGCCCACGAGCGAGTTCGGTTTCTACGTCGGCGACACGCGTTTTCTTCGTCAGCTCGAGCTGCGGATCTACCAGCAGCGGCCGATCATGTTGAATGCCGGCGTCTCGGAGGATGGTCTCCAGGCCTCCATCGACGTCACCAATGCCGACGTCGCGCTGAGTTCGGAGATCCTCCTCCCCGGCCGGGCCCTCCGGATCGCGCGCCGGCTCGCGCTCTACGGTCGCCAGCTCTACCAGGTCTTCGCCGTCGAGAACTTCGCCCATGAGCTCCACGACCTGGCGCTCACCTTCGCGTTCGCCGCCGACTTCGTCGACGTCTTCGAAGTACGCGGCCACCCGCGCGAGCGGCGGGGCGCGTACCGGCCGTCGGAGATCGGGACGGATGCCGTGCTCCTCGGCTACCGCGGGCTCGACGGCGCCGTGCGCGGGACGCGGCTCGCGTTCGATCCTCCACCCCACCGGCTCGGCGATGCCGACGCGGAATACCGGCTCTCCATGGCGCCCGGCAGCCGGTGCGACATCACGATCGCCATCACGGCCGTCGTGGGGCCGGAGTCGCCGTCACGCACGATCCCGTTTGCCGACGTGGTGAGCCGCCGGCGGGCGGTGGTGGACCGGGCGTCGCGGGAGGCGGCCGAGGTCCGCAGCGACCACGATCTCTTCGACACCTGGATCGGACGGTCGCGCCGGGATTTGCACCTGCTCCTCACCGACACGCCCGAGGGCTTCGTGCCGTACGCGGGCATTCCCTGGTACGTGGCGCCGTTCGGTCGCGACGCCATCATCACCGCCCTCCAGGTGTTGCCCTTCGAGCCCGACATCGCGGCGGGGACGCTGCGCTTTCTCGGACGACACCTCGGCAGCGTGAACGACGACTTCACCGATCAGGAGCCGGGGAAGGTGCTGCACGAATGGCGTCGGGGGGAGATGGCGGCGTGCCGCGAGATCCCGTTCATTCCGTATTACGGCAGCGTCGATGCCACTCCCCTCTACGTGATTCTGCTCGCGGAGTACCTGCGCTGGACCGCCGACGTCGATTTCGTGCGCGAGCTGTGGCCCGCGCTGGAGCGCTCGCTCCAGTGGATCTTGACCGCGTGCGACCGCGACCCGCGCGGATACCTGACCTACATCCGACGGTCGCCCAAGGGTCTCGTCAATCAGGGGTGGAAGGACTCCCACGACGCCGTGGTCCATCGCACGGGCGACCTCGCGGAGGCCCCCATCGCGCTCGCGGAGGTGCAGGGCTATCTCTACGCCGCGCTCCTGGGCGCCGCCGATCTCGGCGACGCCGTCGGGCGGCCGGAGCGGTCGTCGCAGCTCCGCGAGCGCGCAGGGCGCCTGCGCGCG
This sequence comes from Candidatus Methylomirabilota bacterium, assembly GCA_036506275.1. Taxonomy (GTDB): domain Bacteria; phylum Methylomirabilota; class Methylomirabilia; order Rokubacteriales; family CSP1-6; genus DASXSB01. Next base: position 16,890 of record DASXSB010000140.1, on the reverse strand, counting down.
CGCTTCGAGACCGACTTCTGGATGGAGGAGGAGAGCTTCTACGCGCTCGCTCTCGACCGCCACGGTCGTCCCTGCCAGGTGGTGTCCTCCAATCCCGGTCATCTCCTGTGGACGAGGCTGGTCACGGAGGAGCGCGCGCACCTGGTGGGGACGCGGCTCATGGCGGACGATATGTTCACGGGCTGGGGGGTGCGCACGCTCGCCAGCAGCGAGCGCGTGTACAACCCGATGAGCTATCACAACGGCTCCGTGTGGCCGCACGACACCACCCTCGCCGCCCTCGGCATGCGCGCGTACGGCATGAATGTGCCCTTCCTCATGCTCGCCACCGCCCTCTTCGAGGCCGTGCTGCAATTCGACGGCATGCGCTTGCCCGAGCTGTTCTGCGGCTTCACGCGCGTGCCCGGTTACGGGCCCACCCGCTATCCGGTGGCGTGCTCGCCGCAGGCGTGGACGGCGGGGGTGGTCTTTCACCTCCTCACCGGGATGCTCGGCCTCGTGCCCGCTGCCAGCGAGAACCAGGTCACGCTGAATCGACCGCAGCTGCCGCCCTGGCTCGGATGGATCGACGTGCGCGGGCTCCGTGTCCGAAAGTCGCGGCTGAGCCTGCGGGTATCGAAGGGCCAGGAGGGCGCGGCCGTGGAGCTCATCGCGCGCGAGGGTGACGCCGAGCTGGTCGTCCGACGCTGACGGGCGCGTGCTAGCATGCGCCGAGCAGCCGACGTCGCGCGCGAGGAGCGTTCGAATGATCCGCGAGGTCCCGGGCCGTAAGCCCCGCGTCCATCCCGACGCCTGGGTGGATCCCCAGGCCACCGTGATCGGTGACGTCACCATCGATGCCGGCGCCAGCGTGTGGCCGTTCACGGTGTTGCGCGGGGACCAGGACAATTACGTCAAGCTCGGGCGCAACTCCAACGTCCAGGACAACTCCGTGCTCCACGTGACGCCCGCGTTTCCGTGCATCGTGGGCGACAACGTCACCATCGGCCATCGCGCGGTCGTCCACGCGTGCACGGTGATGGACAACGTGCGGATCGGCATCGGAGCGGTCGTGCTCACGGGCGCCGTCATCGAGGAGGGCGCGCAGGTGGGGGCGGGCGCCCTCGTCCCGCCCGGGAAAGTCGTGCCGGCGGGATGGCTCGTGATGGGGGTGCCGGCCAAGCCGGTGCGGAAGATGAGTCCCGACGAGCTGGAAGACATCCTGCGCAACGCTCGGGAGTACGTCGAATTGTGGCGGCGCGACTACGGGACGAACTACATCGCGCCCGCGACGGGCGCCTAGGCGCCTCCCGTTACCGCGTCAGACGCTTTCGGTGGAGGACGTCGCACCAGCGCCGGTTCGCTTCTCCGCCTGCCTCGGCGCTGCCGGACACCGTGATCTCGACCACGATGCGGGCGTCGTCGAGGCCGTTGCTGGTGGGCGCGTGCGACTCGCACCACTGGACATCGAGGATTTCGTGGCACGGGTCAGCGTCGGGTTCGCAACCCGGGCAGTAGGAACGAGCGAGGACCGGAGTCTCGCCGGTAGTCGACATCTGTTTCCAATCTAGCAGATGGGGTCTGAAATCCGAATAAACGCGACGGGGTGTAGGTGAGGCCCGAAAAGCAGGGAGCGCCGGAGAGCGCTACAATCCGGGGCCGACACCAGGAGGAGGGCGGGATGGACTTCGAATACGGAAAGAAGACGCGGATGTACATGGAGCAACTCACTGACTTCATGAACAAATTCGTCTATCCCCACGAATCGACGTTCGTTCAGCAGCTCGAGGGGCAGCCCTCCCGCTGGCAAGTCCCCGCCATCATGGAGGAGCTCAAGGCCAAGGCCCGCGAGCGTGGGCTCTGGAACCTCTTCCTGCCGGAAAGCGAGCGCGGGGCCGGCCTCACCAACCTCGAGTACGCGCCGCTGTGCGAGATCATGGGCCGATCGCCGATCGCGCCCGAAGCATTCAACTGCTCGGCGCCGGACACCGGCAACATGGAAGTCCTCGAGCGTTACGGGACGCCGGAGCACAAGAAGCAATGGCTGGAGCCGCTCCTCGAGGGCAAGATCCGCTCGGCCTTCGCGATGACGGAGCCGAAGGTCGCGTCATCCGACGCCACCAACATCGAGTCGTCGATCGCGCGCGACGGGGATTCGTACGTCATCAACGGCCACAAGTGGTGGACCTCCGGCATCGGCGATCCGCGCTGCAAGATCCTCATCTTCATGGGCAAGACGGATCCGAAGAACCCGGACAAGTACAAGCAGCAGTCGATGATCCTGGTGCCGCGCGATACGCCCGGGATCAAGATCGTGCGGATGCTGAAGGTGTTCGGCTACGACGACGCGCCCCACGGCCACGGCGAGGTGCTCTTCGAGAACGTGCGGGTCCCCACCTCGAACATGTTGCTCGGCGAGGGCCGCGGGTTCGAGATCGCCCAGGGACGCCTGGGGCCGGGTCGCATCCACCACTGCATGCGACAGATCGGAGTGGCGGAGCGCGCACTGGAGCTGATGTGCAAGCGCGCCCGCAGCCGTATCGCCTTCGGCAAGCCGCTCGCCGACAACGACATCACGCTCGAGCGCATCGCCCAGTCGCGGATCGAGATCGACCAGGCGCGCCTGCTCGTGCTCCATGCCGCCTCCATGATGGATACCGTCGGCAACAAGGCGGCCAAGCAGGCCATCGCCGAGATCAAGGTCGCGGTGCCGAACATGACGCTGCGGGTCGTCGAGCGCGCGATGCAACTCCACGGCGGCGGCGGCGTCAGCCAGGAATTCCCGCTCGCCTCGATGTGGGCGCACTCCCGCACGCTGCGCTTCGCGGACGGGCCCGACGAGGTGCATCGCCGCCAGATCGGACGGCTCGAGCTGAGGAAGCACAGCTGAGTCGAGGCGCCGGCGTCCGCGGCGCGGCTCGGATCGCCGGCGCCGTCGTCGCGCTCGTGCTCGTCACGGGCTGCAGCGTGATCGCGCGCGACGCCGCCTGGTGGGAGGCGCGGCGCGATTCATCGGGACTGGCGCCCGATCCCGCTCGCACCGTCGACGCCGTGCTCCAGGTGTATGCGGCGCGGACGGTCGGGTGGCGCGGCTTGCTGGCCGTCCACACGTGGATCGCGCTGAAGCGGACAGACGCGCATCAGTACACGCGGTACGAGGTGATCGGCTGGGGCGTCGAGCGCGGCCTGCCCGCTCTCCGCGTGAACCGGACCGGCGCCGACAACTGGTGGTTCGGCAGCGAGCCCGAGCTGCTGCTCGATCGGCGGGGACCCGACGTCGACGCCCTCATCGACCGCGTCGAGACCGCGATCGCCGCCTATCCGTACCGGGCCTCGTATCGCACGTGGCCGGGCCCGAACAGCAACACCTTCGTCGCCTACGTGGCGCGCGCCGTTCCGGAGTTGCGGCTGGCTCTCCCCGCCACCGCCATCGGCAAGGATTTCCTGGCGGGCGGCGCGCTCGGCGGCTCTGCACCGTCCGGCTCCGGCGTTCAGTTCTCGCTGCTCGGTCTCGCCGGCGTGGTCGCGGGCTGGGATGACGGGTTGGAGGTCAACGTGCTCGGCCTCACGTTCGGCATCGACCTCAAGCGACCCGCCTTCAAGCTACCGGGTGTAGGGCGAGTCGGGATGCGCGCGGCGGATCGCGCGACACCGGCTCACGCGACGCCGGCCGGGTAACGCACCGCAGGCACCTGCCCGCCCCCGCCCCGGACCCCGCTGCCGATCAGGCCGGTACGTAGGGCCCGCCGTACCAAAGCCGACGGAATGGCGGTTGCACGAGGCCCACGCTAAACATTCCGGGGAGGCGAATGGCCATGGCACGTTGCGACGTGTGCGGCAACGACTACGACAAGGCCTTCGAGGTGGTGGCGGCGGGCGCTCGGCACGTCTTCGACAGCTTCGAGTGCGCGATCCACAAGCTGGCGCCGAGCTGCCAGCACTGCGGATGCCGGATCGTCGGCCACGGTGTGGAGGCGAACGGTCGCTTCTACTGCTGCGCTCACTGCGCTCAGATGGAAGGCGTGCAGGCCGTAGATCGGCCCGCGGCCTGACGTACGGGGCGCCTGTCGACGCCGGCGTCAGCGAGATCAGTCGGACGACGCGGGGCGGAAGATCGGGCCGCGGGCGGCATCGACGGAGCCGAGCGTGAGGCTTTCGCCGGCGCTGAGCCGCTCCGGATCCCCGGCAATGCGCGCGGTGAGCCGCGGTCCCTCCTCGAGCTCGACGAGACCGACCGTGTACGGGGCCTCGGCGGCGTAGCGCGCGGGAGCCACCCGGATCACCGTCCACGATACGAGCGCTCCGCGTCCGGATAGCGTGACCTCGGTGCCGCCCTCGGCGCCACAGAACGGGCACGCCTTGCCGCGGTCGACGGCGACGCGACCGCACTCCGCGCACCGCCGCCCCGCCAGCATCAGAGCCGTCCCAGGATCGTGACCGTGCTCACGACGCCGCTGCCGCCAAGGTTGTGCGCGAGCGCCAGCTCGACGTCGCGGACCTGGTTGGCAGCCTCGCCTCGGAGCTGGCGGACGAGCTCGTAGATCTGCGCGCAGCCGGTGGCGCCGACGGGGTGGCCCTTGGCGAGAAGCCCGCCGGACGGATTCACCGCGACCTTCCCGTCGATCGACGTCGCGCCCTCCTCGACGGCGGGGCCCCCCTTGCCCTTCGGAAAGAAGCCAAGGTCCTCGGTGGCGACGATCTCGGCCATGCTGAAGCAGTCGTGGACCTCGGCCACGTCGATGTCGTCCGGGCCCGCTCCCGCCATCGTGTACGCCTCGCGCGCCGCGCGGACGGTGGCCGGAAAAGCCGTGATGTCGGCGGACTCCCAGAGCGTGGCGGGCCCAGTGGCGTGACCACACCCGAGGACTCGCACGGGTGCCGCGTGGAGCGCGCGCGCCCGGTCGGCGGGACAGAGCACGGCGGCGGCGGCGCCGTCGGAGATGGGCGGGCAATCGAAGAGCCGGAGCGGATCCGCGATCAGCCGCGACTCCAGAACCTTCTCGAGGGTCACGGCCTTGCGGAACTGGGCCTTCGGATTGGCGGCGCCGAGCCGGTGATTCTTCACGGAGACGAGGGCGACCTGTTTGCGGGTGGTGCCATAGCGCGCCATGTGCTCGCGCATGACGAGGCCGAACGCACCGGGAAAGGTGAGGCCCGTGCACATCTCGGTCTCGTCGTCGCCCGCCGTCGCCAGCGCCGCCGTCACGTCCGGCGTCGGTGAGTCCGTCATCTTCTCGGTGCCCACCACCAGCACGAACTCATAGAGTCCGAGGGCAACGCCGAGGAAGCCCTCCCGGAAGGCGATACCGCCGGAGGCGCACGCGCCTTCCACCTTGGTGGCGGGGACCCCGGTGATGCCGAGCCGGTTGGCCACGATCCCGGCCAGGGCCCCCTGGTTGGCGAGCCGTTCGCCCACGAAGTTGCCCAGGTAGAGCGCCTGGATCTCCTCCCGCGGTAGTTGCGACTCCGCGAGGGCCTCGCGGCACGCCGACACCGCCAGATCCACGACCGACCGCCCCTCGATCTTGCCGAACGGCGTGGAGCCAACCCCGAGGATTGCCACCTCTCTCATGTCGTTCTCCTCGACTCTCAGGATGCCATGACCGACGTCGGCGCCACCACCGGGGAAAGAGAGCGGGGATCGCGCACGCGGGTGAGCAGGAGGACGAAGCCGGCGGCTCCGAACAGCGCGGCGACGGCGAAGATCGGCGGGAAGCCCACGGTATCGGCCATCACGCCCGCGACGAGGGGCGCCACGAACGACACCGATCCGATCGCGGTGTTACCGATGCCGATGTACGTGGGACGCTCCTCCACGGTGCGCGCGAACTCGAGGAGCACGCTCAGCCCCGAAACCATGACGCTGCTGGTGCTGGCGCCGAGAAGGAAGAACACGGCGCTGAAGGTGGCGAGCGACGAGGCGGCGAGGGCGAGCGCGCTGGCCACGACGCTCGCGGCCACTCCGAGAAGCAGGCCGAGGCGATGACCGGTCCGATCCGCGAGCCAGCCGAAGAGGAGCGTCCCCACGACCTGGCCCGCGATGAGCAGGCTCGTGAAGACGCCGATCTGCCACTCGGGAGGCGAGAACTGCGCGAGGGCATACACGGTGTAGAACCCGCTCGCCATCGTGCCCACCACGGCGAGCGCGCGCGCGAGGAGGAACCAGGTGAAGTTGCGATCGGCGGCGAGAAGGGCGGGGACGCGCCGGAGGTATCCGCCGAGACCGGGCGCGGCCGGCCGCGCCGCGGCCGGCGGCTCCTCGACCATCGCCAGGGCGACGTAGGACAGCGCCATGAAGATGGCGGCACCGAGGAAGCAGAAGCCGTAGCCGCGCGGCGGTGCCACCGCCGACAACGCGTACGCGGTGGCGGCGCCGCCGAACAGCCCGCCCACGCTCCCGATGAGGTTTGCGAGCGCGAAGAACCGGCCGCGGATGCCGACCGGCACCGCGCGCCCCACCACGTCCATCCACGCCGGCATCAGCACGCCGCCGACGCCCGCGATCACGACGAGCAGGAACAGCAGGAGCGCAAGGGCTGTCGCCGGCGCCCGGTCGGCGACGAAGAACGCCACCGGCACCAGGATCAGGAACGGTATCCGCTCCCACGCGGTGTAGCGAAGGACGAACGGCAGCTTCCACGGCAAGCGCTCCGTGTGGCCGGCGGCGAAGAGCGAGGGCACGAACCAGCCCGCCGTCATCACGGCCGGGATGGCGCCGATCACGACGTTGGAGGCGCCGAGGTGTGCGGCGAACGCAGGCAAGATGGTCGCCGGCGACGCGAAGGAGAGGCCGACCAGATAGAGGCCGAAGTCGGAACCGAGGGCGAGGACGTTGCGGCGGAGACGGCGGTCCACTTAGCGGGAACGACCGGAGCGCGCGCACGGGCGGGACACGGCCGCGGAGTCACGGAGCACGACGGTCACTATAGCCGATACGCGAGAGCCCCGGCGTCAGCCGGCAGCGCCCCGGGCGGAGGGAACGATCGCCGTCCGGTCGTCGACGGTGAAGCGACGTGGGAGCCCGGCGGTGGAGCGTTCCAGGACCCGGCGCAAGGCCTCACGGGCCTCGGTGGAGCGCACCTGTCCGGTCAGCGTCAACGTGGCGGGCCCCTTCCGTGGGATCTGAACGGTGGGCTGGATCGGCAGCCCCTGCAGTCGCGGATTGGCCTGGATCAAGGCCGCGATCGCCGCCTGGAGGCGGCTCGCCTCCTCGTCACGCTCCCGCTGCGCCTCGAGTGCGCGCACACCCCATGCGACGAGGAGTCCGACGACGACGACCGCGACGATGCCGATGCCGACCAGCATCGGGCTCCACGTGAACGAGAAGTTCGCCGTGGCCGATCCCGCGGGCGTTCCGGTGTGCGGCAGACGGAGCGGGAACACCAACGTCAGCATCGAAACGTCCTTGCTCCATTGAACGCGCTGCCGACCGCGATGTCCACTGCACGCGCGGGCACGACTGCGTATGATGGTCGCGTGGCCAACGCCCCCGTGATCCTCGTGACCGGCTTTCAGCCGTTCGGCCCGCATGGCGCCAATCCCTCCGAGGACCTCGCCAAGGCCATGGACGGCCGCGCGTTCGGTCGCTGCGTGATCCGTAGCGCCATCCTCCCCGTGCACCATCGGGAGGCGGGCACGGCCGTGGATCGTCTCCTGGCCGACGTGGATCCCGTCGCGGTCGTCCACCTCGGGCTGGCGGCGGGCCGGTCGCGAGTGGCGCTCGAGCGTGTCGCCGTGAACGTCATGGACTATGCGCTGCCCGACACGGCGGGCTACGAGGCGCGCGACGAAGCCTGCGTGCCCGGCGGTCCCGCCGGCTATTTCAGCACGCTGCCGCTGCGTCCCCTGCTGGCGGCGCTCCTCGCGGAGGGCATTCCCGCCTACATCTCGGAGACGGCGGGAACGTATCTGTGCAACCAGACGCTCTACGGCACGCTCCACGCCGTGGCCGCCGGCCGCCACCGGGCGATGGCCGGGTTCGTCCACTTCCCGCTGACACCGGCGATGGTCGCCGCTTCGGGTCTCGATCAGCCGAGCATGGACGTCGGCCTCATGCTGCGCGCGGTGGAGATCGTGCTGGGGGTGCTGGCGAGGTCGGCGACGTGACGACGATCGACGGCCGCGTCCTCACCGCGGTGGGGCGGGCGATGGGCCGCTTCGGCCTGCTCCGCCCCGGTGACCGCGTCGCGGTCGGCGTCTCCGGCGGCAAGGACAGCCTCTGTCTGCTCCACGCGCTCGTCGCGTATCGCCGGCAGGCGCCGTTTGCCTACGAGGTGATCGCGGTCACGATCGAGCAGGGAAAGTTCAAGCAGGACATCGCCGCCCTCGAGTCGCAGATCGCCCGCCTCGGCGTGGAATGGATCGTGCGCGACGACTGCGCCACCCTCGATCTCGTGGCCGGCGGCGTCGCCCACGGCTGCGACGTCTGCAGCCGGCATCGCCGGCGCGCGCTCTACCGCCTGGCCGCCGAGCGCGGGTGCGACGTCGTCGCCCTCGGCCACACCGCCGACGATTGCGCGGAGTCGCTCCTGCGCAACATCCTCTTCAACGGCCGCATCGCCGCGCTTCCGCCGCTTGCCCGCTCGCGTAAGGGCGGCCTCCGGCTCATCCGGCCGCTCGTCTTCGTGACGGAAGCGATGACCGCGGAATACGCGCGCGCGCACGACCTGCGCACGATCGGCTGCGTGTGCGGCGACAAGGAGAGCGTGCGCCGCGAGATCCGCGACTTCCTCCGGACCGTGCAGGCGCGCCATCCCGGCGTGGCGGAATCGATCACGGCCGCCCTCGGCAACGTGAACCCGTACACGCTCTTCGACGCCGCCCTCACCAAGGTGGGCGCCGACCCGCGTGAGCCGCTTGACAGATCGGGATCGATGAGGGACTCTCTGGCGCCATGATTCTCGGGAACGACCATCGCTGGTGGTGGTGGCCGCGCGCAGGGGCGGTCGCCGGCGTCGTTCCCCGTACCTAGCTAGACACCGGAGCCGCCTCGACGGAGGCGGCTTCGTTCCTTCCGCGCGACCGCCTCCTCCCGGCTGGCTCTCCAACGATGGAGGCCGAGCCATGATCACCGAGCAGTCGTCGGAACGCGCGCGCGCCGTCTATACCACGCGCGGCGGCGTGAGGATCGAGCGGACGATCGAGGCGCTCGACGCCGAACGCGCGATCGAGCCCGTGCTCCGCGCTCTCGACACCCAGCGCGGCGTGCTCCTCGCGTCGTCGTACGAATATCCCGGCCGCTATACCCGGTGGGATCTCGGCTTCGTCGACCCTCCCCTCGAGATCTCCGGCCGCCGGCGCACGTTCGCGGTCACCGCGCGGAATGCGCGAGGGCGCGTGTTGCTGCCCGCCATCGCGCGCGCCCTCGTCGGTCTCGACACCATCGCCGCTCTCGAGCACGATGCGGACGCCCTCCACGGCGAGGTGAGGGCTCCCGGCCGCGCGCTCGCCGAAGAAATGCGCAGCCGGCAACCGTCGCTGTTCTCGGTGGTGCGCGCGGTGCTCGGCCTCTTCGAGAGCGCCGAGGACCCTCATCTCGGGCTCTACGGCGCCTTCGGCTACGACCTCGGCTTCCAGTTCGAGCCCGTGCGCGTGCGCCTGCCGCGACCGCCGTGGCAGCGCGATCTCGTGCTCTATCTCCCCGACGACCTCGTCGTGGTCGACCACCGTCGCGGGCGGGCCGAGCGCCGGCGCTACGAATTCCAGGTGGACGGGCGTACGACGGCCGGTCTCGCCCGGGAGGGGGAGCGCGCGGCGCCGGCGATGGCAACGGGTCCCGCGCCCGATGCCGACCACGCGCGGGGGGCCTACGCCGCCCTCGTGGGGCGCGCGCGGGAAGCGTTCGCACGCGGCGATCTCTTCGAGGTCGTCCTGAGCCAGACCTTCACGACGCCGTGCGCCGGCGCGCCCTCGGAGATCTTCCGTCGCGTGCAGGGGCGGAACCCGTCGCCGTACGGCCTCTTCGTCAACCTGGGGGAAGCCGAGTACCTCGTGGGCGCGTCGCCCGAGATGTACGTGCGCGTCGACGGCGACCGCGTGGAGACGTGCCCGATCTCGGGCACGATCGCGCGCGGCCACGACGCCCTCAGCGACGCCGCGCAGATCCTGACGCTGCTGAACTCCGCCAAGGACGAGGCGGAGCTGACGATGTGCACGGACGTCGACCGCAACGACAAGTCCCGCATCTGCGTGCCGGGCAGCGTCCGCGTGATCGGGCGCCGGCAGATCGAGATGGCCTCGCGCGTGATCCACACCGTCGACCACGTCGAAGGCCGGCTCCGTCCGGAGTTCGACGCCCTCGACGCGTTTCTCACGCACACGTGGGCGGTCACCGTCACGGGGGCGCCCAAGGCGTGGGCGATGCAGTTCATCGAGGACCACGAGGCGAGCGCGCGCGGGTGGTACGGAGGCGCCGTCGGTGTCGTCGGGTTCGACGGCAGCCTCAACACCGGCCTCACGCTGCGGACGATCCACCTGCGAGAAGGCCTCGCCCACGTCCGGGTGGGAGCCACGCTGCTGTGGGACTCCGATCCCGACGCGGAAGAGGTGGAGACCCGGATGAAGGCGGCCGCGTTCCTCGACGCCATCCGCGAGCCGCGCGCGCCGGCGACGGCGGCGACAGCATCCGGCGTCTCGTCCGGTATCGGTCGACGAATCCTGCTCGTCGACCATCAGGATTCCTTCGTGCACACGCTCGGCAACTATCTCCGCCAGACGGGGGCCACGGTGGTGACGTGGCGCGCCGGCTTTTCCCACGCGGAGCTGGCGTCGCTCGCCCCCGACCTCGTCGTGCTGTCACCGGGTCCGGGATGGCCGCGCGACTTCGACGTCGCGGGCACGATCCAGGCCGCGGTGAGCCGAGCCCTGCCCGTGTTCGGGGTGTGCCTCGGCTTGCAGGGAATCGTCGAGCACTTCGGGGGCGAGCTCGCCGTTCTCGATACGCCCGTCCACGGCAAACCCTCGCCCATTCGTGTCCTCGGCGGCACGATGTTCGCGGGCTTGCCGCGCACGTTCGCGGCGGGGCGCTATCACTCCCTCTTCGCGGTGCGCGAGACGCTGCCGGCGGTGCTCACGGTCTGCGCGGAAAGCGAAGACGGCGTCGTCATGGCCATCGAGCACGCCGAGCTGCCGATCTCGGCCGTGCAGTTTCATCCGGAGTCGATCCTCACGGCGGCCGACGAAGTGGGTCTTCGTCTCCTCGACAACGTGGTTGCCGCCTGCGCGCGGCCGCCTCGCGGCGCCGCGAGATCAGGGGGCGTCGGAGCGGGAGAGCGGCGACGGTGATGTGACCACGACCGGGCCGGGCTCGACGTTCTGCGTTCGGGCGTCGCCACGGGCGGCGCGCTGGGTGGCGGCGCCCGCGCGTTTGACGTCGCGGATCACGTTGCCGAGGTCCTCGTAGCCCATGGTTCTGGCCACCTGACCCCAGCCGCGGCTCTCGTGCCGCAGCGCGAGGATCTGGTCCAGCGATCGGAAGCCCGATCCGGGCTGGTTGGCGTAGAGCGCGAGCACGATGGCGACCTCGCCGTAGCCGAGGCTCTTGGCGCGCAGGGCGCGCACGTCCGCGTTGGTGAGGCGGTGGCCGCCGTCGCCGGCGGAGCGTCTCACGGTCACGCGTCCGAACTCGGACGCGATGCGGGCGGACACGCGCGCGCCATCGGCGCCGGCGGCGAAAACGTCCACCTGCTTCGCTTCCCGCGCCAGCAGCATCTCCTCGCGCTTGAGGTCGGGGGCGGCGGCGGCCGTGGCAGTGGCGAAAGCGAGCAGGAGCGCGAGCACCGCGCACGCCGCCACCGTCCCGCGTCCGTCGCCGGCTGATCGTAGCAAGGCGGAGATTGGGGATTGCACCGCACGTGCCACACGCGCCGCCGCCACGAGGTCGTTACGCCACCGGCGGTTGCGAGGCTCGCGCCTGACCTCGGAGCGGGGTCGCGTGTCAGGCCGGCAGGGTAGCGACGTCACGTGACGCGGCGGTCGCCTCCGCCGTGAGGCGTGGACACCGCGCGGTGCCCACGCCGACAGGCGACGGTCACTTCTGGGGAGTGCTCGTGGACGGGCTCGCGGCGGGCGTGTTCTGGTCGCGGCTGCGATCCTCCGCCTTCGGCGGCGCCGGGTCCAGAATTCGCTGATCGGTCGTCACGACCACGCGCCGATCGTCGCGGCCGACCTTCACCGCGTCCCACGGCACCGTCACGCGCTTTTCCCCGATGCCGAGGGTGCCGCCGATGGAGACGACCACCGAGCTCACGCGTCCGCTCTGGGAGTCGATCAGCAGCTGATACACCTTGCCGATGTCCTTGCCGTCGGCGCTGCGCACGGTGCTGCCGATGAGCGAGGTCGCCTCGATCTGAACGCCAGGCTGATTTGGTGAACTAGACTGGCTCGGGGCCGAGCTCGACGGTGACGAGCCCGGCGACGTCTGCTGCGCCGCGGCCGGCGTGAGCGACGCACCGACCACCGACGCCGCGATCACGATCGCCTGCCAACTTTTCATCGCCCTACTCTCCTGCGTGTGAGTTTTACGAACCTCCGCGGAGCGACCGCGGGCGAGGAACGAAGAGGAGCAACGCGGGTGCCAGTAGCGGCGGAGCGTCAGCCGACGACGCGCGCGGTGCGGCGTGACGGCATTAGAGTCGAGAGCACGCGCGTGGTGCCGTTCAGGCTCCGGGCGGGGCGTCGGGCCGAGGACCGCGCCGGCCCCGGCGGCGGCGCCGGCGATGATCACCGCCGCCGTCGGTGGCGGGCGCGGGAGAGCCGTGAGCGGCCGTCGCAGTGGGCCGCGGCGGCATCGGCGGCCGGTCGACACCGGAGGACGGACGCCCGTCGCCGGGACGTCCGCGATCCGGACGCTGGCCGCGGTCGCGGCGATCGCCGCCGCCGCGCCGGTGATCTCCGCGTCGCGCGTCGAGGCGCGCGCGGCGCTCTTCCGCGAACCGCCGGCGCTCCTCGGCCGTGGGCCGGATCTCCTCCACGAACAGATCGTCCTCCGCCCACTCCACCGAGATCTTCTGCCCGATGAACTTCTCGATCGACTCCAGCACGAGCGCGCTCGACTCGTCCACGAGTCCGATCGCCTTGCCGCCCGCGCCCGCGCGCGCGGTGCGTCCGATGCGGTGCACGTAGTCCTCGGCGTCCTGGGGCAGGTCCCAGTTGATCACGTGGCTCACCGCCTCGATGTGGAGGCCGCGGGACGCGACGTCGGTGGCGACGAGAACGGGCAAGCGGCCTTCCTTGAAGTCATTGAGGATGCGTAGCCGACGCTTCTGATCGACGTCGCCCGTGAGGGCGCGCGCCTCCCATCCGTTGCGCCCGAGCCGGTCCTCGAGACGCCGCGCTTCCTCCCGCGTGTTGCTGAAGATCAGGATGCGCTCGCCGCCCTCGCGGCGCAGGAGCCCGAGCAGGAGCGGGAACTTTTCCTCGCGGCCGACGTGATAGAGCGTCTGCTCCACGCGCTCCGCCGTCTTCTGCTGCGGCATGATCGTGATCTGCGACGGATTGTTCATGAACTCCCACGTGAGCTCGAGCACGCGGAACGAGAGCGTCGCCGAGAACAGGAAGGACTGCCGCTTGTCGGGGGGAGGCAGCCGCCGCAGCAAGAATCGGAGATCCGCGATGAACCCCATGTCGAACATGCGGTCCGCCTCGTCGATGACGAGGATCTCGACGCGCTTCGGGGACCAGATGTGCTGCTTCAGGTAGTCGATGAGCCGCCCCGGCGTCCCCACCAGGATGTCGCAGCCGGCGGCGAGGGCCTCCCGTTGCTTGTTGTAGTCGATGCCGCCATACACGGCGAGGGTACGGATGGGCGTGAAGCGGCCGAGGTGATGCGCGTCCGATTCGATCTGGACCACCAGCTCGCGCGTGGGCGCGATGATCAGCATGCGCGGGGTCGTGACCGGGCCCGGCGCCGGCTCCGGCGTGCGGAGGAGCCGCGTGAAGGCGGCGATGAGAAACGCCGCCGTCTTTCCCGTGCCCGTCTGCGACTGACCCGCCACGTCCTTGCCCTTGAGGGCGAGGGGGAGCGTGGCCTCCTGGATCGGCGTCATCGTCACGAAGCCGGCCTCCCGGACCCCGCGCATCACCGTGTCGGGAAGATCGAGCGTGGTGAAGTCCATCACGTGCTCGCCGGCGTGGCCGGTTCCGCCACCGCCGCCTTCCGGCCGCCGCCGCCGAAGATCCGCGCGGATATGATCCCGACCTCGTACAGGATGATGAGCGGGCCCGCCATCAGCGTCTGGTTGAACATGTCAGGCGTGGGCGTGAGGATGGCGCCCGCGATGAAGGCGCCGAGGATCGCGTATTTCCGGTTCTTGGCGAGCATCTTGGGAGTGACGATCCCGATGCGCGCGAGGAGCGTGAGGGCGAGCGGCAGCTCGAACACGAGCCCGAACGCGAGCGTGAACTTCAGGAGGAAGTCGATGTAGCTGCCGATGGAGATCATCGGCTGCAGCCCGGGCCGGCTGTACGAGAGCAGGAACTGGATGGCGAACGGCGTCACCACCAGGAGCGAGAAGGCGCCGCCGCCGATGAACAGCATGGAGCCGATGACCACGAACGGCCCCGCGTACTTCTTCTCGTGCTGGTGGAGGCCGGGCGCGATGAAGCGCCAGACCTGCCAGAGGATGGCGGGGGCGGCGATGAAGAGGCCGACGATGACGGCGACCTTCATCTGGACCCAGAATGCTTCCGTGAGGGAGAGGAAGACCAGGTTGTTGCCGGTGGCCTTCACGGGGCGCGCGAGGTAGTCGACGATGTTCTGGCTGAACGGCAGCGCGATGACGAGGCCGACGAGGAGGGCGCCCAGGCTCCACATGATGCGTGTGCGGAGCTCGCCGAGGTGCTCCAGGAACGGCATCTTGTCGTCGACGGACCGCGTTCTCGCCATCGCTACCACGCCGCCACGAAATGACGGAGCGCTCCCACGCCGTGGCCGGGCTGGAAGCCCTCGCGGATGGCGGCGGTGACGTACGCCTTGGCCGCACGCACGGCATCGCCGAGCGGCTGGCGCCGGGCGAGACCGGCCGCGATGGCCGCCGCGAACGTGCATCCCGTGCCGTGGGTGGACGCGGACTCGATGCGCGGCGCCGGGAAGCGCGTCACGTCACGACCGTTCCAGAGGATGTCGGTCGCGCTGTCCTTGCGGTGACCGCCCTTCACGATCACGTAGGCGGGGCCGAGGGCGCCGATGCGCCGTGCCGCCTCCACCATCTCCTCCTCTGAATCGACGGCCATGCCGGTGAGCGCGGCCGCTTCGTGCAGGTTCGGCGTCACCACGTGCGCGAGCGGCAAGAGTTCCGCCACGAGGGCCGCGCGCGCGTCCGGCTCCAGGAGGGCATCGCCCGACTTCGCGATCATCACGGGATCGACCACCACGCGCTCTTGCCGATGGGAACGCAGTCGACCCGCCACCGCGCGCACGATGTCGGCCGTCGACAACATGCCGATCTTCACGGCGTCGGCGCCGAAGTCGTCGAGGACGACGTCGATCTGGCGGGCCACGAAGTCGGGCGGCACGTTGAAGACGCCATGGACGCCGAGGGAGTTCTGGGCGGTGAGGGCGGTCACGGCGGACATCCCGAACACGCGAAAAGCCGAGAACGTCTTCAGATCGGCCTGAATCCCTGCGCCTCCGCCGGAGTCCGACCCGGCGATGGTCAGGGCCTTGGGAACGCTCATAGACCTCCGCTCATGGACCTTCAAAAGTATACGCGCCGGTCCGGGAGGTCACAACCACGGCAGCAGCGACGGCGGGGCGGGGAGTCGGGGATGACCTTAGGCGGACTGCTCCTTCGCCTCCGATACGAGCACGGGGCGGTCGTGGTTCATGATCACCTCGCGCGTGATGATGCACTCCTTCAGCCCCTGGATGGAGGGTAGCTCGTACATGATCTCGAGCATGACCTCTTCCAGGATGGCGCGCAGCCCGCGCGCGCCCGTACCCCGCTTCATGGCCTCGCGGGCGATGGCGGCCACGGCGTCGTCGGTGAACTTGAGGCGCACCTTCTCGAGGTCGAAGTACTTCTGGTACTGCTTGATGATCGCGTTCTTCGGCTCCTTGAGGATACGCACCAGGGCCTGATCGTCGAGATCGTGCAGGGTCGCGATGACGGGGAGGCGGCCGATGAACTCCGGGATCAAGCCGTACTTGAGGAGGTCTTCGGGCTGGATCATGGCGAGGAGATCGCCCACGCGGCGCTCGTCGCGGCTCTTGATCTCGGCCCCGAAGCCCATGCCGGAGCGGCCCACTCTGCCCTCGACGATCTTTTCCAGGCCGACGAAGGCGCCGCCGCAGATGAACAGCACGTTGCTGGTGTCGACCTGGATGAACTCCTGGTGGGGATGCTTGCGTCCACCCTGGGGCGGCACGTTGGCGACGGTGCCCTCCAGGATCTTGAGGAGCGCCTGCTGCACGCCTTCCCCGGAGACGTCGCGCGTGATCGACGGGTTCTCCGACTTGCGCGCGATCTTGTCGATCTCGTCGATGTAGACGATCCCGCGCTCCGCCCGCTCCACGTCGTAGTCCGCGGACTGGAGGAGCCGAAGAATGATGTTCTCCACGTCCTCGCCCACGTACCCGGCCTCGGTGAGGGTGGTGGCGTCGGCGATCGTGAACGGTACGCGGAGCATCTTGGCGAGCGTCTGGGCCAGCAGCGTCTTGCCGGAGCCGGTGGGCCCGATGAGGAGAATGTTCGACTTCTGGAGCTCGACGTCCCCTGCGTCGCCGCCGGACTCGATGCGCTTGTAGTGATTGTGGACGGCCACGGAGAGGATCTTCTTTGCGCGCTCCTGCCCCACCACGTACTGATCGAGGACGGTCTTGATCTCGGCCGGCTTGGGAAGACTACGGATCTCCCGGCTCTTCTCCTCTTCCCACTCCTCCGCGATGATGTCGTTGCAGAGCTCGATGCATTC
>DASXSB010000139.1:0-2563 GCA_036506275.1 Candidatus Methylomirabilota bacterium | reverse complement strand
CCATCGCCCGCCGCGCCCACCAGGCTATGGAGCAGATCGTGGCGCTGATCGGCCGTCGTTCGTGACCGCTGAATCAAGCTCTGGCGGTGGTGGTGGACACGCGAGCCTCGACGCGCCGGACGCGGCACCGGTGGATACGATAACCGTCGACGACGATCCGCAGGCGGTGCTCGCGGAGTTCTGCGCGCGCGAGTGGTGTGACGGCCTTCCCGTCGTGCCTCCCACCGAGGAGCGCGTGCGCGCCATGCTCGGCGACGCCAGGGGAGAGACCTCTCTCGGCGCCATGCCTCCGCTATGGCGGCAGGCGACGCTGGCGAAGCTCGCCGTCAACGCGGTGATGGCCGGCTGCGAGCCGGCGTACTTTCCCGTCATCGTGGCCGCGGTGAAAGCGATGCTCGATCCGACCTTCAACCTCTACGGCGTGCAGGCCACCACGCATCCGGTGGCCCCGCTCGTCATCGTGAACGGGCCCTATGCCCGCACGATCGGCCTGCACGGCGGGAGCGGCTGCTTCGGTCCTGGATTCCGCGCCAACGCGACGATCGGACGCGCGATCCGGCTCATCCTCCTCAACGTCGGGGGCGCCTGGCCGGGCCGTCACGACATGGCCACGCAAGGCAGCCCCGCCAAGTTCTCGTACTGCATCGCGGAGCGCGAGGACGCGTCGCCGTGGGGACCGCTGAGGGAGGGGAATACCGTCACCGTCTTCGGCGGTGAGCCGCCGCACAACGTGAACGACCACGTCTCGACGACGGCGGGCGGCATCCTCGCCACCGTCGCCGACACCGCGGTCTCCCTCGGCTCCAACGTCGGGTGGTACTTCTCCCAGAGCCAGCTCCTGATCGTCTTCGGCCCCGAGCACGCCGCGACCGTCGCCGGCGACGGGCTCTCGCGCGCGGACGTGCAGCGCTTCCTGTTCGAGCACGCGCGCCTGCCCCTGCGCACGCTGAAGCTGGGTGGGATGTGGGGCATCCACGACTGGCCGACCTGGATGACCGCCGTCACCGACGACGACGCGCGGCTGCCGCAGGTCCCCTCGCCGGACGACGTCCTCGTGATGGTGGCCGGCGGGCCCGGCAAGCACTCGGCGGTGGTCCCGAACTGCACGTTCAGCCGCGCCGTCTCGCGTCCGATCACGCCCCTCGCGTAGCTCGGCAGCGACTCCACTCACGGCAGCGCGAACGCCACCACGTAGTCGCCCATCTTGGTCCGGAGGGCGCTGTGGCCGCGGGCGGCGATCACGACGAACTGCTTGCCGCTCCGTCCACGATACGTCATCGGCGTCGCCTGGGCACTCGCCGGCAGCTCACCACTCCACAGCACCTTCCCCGTTTCGACGTCAAAGGCGCGCAACATCGTATCGCGCGCGGCCGCGATGAAGACCAGGCCGCCCGCCGTCGTCATCGAGCCGCCGAAATTGAGGGAACCCCAATCGCGCGCTTCCGCCATGTTCGCCAGCTCGGGGGACGAGCCGAGCGGGACTTCCCACCGCACCTGACCGGTCGCGAGGTCCACCGCTGTCAATGTCCCCCACGGGGGAGGATTGCAAGGCAGTCCGCCCGGCGACAGCAACGGCTCCCGGTACATGCCATAGGGCGTTCCACGCTGCTCGGCGAACTCGCGATCGGGCCGCGCTCCGGTCATCCGCTCCTGCTGGAATCGATCGCGCGGAACCAGCGTCACCGCGAAGGCGAGGCGGTTCGTGTTCGCGATGACCAGCCCGCGCCCGGGGTCGTGAGAGACGCTGCTCCAGTTCATCCCCCCGCCGTAGCCCGGAAAGACGACGGTGCCCTCGAGGCTCGGGGGCGTGAAGATCCCTTCCGATCTCAGGCGCGCGATGCGCACGCGACACGCGTCGCGTTCACTCTCGGTGAGACCCCACGCGTCGCCGGCCGTGAAACGCGCGGGAACAAGCGGTGGGGGCTGAAGCGGAAAGGGCTGAGTCGAGGACGCTTCTTCGCCGGGCACGGTACTCTTCGGAACCGGGCGCTCCTCGACGGGAAACAGCGGGGCGCCGGTCTCGCGATGCAGGACATAGAGATGCCCCATCTTGGTGGCGGCGACGACGGCGGGAACCGATTTTCCGTCACGTGTCACGTTCACGAGCACCGGCTGGGCCGGAACGTCGTAGTCCCACAGATCGTGATGCACCACCTGGAAATGCCAGACCACCTCGCCCGTGAGGGCTCGGAGAGCGACCACGGAGTTCGCATACACGTTTGCGCCGAGCCGCTCGCCGCCGTAAAAGTCCGGGCTCGGACTGCTCGTCGGAAGGAAGAGGAGGCCGCGTTCGGCATCGACGGACATCACCGACCACACGTTGGCGGCGCCCGTGCGGCGCCAGCTGTCGGCGGCCCACGTCGCGCGCGCCGGATCCGACGCGCGGGTCGGGATCGGCTCCCAGCTCCAGCGGAGCGCGCCGCTCCGGGCATCGTAGGCGCGTACCACGCCCCGCTCGAGGTCCGCGGCGCGATTGTCGCCGATGGCGCTGCCGACGACGACGAGCCCGCCCACGACGGCGGCCGGCGACGTCACCTGATAGCAGCAGCGTTCGTCGCTGACG
>DASXSB010000138.1:0-3724 GCA_036506275.1 Candidatus Methylomirabilota bacterium | reverse complement strand
GGCGTTCCGCTCCGGCGAAGCGCGCACCGGCGGCGGATCCTCGCCCCGCTCCGGCAGAGCGAACGCCGACCGTGGGCGCTCGTCCTGCTCCGGCGCCGCGGACAGCGACCGCGAACGCGGCGGCGCCCGCGGCGGACTCCGCGTCGGAATCGCGCCCGGTGATCGCGTCGCCGGCGCGCTCGGTGGTCACCGGGTCCGCCCCCGACGTGGCTGACACTGTTGCACGCGCGCTGTCCGGGATCGCGGGAGACACGACGGCGTCGGCGCTCACGGATAACGTGCCGGTATCGCGGATATCGCCGATACCCGCCGCGAGCGCGGCCGGCCCGGTTGCCGCCGCCGAGCCCGCGCCCGTCGTCGCGTCGCCCTCAGCACCGCCGACCTCGCCGGCGCCTGTCCCCGCTTCCGCGTCAGCCGCACCGGTGACATCGCCCGCGGTCGCCCCTTCCCCGTCCGTCGTTCCGCCGCCCGCACCATCGGCGATCCCGGCGCCACCGTCCACCGCCGCCACGCCCGCGGCGGCCGCGGCCACGCCGTCGTCCTCGACGACCGTGGCCACGCCGTCCACCGCCGCGTCGTCGTCGGCGGCCGCGGCCACGCCGTCCGCCGATCGCGCCGACGCCACCGGCAGCGCCGACACGCCCGCCGCACCCGAAGTCGCCGTGCCGGCCGTCGTCTCCGTTCCTGCGCCGCCCGTCGTCTCCACCCCCGTGCCGTCCGCGCGCCCGGCCCCCACGGTGGCCGTGACCTCCATCCTGGCGCAGTCGCAGTGGCGCATGGAGGGGATCGTGGAAGTCGTCGACGACACGACGGTGACGGTGAAGACGCCGAACGGGAAGCTGTGGAGGATCGACGTCTCGACGCTCTCCTGGCTGACGCGCTTTCGGTGGCGCCGCGGCGACCGCATCACGCTCTTCGGTGAGCCGCGGGCCGATTTGCGCCTCGTCGCCAACGGGTCGCTCCAGTACGAGATCCAGCCGACGGGAACGCTACAGCCGTAGCGCGCGCATTAGCTCGTCGTCGGGCGGGGTAAGCTGGGAGGGCATGAGCGACGTCCGCGTGATTGCCCTCATCGGAGCTGGCCACATGGTCAGCCACTTCCTGCAGCTCGCGCTGCCGCCGTTGTTCCCGCTGCTCCGCAGCGAGTTCGACGTGAGCTGGGTCGCGCTCGGGATCGTCTCCAGCATCTTCTACGGTGTGTCGGGCTTCGCGCAGACGATCGCCGGCTTCTTCGTCGATCACTTCGGAGCGCGCCGCGTGCTGTTCGGCGGCATGGCCCTCTTTGCGGTGGCCACGGTGGCGATGGGGCTCGCCCCGTCGTACTGGGTCCTGCTTCCGATGGCGGCCCTGGCCGGCCTCGGCAACAGCGTCTTCCACCCCGCGAACTACTCGATGCTGAACGCGACCGTCGGTCCTCGCCGGATCGCGCGCGCCTACAGCGTTCACGCGATCTCGGGCAATTTCGGATGGGTCCTGGCGCCAGCGTTCGTGGGAACCATCACCCACGTCGCGGGCTGGCGCGTGGCCCTGGCGGCGGCGGGAACGGTGGGCCTCGTCGCCACCGCCGTCCTCGCGCTCTCCACCCGCGGTCTCGGGCTGCCGGCCCGCGGCCTCCCCCGCGCGCTCGCCGGCGGCGTGCGCGCCGACGTCCGTGTGCTCCTGACGGCGCCGATCCTCATGGCGTTCGCGTACTTCGCGCTGCTCACGGCGTCGACGACCGGGATCCAGACCTTCGTGGTGCCCGCGCTGGGCGCGATCTATCACGCGCCGCTCGCGCTCGCCACGGGCGTGCTCACGATCTATCTCTTCGGCAACGCCTCCGGAGTCCTCACCGGTGGCTTCCTCGCCGACCGGGCCACCCGGCACGATCTCGTCGCCGCGGGCGGGGTCCTGTGCGCCGCGAGCTTCATGGTGGGGCTCGCCACCGGTGCGGTGCCGTTTCCGCTCATCGGGGTGGTGATGGCGCTGACGGGGTTCTCGATGGGGATCACGGCGCCGTCGCGCGACATGCTCGTGCGCGCGGCCACGCCGCGAGGCTCGTCGGGGAAGGTGTTCGGCTTCGTCTACTCGGGCCTGGATCTCGGCTCGCTCATAGCGCCGCCACTCTACGGGCGGCTCCTCGACCTCGGCGAGCCGCGGGCGATGTTCGTGGCCATCGCCGCCGTGATGCTGGTGATGATCGTGACCGTCATCCAGGTCCGCCGCCGCGTCGTTCCGAGCGTGGTGCCCGCCGCCGGCGGGCGCTGACACACGCCCGTCGGCGTCGGCGTCGCGTCAGTCGCGCTGAATCACCGCCCACCCGAGATCCGTGAGCTGGGTGTCGATGTCGTGGCGGCGGCGGTTGGTGCGCCGCCGCTCCTTCCCGGTCGCATGATCATCGCGCCGCCGCTGGCGGAAACGCCGGTCCAGCGTCACCTCGGTGTCGGGCTCGCCGTAGAGGCGACGTTGCACCATGTCGTAGATCATCGGGTGGTTGCACGAGACGACGAACAGCGTGCTGGCCATGCTACCGCTCCTGGGTGTGCGCTCCTGCCGCGGGAGTTCCGCGCGCGACGTCGGGGGAAAGCATCATATCAAAGCTCGGGGGGCATGTGGAGCACGATGCCGGTCTTGCCGAGGGCGAGGTCCTGGAAGACGACGGCGTAGCGGAGGGCGCGGGTGTCCTCCGGCTTGCTGAGGAGCAGGAAGCGCGGGGAGCCGTAGAGCTCGGTGCGGCTGTAGGGGCGGATGGCGTCGCGGGGGGTGGCGGCCTGCTTCGGCGCCAGCTTCTGGAGCTCGGCGGCCATTTCCTGGGGCGAGCGCCCGGCCTTCTGCATCTCCTCCATCTTCTTCATCATCTCGTTCGCCTGCGCCATCATCGCCTGCTGGTCCTTGGTGTTCCGTGCCGACGCCATGGCGAGCGCCTGCTCGAATTCCGTCGCGCTCATGGCCGGGCGCGTCGCGCGTCCCGCGTAGAAGCGCACGACGGCGTCGGCGGCGTCGTCGGTCACGAAGGCGGCGCGGCCGGCGGCGACATCGCTCGCGAAGTGCACATAGGTCGCCCGCGGATACACGGGGGCGCCCAGCCGCTGCTCGGTGGGGGCGGCCTCTTCCGTGAACGCGACGTCGTCGGCGACCGGCTTGCGCGGGGTGTCCTGCGCGCGGTCGACCACGAGGCGCCGAGCGGGATCGGTGCTGCGTCCGAGCGCGCGCAGCGCGGCGTGCCGGACCGCGGGCGCGGGATCGTTGAGGAGCCGCTTCAGGGTGTCCGTATCGGCGGGGCCGGGCGTGAGCGCTCCCAGCGCGGCGGCGGCGGCGGCGCGCACGCGAGGGTACGGCACGTCGGCCGCCTGGCGGACGATGTCGTGGTGGCGACGGTCGCGCCCGCTCGCCACCACCATGAGATCACTCGCGAGCTGTTCGGACAGAGCGTCCTTGGCCTCTCCGCAGGCCGTCGACGTCGGCTGCGCGCAGGCGGCGCGCGCGCTCGCGAGAGGGTCGGTGTCGCCGCTGCGGGGGACGGCGATGACACGACGGGACGCCCCCGCGGGGGCGGCGGTGGCGAGGAGCACGAGAGCGCACGCGATGGCGACCACGCGCATGGTCACTTTCCTCCTTTCAACACGCGGGCGGCGTCGACGATGCGGGCGGCCGCTTCCTTGGCGTCCTGCGTCTTGCAGACGGTCTTCTCGCACCAGCCGAGCGTCGCTTGATAGACGGTGTCGAGCTCTTTCAGCTCGGCTTC
>DASXSB010000137.1:0-9018 GCA_036506275.1 Candidatus Methylomirabilota bacterium | reverse complement strand
GGCTCGCGCGCGCTTGCTCTCCGTCGGCGGCTCCGTTATCGTCGTGACGCAACGACCTCGATGATCGACGGCAAGCCCGGCCCCGCCTCCCACCGCTACTTCTCGCAGCGCTTGCGCCTCCACTACGTGGACTGGGGCAATCCCGACAAGCCGGCGATGCTGCTGCTCCACGGCGGGCGCGATCACTGCCGGAACTGGGACTGGACGGCGGCCGCGCTCCGGAGCGACTGGCACGTCATCGCGCCCGACCTGCGCGGGCACGGCGACAGCGAGTGGTCACGCGACGGCAGCTACACGATGGCCGGCTACGTCTACGACCTCGCCCAGCTCATCCATCAGCAGCGACTGGCGCCGGTGACGATCGTGGCGCATTCCCTCGGCGGCAACATCGCGCTTCGCTACGCGGGCCTGTATCCGGAGACGGTGTCGAAGCTCGTCGCCATCGAGGGCCTGGGGCCGCCGCGCTCGACGCTCACGCCGAGCAAGACCATCGTCGAGCGGCTGGACGCGTGGGTGCGAGAGCAGCGCGCGCTCGCGGGGCGGCTCCCGCGTCGGTATCCGTCCATCCAGGACGCGTTCCGCCGCATGCAGGAGGAAAATCCGCACCTCACCGCCGAGCAGGCGCGCCACCTGACGATCCACGGCGTCAACCAGAACGAGGACGGTACCTATAGCTGGAAGTTCGACAACTACGTGCGAGCGTGGCCGCCGTACGACATGACCGGGCAGGACATCGCGCTCCTGTGGTCACGCATCAGATGCCCGACGCTGCTCCTCTACGGCAAGGAAAGCCGCTCCGGCAACCCGCAAGAGGACGAGCGCACCAAGCCGTTCCGTCACGCCCGCGTGGTGGGGATCGACGACGCCGGTCACTGGCTTCACCACGATCGCCTCACGGAATTTCTGCGCATCGTCGGTGAGTTCCTGGGTAACCCGCGAGTGTCAGCTTGAAGGCCTGGCGCGCGCGCCGCCGGCAAGCACCTGCGCGAGGGACGCCGCGCGTGATACCGTACCTCGCGCGTTCGAGGAGATCGAACGGCGCTCCACACCCGATCGGCCGGTGTGCGGGAGGACTCGGTTCATGATCGTCGACGCGTCGTACAAGGCCTTCTACGACGTCCGTCACTCTCCGTTCGGCTTCGGGCTGGATCCCCATTTTCTCTACCTGGCCCAATCGCACCGGACGGCGCTCGACCTCCTCGTGCGCGGCGTCAACGAGCGGCGCCCGATCATGGTGTTGACCGGTGAGATCGGCACCGGCAAGACGACGGTCGTCCACGTCCTGCGCCACGAGCTGCGCGAGCGCGTGGACGTCGTCTCCGTCGTCCAGCCCCTCCCTGTGAGCGGACTCGTCGCCACCGTCATCAACGCCCTTGGCGGCGTCCCCACGGCGAGTCGCAAGGCCGACCTGCTCGCCGAGCTGGCATCCATCGTGGAGGCTCGGCGGGCGCGCGGGCAGGACGTTCTGGTCGTCGTCGATGAGGCGCAGGCACTGACCAGCGCTGTCCTCGCCGAACTGGGTGGGCTCTCCGATCTCGTTCCGCTCCTGCTCGTGGGACAGCCGAAGCTGGACACGCTCCTCGCGCTTCCGGAGCTCACGCGGCTGAAGCAGCGCGTGGCTGTGCGCGCCACCCTTCGGCCCCTCACGCAGATCGAGACCAAGCTCTACCTCGAGCATCGCCTGCGCTCGGTGGGCGCGCCGCCCGACTTCTACTTCCCCACCAGCGTCGTGGAGCGCATCTTCCGCCACTCCGGCGGCATCCCGCGCGTGATCAATCACCTCGGGCATGCCACGCTCCTGGCGGGCTCGGCGGCGAAATCCCGCCGTCTGACGCCGGAAATCGTGGAGCAGGGTTTCCTGGAGCTCGTGTCCTTCGACACCGAGCCCCCGCGCCGGACACCGCCCCGGCCCTGGGACACGCGCCGCATCACCCGCACCGCCCAGCTCACCGTCCTTGCCGTTCTCACGGGGATCATCGGTTTCGCGCTGGCCGTCGTCCCCCGCGGCCTGCTGCCATAGCGCGCGCGGATGAAGCCTGGTGGCTTGATCGGCGGCATACAGTTGATGTCGAGATCCCCAATCTCCGATCCAGGAGGAGCGGCATGGAGCGACGTGATTTTCTCAAGGTGACGGCGGCCGCCACCGTGACTCTCGCCGCGAAGCCGGCGTGGGCGCAGACGGCGAAGACGGAGATCCACTGGCTCGGTCAGGCGACCACGAAGATCACCACCTCGAGCGGCAAGGTCATCGTGATCGATCCCTTCCTGACGAACAACCCCAAGACGCCCGCTGACTTCAAGAATCTCGACAAGCTCGGCAAGGTCGACGCGATCCTGATCACCCATGGGCACGCCGATCACCTGGGGACGATAGGACGCACCGATGGCTCCTGCGACGCCGTCGATCTGGCCAAGCGCACCGGCGCCAAGCTGTTCGGGCCGGCGGGCCTCATGCAGACGATGATCGACCTCGGCTGGGTGAGCGGAGAGCAGGCGATTCGTTTCGGGAAGGGCGGCACGGTGACGCCGCTCGGCCCGCAGATCAAGATCACGCAGGTGCGGGCCGAGCACTCGTCGGAGGTCACGCTCGCCGACCCGACGACCAAGAAGACGCATACCTATCCGGGCGGGGAGCCGGCCGGCTTCATCATCGAAACGGAAGATGGGCTCAAGATCTATCACATGGGCGACACCGGGCTCTTCGGCGACATGCGTTTCATCGGCGAGTACTACAAGCCGGACGTCGTGCTCATCCCCATCGGCGGTCACTTCCTCATGGATCCGCGCGACGCCGCCTACGCCACCCGGGAAATGCTGAAACCCAAGCACGCGATCCCGATCCACTACGGGACGTTCCCCGTGCTGAAAGGCACCCCGCAGGAGTATCAGAGCTCCCTCGGGCAGACAGCGACGCAGGTCCACCCGATCAGCCCCGGCGACAAGCTCACGTTCTAGCGGGCGCGGGCCCCGCGCTCAGCGCGCGCGGACGAAGTCGATGAACCCGCGGTCGACGTTCGTCTCGACGAGCTTGACGTGCACGCGATCGCCGACGTCGAGCCCGTCGAACCCGTGCACGAGCTTGCCCTCCACCGGCGGCCGCTCGATCCGCACCCACGTGCCCTTCGACGACGCGCCGGTGACGATGGCGTCGAACTCCTGCCCGATCCGGGGAGCGAGCAGGAGCGCGGCCGCCGACTTGCGCACTTGCCGCTCCACCTTCTGGGCGCTGTCCTCCTGCACCGTGCAGTGCTGCGCGACTGAGGTCAGCTCCGCGTCCGCGTACGGCACCGGGCGCCCCGCGAGCGCGGCCTTGACCAGGCGCTGGCTGACGAGGTCGGGAAATCGACGATTGGGTGCCGTCGAGTGCGTGTAGTCGGCGACGGCGAGGCCGAAGTGACCGTCGCCGTCCGTGCCCGCTCGCTCCAGCGCGTATTCGCCGCGGCCCATCAGCTTCACGATCGTGAGCGAGAGATCCGGAAACGTGGCGGGATCGGCGCGCCGGCGCCGGTCGAGGAATTGCGCGAGCGCGGCCGCCTCCGGCTGGGGCGGCAGGTGCTCGTCGAACCGCGCCGCCACCTCGACGATGCGTTCCCAGCGCTCCGGCGATCGCAGCACACGGCGGAGCGACGGAAATCCGCGCGCCGTGAGATAGCCGACGACCGCGATGTTGGCGGCGATCATGAAATCCTCGATCAGCTCCTTGGCGCGATTGCCTTCGTCCGCGCGGAGGTCGAGCAGCTCGTCGCCGTCGAACACGGCCCGCGATTCGATCGTGCGCAGGCTGAGGGCGCCGTGGCGATCGCGTACGGCGCGGAGCGCCTGGGCCACGCGATCCTGGGTCCGGAGCTGCTCGTCCACGCCAGCAACCACGCTCACGCGCGGCGGCGGCGGCGCCGCCCCCTCGAGCCAGGCCGCCACGCTGTTGTAGGCGAGCTTGGCGTGGTTCAGGACGCGCGCGCGATAGACGTCGCTCGCGCCCACGGTCCCCGCCGGATCCACCATCATCTCGACCACGATCGCGAGGCGCTCCTCCCCTTCCGCGAGCGAGGTAAGGTCGGTGGACAGACGCTCGGGCAGCATCGGAAAGATGCCGCCCGCGGTGTAGACGGACGTCGTGTTGTGGCGCGCGTGGCCGTCGGTGGCGGAGCCGCGGCTCACGGCGGCATCGACGTCCGCCACCGCCACCAGGATCTTCACCGCGCCCCCGCGCGCGGGCTCCGCGACCGAGAGCTGGTCGAGGTCGCGCGAATCGTCGTTGTCGATGGAGACCCACAGACGGTCCCGCAGATCCCGGGGCGGCGCGCCGTCACCTTGCTCCTGTCCCGCCAGCGCCGCCACTTCCGTTCGTACCGCCGGCGGGAAGTCCGGCAGCAGCCCGTGCTCGACCATCGCGCGACGGGCGATCGCGCGGAGGTCACCGCGGCTCCGTCGCTCGCCTCCGCCGGACGCGGGCGCCATCACCGGTCGAGCCCGCGCTCGGCGAGGAACCAGCGGCGGCGCACGGGCTCGTGATACTTGAGCCCGAACCGTCGCATGGCGGCATCGAGGATGGCGTCCACCGCCTGGGCGGCGGAGTCCGTCAAGGTGATGCGAGCAGCGTCGGCGGGGTCGATGGTGGCGGCGCGCACGAGCGTGCCCTCGATGAAATCCATGAGCGGCCGCCAGTACGTCGTACCCATGAGCACGAGCGGGAAGTCGCGGATCTTGCCGGTCTCGATGAGCGTCGCCGTCTCGAAGAACTCGTCGAGCGTCCCGAAGCCCCCCGGCAGCACCACGAACGCGTACGAGTACTTCACCAGCATGACTTTGCGGACAAAGAAATGCCGGAAGGTGATCCACTTGTCGAGGTACGCGTTGGGTCGCTGCTCCAGCGGCAGCTCGATGTTGCACCCGATGGAGCGGCCACCGACCTCCTTGGCGCCGCGATTCGCCGCCTCCATGATCCCCGGCCCCCCACCCGTCATCACCGTGAAGCCGGCGCGGGCGAGCCGAGCGCCCACGTCGCGCGCGAGCGCGTAGTATGGATGCTCGTCCTTGAAGCGCGCGGATCCGAACACGGTCACGCACGGGCCCACGAAGTGCAGCGCGCGGAACCCACGGAGCAGCTCCAGGAAGATGCGGGCCGCGCGCGCCAGCTCGAACCCGCGCGGCTGAGGCCCCTCGAGGAAGCGGATCTCCTCGACGGGATCGGCGGCCTTGCCCCAGCGCCGAGCGGGCTCGGGAGTGCTCAGGTCCTCACCTCGCGCGCACGAGCGCCAGCGTCTCCTCGGCCGTGTCGTGCGCCGTCACCGCGCGCAGCACGAGGCCGTCGACCACGCCCTCCCAGCGCGCGAACGCCCGTCGCAGCGCGTCCGGGGTCGCGGCCGTGATCGTGGTGTCGAGCGGTTTCACGCCCATCCGCGCGAAGTGCGCCGCGTAGGCGGGAATGGCGGCGTAGCGCGCGCCCTCCTCGGCGAGGCGGTCGGCGGCCGTCGTGAACGCGACGCGCACGTACGCGAACAGCGCCGGCGCCGTCCGGCCCGCGGCGCTCGCGCCGTCGCGCACCCACTGCGCGGACACGCGCGCGTGCTCGGGTGTGAGCCAGTTGAAGAGGACGCCGTCCGCGATCTCTCCCGCCAGCCGGCACATGCCGGGACCGAGCGCCGCCACGATCACTCTCGTGGAGAGTTCGGCGCGCAACGCGGCCACGCCTTCGCGGACGCGGCCGAGCGAGCCCGGGTTGGGGCTGCCGACGCCGAGAAGCAGGCGCTCCAGCGGAAGCGCGTGATCACGCACGCCCTTGATGATGCTGTCGGGGGGACGCGTGTGGAGAGGAATCACGCCGACGCCGAGGTCGATGTGACGTGTCTCGCGCGCGGCCGCGGCGAGGGCGGCGAGGGCGTCGAACGAGCCGGGATGGTTCAGCCAGAAGGAGGCGTAGCCGCGCGCTTCGGCTTCGCGAGCGGCGGCGCGAATGACGTCGGGGGCGGTGTTGGCAGCGAGCGCAAAGCCCAGTTCCATGCTGCTCTCCTCTCGCGAAAGGCTGCCCGAACGTACCACGCCGGCGGCGCGGCGGGCACGGCACGGAACTCGAGCGCAGGAACGCGCGGGCTGGTATCTTCTCCGGCCATGGACACTCTCGAGCTCGGCCTCAAAGGCAAGGTCGCGATCGTGACGGGAGGCAGCGAAGGGCTTGGCCGCGCCTGTGTCGAGCGCTTCGCGCGCTGCGGGGCGCGGGTGGCGCTGTGCGCGCGCCGCAAGGACGTGCTGGAGGCGGCCGCGAGCGCCATCCGCAAGGAGACCGGCGCCGACATCATCGCGCGGTCCACGGACGTCACGCAGGCAGCCGAGGTGGAGGCGTTCGTGGCCGAGGTGGTGCGCACCTTCGGCGGTGTCGACATCCTCATCAACAACGCGGGCACGTCGTCCGCGGCCGGCTTCGAGGCCGTGGACGACCAGACCTGGCTCTACGACATCGAGCTCAAGCTGATGGCGGCCATTCGCTTCTGCCGGCTCGTCGTTCCCCTCATGAAGGCGCGCGGCGGCGGCGCCATCGTGAACGTCACCACCGTGGGCGGCAAGGCCCCCGCCGCCCGCTCGCTCCCGACGTCGGTCACGCGCGCGGCCGGCATCAACCTCACCAAGTCGCTCGCCAACGAGTACGCCGCCGACGGCATCCGCGTGAACACGGTCGCCCTCGGCATCGTGAAGAGCGGGCAGTGGGAGCGCCGCGCCAAGGGCGATCTCGACGCGTTCTACCAGGACGTGGCGAAGCAGCGCCGCATCCCGCTCGGGCGCGTGGGAGAGGCGAGCGAGTTCGCCGATCTCGTCGCCTTCCTCGTCTCCGAGCGCGCGCGCTTCATCACGGGCACCGCCGTCAACTTCGACGGCGGCGCGGCCGCCGTCGTCTGACGCGCATCGCGCTACTGCTCGCCGCTCTGCTGGAGGAGCTTCGCCACCAGGGCCGTCCAGCCGGTCTGGTGGCTGGCCCCGATGCCGGCGCCGTTGTCGCCGTGGAAATACTCGTAGAAGAGGACCAGGTCCTGCCAGTGCGGATCGTGCTGGAACTTCTCGGTGCCGCCGTACACGGGCCGGCGGCCGTCGGTATCGCGGAGGAAGATCCGCGTGAGCCGGCGGGAGAGATCGCCGGCGACTTCCCACAGATCGAGCCGCTGGCCGGAGCCGGCGGGGCATTCGACGCTGAGCCCCTCGCGATGGAAGTGATGGAACTTCTGCAGTGACTCGATGAGCAGGTAGTTGACGGGGAACCACACCGGTCCCCGCCAGTTCGAGTTGCCGCCGAACAGCGTGGTGGACGACTCCGCAGGCTCGTAGTCCACGCGATGAGCCGTGCCGCCCATCTCGAGCAAGAACGGACGCCCGAGATGGCGGCGCGACAGCGCGCGAATCCCGTAGGGCGAAAGGAATTCCTGCTCGTCGAGCAGGTAGCGCAGCACGCGCGGAAGCTGCTCCGCCGTCACCAGCGCGAGCAGGCGGCGGATCCCGCGCGGTCCCGGCTGCTCCGTCACGTGCTCGCGGAACTCGGCATGGTGGTCGATGAACCATTGCATCCGCCGCTTGAATCCCGGCAGGCGATCGACGATCTCCGGCTCCAGCGTCTCCACCGCGAAGAGCGGGATGAGACCGACCATCGATCGGACCTTGATGGGCCCGGCCTCGCCGTCGGTGTGCAGCACGTCGTAGAAGAACCCGTCCGCCTCGTTCCAGAGGCTCATGCCCTCCCCGCCGAGGTTGTGCATGGCGTGCGCGATGTAGACGAAGTGCTCGAAGAACTTCGAGGCCACGTCCTCGTAGGCCGGGTTCTCGCGCGCGAGCTCCATGGCGATGGCGAGCATGTTGAGCGAGTACATCGCCATCCAGCTCGTGCAGTCGGACTGCTCGAGGCGACCGCCGAAGGGCAGCGGCGCGCTGCGGTCGAAGACGCCGATGTTGTCGAGACCGAGGAAGCCGCCCTGGAAGACGTTCTTGCCCTCGGCATCCTTGCGGTTGACCCACCACGTGAAGTTCAAGAGCAGCTTGTGGAACACGCGCTCGAGGAAGGCGCGGTCGGCGCGTCCCGTGACCCGGCGCTCGATGCGGTAGACGCGGAGCGCCGCCCACGCGTGGACGGGCGGGTTGACGTCGCCGAGCGCCCACTCGTACGCGGGGATCTGTCCGTTCGGATGCATGTACCACTCGCGCAGGAAAAGAATGAGCTGGCTCTTCGCGAACTCGGGATCGACGAGCGCGAGGGGGATGACGTGGAAGGCGAGGTCCCAGGCCGCGTACCACGGATACTCCCACTTGTCCGGCATCGAGATGACGTCTTCGTTGTAGAGGTGGAGCCAGTCGTGGTTGCGACCGTGCCAGCGCTCCGGCGGCGGCGGGGGACTGGCGGGATCGCCCTCCAGCCAGCGCCGCACATAATAATGGTAGAACTGCTTGCTCCACAGCAGGCCCGCCAAGGCTTGTCGCATCACCGAGCGCGCGTCGTCGGAGAGCTCCTCGGGGATGACCGTCGCGTAGAACTCGTCGGCCTCACGGATGCGCGCCTCGAACACCGCGTCGAACTCGCGGCCGAACGGCTGCGCGCTCCGCCGTCCGTTGCTGAGCCGCAGCCGCACCGTGACGCTGCCCTGGGACTGGATGGTGGCGGAAAAGCGGGCGGCGACCTTGGTGCCGAACTGCTCTGCATTGACGGCGGCCTTGCGTCCGTGCACGACCGCCGCGTCGATGCCGTCCTTCACGAACGGCGTCTCGTTCGGGAGTCCCCACAGCCGCTCGCGATCGCTGTCGTTCTCGGTGAACAAGAGCGACGGTCTGCCCTCGCAGGCGAGCCAGTAGCCGGGCAGCGTCTCGTGCTCGACCTCCACCACGGCGTGTCCGCGCCGCTCGCGCGCGGCGCGAAGCCGCGGCCGCGGCGTTCCCGGCTCCCACGACCAGGTGTTGCGGAACCAGAGCGTCGGCAGGAGGTCCAGGTCGGCCGGATTCGGTCCGCGATTGATGGCGGTGATCCGGATGAGGATGTCTTCCGGCTCC
>DASXSB010000136.1:0-13349 GCA_036506275.1 Candidatus Methylomirabilota bacterium | reverse complement strand
GGGCCCGAGATCGAAGATCGACGGCCGCGACATCTGCACCCCGCGCAGGGTGAGGGCGCGCCCGGTGGCGGATCCCTCGCGCAACCACGCGTCGAACTCGCGCCAGCCGAGAGGATCCTTGTCCATGAACTGCACGCGCGTCGGCCCCTTCGCGTAGAAGTCGGCCACCGCGTCCATGCCCTCCGTCTCCAGGCGCCGCGCCGTGGTCTCGGAATCCTGGCGAAATCTCTCGCGCTCGCCGGAGGCGCTGCCGTAGCCGGCGCCGCCGACCACCAGCGAGAGCGCGCGGTCGGGGTGGCGGAGCCCGAAGTGGAGCGTGGCGAGGCCGCCCATCGAGAGCCCGCACACGTGTGCGCGCGCGATGCCGAGGCCGTCGAGCACGCCGCGGATGTCGTCGGCGGCCTGGTCCTGCGAGTACGACGCCACGTCTTTGGGGACGTCCGACGGCGGATAGCCGCGCGCGTTGAAGGCGATGGTGCGATAGCGACGCGAGAAGAACCGGATCTGCGGGTGCCAGCTCCGGTGATCGCCCGCGAACTCGTGGACGAAGACGAGCGGCGCTCCCGCCCCCGCCTCCTCGTAGTAGAGGTTGATCCCGTTCGCGCGCACGCTAGGCATGAGCGTCCATGGCTCAGCGGACTTAACAGACTGCGGGAGCGGTGTCAAACGCGGGCGTGGCGTCCTTGACAGGTCGCGCGCGTCCGCGCGTTCGGCCGGTGACGATAACTACACCAAGAGCCCGAGCGCGCGCGCCACGCGCTCGGGCGTGAGGGGCAAGCGCGTGATGCGCGCGCCGCACGCATCCTCGATGGCGTTGGCGATGGCGGCGGCGGGAGGGCCGATGGGCGGCTCCCCGATGCCGCGCGCGTTGAAGGGGCCGAGCCCCTCGCCGGACTCGACCACGATGGGCGTCACGTCGGGAACGTCGGCGGCGCTCGGGATGAGATAGCTCGCGAACGACGTCGTGAGATTGATCCCGTTCTCGAGGATCACCTCCTCCATGAGCGCGTAGCCGAGGCCCTGCACGGCTCCGCCCTGGATCTGCCCCTCCACCGACTGCGGATTGATGGCCCGCCCGACGTCGTGCGCGCCCGCGTACTTGAGCACGCGCACGGCGCCCGTCTCCGTGTCGACCTCCACCTCCGCCGCGTGGGCGCCGAACGTGTAGTCGGGAAACACCTTCCCGGAGCCGCGCGCGAGATCGACGGGCTCGCCCGCCGGCGCGTGATACACGGCGAGATGACTGCGCGGCACGCCCGCGCGCGCGCAGTGGCGCAGCACGTCGGGCAACGGCAGCGCGCGGCCGCCGGGCGCGTGCACGGCGCCGTCCGCGAGGGCGAGGGCGCCGGCGTCGGCGCCCAGCATCGGCGCCGCCACGGACAGGATCTGCGCGCGGAGCTCGCGCGCGGTCTTGAGGACGGCGTTGCCCGACATGTAGAGCTGGCGGCTGGCGGTGGTGGTGCCGGCGAGCGGCGTGAGCGCGCTATCGGCGATGTGGACGGACACGGACGCGAGCGGAACGCCGAGAACCTCGGCCGCGATCTGGCACAGCGAGGACGCCTGGCCGCCGCCGACGTCGGGAACGCCCGAGCGCACCACGAGGCTTCCATCCATCTCGAAGCCGACCCACGCGCTCGACCAGTCGTGCAGCCATACGATGCGCCCGTACGGCTGCAAATTACAGGCGAGCCCCCGCCCTACCTTTATATGGGGCGCGCGGGGCGACGTGGGCGACCCGAGCCCATCCCAGGCACGGCGCGCCAGCTCCGGCAGCGCCACGTGGGTCTCCATGACCTGGCCGACGGGCAGCACGTCGCCACGGCGCAGCGCGTTCACCTCGCGCACGGTCACGGGATCGAGCCCGAGCGCGCGCGCCACGCGCTCCATCTGCGACTCGTAGCCGAAAACCGTCTGCATGGCGCCGAAGCCGCGCATCGCGCTCGTGGGCGGGTTGTTCGTGTACGCCACGCGGGCGTCCACCTCCGCGGCGGGAACGCGGTACGGTCCCGTCGCCGTCACCGTGGAGTAGAGCAGGACGAGCGCCGACAGATAGGCGTAGGCGCCGGCGTCGGCGAGCAGCTCCACCTGCTGGGCCACGATCTCACCCGTCGCGAGCGCGCCCGTCCGGTAGCGCATGCGATAGGGATGACGCTTGGCGCGCGACAGCAGTGATTCCTGGCGCGTCCACACCATCTTCACGGGACGCCCCGTCTTGAGCGCGAGGAGTCCCAGGTACACCTCGACCGTCACGTCCTCCTTGCCGCCGAATCCGCCGCCCAGATACGCGCCGATGACGCGCACGCGGTTCTGGGGAACGTCGAGGACTTCCGCCACGTCGCGGAAGTGCTCGATGACCTGCGTGGAGAGCCGGATGGTGATGACGCCGTCCCCGTCGATCCACGCCACCCCGGACTCGGGCTCCAGGTAGGCGGCGTCGACGAACTGCGTCTCGTACTCGCCGTCGACGACCACGGCCGCGCCCGCAAACCCGGCGGCGACGTCGCCGCGAGCCACGTGCCAGTGAGCGAGCAGGTTGCCGGCGTCGTGCACGCGTGGAGCGCCGGGCGCGAGGGCCTCCGCGGGCGTGAACACGCCGGGCCCCGGTTCGTACTCGACCTCGATGGCGTCGGCGGCGGCGCGCGCGCCTTCGAGCGTCTCCGCGGCCACGAGCGCGACCGGCTCTCCCTGGTGCCGCACACGCTCTTCGGCGAGCACGTGGAGGGTGGCGCGCAGGGGACCGACGGTCGTCGTCTGCCCGGGTACGTCGGTGGAGAGCGTGTTGCGCGGCACGTCCCGCGCCGTGAGCACGACGGCCACGCCCGGCATCGCCGCCGCGCGCTCGGTGTCGAGCTTCACGATGCGCGCCGACGGATGCGGTGATCGCAACACCGCCGCGTGCAGCATGCTCGGCATGGCCCAGTCCGCCGCGTACGCGGTCGCCGCCGCCACCTTGTCGCGGGCGTCGTGGCGGCTCACGGGCTGCCCGACCACGCGGAGCGCGGGCGTGACGATGAGAGTGCTGGCGTCAGCCGGACGCGCCGGCACCGTCGATGCGTCAGCCACCGTTCGTGTCTCCGCGCGCGTAGGCCTCCACCGCGTCCACGATCTTCGCGTAGCCGGTGCAGCGGCAGAGATTGCCCTCGAGCGCCGTCCTGATCTCGGCCCTCGTGGCGGCGGGATGACGCTCGAGGAAGGCGAGCGCCGTGAGCAACATCCCGGGCGTGCAGAAGCCGCACTGCACGGCCCCGTGCTTCACGAACGCTTCCTGGAGCGGGTGGAGACCGGCGCCGCGCGCGAGACCGCGCACGGTGGTGATGCGACGCCCGCGGACGGCCGGCGCCAGCACCAGGCAGCTCGACGCGGGGCGGCCGTCGAAGAGGACCGTGCACGCGCCGCACACGCCCTCGTCGCAGCCTTCCTTCACGTCGAAGATCCCGAGGCGATCCCGAAGCACCTCGAGGAACGTCTCGCTCGGCAACACATCCACCTCGCGGGCGCGGCCGTTCAGCACGAAGGAGACGATCACGCGACCTCCAGTGCTCGTGCCACCGCGCGGGTGAGCGCACGGCGGATGAGCACGCGCGCGAGATGCCGCCGGTACGCGGCCGACGCGAAGGCATCGGCCTGGGGATCGAGCGCGTCCGCGACCACGGCGGCGACGCGCGTCAGCCGCTCATCGGACGGCTCGTGGCCGACGAGCGCGTCTTCGGCGGCGGGGAGGCGCACCGGCGTCGGTCCCACGCCGCCCACGCCGAGCCGCGCCGTCGCCACCCGCCCCCGCGCGTCCAGGCTCACCACCGCCAGCGCCGCCACCAGCGCGAAGTCACCCGCGCGCCGCGCGAACTCTTCGAGCGCATGCCCGGCGTCGCCGATCACGGGCACGCGGACGTCGACGATCACCTCATCGGGCGCGAGCGCGGTCGAGAGGTAGCCCGTGAAGAACTCGCGGGCGGCGAGCGTACGCTGCCCGCGCGCGGACCGCACGTCGAGGCGAGCATCGAGCGCGACCATCACCAGCGGCAGCTCGGCGGCGGGATCGGCGTGAGCGAGGCTTCCGCCCACGGTCCCGAGCGCGCGCACGCGCACGTTGCCGATGAGCGCCGCCGCCTCCTTCAGCACCGGGCAATGAGACGCGACGTCCGCCGATTCCTCGAGATGGTGGTGCCGGACGAGCGCACCGAGGGACACGTGGCCGTCGTCGACCCGGATGGCGGCGAAAGGAAGATCGTTGATGTCGACGACGACGCGCGGCTTGGCGAGGCGGTAATTCAAGAGGGGCACGAGGCTCTGACCGCCCGCCAGCACCTTCGCCTCGTCGCGGTGCTCGGCGAGCAGCGCGAGCGCATCGTGGAGCGTCGCCGGCGCCTCGTACTCGAACGGATGCATCAGGACACGGCGTCAGACATCCCAGCCGCCGTCGACGGTCACCGACTGCCCCGTCATGTTCTTGGAGGCGTCGGAGACCAGAAAGCACACGGTCTCCGCGATGTCGGGCGCCGTCGTCACCCGCCGCAGCGCCATCTCTTCGACGTACTCCGCGTACACCTGCTCGTATGTCCAGCCGCGCTGGCGCGCCTTCTCGCGGCAGAGGCGCTCCATGCGGTCGCCGCCCACGATGCCGGGGTGCACGGCGTTGACGTTGATGTTGTGGGGGCCGACCTCGAGGGCGACGGTGCGGGTGAAGCCGCGCAGGGCCCACTTGGACGACGAGTAGGCGGCGCGGTTCTTGTAGCCGCGCAGCCCCGACGTCCCGCTGATGTTGACGATCTTGCCGTACTTCTGCGCGATCATCGTGGGCAGCACGTGCTTGGTGGACAGGAACGTGCCCTTGAGATTGACGGCGAGCACGTGATCCCAGTCGTCGGCCTTGATCTCCCACACCGGCGTCTCGATGGGGCCGGTGACACCGGCGCCGTTCACGAGGATGTCGATGCGCCCGCCGAACGTCGCCCGCGCCGTCTCGACGAGCGCGCGCACGGCCGCTTCGTCGGTGACGTCGGTCGGCTGCGCGAGCGCGCGGCGGCCGAGCGCTTCGATCTCGTGCGCCAGCTCGCGGAGCGGCCCCGCTTCCCGCGCGGCGACCGCCAGATGGGCGCCGGCGCGGGCGAGGGCGAGGCAGATGTCGCGTCCCATGCCCTTGGCGGCGCCGGTGACGACGGCGATGCGATCCTCGAGCGGACGTGTCATGCGTATCCTTCCCGGCGATCGCGCTCCCGCGCCTCCGCCGCGCGCGCGGCCGGCGGTCCGTAGCCGCCGCCGCCGCACGTCTCGATGACGACGAGATCGCCCTGGGTGAGGCGGACGCTCTCCTTGCCGGCGATTCGCCGCTCGCCGGGACCGGGATTGAGCGTGATCCGGAACGGCAGCGCGTCGCCGCCGCCCGCGATGCCCCACGGCGGCACCACGCAGCGATCGAGCATGGACGTGAGCGTGACCTCGGGCGCGAGCACGCGGTAGGCGCGGCGGAAGCCGAGGCCGCCGCGCCGGGTGCCGTCGCCGGCCGACCCCGGCCGCAGCGCGTGCTCTTCGATGCGGAACGGATAATCGGCCTCGATCACCTCGGACGGCGTGTTCATCACGTTCGACATGTGGACGCGGATGGCGGCGGCGCCGTCTTTCTCCGACGTCGCCCCCTCTCCGCCGCCGTGCACCTCGTAGAGGATGGACCAACGCCCTTCCGGCATCCGGGCCCCGAAGATGAGGACGCCCGACGTCGTGGGTCCGCCCGCGCACACGCGATCCGGCAGCACCGGCGCCAGCGCCTTCAAGATCGCGTCGACGACTCGCTGCGACGTTTCGTGGTTGCCGCCCACCACCGGGCGATCGGGATCGGGCGCGAGCACGGTGCGCGGCGGCACCACCACGCGGAGCGGACGGTAGCAGCCGTCATTGGGAGGGACGTCGGGCGCCACCAGCGTCTTCATCGCGTAGTACACCGCCGAGCACGCGATGAAGTACGTGGTGTTGATGGGCCCCCGTGTCTGGGGATCGGTGCCCTCGAAATCGAACGTCGCCTCGTCGTCGCGCACGGTGACGCGGACGTGGATGCGCACGGGGCGCGCGTCCACGCCGTCGTCGTCGACCCAGTCCTCTCCCTCCCACGTCCCGTCGGGGAGCGCGCGGATGGCGGCGCGCATCTGCGCCTCGGAGTCGGCGTGCAGCCGCTCGAAGCACGTGAGCAGCGTGGACACGCTGTAGCGGTCGGCGAGCTCGCGGAGCCGGCGCGCGGCCACGTCGTTGGCCGCATACTGCGCGAAGACGTCGCCCTCGCGCTCGTCGCGACCGCGGACGTTCGAGAGCAGCAGCTCGAGCTTCTCGCGGTCGGGACCGGCGGCGCTGAAGAGACGCAGGGGAGAGATCCGCACGCCCTCCTGGTAACACTCGGTGGCGGAGGGAACGTAGCTCCCGGGCACGGCGCCACCGATGTCCGCCCAGTGCGCGAGATTGATTGCAAACGCGAAGAGCCGGCCCTGCGCGAACACGGGACGGATCGCCTTCACGTCGGGCAAGTGGTTGCCGCCGACCTCGGGCAGGTTCAGGAACCAGACATCGCCCTCCTGCAACCGGTCCACCGGCACGCGCTTCAGGAATTCTTTCACCGTGAACGCCATCACGCCCATGTGAATGGGGATGTCACGCCCCTGGGCGATGAGGCGCCCCTCGCCGTCGGTGAGGGCCGACGAGAGATCGCCCGCCTCCTTGAGCAGCGGGGACCGCGCGGAGCGCATCACGATGACGCTCATCTCTTCCGCGATCGCGTAGAGCGCGTTGCGGACGACCTCGAGGGTCACGGGATGCACGGCCGCGCTCACGGCGCCATCTCGAGCACCAAGTTGCCGTGATGATCCATCACGCAGCGCTGGCCGGGATAGACGAGCGTGGTGGACCACTCGTCCTCGATGAGGGCGGGACCGATCACGGGACGGCGGGGCCCGAGGGCGACGCGGTCGAAGCGGCGGAGGGTGACGACACCCGTCTCCGGAAAGAACGCGGGCTGCTCGCCCGTCAGTTCCGATCCGCCGCGTGGCTCCAGGCGCGGAAGGGTGGCCGTCGCCTCCGTCACACGCGCGGTGGCGCGCAGGTTGACGCACTCGACGCTCTCCCCGGTGGCGTAGCCGTAGAGCTGACGGTGCCGCGTCTCGAAGGCGGCCCGCAGGGCCGCCACGTCGCCGCCGTCCCACGGGATCTCCAGTTCGTAGTTCTGGCCGGCGTAGCGCAGATCGAGGCTGCGTCCGAGCGCGATGCGCGCGGCCTCGATACCCTCCGCGAGCAGCGGCGCCGCGCAGCGCTCCTCGAGGTCGGTGAAGCGGTCCGCCACCGGCTTGCCGTCCCATGCGTCGAGCCGCGCGCGATACGTCTGCACGGCGTCGTAGCGCAGCGGCGACACCAGGCAGCCGAGCGCGGAGAAGGCGCCGGAGTGAACGGGCACGATCACGCGGCTGATCCCGACCTGACGCGCGAGGGCGCCGGCGTGGATCGGCCCCGCCCCGCCGTACGCGATGAGCGCGAAGTCGCGGAGATCGTACCCGCGCTGGACCGAGACGAGACGGAGCGCGCGCAGCATGTTCGCATTGGCGACCTCGAACACGCCGTGCGCGAGCTCCAGGCCGGCGAGGCCGATCCTCCGTCCGAGTGCGGCCAGCGCCGCTTCCGCGCGCTCGCGGTCGAGGCGGATGGCGCCCCCGCCGTACACGCGCTCGGCGTTCAGGTAGCCGAGGACGAGGTTGGCGTCGCTCACGGTCGGCTCCGTCCCGCCTTGTCCGTAGCAGGCGGGGCCGGGCACCGCGCCCGCGCTGCGCGGCCCCACCCGCAGCGCACCGCCGTCGTCGGCGTACGCGATGGAACCGCCGCCGGCGCCGATCGACTCCACCGCCACCATCGGCAAGCGCACGGGATGGCCGCCGAGCCGCCGCTGCGCGGAGGTCTCGGGCACGCCGTCGGCGATGAGACACACGTCCGTCGTGGTGCCGCCCATGTCGAAGGCGAGGGCGCGGCGCAGACCGAGCGTGCGCGCGACGTGCGCGGCCGCCGCCACGCCCGCCGCCGGGCCGGAGGCCGCCATCGAGAGCGGACGTGTCTTCGCCGCCGCCACCGACATCATTCCCCCCGCCGAGTGCAGCAAGCGCAACGGCGTTCCGCCGGCCTCGAGGCCGAGGGCGGTCGTGAGCTCCTCGATGTAGCGGCCGGCGAGCGGCATGACGGCGGCGTTGAGAGCGGTCGTGGACGTGCGCTCGTACTCGCGGAACTCCGCGTTGATGTCGCTCGAAACCGAAACGTGACGGAAGTGCGCGGTGAGGAGGTCGCGGAGCGCGCGCTCGTGAACGGGATTGGCGTAGGCGTGGAGCAGGCACACGGCCACGCTCTCCACGCCCTCGCGCCGGAGCGCTTCCACGAGCGCCGGCACCTCGTCGGTGGCGAGGGGCGCGAGGACGCTCCCGTCGTGCGTCACGCGCTCGCTGATCTCGAGCCGCAGGCGTCGCGGCACCAGCGGCTCCGGCTTGGCGGGGAGCCGAGGATCGTAGAGGTGGGTCCGGCTCTGGCGCGCGATCTCGAGCACGTCCCGGAACCCGCGGGTCGTGACCAGTCCCACCACGGCGCCCTGCCGCTCGACGATCGCGTTGGTGACGATGGTCGTCCCGTGCGCGAGCGCGGCCGGACGCGCGCCCGCCTCCCCGAGGGCGGCTAGCCCCGCGAGCACGCCCTGCGCGGGATGGGCGGGGGTGGTGGGAACCTTCAGCGCGGTGAGGCGGCCGGAGGGCGCCCACGCCACGAGGTCGGTGAACGTTCCTCCCACGTCGACGCCGACGCGCGCGGACGTACCGGCCGTGGTGACCGCGTCACGACGATCCGGTCCCACCCGCTCGCTGCTCCTACTCGATCCGGAAGTGGGCTTCCGTCGTGACGCCGGTGCGGCCGTTGATCGGAAGCACGTCTTGCGGACACGCCGAGAAGGCGATCACGAGATCCATCTCCGCCTGGAACACCGCGTAGCTCCCCGGCGTGGAGACGGGCTCGCCCCATGCGAGGCGCCCCTCCGCTGTCCACGGGATGTTCATGAACACGTTCAGCGAGGGCGGCGTGGCGGGGATGGTGATGCCGAGCTGGGCGAGGGCCGCGTGCAGGTTGTCGCGGCAGTTGTCGTGATAGCCCTTCACGCCGAGGAGATCGTAGCGGGGCGCGTCGCAGGGCGCCATCAGCGTGTCGTGCGCGCAGCCCGACGTGTCCGCGACGAGGGTGAGGATCGGACGCCGCTGATTGGTGATGAAGCTATCCCCGACGGCGGCGGCGAGCTTCATGAACCACGCCCGGCTCGCCTCCATCGACATCCACTCCGTCACGTCGCGGGCGTTGAACGCCCACGCGTCCACGACCTGCGTGCCGTGCGTGTTCACGATGGT
Organism: Candidatus Methylomirabilota bacterium; assembly: GCA_036506275.1. Taxonomy (GTDB): domain Bacteria; phylum Methylomirabilota; class Methylomirabilia; order Rokubacteriales; family CSP1-6; genus DASXSB01. Next base: position 3,951 of record DASXSB010000136.1, on the reverse strand, counting down.
GATCCGCTGCCCGGCCTGGGCGCGGGCGGCCACGCCGCCGCGCGCGGGGATGGTGACGAGCCGGCGCGTCGATGTCACTGCGGCCGCATCCCGTGGGCGCCGGCGTAGTCCGAGACCGGCGGCGGCGTCCAGCCGCGGAGCAGCTCGCGCGGCGGCTCCCAGATCTCGACCGCGAGCGGCCGGCAGGTGGCGATGGCGTCGCCGGCGTTCGGTCCCCACACGGGGACGGAGAGATCGCCGTGGGGGCACACCGAGATGGCGGCGAGGACGTCGATCTCCGCGAAGAACTCGATGAAGTCGCCGGCGCGGGCGGGGCTCGGCTTCACCCAGTACCGGCCATCGGGCGTGAGCCCGGTGACCTGGAAGACGTTGAGCACGTCGTGCACGTCGAGCTCGGCGAGACGAAACGGCGCCACCGCCCGCACGAGATTCGAGTGGCAGCAGAGGTCGAACTCCTCCCCGTTGAGCAGCTTGTGGACGTAGGGATCGCAGCGCGTTCCGAGGAGGTCGTGACAGCCGCCGCCGTCGGCATCCTTGCCGTACTGGACGGTGTCGGCGGTGATCGTGAGCATGGGACGGAGGTAGGGCAGGCACGACCACAGGCGGTCGAACGTGGTGAGATGCGAGCGCTGGAGCTGGCGCGTGCGCGACGCCCAGAAGCGCTCGCGCGGATTCGCGAGATGCCACACGTTCAGGTCGGCGACTTGAGATCCTTCCACGGCGACGATGCGGAAGAGCTGACCGGCGCGGACGGGCCACGCGCGGCCGGAACGCCGCGGCACCACGAAGCGATCGATCGGCTTGCGCCCTTCGGGAGCAGCGAGACGTGCGTAAAAGTCGCGGTCGACCCCGAGTGGCGATCCCGGCTTGGCCTCGTAGATCACGCGCGGTGCCGCCATCGTCCTCACCTCACCGCTCGCCCACCGCCGGCACGGAGGCGCCGCTCGGAACGGCGGAGCCGTTGACAACGGATGAGCCGTCATAGTCTCATACCGGCCACATCGAACCAGGGGCCGCATCATAGCCCGATCAGGGAGGGCCAGGCATGAGAGTCTCGCGCATCACGGCAATCGCCATCGGGCTCGCCACCGTCGTCACGCTCGCCTCCGACACCGGCGCCCAGGGGCAGTGTTCGAAGGGCAAGTTCCGGCTCTACACGTCATGGCCGATGCAGGGAGCGATGCTTCCGGAAGGCACCGGCATGAAGAACGGCATCGACCTCGCGGTGTCCGAGGTCAACGGCGTCGTGGCCGGGTACTGCCTCGAGGTCGTGAACCTGGACGATGCCTCGCCGCAGACCGGAAAGTGGGACGGCGCGGTAGAGGCGGAGAACGCCAACAAGGCCGTGGCCGATCCGCTCGCGATCGTCTACATCGGCACCTACAACTCGGGCGCGGCCAAGGTCTCCATTCCGATCACCAACCGCGCCCACATGGCGCAGGTCACGCCCGCCAACACGTATCCCGGGCTCACCAAGAAGCGGGGAGCGGCGCCGGGCGAGCCCGAGATCTATCGGCCGGGCGGGTTCGTGAACTACTTCCGTCCCATCCCCGCCGACGACATTCAGGGCGCGGTGGCGGCGAAGTGGGCGAAGCGGCTCGGCTACAAGAAGGTCTACATTCTCAACGACCAGGAGCTCTACGGCAAAGGGATCGCGGACGTGTTCGAGGCGACCGCGAAGAAGATCGGCCTTCCCGTCGTCGCCAACGAGGGCATCGACTGGAAGCAGCCCGACCAGAAGCCGGTCCTCACCAAGATCCGCGCTTCCGGCGCCGACCTCGTCTACCTCGGCGGCGTCATCGAGACGGGCGCCCAGGTCGTCATCCGACAGATGAAGGAAGTGGGCCTGACGGCGCCGCGCACCCGCTTCATGGGGCCGGACGGACTGCTCGAGGAGGAGCTCTTGAAGGGCGCCACCTGTGACGCCGCCCTCGCCACCGACATGCGCATCACGTTCGCGGGCCTGCCCTTCGAGAAGATGCGCGGCGTGGGGGCGAAGACGTACGAGACGTACAAGACGAAGTACGGCAAGGAGCCCACGTCGTATGCGCTGTACGCGGCGGAGGGCGGGCGTGTCATCGTCGACGCCATCAAGCGCGCGGCGCCGCAGATCGAGCGCGCCAAGGACATCACGGAGAAGCGGGAGGCGGTGCGCAAGGCCATCGCCAGCACCAAGAACTTCGAGGGGATCAACGGCAAGTGGAGCTTCGACGAGAATGGTGACGTCGACTACGACACCATGTCGGGCTTCAAGGTGATGAAGGCGGACACGCCGCTCGGCTGCAAGTTCCAGTTCGAGACCATCCTCGAGTAAGGCCTGGCGGGAGGGCCGGCGGCGCCGGCCCTCCCCACGCCCGCGCCATGGAGTGGTGGGAAGTCCTCGTCCAGCAGACGGTCAACGGTCTCACCCGTGGCGCGGTGTTCGCTCTCATCGCGCTCGGCTACACGATGGTGTACGGCATCATCGAGCTCATCAACTTCGCCCACGGCGACGTCTTCATGCTCGGCCTCTTCATCTCGCTCGCGTGGTTCACACTGCTCGGCACCACCAAGACCCTCGCCCTCTGGCAGCTCGTGACCGTGCTTCCCCTCGTCTTCGCGCTCACGATGCTGACGACGGCGGCCCTCAACGTCGCCATCGACCGCGCCGCCTACCGGCCGCTGCGGCGCTCGCCGCGCCTGGCCCCGCTCATCACCGCCATCGGCGTCTCTTTCATGCTGGAGAACGTCGCCCTCCTCTGGAAGGGACCGGCCCCCATCGCCTATCCCGACGTTTTTCCCTCCGTCGACATCCTGCGCGAGTGGTTCGGAGTGGACTCCGCGATCTTCGTCACCACGAAGGATCTGCTCGTGGTGGGCGCCACCATTCCCATCATGGTAGGACTCCACTACTTCGTGACGCGCACGACGTGGGGCAAGGCGATGCGGGCGACGGCGCAGGATCGGGAGACAGCGGCGGCCATGGGCATCAACGTGGAGCGCACGATCGTGCTCACGTTCTTCATCGGGGGCGCCCTCGCGGGCGCGGCCGGCCTCATCCAGGGGATGTACTACAACATCGGCCAGTGGTGGATGGGGTACCAGGCCGGGTTGCGCGCGTTCACGGCGGCCGTGCTGGGCGGGATCGGCAACATGCCGGGGGCCGCCCTCGGCGGCCTCTTCATCGGATTCCTCTCCGCGTGGAGCGACCAGTACATCTCGGCGCGGTGGACCAACGCGATCGTGTTCTCGATCCTGATTCTCGTCCTCGTCTTCCGCCCCCAGGGTTTGCTCGGCGAGCGCACGGCGGACAAGGTGTGAGGGCGTGACCAGCGTCGATAAGATCCTGCCCGTGGTGGTGTCGGTCGCGATCATCGCTTCCGCACCTCGTGGGGCGTCTCCGGTGAGACTGCTGCGGGCCCCCGCCTCCATTGCGAATGCACGGCGACGCGCCGTGAGCCGGTGACGACGCCCGCCGGCCGCGTGCTCGGATGGGCGGGGCTCACGGCCGCCATCGTCCTGTACCCGTTCGCAGACCGCGCGCTCGGGATCCAAACCGTGCACGCCGTCTCCGATGGCATGATCTACGTGCTCCTCGCCCTCGGCCTCAACATCGTCGTCGGCTACGCGGGACTGCTCGACCTCGGCTACGCGGCGTTCTTCGCCATCGGCGCCTACTCCATGGGCCTCTTGAACTCGCCCGTCCTCGGCTCGCCGCTCTACGGCCACGCCTGGAGCTTCTGGCTCTGCATCTGGATGGCGGCGGCGGTGTCGGCGCTCCTCGGCGTGATCATCGGCGCCCCCACCCTGCGCGTTCGCGGCGACTACCTCGCCATCATCACGCTCGGCTTCGGCGAGATCATTCCCGTCGCCATCCGGAACCTCGGGGACATCACGATCGAGATCGGCGGCTGGCGCCCCATCGAGCGCCTGAACCTCACCGGGGGCGAGAACGGTGTCAACCCGGTGGGC
>DASXSB010000135.1:0-34155 GCA_036506275.1 Candidatus Methylomirabilota bacterium | reverse complement strand
GTTACGCGCGGACGGCGTGATCGATCAGTAGCCCTCAGCAACACCCGCCCGCGATGGCGGCGGCGCGATCGGGCCACCAGCCCCACGGGCGCGGACCGAAATCCGGCGTGAAGACCTCGCCGCGCTTCACGGTCAGGTGCGGGCTGAGCGCGCGATCGACGCGCAGCGGCGCGCCCAGCACGTCGTAGACGACCCAGTCGCCCTCGCGCATCTCGAGGACCGAGATGTCGGCCTGGCGGCCCTGGACGAGGCGGCCCAGACGCTGCTCGGCGCCGATCGCCTTGGCGGGATTCTCGGTGGACATCGTGACCACCTGCGCCAGCGTGAAGCCGAGGCCCAGGAAGCGCGTCATCATCTCGGTCATGCTGTGGACGGCGGTGAGGCGGCCGGGCACGGTGAGATCGGTGCTGATGCAGTGCGGGAGCAGTCCCTGGTCGATGATGCGGCGGCCGACGTCGAAGCTGAAGTTCATGCGGCCGTGCGCGGTGTCGAACCAGACGCCGCGGTCGGCGGCCTCGCGCGCCTCCGGCACGAGACGGCCGTTGCCGTCGAGGACGCCGCCCGGGTTGGGCGTGAAGTAGTGCGTGAGGATGTCGCCGGGCTCGAGCAGCGACAGCAGCGGGTGGATCACCTTCGGGTCGTAGCGCTTCTCGGTATCGCCGATGTGGACCATCAGCTTGATGCCGGCCTCCTGGGCGGCCCGCTTCGCCAGGCGCGGCATCTCCATGCCCATGATCTCGAGGGCGGGCGACACCATCCGCGCCTTGATGCCAGCGATGAGCCCGCGATGCTGGGTGGCCACGCGCACGGTGTCGGCGAGGTTCACGCTGCTCTCGGCGACGATGTCGGGAAGCGTCGCCAGTCCCGTCTGGCAGATGTGGAGAAAGGGCACGATCTCGGTGCGGCAGTGGGGCAGGATGTAGCGCGGAAAGCCGCCGAACGTGGCCGCCCCCGCACTGCCGGCATCGACGATGGTCGTGACGCCGGCGTGGACGCCGGCGAGGTCGGGATCGACGCCGGTGCGGTTGAAGCCCTCGAAGACGTGCGCGTGCACGTCGATCAAGCCGGGGGTGACGATCTTGCCGGCGACGTCGATCACCCGCGTCGCCTCCGCGGCCGGGATGCCGCGCGCGATGCGCGCGATCACGCCGCGCTCCACCGCCACGTCGAAATCGCCATCCAACTTGCTGGACGGGTCCACGACGGTTCCGCCTCTGAGCAGCAGGTCGTACATGGGGCGCCCCTCGCCGATCGGGTTGGCGATAGTGTATCCTCCCCGCCATGAAAACCAGCGCACGCAACTCGCACGAGTTCGACGTCGAGGATGTCGAGTATCTCCGCCATGGCGACCGGCCGCTGCTCGCGCGGCTCTTCAAGCCACGCGGGGCGGGGCCGTTCCCGCTCATCGTGGATCTTCACGGTGGCGCCTGGTGCAACGGCGACCGCCAGAACGACAAGGTCATCAACGAGGCGCTGGCGACGAGCGGCGTGGTGGTGGCCGCTCTCGATTTCCGGATGCCGCCGGAAGCGCCGTACCCGGCATCGATGGCCGACATCAACTACGGCGTGCGCTGGGTCAAGAGCCGCGCGGCGTCACTCGGGAGCCGCCCCGATCTCGTCGGCGCCCTCGGCGTCTCCAGCGGCGGCCATCAGGCGATGCTGAACGCGATGCGACCGCACGATCCGCGCTACGAGGCGATTCCGCTCCCGGCGGGAACGCCCGCCGCCGACGCGACGCTCCGCTGCGTCATCCTGTGCTGGCCCGTCATCGATCCGCTCGCCCGCTACCACTACGTGAAGAAGCTCAAGGCCGGAGGCAAGCCGTATCCGGACATCGTCGATCGCGTGCTGCCGTGTCACGATCGCTTCTGGGAAACGGAGGAGGCGATGGCGGAGGGCAACCCCGTGCTCGCGCTCGAGCGGGGCGAACGCGGTCCCCTCCCACCCGCCCTCTACGTGCAAGGGACCGTCGATCAGGCGCATCCGCGCCCGGACCTCGACCGCTTCGTCGCGCACTACCGCGCGGCGGGCGGTGAGGTCGAGCTGGAGCTCTACGACGGTGAGGCGGAGGGCTTCATCAACCGCAACCCGACTTCACCGGCGGCCCAGCGGGCGCTGGATCGAATCATCGACTTCGTGCACAAGCGCGTCTGGTAATCAGCGCTTCTTCCAGTAGCTTCCGGCGCTCGGGAAGACCGTGGTGCAGCGGGTGACCTGGGGTTGACCGTCGAGGGTGTCGGCGGCGGCGCGCCAGGTGGCGTAGTGGGGCATGGCGCGGTGCTTTTCGATGGCGGCCTCGTCCTCGTAGACCTCGTAGAAGAAATACGTGCTGGGATCGGTCGTGTCCTGGAGCACGTTGAAACGGTGGCAGCCAGGCTCGTCGCGCTCGGAGGCGAGCGCGTCGTGCTCGATGGCCTTCAAGAACCGCTCACGCCCGTCCGGCTTCACGCGTACCTTCACCCACAGTGCGAGCATCGGCTGACCTCCCTGGTCGTGGTGCCTCAGTGTAGTATGCGCGGACGGGAGGCGAAGCCATGAAGACGCACGTCGAAGGGGGCTGGGTCGTCGCGTTCAACGGCACCACCCACGAGGTCCACGAAGGCGGCAGCGTGGTGTTCGAGGACGATCGCATCGTCCACGCCGGCGCCCCTTACAAGGGCGGCGCCGACACGCGCATCGCGGCGCGCGGAAAGCTCGTCTCGCCGGGATTCATCAACACGCACGTGCACACGGCGGGGAGCGGCGGCGACTACCTCCTCCTCGACATGGCGAAGAACGACTACCGCACCGCCAACTACATGAGCTTCGCGGCGCCCTTGAAGGGCAAGATGGCGCCGCCGCCGCCGGAGGCGGTGGCCGCGCTTCGTGCGTTCGTCTTCCTGCACGCGCTCCGGAACGGCACCACCACCGTCATCGACGTCGGCGGGCTCCGTGGGGACTGGGACGGCTACGCGCGGCTGGTCGACGAGCTCGGGGTGCGCGTCTACGCCGGCCCCGCCTTCCGTGATCGCGACACGTACATGGACGCGCAGGGCCGGCTCACCTACGACGAGGACACCGCCATCGGCCGCGAGCGCTTGAAGGAAGCGATCGGGTTCGTGAAGAGCTACGACGGCAGCGCGCAGGGGCGGCTGCGCGGCATGTTCAACCCGGCCCAGGTGGAGACGTGCAGCGAGCCGTTGCTGCGCGCGGGGAAGGACGCCGCCCGCGAGCTCGACGTCCCCATCCATACCCACGCCGGCGGCAACCTCGTCGAGTTCCAGCGCATCATGGATGAACATCGCCGCACGCCCATCCGGTACCTCGGCGACATCGGCTTCCTCGACGAGCGCACGCTGCTCGGCCACGCCGTCTTCACGACCGCCCATCCGTGGACACACTATCCCTTCGGGGACGACGTGCGCGTGCTCGCCGAGACCGGCGCCACCATCGGCCATTGCCCGTACAAGTACGCGAAGATGGCGATGACCCTCCACTCGTTCCAGCGCTGCCTCGACGCCGGCGTCACCCTCGCCATCGGCACCGACACCTACCCGATGGACATCGTCTCGGAGCTGCGCTGGGCCTCCATCCTGGCCAAGGTCGCCGACGGCAACTACCAGGCAGGCCAGCCGCGCGACGTCTTCAACGCGGCCACGCTCGGCGGATGCCGGTTCCTCGGCCGCGACGACCTGGGCCGCCTCGCGCCCGGCGCCAAGGCCGACATCTTGCTCATCGATCTCGATCGCCTGGGCGTGGGCGTCGTGAACGATCCCATCAAGGCGCTCGTCGACGCCGGCAGCGGCCGCGACGTCTCCACCGTGATCGTGGACGGCAAGGTGCTCGTGGAGAACGGACGCCTCGCGCGCGTCGACGAGGACCAGGTGCTGGCCAAGGCGCGGGAGGCGACGCGTGGCTACTGGCGGGCGGTCCCGGCGTGGCGCTGGGACGGCGCCGACGTCGATCGCATCATGCCGCCCGCGTTTCCCCTGCACCGAGCGCGGTGATACGCTCGCGACGGAAGGAGACCATCGATGCCTGACGGAATTCGCCTCTACGATCCGACGGCGGAGCCGCGCGCCGTCGCCGCCGCGCTCGCGCCGCGGCTTTCCAGTCTCGCCGGCAAGCGCGCCGGCATCCTCGACAACGGCAAGGCCAACGCGGGCACGCTCATGCTGGCGGTGACGAAGATCCTCCAGGAGCGCTACGGCGTGACCGAGGTCGTCAAGCGCAATAAGCCGGTGGCGGGCCCGCCCGCGCCGGAGATCCTGGCCGCGCTCTCCGAGTGCGACTTCGCGCTCGTGGGCAGCGCGGATTGAGGGTCGTGCACGTCGTGGAGTATCCACGGCGCAATCATGCTGGAGCAGCGCGGCGTTCCCACCGCGGTGATGGGGACGTTCGAGTTCGAGACGCTGGCGCGGCTGGAGGCGAAGAACCGCGGTCTCGAGACGCTGCCGCTCGCGCTCGTCCCGCACCCGCTCGGCGGCATCCGTGAGGAAGAAGTGGTGCGCAAGGCCGACCTCGCCCTCGAGTCCGTGCTGAAAGCGGTGACGCGGGCGTGACCGCCGTCGGTCCCGCCGCCGCCACCTTTGTCTTCTCCGGCGCCTACGAGGAGGTGGACGCGCTCTACCAGGAGCGCGGCTGGACCGACGGCCTTCCCATCGTCCCCCCGACGGAGCCCGCGGTCCGCGCGTGTCTCCAGTTCACAGAGCGCGATCCGCGCGAGGTGATCGGCGTCCTGCCGCCGCGGCAGGGCGAGGCCACCGTCGAGCGCATCGCCATCAACGCCGTCATGGCGGGGTGCCGCCCCGAGTACTTTCCGGTGATCCTGGCCGGCATCGAGGCGCTCGCCGATCCGCTCTTCAATCTCGATTCCGTGCAGGCGACCACGCATCCGGTGGCGCCGTTGCTGGTCGTGAACGGGCCGATCGCGCGCGAGATCGGGCTCAACGCCGGCTACAACGCGTTCGGGCAGGGTACGCGCGCAAACGTGACGATCGGGCGCGCGGTGAGGCTCGTGCTCATGAACGTCGGCGGCGGGCTGCCCGGTACCGGCGACCGCGCCACCCAGGGCAGCCCGGCGAAACTCGCCTACTGCGTCGCCGAGAACGAGGCGGAGAATCCGTGGGAGCCGTTGCACGTGGAGGCGGGGTTCGCCCCCGACGTCAGCGTCGTGACCGCGTTCGGATGCGAGGCGCCGCACAACATCCAGGACCACTACAGCAACACCGGTGTGGGCGTGCTGCGGACGGTGGCGGGCGCCATGGGCCAGGCCGGCAGCAATAATCTGCTCGGCGCGGGCTGGCCGCTTCTCTCGCTCGGGCCCGAGCACGCCGCCACCATCGCGCGCGACGGCTTCGGCAAGCGCCAGGTGAAGGACTTCCTCTTCGAGCACGCGCGATTTCCGTTCGCGCGCCTGGGCACGGAGTACCAGCGCTATCAGGTCGAGCGGCGGCACGCCGTGGACGCGCCCGACACGATGCTGCCGATCGTGCGCGCCGCCGACGACATCAGCGTGATCGTGGTGGGCGGCGCCGGCAAGCACTCGTCGTGGCAGCCGACGTTCGGCGACGGCACCCGACCGACCCGCCGCCTGATCAGCCGCGTTCGCGCGCCTGCTTCAGCTTCTCGCCGAGCGTGAGCCCGAAGCCGCCGCGCGCCTTACTGTCGCGTAGATAGGCCTCGGTCTCCGCATCCTCCTCGGGCGCGAGGGCGAGCGCGATGCGCCGCTTCGCGGTATCGACGCTGACGAGCATCACCGTCACCTCGGCGCCGCTCGCGACCGCTTCCCGCAGGGCCGCCTGCCGGTCGCGAGGGATCTCGCTCACGTGCAGCAGCCCGTCCACGCCCGGCAGCAACTCGACGAAGAGGCCGAACTCCGTGGCGCGCACGGCGCGACCGCGCACGATCTGCCGTTCGCGAAGCTTTCCCGGCACCGCCGTCCACGGGTCGCCCTCGAGCGCTTTCAGGCTGAGCGTGATCCGGCCTTTCTCGTCATCGACCTTCAGCACCTTCACGGTGACGCGGTCCCCGACGCGCAGGCGATCGGCGGGGCGGGTCACGCGCGCGTGCGAGATCTCGGAGACGGGGACAAGGCCTTGCAGGCCGCCGAGGTCGACGAACGCGCCGAAGTCGGCGAGCGTCGCCACCGTGCCCGGCAGGACGGCCCCCGCCACCGCCTTTTTCCGGACGGCCTCGGCCGCCCGGGCCGCCTCTTCCTCGAGCAGCTGGCGGCGAGAAAGGACGATGTTGCGGCCGTTTTCGGCGAACTTGGTGATGCGGAACTCGAGGACGCGGCCGACGTACTCTTCGGCGGCGTCCACCCGTCGAAGCTCCATCTGCGAGAACGGGCAGAAGGCGCGCAGCCCGCCCACCGTGACCTCGTAACCGCCCTTCACCACCGCCGCCACCTTGCCCTCCACAGGCACGCCGGTGTCAGCGGCCACCGCCAGCGCTTGCCGCGCCTGCGCGCCCTGCCGGAGCCGGTGCGAGAGACGGATCTCGTCACCGGTCGCCACCACCGTCGCCTCCACGTGGTCTCCCACGACGATGCGCAAGCGGCCGTCCTCGTCGGCGAGCTCGGCGCGATCGATCCACGCCTCGCCCTTGCCACCCACATCGACGAAGACGTGCTCGGCCGTGATCTGGATGACGCGGCCCTTCACGACCTGTCCGATCTCGAGCGCGCGTCTCGCCTCCTCGCGGGCGAACAGCGCGGCAAAATCCTCTTCCATCACACCCTCCGTCTCCGTGAAATCGTATGCTAGCACCCCCCGTCCGCTACACTCGAAGTGATGACACCCGACGTCGACGACATCGGCGTCCTGCGGCCGACGGTGGTCGAGGTCGACCGCGCGCGACTCGCCGCGAACTTCCGCGCCATCCAGCGCGCGGTCGCCCCCGCCGCCGTGATGCCCATCCTCAAGGCCAACGCGTACGGACACGGCCTCGTGGAGGTGGGCCGGCATCTCGTGGCGCTGGGAGCGACGTCGGTGGGGGTCGCGTTCCTGGAAGAAGCGGTCGCGCTGCGGGAGGCGGGCATCACGGTGCCGATCCTCGTCATGGGCGGGATTCTCGGCAATCAGATCCCGCTCTTCCTGCGCTACGGGCTCACGCTCACCGCGTCTTCCATCGACAAGCTCCGCCACATCGACGACGCCGCCCGCGAGATGGGCGTCACCGCGCGCGTCCACTTGAAGATCGACACCGGGATGGAGCGGATCGGCGTCCATTACTACAGCGCCCAGGGCCTGCTCGAGCGCGCCGCCGACTGCCGCCACTCCGTCGTGGAAGGCATCTACTCCCACTTCGCGAACGCCGATGCCGCCGATCTCGGGTCCGCCCGGCTCCAGCTCGCGCGCTTCCTCGAGGTCCTCCAGTGGTACGACAAGCACGGCGTGGCGGCGCCCGTCCGTCACATCGCGAACTCGGGCGCGATCCTCCAGCTTCGCGAGAGCCACCTCGACCTCGTGCGGCCCGGGATCCTCCTCTACGGCGTCTATCCCTCCGCCGAGGTGCGGCGCACGATCGCCGTGCAGCCGGTGCTGTCGTGGAAGTCGCGCGTCGTCTACTTCAAGGTCGTCACCCCCGGCCATCCCGTGAGCTACGGCTCCACGTGGCAGTCGGACCACAACGTGCGCGTGGTCACCGTCCCCGTGGGGTACGGCGACGGTTATTTCCGCGCGCTCTCGAACGTGGCCAAGGTCATCATCCGGGGCAAGACGTATCCGGTGGTCGGACGCGTCTGCATGGATCAGATCATGGTCAACATCGAGGGGGACACCGCCTACAACGGCGACGAGGTCGTGCTCCTCGGCGCCGACGGCGATGCGATCATCACGTGCGAAGACCTGGCGGCGTGGGCAGGAACGATTCCGTACGAGGTGCTGACGAACATCAACACGCGCGTGCCGCGGGTCTACGTCGAGAGCTGACCTTCCAGGTGCGGCGTCCCTTCGTCACGGTTCCAGAGCCTCACCATGTGGCGCTGGGGTCCACCCGCGGTGTCGGTGAAGGCGGTCCGGCTGTGGGCGAACTCACGGTTGTTGAGGTACTGGAACTGGCCGGTCTCGATGCGGAACTCGACCCAGTGCTCGGGATCGTTGACGATGCTGCGCATGGCCGCGAGGGCGGCCCGCCCCTCGTCGTCGAGCGGTTCCCCCGCCAGCTCGCTCCCGCTCACGACGTAGTCCTCGAAGTACCGTCCGATGAGCGCGCGCCCGTCGTGCTCGAACACGGGCTTGCGGGCGAAGGGCGGATCGCCCTCGCCGTGTTCGGCCTGCCGGTTCCACGCGAACGGGCGATAGAGGCGCGCGAGGAGGTCGGGATGGCGCCGGCGCAGCTCGTCGTGGACGGTGACGAGGCTCACGAACCGGCTGATGCCGCCCTCCTGCCCCGACTGTAGACAGTAGAGGCCGACGAAGGCGGGCGGCATCCACAGCCAGCCGCCGTCGGTGTGGAACGGCAAGTCGAGGTTGGTGATGGAGCGTCGCACGCCGTAGCCGAGCACCTGGCCCGTGTCCTTCACGTCGTAGATCCGGGCCCCGTTCCACTTCTGCGCGACCACCTGGCCGAGCATCCGCGCCAGCAGCCAGGCGAGGGCGCGGTTCTCGTCGAGCTCGTAGCGCTCGACGGGAAAGCGATCCACCACGGCGAGACCGACCTCGTGCTCGAGCTTGTCGCGGACCTGCGCCATCACGGCGGCGCAGCCGCCGAGCGAGAAGTCCTCCGGTGCCAGGTGTTCCACCGGCGACGGGCGCGTGCGGAGCTTCGCGACCACGTCGTCGAGCTCGGCGATGCACGCGTCGGGCAGCGAGACGAGCCATGACGCCGGCGTCACCGTGTGTCGCGACCACGCCTTGTCCATAGCGCCCTGGATTGTATAACGTCTACGCCATGACGTGCCCGCGCTGCCACGTCGAGCAAGCAGACTCCGCGCGGTTCTGCACCGCGTGCGGCGCCGCCCTCCCCGTCGCGTGCTCCGAGTGCGGGTTCGTCAACAGCGGCGAGGCGATCTTCTGCGGCGGGTGCGGCAAGCGCACGCGGCCCACGGCGTGGCGCCGGGCCCGCGGCCCGGAGGCGACGGTGGGACCGCCGCCGCATCTGGCGAACGTGATCCGGCGCGACAAGAGCGCGCTCGAGGGCGAGCGCAAGGTCGTCACCGTGCTCTTCGCCGACGTCACGGGGTCGCTGGAATTGCTGGCGGCGCGCGATCCCGAGGACGCCCGCGATGTCCTCGATCCCATCCTCGAGCACATGATGGCGGCCGTTCACCGCTACGAGGGCACCGTGAACCAGGTGATGGGCGACGGCATCATGGCGCTCTTCGGCGCGCCCGTCGCCCACGAGGACCACGCCGCCCGCGCCTGCTACGCCGCCCTCGCCATGCAGGAGAGCGTCCGCCGCTACGCGCGCACGGTGGAAGCGCAGGTGGGCGCCGCCATCCAGATCCGCGTCGGTCTCAATTCCGGCGAGGTGGTGGTGCGCGCCATCGACAGCGATCTGCACATGGATTACTCCGCCATCGGCGAGACGACGCACCTCGCGTCGCGCATGGAGGCGACGGCGCCGCCGGGCTCGATTCGTCTCACGCTCGCCACCGTCCGTCTCGCCGAGCCCTTCGTGCAGGCGCGGGCGGTGGGACCGATCGCCCTCAAGGGCCGGCGCGAGCCCGTGGAAGCGTTCGAGCTGGTAGGCGCCCGCGCCATCCGGCGCGCGGAGGCCACCGTGCTGCGCGGCCTCACGCGTTTCGTCGACCGCGAGCGGGAGCTGGCGGCGCTCGGACGCGCCGTCGACGACGCGCGCGCGGGGCATGGCGGCGTGACGGCCATCGTGGGCGAGCCCGGCATCGGGAAGTCCCGTCTCGTCCTCGAGCTGGAGCACTCCCCCGCCGTCGGCGGTTGCCTCGTCCTCGACGCCGGCACCGTCTCCTACGGCCGTGGGACCGCGTATCTTCCGATCATCGACCTCCTCCGGCGATATTTCGGCCTCGCCGACGGCGATTCGCCGGCGGCGGCGCGCGACAAGGTCACGCGCACGCTCGTCACGCTGGATGCGCGCCTGGCAGAGGCGCAGGCGCCGCTGCTCGTCCTCCTCGGCGTCCCTCCCGACGACAGCCCGTTTCCCACCTACGATCCGCGCCGCCGGCGCGAGCTCACGCAAGAGGCGCTGAAGCAGCTCTTCGTCCGTCTGGGCCAGGTGGCGCCGCTCGTGCTCGTGGTGGAAGACCTCCACTGGATCGACGACGAAACGCAGTCGTTCCTGGACCGGCTCGTCGAGAGCCTCGCCGCCACCCGCATCGTGCTCGTCGTCACCTACCGGCCGGAGTATCGCCACGACTGGGGCGGGTGGAGCAACTACGCGCAGATCGATCTCCAGCCGCTGCCGCGGGACGAGGTGGAGACGCTGCTGACGGACTTGCTCGGCGACCATCCGAACCTGCGCCCGCTGAAGGACTTGTTGATCGAGCGCACCGACGGCAATGCGTTCTTCCTCGAGGAAAGCATCCGTGCCCTCGTCGACGGTGGTCTCCTGCACGGAGAAGCGGGCCGCTATGAGGGCGCCGCCATCGTGCGGACGCAGGTGCCGGCCACCGTGCAGGCGGTTCTCGCCGCTCGCATCGATCGTCTCCCCGCCGACGAGAAGACGGTCTTGCAATGCGCCTCCGTCGTCGGCAAGGACATCCGCGTGTCGCTGCTCCGCGCGATCGCCGGCCTGCCGGAGGCTGCCATCGAGGCAGCGCTCGACAATCTCCGGCGCCTGGACTTCGTGTTCGAGACGCACGGCGGCGGCGCCGAGCCGGTTTATTCCTTCAAGCACGCGCTCACGAACGAGGTGGCCTACGGCGAGCTGCTCCACGAGCGCGCGAAGTCCCTGCACGCGGCGATGGTGGCCACCCTCGAGCGGCTGTACCCGGATCGCCTCGCCGATCATGCCGAAGCCCTCGCCCACCATGCCGTGCGGGGCGAGGTGTGGCCGAAAGCGGTCGACTACCTGCGTCTGGCCGGCGCCGCCGCCTTCGCGCGGGCGGCGGTGGAGGAGAGCCTGGGGCGATACCAGCAGGCGCTCGGCATCGCCGACCGGCTCCCGGTCAGTGCCGACAACGTGCGCCGCCGCATCGATGTCCGCCTCGACCTGCACGTCCCGCTCATCGTGCTCGGGCAGGTGTCGAAGCTCATCGAGCTGCACGCGGAGTCCGAGCGGCTGGCGCGGGAGGTGAACGACGCGCCCCGGCTCGCGCGCCTGCTCCATCGCATGAGCCAGTACGCGTGGATGGAAGGGCGCTTCCGGGACGGCATCGAGCGCGCGCAGCAGGCGCTCGAGATCGCCGATCTCGGCGGGGACGCGGACGTGCGGATCCTGGCGACGTATGCGCTCGGCCTCAACCACTACGCCACCGGCGCCTACCGTTCCGCCATCGATCTGTTCCAGCGGATCGTGGACGGCGAGCACGCCGACCTCGCGCGACGCCTGCTCGCGGTGACGGTGCCGGCCTACATCGCAGCCGCGGGCTGGCTCGGCTACGCGCTCGCGCTGGTGGGGGACGTGGACCGGGCCCTCGTGTACACGGACCGCGCGGCGCAGGCCGCCGACGAGTGCGACCATCCGCAGGCGCAGGCGATCGCCTACACCATGCGCGTGATCCCGCTCGTGCATCGTGGCCAGACGGAAACGGCGGTGGCGCTCGCCGAGCGCGCGTTGCGGCTGTGCGAGGAGAAGGCGCTCGTGGTGTGGCTGCCGGGCGCCGCCGCCGCCCTCGGCTGGGCCCTCGCGCTCGCCGGGCGCGCCAGCGAGGGCGAGCCGCACCTCGAGCGCGCGGCAACCTTGCTCGACGCCCTCGGCATCCGCTCCAACCTGTCGCAGATCCGCGTGTGGTGGGCGGACGCGCTGCTCATGGAAGGCCGCCTCGCCGACGCCAGGCGGTGCGTGGAGCGTGCCCTCGAACTGGCCGTCGCCCACGGCGAGCAGGGCTACGAGGCGGCCGCCCTCCACACCCTGGCCACCGTCATCGCCGCCGGTCCGGACGCGCAGAACGCCGCCGCTCAGTACGAACGCGCGCTCGCGCTCGCCTTCAAGCTCGGCATGCTACCCCTCGTGGGGCGCTGCCATCTCGGGCTGGGTCGGCTCTACCTCGACGCCGGCGATCGAGAAAACGCGCGGCCGCATCTGGCGCGGGCGGCCACGCTGTTCCGCGACATGGGGCTTCAGCGCTGGCTGGCGGAGACGGAGGCGGCCGCGTCCTGAGCGCGGTCGGGAAGAATGTGGCTCTCGCCGGTGAATCGGTGGACCTGGATCCACCGTCGATCGGCGGTCCGGTAATACTTGAACGGCGTCGGCCACACGAAGATCAGGAAGAGGACGGACCCGATCGCCAGCAGCCCGAGCCCCCAGCCCACTCCCCGCGGACTGGCGAGCGTCAGCGTGAGGCCGATGAGCCCGATGGCGACGCCACCGCCGACGGCGACGTGCCCGAGCGCGAACCAGTCGATCATGCGAAGCCCGCAGTCGTTCGCGGCCCCGCACGGGGTCATGAGCAGGCGGTAGCCGTGGGCGGCGAGGCCGCCGAAGAAGAGCAGCCCACCGCCGATGATCGTCCACAGCACGAAGTTTCTGATGGGCCCCATGACCGGCGCCAGTCTAGGAGTCCGCTCCAGCGCTGTCAAATAGGGTAGAGTCCCGCCATGGCGCCCGCCATGGGCGGAGAGGACAGCCGTTACGACCGCATCGTCGCCAAGCCCCGGCGTCGTCGCATGGTGGGCTGGTACGACCCCGGGCAGCTCCTCTCCACCGGCGTGGAGGTGCTGATCTCCCTCGCGCTCGGGCAGCGCTCGGACTATCGGACGCTCCAGAGCGTCGGCGAGCCCCAGGGTCTCTTCGACTACACGCAGGTCGACCAGCGCGAGCGCCGCGACCTCTGGTTCGACTACATGGCCGACACCGGCGACGGCTGGGACGCGACGTTCGCAATGGCGTGCCTGGTGTCGGAGCCGTCGCTCTCGTGGCGGGGCCGGCCGCTCCACCGCGGCGAGTTCCTGATCATCGGCGGGGACGAAGTCTATCCCGTCGCGAGCAAGCGCGGGTACCAGGAACGGCTGGTGGAACCGCTCACGGCCGCGTTTCCGGGCAACCGCAGTGACGGGAGTCCGCAGCTCTACGCGATCCCCGGGAATCACGACTGGTACGACGGCCTCGTCAGCTTCTCGCGCCTGTTCATGCGCGGGCGCTTCGTGGCGGGCTGGCGGACGATGCAGGCGCGGAGCTACTTCGCCCTCAAGCTTCCGCATCGCTGGTGGCTGTGGGCGGTCGACGTGCAGCTCGAGTCCGACATCGACCCCGGGCAGTTCGAGTACTTTCGCGCGCTCGCGAGCGCGGAAGCTCCCGATGGGCTGCGCCCGGGCGACCGCGTCATCCTCGCCACCGCCGAGCCCGACTGGCTCTATCGCGACATCAAGGACCCGCGGGTCGAGAGCAATCTCGGGTTTCTCGAGAAGAAGATCATCGAGCCGGCGGGGGCGCGGGTTCACGTCTGGGTGGCGGGCGACGTCCACAACTATCGCCGTCACGAGAACACGCGGGACGAGAACTACCAGCGGATCGTGAGCGGGGGCGGGGGCGCCTATCTCGCCCCCACCCACACGCCGATGTTCGGCCCCGCCGCCACCTCGCTCAAACGCGTGGTCCGGATCGGCGACGAGGTGTTCCGCCAGCGCTTCGCGTACCCGAACCCGGCCACCTCGTTCCGGCTGAGCTTGATGAACGTCCTCTTCCTGCTCCGGAACTGGAGGTTCGGGTTGTTCTCCGGCCTCGCGTACTGCGCCATCGCGTGGGGCCCGGTGCCACCCTCGTGGCCCCGCCAAGTGGTCGGCTCCGCGCTCGAGCAGGAGCCCATCCGGCTCGTCTGGCTGGCGCTCGTGCTCGCCGCGTTCATCTTCTACGCCGACTGGGAGTTTCCGGTCTTTCGCTGGGTGGGCGGGGCGCTCCACGCCGTCGCGCACATCACGGCCGCCTTCGCGATCGCGCGCCTCGCCGCCGTCCACTGCGTCGGCCACGGCGTCCTCGGCGAGCTCTGCCGGGTCGGCACGCTCTTCGTGGGAGGCGCCCTCGTCGGCCCTCTCCTCCTCGGCCTCTACTTGCTGGTGTCGTCGACCGTCGTGGGCGCCCACAGCGACCACGCGTTCGCCGCCCTCCGCATTCCCGACTTCAAGCACTTCCTGCGCTTCTACATCGGCCACGACGGCGTGCTCGAGATCTTCCCGATCGGGATTCCGCGCGTGCCGCGCGGCAAAGGCGCGGGCACGCAGTACATGGTCCTGGAGGGTCCGATCCGGATCACCCCCGCCGCCGCGGCCCCTCCTCCAGCTCGCTCGCGATAAACGGAAAGATGTCGCGGTCGGCGTTCTTGCCGATGAAGCAGTCCATGTGTCCGTAGTCCGGAAACCGCTTCCGCACGTACCATCCCCGTCCGTTCCGACGCGCGAGCTGGCGGTAGGTGCGGAGCGTGGAGCGCGGCAGGAACTCGAGATTGCAGAGGCCGTGCATGAACGCGATGGGGAGGGCGAGGCGGTCGAGGTGCGGCAAGTACACGTCCCGGCCATCCTTGTCGACGGCTCGACGGGCGCGGAGCATGAGCGAGAGGTGGGAGAGCGCGGGCACGCTCGTCGTCCCGAACCACTGGTCGATGGCGTCGTGGGTGGCCGTGTTGAGCTGCGCGTGCCGGAACGATTCGCCGAAGAGGAGGAGGATGCGCCGGCACGCCGGATTGTTGCAGCGC
Source organism: Candidatus Methylomirabilota bacterium (assembly GCA_036506275.1). Lineage (GTDB taxonomy): Bacteria > Methylomirabilota > Methylomirabilia > Rokubacteriales > CSP1-6 > DASXSB01. The sequence continues at coordinate 19,406 of DASXSB010000135.1, read as the reverse complement.
TCCGCGGTCGGATAGAGCGAGAGGAGCTTGTCGGTCATCCGGTGCATGACCCGGTAGGGATCGTAATGGGCGGAGATCGTGCGCACGCCCAGGTGCCGCAGGGCGGACGCCACCGCGAGCGCGGCCTTCACCTCCGACGCGCGGGGCGCGATCGGATGCAAGCCGAGCTGGGAGCAGATGACGGAGCGGACCAGGTTGTTGGGCCGGGCGCCGGGCCCGCCGGCGCCGGGGCGGTCGCGCGCGTGGAGGAGGCCGAGGGCGAGCGACATCAGCAAGGACAGGGAGCCCACGCAGTGCGCGATGATCTGGACGTCGCCCGCGTGCGTGACCTCGAGGACTTTCTCCACTGCGGCCGGGTAGTCGCGGGAGGCGATGTCGTCGATGCTGAAGCGGGTGCCGGCGGCGGGGAATCCCGAGCTGGCGCGATAGTCGAAGAGCCAGACGTCGTAGTCGCGGTGGCAGAGGAAGTTCACGAGGTTCTCGCGCACGGTGTCGGCGGCGAAGGAGTCGGCGGTGACGCTGAACCCGGGCGAGAGGATGACGGGGCCGCGCCCGCCGCCTTGGTACCGCGTGAGATGGACACGCGTCGTATCGCTCGTCTGCACCGTGTACGACATCGGCCGGCACACCGCGCGCGTGCGCGCGCGCACCGGCGCGTCCAGGGTCGCGAGCACGGGCCGCGCCGTGATGCCGCCGTACATGCTGCGCGCCATGTCCATGAAGAAGCCCACGAGCCGCGCTTTGACGTCGATGCCCTCCAGCACCCCGGAGGTGTTGCTGGCGCGCACGGTCGCGAGCGAGCGCAGGAAGGCCGGCGCCGACAGGTGGAGGACGCCGTGGCCGTGGCGCTTGTCGCCGGTCTCCTCCTGAATGGTGACGTAGAGCGTGGTGAGGGCGGGCCAGAGACGCCGCCACGACTCGTTGCGGATCAGTTTCTTCCCGTCGATCCGGCACACGACGCCGTCGCCGGACGTCACGCTCAGCCGGTAATGCATGTACCGCGTCTCGACTTCGTCGGCATCGACGTAGAAGAGCTGGAAGGCGCCGTCGCTCACGGCCATCGGATGCGGCGACAGCTTGGGCGCGGTCACCGTGCCCACGAGGCGCGCCGCGTGCTGGATGCCACCGATGAACTGCTCGACGTCGTCGGCGAGGACGGTGAGGTCGAACGAGATCCGGAGGCGGCCGTCGCCGGAGACGTCGGCCCCGTCGCCGTCCCACGCGAACCAGCCCTCCATCGTCTCCCGGAAGCGGAGACCCGGGCGCGCGCGCTCCGAAAAGACCGGCCGCGGTGCGGGGAGCGGCGGGTCCGGCCGCGGGGTGGGAATCACGCCGCCTCCGGCCGCGACTGCAGCAACGCGCAGGCCCGCTCGGCGAGGGCGGCGATGGTGAAGAGCGGATTCACGCCGAGCGAGCGCGGGACGATGGAGCCGTCGCACACGTAGAGTCCCTGGTGCGGCTCTGCCTGCCCGGGGTGGAACACGCGCCCCTCGTGGTCGACGACGCCGTCGGCGGCGTCGTTGCCCATGCAGCAGCCGCCGAGCGGATGCACCGTGATCGGCCGGAATGGATTCGGCACGTAGATCCCGCCGAGGGCGGCGCTGGCGCCCCGCAGGCGTTCGTCCACTTGCTTCAAGATCGGCTGCTCGTCGAAGTCCGGCCAGTCGATCCGGATGCGATCGTCCACCAGCGTCATCCGCCCCCGGGCTTCGTCGTGCGTCATCACGAGGAAGACCTGCGTCCGGCGCATGGCGCCGTGATATGCGCCCGCCAAGAACCGTGACCAGCGGCTCACGGGGAGTGTCGCCGCGAGTTCCTTGGCGCGCCCGGTGCGGCGCCCCCACCCGGCGGCGGCGGCGCCCACGATGAATGGAATCACCGGCGACAGGGCGCCGGGGATCGATCCCTCCTGGATGACCATCTCGTTCTCGTGATCGACGCCGTTTCGACGGAGATCGATCATGCCCGAGATGCACGGGCCCACCGGCTGGTGAGGGTCGGGACGGCGGGCGCCTGCCCCCACGCCGTCGATCGGCATCGCGCAGTCGTAGGCGATCGCGAGCACGTCACCGTTGCTGGTGAAGCGCTGCCCGAGCTGATCCGACACCGCCAACCCGTGGCGCTCACGCGAGCGAAGCAGGATCTCGGTGGAGCCGAGGGTGCCGGCGGCGAGGATCACGGTGCGCGCCCGCACGGCGAGACGCGGCGAGGCGGGGGACGCGGAGGGACGTCCGGCAAGGTCGAAGTGGACGACCCAGCGATCCCCGACGCGCTCCACCGAGCCCACGCCCGCCTCCGTGAAGATATCGGCGCCGCGCCGGTGGGCCAGATACAGGTAGTTCATCAGCAGCGTCTTCTTCGCGCCGTAGTTGCAGCCGCTCACGCAGTCGCCGCAGCCGGTGCAGGCACGGTGCTCCGGCGCCATGTCGTCCTTCTCGGGCATGAGAGCGACGTTGAGGTGGGGTCGCTCGAACCGGGCGTCGAGGGCGGCGGCGGCGTGCGCGAGCGCCGACTGCTTCGCGAGCGCGGGGAAGACGTCGGTGTAGGCCGTGGGCGCGAAGATGCGGGCCGCCTCCGCGAAGCCGTCCCGGAGCGGCGCCAGGTCTCTCCGAAAGTGGTGGGGCCACTGCGGCTCGTCGAAGATCCAGCGCGCGGGCGGGATGACCACGTTGGCGTTGATGAGCGACGTCCCCCCCAGGCCGCATCCGACGAGCACGTTGATGTCGCGGTTCAGCCGGAAATCGAAGAGCGCGGTGGGCGAGAAAAGATGGCGCCGGGGAGCGTCGATCTGGACCTCGCCCAGCGCCTTCAGGAGCGTGTCGGGATACCCGCCGGGGGTGATCTCACGACCGCGCTCGAGCACGCAGACCTTGACGCCGGGACGCGCGAGACGGTAGGCGGCGATGGCGCCTCCGTAACCCGATCCCACCACCACCACGTCGTAGGCGGGCGCGATCTCGCTGATGGACGAGGAGAGGCGCGCTATGCGTATCACTCCTTCGCAGGAGTCGACCCTTCGAACGCGGCGAGTTTACCCTGTGCTAGCATCTCGCGCCATGACCACGTTTCCCGGTTACACGTTGCCCGACGAGCTGCGCGTGCTCCGCGATCACGTCCGCCGCTTCATCCGCGAGGAGATCATTCCCCTGGAGCAGCGGCTCGATCCGGACGCGCCCTCCATTCCCGAGGAGGACTTCGAGCGCCTCTCCGCCAAGACGCGCGCGGCCGGCCTCTGGGCCCTCGGCGCCCCCGAAGAACACGGCGGCGGTGGGCTCGACACCTTCAGCATGTCGGTGGTGCTGGAGGAGATGTCGCAGCACCGCATGGGCCTCTACAGCCCCGGCTGCGGCGTGTTCGGGCGCTATCCGCCGCCCGCGATCTGGGCGGGCAGCAAGGAGCAGATCGAGAAGTACGCGGTGCCCACCGTGCGCGAGGGCTGGCGCACGTTCTTCGCGATCACGGAGCCGTCCGGCGGCTCCGATCCCGCCGGCGCCATCCAGACGCGCGCGGAGAAACGCGGCGATCGCTGGGTCCTGAACGGCCGCAAGGTGTTCATCTCCAACGCGCACAACGCGCGCTGGGGTGTGGTCTTCGCGCGCACGGACAAGGGCAAGGGCCGCGCCGGCATCTCGTGCTTCATCGTGGAGCCGGGCACGCCCGGCTTCACCGCGCGCAACATCCGCACCATCCGCACCTCGTCGATTCCCAACGACGTCGTGTTCGAGGACTGCGCGATCCCGGCCGAGAACCTCGTCGGCGCCGAGGGCCAGGGCCTCGAGCTGGCGTTCGACCTCCTCGTCAAGAACCGCTTCCCCTACTCCGCGTGCAATCTCGGCGTGGCCGTGGCCGCCCACCGCATGGCCATCGCCCACGCCAAGCAACGCTCGACGTTCGGGGTGCCGCTCTCCCAGCGGCAGGCCATCCAGTGGATGCTCGCCGACGCCGAGGTTGAGCTGCGCGCGTGCCGCTGGCTGATCTGGGAGGGCGCGTGGAAGGCCGATCGCGGCGAGGACGCGCGCGTGGAGGCGTCGATCGCCAAGCTCTACTCGAGCGAGGTGCTGGGGCGCGTGATCGACGCCGCCGTGCAGATCCACGGCGGCTACGGGGTGTCGAAGGAATTCCCGCTCGAGCGCTGGTACCGGGAGGCGCGCGTGCGCCGGATCGGCGAAGGCCCCTCGGAGGTGCATCGCATGGTCATCGCGCGCGCGCTCTTCCGCTGATGCTGCCCCTCGCCGGCATCAAGGTCATCGAGCTCGGCGCCAACCTCGCCGGGCCCTACGCGGCGGAAGTCCTCGGCCATCTGGGCGCCGACGTCGTGAAGGTGGAGCGGCCCGAGGGCGACGACGCGCGGCACTGGGGACCGCCGTTCAAGAACGGCGTCTCCCCGAGCTTCCTCGCCGTGAACGCCAACAAGCGCTCCATCACGGTCGACCTTAAAGATCTGCGGGCGGTGGCCGATCTCGCCGAGCTCATCGGAGAGGCGGACGTGCTCGTCCAGAATCATCGCCCCGGCACGCTCGAGGCCCTCGGTCTCGGAGCGGACACGCTCACCCGCCGCTATCCGCGGCTGATCTACTGCTCGGTGTGGGGGTTCGGGAACGCGGGACCGCTGTCGCGCCATCCCGCCTACGAGCCGATCGTGCAGGCCTTCGCCGGTCTCATGGTGATGAACGCCGCCGAAGGCGATCCGCCCACGCGCCTCGGCGTCTCCGCTCTCGACTACGGCACCGGCATGTGGACGGCCATCGGCGCGCTCGCGGGATTGATCCAGCGCGCGCAGACCGGCCGCGGATGCGTGGTCGACGCCTCGCTCCTCGAGACCGGCCTCGCGTGGCTCAAGGGACCGATCGCTGCCTTCGGGGTGACGGCCACGGTGCCCGAGCGGCACCGCACGGGCAGCGGCCGGCTCATCCCCTTTCAGGCCTTCGAGACGAAGACGGGACCGATCATCGTGGCCGCCGGCAACGACCGGCTCTTCGTGAAGCTGGCGGGTGTGCTCGGCCGTCCGGAATGGGCGACCGATCCGCGCTTCGCGAACAACGCCGGTCGCTTCGCGCACAAGGCGGAGCTGCTGCAGGCGATCGAGGAGATCTTCGTCACGCGTAGCAAGGGCGAGTGGATCGATCTGCTGGAGGCGGCCGGCATCCCGTGCGCGCCCATCAACAGCTTGCCCGACGTCCTCGCGCAGCCGCAGACGGCGGCCCTCGACATCCTGAAACCCATGCCCGGCGACGACCTGCCGCTGGTGACGTTGCCGCTCTCGTTCGACGGCGTGCGGCCACCGCTGCGCCGGCCCCCGCCCCGGATCGGCGAGCACAACGACGACGTGCTGGGCAGGAAGGCTCGTCCGTCATGAAAGTCATCTACGACGTGAAGGACAGGATCGCGCGCCTCACCATCAATCGCCCGGAGGCCATGAACGCCATGGACGCCGACGTCTACGCCGAGCTGTCGCGGGCGTGGACGGACGTGCGCGACAACCCGGACGTGTGGGTCGCCATCATCACCGGCGCCGGCGAGAAAGCGTTCACGGCCGGCGCCGACCTCAAGACGAGGATCCCGAGCACGCGCGAGCGCGCCGACTTCTTCCTCACCCAGAAGAACATGATCCTGAACCGCGGCCTCGACGTGTGGAAGCCGGTGATCGCGGCCGTGAACGGTTATTGCCTGGCGGGCGGCATGACGCTGCTCTTCGCCACCGACATCCGGATCGCCGCCAGCCATGCCGTGTTCGAGATCTCCGAGGTGAAGCGCGGCATCCTCCCCGGCAACGGCGGGACCCAGCGCGCGCTGCGCCAGCTTCCCTACGCGATCGCGATGGAGATGCTGCTGCTGGGACGGCGCCTCACCGCCGACGAGGCGCTCGCCTACGGACTCATCAACCGCGTCGTCCCGCTGCCGGATCTGCTCCCGACGGCGGAAACGTACGCGCGGAAGCTCTGCGAGAACGGTCCTCTCGCCTTGCGCGCCGTGAAGGAGCTGGCCGTGCGCAGCCAGAGCGTGCCCCTCGAGCACGGGCTGCGGCTGGAGGAATCGTTCCAGGAGTTCCTGCGCACCACCGAGGATGCGAAGGAAGGGCCACGCGCGTTCGCGGAGAAGCGGAAGCCGGTCTACAAGGCGCAATGAGACCGTCGCGCTCCGCCCTGTTCGTTCCCGGCAACCGTCCGGAGTGGATCGAGAAGGCGGCCGGCTACGGCGCCGACACGCTCATCCTCGACCTCGAGGATTCCGTCCCCGACCGCGAGAAGAGCGGCGCCCGTCCCGTCGTGAAGGCGGGCGTGAAAGCGCTGGCGGCCAAGGGCCAGGGATGTTCGGTACGCATCAACGCCTTCGCCACCGGGCTCACCCTCGACGACCTCGAGGGCGTGCTGTGCTCCGAGCTCACCAGCATCACGCTGCCCAAGGTGGAGACGCCCGCGGACATGCACGAGCTCGACGCGCTGCTGTCGCACCTCGAGCGGCGCCTCGGCCTTCCCGTCGGCGGCGTCGAGACGCCGCTCGGCTGCGAGACGGCGAAGGCGATGCGCAACGTGTACGAGATCGCCACCCAGTGCCGGCGCGTGAGACGCGTGAGCCTGGCGGCGGGACCGGGCGGCGACGCCGCGCGCGCCATCGGCTATCAGTGGTCGAAGGAGGGCACGGAAACGCTGTTCCTGCGTTCCAAGGTGGTCCTCGATGCCCGCGCCGCCGGCATCCAGTATCCGACCATCAGCTCGTGGTGGACGATCAAGGACCTGGAAGGCCTGGAGCGGGACGCGCGCTGGAACCGCTCCCTCGGCTACCGCGGGCAGACGGTGATGCATCCGACCCACGTCCCCGTCGTGAACAAGGTCTTCACGCCCACCGCGGACGAGATCGCGTTCCACCGCGGCCTCATCGAGGCCATGGAGGAAGGGGCCCGGCGCGGCGTGGCCGCCGTCACCTACAAGGGCGACATGGTGGACGAGGCGATGGTGAAGACGTCGCGCGAGATGCTCGAGTTCGCGGCCGCCATTGGAGTCGCCTGAGCCTCGTGCGCCGTGACGCTCAGCCCCGCGGGGCCATCACCGTGGTCGCAAAGCGCTCCATCCGCTCCAGGCACTCGCTGACCTCGTCGCTGCGAAAGTCGAAGACCAGCTCGCTCACGCCGACCTTTTCGTAGGCCGTGATGTCGTCGGCGATCTGCGCCGGCGATCCCGTGAACGGGCGACGCGAGTGCCCGCCCAGCGTCGCCGTCGCCGGATCGTAGACGGGCGCCTTGTACGAGATCGTCAGCCGCGAGGGATCGCGTCCCTCCCCCTCCGTGAGCCGGTACAGCTCGTCGAGCGACCCGCGCAGCTCCGCGGGCGGAAGCGGCACCGCCGCGTTGGCGCCGACGGGATGCCAGCCGTCACCGTAGCGCGCCACCCGGCGCAGCGCCGCCGGGCTGTGACCGCCGATCCACAGCGGCGGATGCGGCTTCTGCACCGGCTGGGGCAGGCATCGGAGCGAGTCGAAGCGATAGAACCGTCCCTCGAAGCGCGCGGGGTCCTCCGTCCACAGCGTCTTGAAGATCTGCAGATACTCGTCGCTCACGGCGCCGCGGCGGTCGAAGTCCGGCGCCGACAGCGCCTGGAATTCCTCGCGCAGCCAGCCCACGCCCACGCCCACCGTGAGGCGTCCCCCCGACAGCACGTCGATGGTGGCGAGCATCTTCGCCGTCACCACCGGGTTGCGGTGCGGAAGGATCATGACGCTGGTGACGAGCCGCAACGTGGGCGCGCGGCCGGCGACGAACGCCGTGAGCGTGAGCTGCTCGAGGGCGTCGCCGCCGCCGGGAAACGCGCCCGTCACCGTGTACGGGTACTTCGAGGCGATGGTGGTCGGGAACACGACGTGGTCGGCAATCATGACGGAGACGAAGCCGAGCGCCTCCGCCTGGCGGACGATGGTGTCGAGGGCATCGGGGGTGGCGCAGGCACCGCGCGTGGGGAGATAGAAGCCGTAGCGCATGGGCGGGAGTGTAGCGAAACGCCGTGGTAGGCTCCAGCGCATACGAGCGGCGGCCGCTCCGCGGCCGAAAGGAGTATGCGATGCGCCACCACGTGCCCGCTCTCCGTGGCCTCTGTCTCATCACGCTCCTGTGCATGGTCTTTCCTGCGGCGGCGACGGCCCAACCCGTGAGCCTCGACGAACTGTTCGGCGGCGGCACCCTGCTCGTGGGCGACAAGCTGTTCTCGGACTTCGAGCTGGTGGAGAACCGATCGCGGGCGGCGTCGGATCCGCTCTCGACCACCGTCGACGGCTTCGTGAGCGACAGCGGGCTCCCCGGGCTCCGCTTCAACGGCGTCGTCAACGACTCGCTGGTCGCGACCGGCAACGAGCTCATCGATTTCACGTTCCGGTTCAAGGTGCGGTCGCTCGACGACCTCGCGCCCATCAAGGACGTCGGGCTCGAGCTCACCAGGTTCGAGCCCCACGACATCATGGACGTGTCCGAGTTCGTGTTCGAGGAAGGCGGAGACCCCCTCTTCGATTCGTTCGCCTTCGCCGCCGTCGATCCGTCACGGACGTCGGCGGGGGCGGAGTTCGATCCCCGCGAGACCATCGAGGTCCAGAAGAGCATCGTGCTCGGGGGCGGCTTCCAGTTCGACGAGAACGGCGACCCCGTCGTCGACGAGGAAGGAAATCCGGTGGGCGCCACCAGCTTCATCTCCGAGATGGAGCAGACGTTCTCGCAGGTCTCGCCGGTGCCCGAGCCCGCCACCCTGGGTTTGCTCACCCTCGGCGCCCTCGCTGCTCTCGCCGTGCACCGTCGTCGGCGCTCGCGGGCGCGCGCAACGCCATTTCTTGACAGTGGAGGGACGGCGGCCCGATGATCCGCGCATGAGCACATTGGAACGGGCGGAGGCGGCTGAGCACGCGCTGAGCAGAGAGCTCGATCGCGTCGTGGTGAAGTCGGTGATCTACGTGTCCGGTGAGCACGATCCCCGGCAACCCGTGCCGCGGCCGCCCGATCAGGGCCGGCGGTACATGATGGGACACGATCCTCGCCTGCCCCGCATGCCCGAACGTCCCACCCTCTTCGACTTCTTCCGCTACCGCTTCGGGCCCGCTGCGCACCTCCTCCAGAGCGCGCGCCTCGCCCTCAAGAGCGGCGCCGGGGAGAAGATCGTGCTCGCTTGCCTCCTTCACGACATCGGCATCAGCGGCTTCATCCGCAGCGACCACGGCTACTGGAGCGCGCAGCTCGTGGAGCCATACGTCGACGAGGAAGTGAGCTGGGCCATCCGCTATCACCAGGCGCTCCGCTTCTTCGCGGACGAGTCGGTCGGCTATCGCTACCCCGAGATGTACGTCAAGCTGTTCGGTCCCGACTACCGGCCGGAGCCGTACATCGAAGCCGCCTACCGCGAGGCGCGCGAGCACCCGTGGTACATGACCTCGCGGCTCATCACCGTCAACGACCTCTACTCGTTCGATCCGACGCTGCAGGTCGAGCTGGAGGAGTTCACCGACGTGGTGGGGCGGAACTTCAAGCAGCCGAAGGAAGGGCTCGGGTTCGACGGGAGTCCCGTCGCGCACATGTGGCGGACGATGATCTTCCCCACGAAGTACCTCTGACGCTGACGCCATGGCCGGGCTTCACGATCGCGTGGTCCTGATCACCGGCGCCGCGGGCGGGATCGGCGCCGCCACCGCGCGCCGGCTCGCTACCGGCGGCGCCCGCCTCGTGCTCGCCGATCTCGACACGTCCAACGTGGACAAGCTCGCCGCCGAAGTCGGCGGCGCCGCGGTGCGCGGCGACGTGACGCGCGCGGCCGACATCGCGCGCATGGTCGACGAGCCCTATCGCCGCTGGGGCCGTCTCGACGTCCTCTTCAACAACGCGGGCGTCATCCGCGTGCAGCCGATCCTCGACGTCACGGAGGCGGAGTGGGATCGCGTGATGGCGGTGAACCTCCGCGCGGTGTTCTTCGTGTTGCAGGCGGTGGCGCGACGGATGAAGGCGCAGGCTCCGATGCCCGGCTCCGAGCTGCGCGGCAAGCTGATCCAGACCGCCTCCATCGCCGGATATCGCGGCGGCAGCGACGCCCTCGCCCCGTACTCCGCCTCCAAGGCGGCCGTGATCAGCCTCACCCGCTCCGCGGCGCAGGCCTTCGCGGGCGACCGCATCACGTCGAACTGCGTGTGCCCCGGTCCCGTCGACACCGCGATGTGGGATCAGATCGACCACGAGCTCGGCGCTCTTCACGGCTGGGGGCCGCGCGAGGCGTGGAAGCGCCGGATCTCCGCCGTCCCCCTCGGTCGTGGCGAGACGCCCGATGACGTGGCGGGCGTGGTCGCCTTTCTGGCCGGACCGGATTCCGATTACATGACGGGCCAGGCCATCAAGGTGGACGGCGGGCTCGTGATGGGCGACTAGATCGTCGCTTCGGAGTAAGCTTCCGGCACCATGCAGTGCGGTCGCTGCGCGCACGTCGCCCCTCCCGACGCGGAATTCTGTCCGGAATGCGGGGATCGCCTGGCCGCCCGCTGTCCGCGGTGCGGGACGTCGAACGCGGCGACGCACAAGTTCTGCATCAAGTGCGGCGGGGCGCTGCGCGCGGAGGCCGAGACAGGTGCCGCTCCCGCTCCCGCCGCCAGTGATGGCGAGCGGCGACAGCTCACCGTCATGTTTTGCGACCTCGTCGGTTCCACCGCGCTTGCGTCGGCGGTGGACCCGGAAGACATGCGCGACATCGTCCGCGCCTACCAGCAGGCGTCCGCGGCCGTCGTCGCGCGGTTCGACGGCCACGTCGCGCAGTACCTCGGTGATGGCCTGCTGGTCTACTTCGGCTACCCGCAGGCGCACGAGGACGATCCGAGCCGCGGCGTGCGAGCCGCCCTCGGCATCGTGGAGGCGGTCGCTCCCCTGAACCTATCGGTGCGGGTCGCCGTCCACACCGGCATGGTCGTCGTCGGCGCCGTGGGAAGCGCCGCCAAGCCCGAGCAGCTCGCGCTCGGTGACGCGCCCAACCTGGCCGCGCGACTTCAAGCCTTGGCGGAACCGGGAACGGTCGTCGTGAGCGATGCGACGCATCGGCTCACCGAGCGCGGCTTCCGGTGGCGGAGTCTCGGCATCCAGTCGCTCAAAGGTTTCCAGCGTCCGATGGCCGTGTGGCAGGTGACCGGAGAAGCGACCGGCCCCGACCACGCGAAGGGCGCGCCGGCGCGCACGATGGCCCCGCTCATCGGCCGCGAGGCCGAGATCTCCCTGCTCCATCGGCGCTGGGAGCAAGCGGCCCGGGGCGACGGGCAGATCGTGGTTCTGACCGGGGAACCCGGGATCGGGAAGTCGCGGATCGCGGAGAGTTTCCTGGACCAGGCGCGCATCCCCGCTTCCGCGACGCTGCGGTTCTTCTGCTCCTCGTATCATCAGCACAGCGCGCTCCACCCCTTCGTGGCCAGCATCGGGAACGCAGCCGCGATCTCGGCCGACGACCCCGTCGCCCACAAGCTCGACAAGCTCGAGCAGTGGTTAGCCCGGGTCGGCGATGACCGCCAGACGCTGGGGCTGTTCGCCGCGCTCCTCTCCATTCCGTTCGAGTCTCGCTATCCGCCGCTCGAGCTCACGCCGGCGGCGGTGCGCGACAAGACGTTCGGAGCCATCGAAGATCTCGTCATCCGAGCGGCGGCGGCGGGCGCCACCGTCCTCGTGGTCGAGGACGTGCACTGGATCGATCCCAGCTCCGCCAGCTTGCTGGAGCGGCTGGTGGACCGGATGCCGGGGCTGCGCGCGCTCCTGCTCGTCACCGCTCGCCCCGAATTCACGGCGGCGTGGACGCGGCTGCCGCACGTCACTCACCTGACGCTGAATCACCTCGCGCGCCGGGAAACCGCCGAGCTCGTCACCCACGTCGCCGGTGCGGGCGTACTGGCGCCCGCCCTCGTGGAGCAGATCGTCGAGCGCGCGGCCGGGATCCCGCTCTACGTCGAGGAAATCACCAAGGCGGCGATCGAATCCGACGTCGAGCGAGGCGCGGGCGGGCCGGAGGGGCGGCTGCGCGTGATTCCCGCGACGCTTCGCGATTCGCTCATGGGCCGCCTCGACCGTCTCGGACGCGCCAAGGAAATCGCGCAAGCGGCCTCCGTCATCGGGCGGGAGTTCGACGAGGAGCTCCTGTCGGCCATCACGGATCTGCCCGCGCACGTCCGCCACGAGGGCCTGGAGCGGCTCCGGGAAGCGCAACTCGTCGGCGCGCGCGCTCACGCGGCGCGGACGGTACAGTACTTCCGCCACGCGCTCATCCAGGAAGCCGCCTATCAGTCGCTGCTCAACGCCACCCGGCGCCGCTATCACCTGCGCATCGCGGAGGCACTGGAGCGACGGTTCGCGGAGGCGGCGCACGGCGAACCGGAGACCGTCGCCCACCACTTCACCGAGGCCGGCGCGGATGATCGCGCCCTTCCGTACTGGCACCGTGCCGGGCAGCGGGCGGCGCAGCGCTCCGCCAACCTCGAAGCGGTCGAGCATCTCCGTCGGAGCCTCGCCCTCCTCGCCAAGCAGCCCCCGAGCGGCGAGCGTGCCGGCCAGGAGCTGTCGGTCCTGATCACGCTCGGTCCCGCGCTGATGGCGACGCGCGGGTGGGACGCGCCGGAAGTGCGCGAGGCGTACTCGCGCGCGCTCGAGCTGGCTCAGGAGACCGGGCGATCGGTGGATGTGTTCCCCGCCGTCTGGGGCCGCTGGCTGGTGGCCCACGCCGGCGGCGAAGCCGAGCTCGCGCGCGATCTGCTCGGTCAGCTCTTCGCGCTCCTCCACGCTCGGGACGACCGGAGTCTCCTCCTGCAGGCGCACCACGCGGCCGGCTCGACCATGTGTTCGGACGGCGAGCTCGCCAAGACGATCGAGCACATCGACGCGGGCGTCGCGCTCTACCGGCTGGAGACCGATCGCGAGCACGCGCTCGTCTACGGCGGCCACGATCCCTGCGTGTGCGCGCAGAGCATCGGGGCGTTGACGGAGCTCGTGCGTGGCAATCTGCATCGATCGCGGGAGCTCAGCGACGCCGCCCTCGCGCTCGCCGCGCGTGTCGATCACGTGCCGAGCGTCGCCCATGCCGACGTGTACCGCGCGGAGCTGAACCACATCCTGCGCGAGCCGCGGGAGGCGGCCGCCCGCTCCCAGCGCGTCTTCGAGATCGCGTCCGAAAAGGGCATCGCACACTACAAGGCGTGGGCGCTCATGATGCTGGGCTGGGCGCGCGTGGTGCACGGGGAGATCGACGCCGGCCTCGGGACCGTCGAGGATGGTCTCGCCGCTCTCCGCACGAGCGGCATCCGGTATCACCTCCCGCACCGCCTCACCGTGCGCGCGGAGGCATTGCTCGCGGCGGGACGTGCCGGCGCGGCCCTCGACGCCATCGAGGAGGCGATCGAGGCCGTGGCCCGTACCGGCGACGTCTGGTACGAATCGGAGGTTCTGCGCGTGAAGGCGGAGATTCTCCAGTCGCGGTCGTCCCCGGACATCGCGGGCGCGCAGGCGTGCCTCGATCAGGCCCTCGCGCTCGCCCGCGCCCGCGGCGCACGGTTCTGGGAGCTGCGCGCCGCCTCCGCGCTCGCCAGGCTCCTCGCCGCCCAGGATCGGCACGACGTCGCGCGCAGCGTCCTCGTTCCCGCGTTGCGCGGGTTCGGTGAAGGCGAGCTGACCGAAGTGGCGGAGGCGAAAGCGCTCATGGAGCGCCTGCCGCGATAGACTTCCGCCGCGCGCTGATCCACGGGCGCCGCTGATTACAGCTCATGTGGATGGCCCGTCTCACCGTCGTCGTGTTCTTTCTGGAAGGCTGTGCGTCGCCCGCCGTTTATCGGGAAACGCCGGTCACGTGCGAGCCGTCACACGGGGTCTTCGTCGTCAGCCACGGATGGCACAGCGGAATCGTCATCAACACCCACGATCTCGTGAAGCTCCTGCCGCCGCTCGCCGCCGACATCGGCGAGGCCGGACTCGTGGAGGTGGGCTGGGGCGAGGAGCGTTTCTATCAAGCGGCCTCGGGAACATCGGGCATGGCGCTCCGCGCATTACTGCGGCCGAACGCCAGCGTGCTTCACGTGGTCCCGCTCGCGCGCCCGCCCCGCGAGTCGTTTCCCGGGAGCGACATCGTCGAGGTGTGGATGGACGAAGCGGGGTACGAGGCCACGCTCGCGTTCGTGGCCAGGAGTTTCACACGGGCGACGGAGGGCGGCCTCCTCCGGCTCGGTCCCAGCCTCTACGGCGGTGGCTGGTTCTATCGCGCCGAGGGCTCCTTTCACGCATTCAATACGTGCCACACGTGGGTGGCGCGGGCGATCGAAAACCGCTGCTAGGCGAGATTGACGACGACCGACTTCACCTCCGTGTATTCCTCGATGCCGGCGTGCCCGCCTTCCCGACCGAGACCGGACTCCTTGAAACCACCGAACGGGATCTCGTGCGTGTACCCGGTGGCGTCGTTCGCGCCCACGAGGCCGTACTCGAGCTGTTCGGCCACGCGGATCACCCGCGCGGGGTCGCGCGTGTAGAAGTAGGCGGCCAAGCCGAACGTCGTGGCGTTGGCGCGGCGAATGACCTCCGCCTCCGTGTCGAACACGAGCACGGGCGCCGCGGGGCCGAAGATCTCTTCCTGGGCGATCGGCATGTCGTCGGTCACGTCGAGGAGAACCGCCGGCGCGTAGAAGAATCCCTTCTTGTAGCCGCCGTCGCTCAAATAGTGACCGCCCGTCACCAGCCGCGCGCCCCGCTTGACCGCGTCCTGCACGAGCTGATCCACCTTCGCGCGCGTCTCTTCGTTGATCAGCGGTCCCACCTGCACGCCCGGCTCGAACCCCGGCCCGACCTTCAGCCGTTTCACCCCCTCGATGAACGCCGGAATGAACTCCTCGGCGACCGCGCGCTGCACGTAGATGCGGTTGGCGCAGATGCACGACTGCCCGCCCACGCGCAGGAACTTCATGGCCACCGCGCCCTCGACGGCGGCGGCAAGGTCGGCGTCGTCGAAGATGATGAACGGCGCGTTGCCGCCCAGCTCGAAGGACAGGCGTGTGACGTGGCGGGCGGCGCTCGCCATGATGCCCTTGCCCACCTCGGTGGAGCCCGTGAAGCCGATCTTCCGAATGAGCGGATGCGTGAGCAGCTCGTTGCCGACGAGCCGCGACCGGTTCGTCGTGAGCACGTTGAGGACACCGCGCGGCAACCCCGCCTCCTCCGCGATCTTCGCGATGGCGAGCGCGGTGAGTGGTGTCGCGGACGCCGGCTTCAGGACGACCGTGCACCCGGCCGCGAGCGCAGGTGCGATCTTGCGGGTCACCATGGTGGCCGGGAAGTTCCACGGCGTGACGGCAGCGACGGGACCGATGGCCTGGCGAAGCACCCAGTACCGCTTGGCCGGCTGCGGGGACGACACCCACTCGCCGGCCACGCGCCGCGCCTCTTCGGCGAACCAGCCGAAGTAGCCGAGCGCGAACTGGACTTCCTTCCTGGCCTCCTCGAACGGCTTGCCGTTCTCGAGCGTGACGAGGCGGGCCAGCTCGTCGCGGCGCTGCTCCATGAGCGCCTGGAGGCCGAGCAACACGCGCCCCCGCTCCTTCGCGGGGACCGACGACCACTCCCCGAACGCGCGATGCGCGGCGCTGACGGCGCGATCGATCTCCGGGGTGGCGCCGTTCGCCACCGACGCTACTACGGTCTGATCGGCCGGGTTCAGGACATCGAAGGCGGCGCCGCCTTCGGCGAGCGTCCACTCGCCGTCGATGTACATGCGCTTGACGTCGTCGCTCATGCGTTCCTCCCCGGGGTGACGGCCCGCAAGCCCCGGAGGCTACGCCTGCGCCGGCATCGACGCTAGACGCGGTGCGGCACCGTCAGCTGCGCGTGATCTGCGTGATCCCGGGCAGCCGGCCCAGCAGATTGCCGCTGATGCCGGCATCCACGACGAGATCGTGGCCATTGACGTAGCGGGAGTCGGGACCGAGCAGGAACGCCACGACGTCCGCGATGTCTTCGGGCGTCGCCACCCGTCCCAGCGGTACCAGCGCCTCGCGCGCGGCGACGAGCTCGGGATTCTGGTACACGCGCTCGGTCATCCCCGTTCGCACCATGCCGGGCGACACGGAATTCACGCGGATCCCGTCGCGGCCAAACTCCTGGGCGAGCACGCGCACGAGCATGATCACGGCCGCCTTGCTCGGCCCGTAGGCGCCGAGGTTGGCGTGCGCATTGGATCCCGACATCGACCCGATGGCCACGATGGCGCCGCCGGTCGCCTTGAGCGCGGGGTGAGCGGCTTTGGCGAGCAGCCAGGTGGCGCGAGTGTTCACCGCGAACATCCGGTCCCAGTCCTCCACCGCGTACTCGAGCAGTGTTCCCGGCCGATTGATGCCGGCGTTGCTGACGAGCCCGTCGAGACCGCCGAACCGCTTGACCGCTTCCGCCACCACACGGCCCGGCGCATCGGCCGTGCTCATATCGCCGCGCAGGGCCACCGCCTCCGCGCCGAGCTTGCCGAGCTCACCCACGACGGCGTCGAGCCCGGCCACACCGGGAAGATCCACGGCCGCCACCCGTGCCGCCGTCCCCCGCTCCGCGGCGTCGCGGGCCAACCGCAAGCACGTGGCGCGTCCGATGCCGCTGCCCGCTCCCGTCACCAGCACTCCCATGGTGGCCTCCGTCTCCCGTCAGCTCTGCATGAAGGCGTTCAGCTCGGGCGTGGTGAGCGACTGTTCCAGGTACCCGAATGTCCCCTTGTCCTTCACCTCGCGGGCGGCGTTGACGAGTCCCGTCATCGCGGCCCGATAGAGCGAGGTGGCGAGGCTGATGCGCTTGACACCGGCCGCCTCCAGCTCGGCCACCGTGAACGACTTCCCTCTGATGCCGACCATGAAGTTGACGGGCTTGCCGACGGCCACGCACACGGCGCGCACGGCGGCCAGATCGGGAAGCCCGGGCGCGAACAGCACGTCGGCGCCGGCCTTCTCGAACGCCTGCAACCGCGCGATGGTGTCGTCGAGGCTCGGGTTGCCGCGCAGGAAATTCTCCGCGCGCGCGGTCACCGTGAACGGAATAGGTAGCGCGCGCGCCGCCTCCACCGCCGCCGCCACCCGCTCCGTGGCCTGGCCGCGATCGTAGAGCGGCTTGTCCTTGTCGCCGGTGGCGTCCTCGATGGAGCCGCCCACCAGGCCCGCTTCGGCCGCCCGGCGTATGGTCTCCGCCACCACCGCCGGCGCATCGCCGAATCCCTTCTCCATGTCCGCGGAGACGGGCAGATCGGTCGCGTCCACGATGGCCCGGGCCTGCGCCAGCATCTCGTCGCGCGTGACCTTGCCGTCGCGCCGGCCGAGGATGCCCGCGGAGGCGCCGCTCGACGTCGCCAGCGCCTGGAAGCCGAGACCGGCGAGGATGCGCGCGGAGCCGGCGTCCCAGGGGTTCGGAATCACGAAGGCGCCCGCTCCCTCGTGGAGGGCGCGGAAGCGCCGGGCTTTCTCGCTCTGCGTCGTTGTCATGGTCTTCTCCGTGATGCGCAGTCTCAGCCGAACAGCGGCGGGCGGCGGCGGCCGAATCCCGTGGCCTCCTCGAACGCGTGCGCGAGTTGCAGCACGCCCCATTCGTCTTGATGACGGCCCACGATCTGGATGCCCACCGGCAAGCCGTCGTCGGTGAAGCCGCAGGGGACGGAGATGGCGGGCAGCCCCGTCACCGTGATGTCCGAGCACGCGCGCATCCAGTCGATGTACGTCGGCAGCTTCATGCCGTCGATCTCGGTCACATAGGGCTGGGTGACGTCGAAGGGCGGGACCTGGGTGACCGGCAGCAGCAGGAACTCGTGCCTTTCCATGAACTCACGCACGCGGTGATAGAGCCGCGCGCGGTCCGCCTCCGCGTCCATGAGATCGCGGCCACTCAGCTTGAAGCCCTGTTCTATGTTCCAGATCACGGTGTCCTTCATCTGGTGACGGTGCTCCGCGAGCAACGGACCGTACTTGAGCCCGTAGTACCAGGCGCGCCACACCTGGAAGATCGTGCGTGCCTCGCCGAAATCCGGCTGCCCCTCCGCGACGATGCAGCCGAGCGCCTCGAACGTCTTGCGCTGGGCGTCGAGCACCGCGGTCACCCGGCGGTCGATCGGCAACCCGCCGAGATCACGGCTCCAGGCCAGTCGCACGCCGCGGAAATCACGGCCAAGTGGCGCCCGGAAACGGTCGCCGGGCTCGGCGATGGCGATCGGCGAGCGCGGATCGGGCCCGGCCATCGCGCTCAGCAGCAGAGCGGCGTCGCCCACCGTGCGCGCCATCGGTCCCTGCACGGCGAACGGAAACCACGGCGCTGCGCTCGGCCACGACGGCACGCGGCCGGGCGCCGGCCGCAGACCGATCACGTTGCAGAAGCTCGCGGGATTGCGGAGCGAGCCACCGAGATCGCTTCCGTCCGCGATCGGCACCATCCCGCACGCGAGGGCGACGGCGGCGCCGCCGCTGGAGCCGCCACACGTCTTGCTGACGTCGTAGGGATTCAGCGTCCGTCCGAAGACCTCGTTGAACGTCTGGGAGCCGGTCGCGAACTCGGGCGTGTTGGTCTTGCCGATCATCACCGTCCCCGCCGCCCGCAGGCGTTCGACGATGAGACCGTCCTCGTCCGGGACGTGATCGCGATAGATCCGAGAACCGTAGGTCGTGCGCACGCCGCGGGTGGGCACGATGTCCTTGTACGCGATGGGAAGTCCAAAGAGCGGGCCCGGCGTCGCGCCCCGCGCGAGCGAGGCATCCTTGGCCCGCGCGTCGTCGAGCGCGCGCTCGGCGGTGAGCGTGACGACGGCGTTGACGGCGGGGTTCACGCGCTCGATCTGCGCGAGATGCGCCTGGACGACTTCCGTCACGGACAGGTCGCGCCGTCGGATGCGCGCGACGAGCTCCGTCGCGCTCATGAAGCAGAGGTCGTCGCTCACGATGCGCGGTCGCGCTGCGTGAACTTCGGCATGACCTCCTTGCCGAACCAGGCGAGCTGCTCGAGCATGACCGCCTTCGGCGTGCCCATGCTGATGCTCACGTTGACGTACTCGAGCCCGGGGAAGCGCGACTCGAGATCTCTCAGATAGGCGACGAGATCCTCGGGCGGGCCCGCGAACCACGCCCCCGTCTTCATGTAGTGCTCGACGGTGGGCACGCCGGCAGCGCCCCAGCCGCCGCGACGCCCGGCCGCCTCGACCTGCTCGCGCGTGATGCCCGGCACGAAGCCGAGCGGCGCGAACATCTTGACGTGCTCCTCGTAGTAGGGCGTGATCTCGCGGATCGCCTTCTCCCGCGTCTCCGCGATGTGGAAGAAGATCCCGAGGCAGAGGTTCTCGCCGAGGGCGAGCGGGCGCCCGGCGCGGGCGGCCGCTTCACGATAGCCGTGGATCGGTCCCTCCGCCATGGTGGCGGCGCCGCCGCCGATGATGCCC
>DASXSB010000134.1:0-53123 GCA_036506275.1 Candidatus Methylomirabilota bacterium | reverse complement strand
CTTGGGGCAGGCGGCGAACACGCCGTCCGTGAAACGGGCGTGGGCGCGGATGTTGATGGCGACGCGCGCGCGGTCGAGGCGCCGGATCAGCTCGCTTTCGTCCTCGGCGCCTCGCTGCGTGTAGACGCGCGTCTCGCCGAGGCCACGGCAGCGCTCGTGGGCGGGCGTGCCCTCGAACACCGACGGGAAATCGTCGGGAACGACGATGAGCGGATCGGCCACTATGCGCTGTCGGCGAACGCGCGCTGGGCGGCTGCCACCGCCGCTCCCGGCTCGGTCTTGACGCCGAGGTCGCGCAGCGTCAGCTCGAGGGCGGACAGCGTGGGAAGCACGTAGTGCGGGCTCGCCGTCATTCCCATGGTGCCGATGCGGAGCGTGATGGTGCGGATCTCGGCGAGGCCGGTGCCGATGAGGATCCCGTAGTGATCGCGCATGTGGGTGACGACCGCCGCCGGCTCGATGCCGGCGGGCGTGCGCACGCAGGAGACCGTGTTGGAGACGATGGCGGCGTCGGGAAACATCTCGAGATCCATGGCCGCGAGACCGCTCCGGAGCGCGGCCGCCGCCGCCTCGTGGCGCCGGAAGCGATGGGGGAGGCCTTCGTCGAGGATCAGCTGCGCGGCCACGCGCATGGCGGCGGTGAGGTGGGTGGGAATGGAGATCGGCTGCCGGCGCGGCGCGCCCGGCTTCACCTTGCCTCCGCGCGTGGTCGGGATCCACCATTCGCGCCAGCGGTGGAGGTCGTACACGTAGCTCCCGCTCGGCCGCCGGCGCTTTTCCATCGCCGTCCACGCGCGATCGCTCACCGCCACCACCGCCATCCCGAGCGGCGCCCCCAGGCACTTCTGCGAGCCGGTCATGTTGAGGTCGACGCTCCACTCGTCGGTGCGGACGTCGATGCCGGCCAGCGACGAGACGGTGTCGAGCATGAAGAGCGCGCCCACCTCGCGCGCGATGCGTCCCACCTCGGCGGCCGGATACGTGCTGCCGGTGGAGGTCTCGTTGTGGACGAGCGTGATGGCTTTCGGTCGCACGCGCTCCGCCTCCGCGGAGAGCCGCGCCACGTCGAGACGGGCGCCGAGCTCGAGCGGAAACTCCGTCACCTCCGCGCCCACGCTGGTCATGATCTCCCGCATGAGGAGCCCGAACTGACCGGCGACGACCACGAGCACGCGATCACCGGGCTCCACGACCGACTGCGCCCCCGCCTCGAGGGCGGTGCGACCCGAGCCCGGAAGGAGGATGACCTCGCCCCGCGTCTGGAACACGTCGCGGAGGGCGGCCGTGGTGGGCTCCAGCACGTCCTCGTCGAAGGTGCGGTCGTACTGGATGGTGGGAGGCTGGTTCATGGCCTGGATGACCGGGAACGGCAGCTCGGTGGGACCGGGGATCATGAGCACGGGGCGCGTCTGACCTTTCGCCCAGTTGATCGTCACCGCGTTCTCCTCGCTCGGCAGGGTGGCGTCATTGTAGCACCCGTCAATGGGACGGAAGTGCGGGCGCGCGATAGATAAAGTAGAGATTGCGCGCGTACACGAAGAGCCCGGCCGCCTGGCCGATGATGAAGACGGGATCGGCACGATAGATCGCGTACGCGAGCAGTGTGAGCCCGCCACCAATGGAGAAGAACCAGAACTGCCGCGGCACCACGCTGCGCCGCTGGCGCTCGGAGGCGATCCACTGCACGAGAAAGCGGGCGGAGAAGAACGCCTGCCCCGCCAATCCCACCCCCAGCCAGACGTGGTCCGTTGTCATGCGCGGTACTCCTCGGTCGGATGCGCGGTGGTCAGGTCTTGCCGCCGAACATGGCGCGGAGGACTTCGTAGGCGCGGTGGACGTCGTCGGGGCGCCGGCGGCCGCTGATGAGGGCGAAGATCTTCTCGGCCTCCTCGGTCGGCACCGCGCCCGCCTTGTCCGCGCGCACGTCGATCAGCTCGCGGAGCGGTGTCTCGAGGGCCGTTGCGAGGTGATAGAGGCTATCGACGGAAATGGACTTCTCGCCGCGTTCCACTTCGCCGATGAACTTCCCGCTGAGGCCGGCGCGACGGCCCAAGCGTTCCTGGCTGAACCCCTTCTGCTTGCGAAGGGCCCGGAGACGCTGGCCCAGGAACCGTCGGACATGGCGCACTGCTCGTTCGGCCACGATGAATTGACGCAAGCGAAACCTGTGCCATTCATCACAGGGGGACGTCCACCTCACCTGTGTTTCATCACCAGGGAACTTCGACCTCGACCACGCCAGTTATGACTCGTACGGGGTACACAGGAATGCTGAGATCGTCGTTCACCCGGCAGCGTCCGGTGGCGAGGTCGAAGTCGAAGCCGTGCCACGGACAGATCACCGTGTCTCCCTCCAGCCAGCCCTCGGCGAGCGGCCCGTCCTCGTGCGGGCACAGGTCTCCGCACGCGTAGTACCGTCCCCCGCCCGCGTTGAAGAGCGCGAAGCCGAGGCCGTTCGCTTCCACGTAGCGGCCCTGTCCGGTCGGGATGGCGGCGGCATCGGAGACGCGGATGACGGTCATCGCCGTTTCTCGCGCAGCGCTTCATTGATGAGTGTCCGGAACGTCTCCACCGACTGGGCGCCCACGAGCGGGCGGTCGTTGATCAGGAACGTCGGCGTCTGGCGGATCCCGAGCGCCCGCGCCTCCGCCACGTCGCGCTCCACCGCCGCCGCGAACCGCCCCTCCTCCAGGCAGCGCGCGAACGTGTCGCTGTCGAGTCCGACCTCCACCGCGTACGTGATGAGCCGCTCGCGGTCGAAGCGGGGCTGGGCGGCGAAGAGGCGGTCGTGATAGGGCCAGAACTTTCCGGAGGCGGCGGCGCAGCGCGCGGCCTGGTGGGCCGGACGCGCGCCGTCGTGGATGGCGAGGGGGAAATCCTTGAAGATGAGGCGGACCCGGCCGCTGTACTCGGCGAGGACCTTCGCCAGCGACGGCTGGACCGATTTGCAATAGGGACACTGATAGTCCGAGAATTCCACGATGGTCACGGGCGCCGTCGCCGGCCCCTTGACCATGCCGGGATCGATCGTGAGGTCGAGCTGGGCGCGCGCAGGTCCCGGTGAGAGCAGCATGAGCGCGAGCAGCCACCGGCTGCTCGAGACTCGGAGCGACACGCGGGGCACGGGGCCGAGAATACGACGCGCCTCCGCCCCGTGCAACGGCCGCAGAGGGACGGCGCCCATGGGATTTCTCCTGCGAGTGCTCGTGAACACGGCCACCATCTACCTGGCGGCGTCCCTCGTGCCCGGCATCCACGTCACCGGCCTCGCCCCCGCCCTCGGCGCCGGGCTCGTGCTCGGCCTCATCAACGCGATCGTGCGCCCCATTCTCGTCGTGCTCACGTTCCCGCTGACGCTCCTCACGCTCGGGCTCTTCCTGTTCGTGCTCAACGCGTTCTGCCTGTGGCTGACGTCGGCGTTCGTCCCCGGGTTCACCGTGACCGGGTTCGGGGCGGCCTTCGTGGGCGCCCTCGTGATCTCGCTGGTGAGCTGGGTCCTGACCGCGTTCGTGAGCGACGCGGGGCGGTGGAAGCGCGTGCGCTGACGGGGCGGGGGTGGCTCAGGCGGCGCGGCCGCCCTCCTCGGTGAGGGCGGTGATGACGTAGGTCCCGCTCTTCTCGTCGCGCTCGAGCGTCACGATCTTCTGCTTGGCGGCTTCCTCGAGGAGCTTCGAGAAGGTCGAGTATCCGTAGTAGGACTCGTTGAAGGCGGGGTTCTTGCGGATCATCGTCTGCTTCACCATCGAGCCCCACAGCGTCTCCTTGTTCTCCCGCATGAGCGCCTGGATGGCGTCGATGAGCTGGGCCATCGCCTCCGCCTTCTTCTCGGGCAACCCGCGCAGGAGGTTCGTCTTCTTGGTGTCCCGGATGAGGTCCTCGTAGAAGATGAACTCGTCGCAATTGGCGACGAGGAGATCGGAGGAGGAGGACTTCACCCCGAGGCCAATGACGTAGCGATCGTTCTCGCGCAGCTTGGAGACGAGGGGCGAGAAGTCGGAGTCGCCGGAGACGAGCGCGAAGGTGTCGATGTGGGTCTTGCCGTACGCGAGGTCGAGGGCGTCCACCACCATCCGGATGTCCGCCGAGTTCTTGCCGCTGTAGCGGGACTGGGGGACGTCGATCAGCTCGATGGCCCACTCGTGGAAGGGGCGCTTGTATTCGGTGAAGCGGTTCCAGTCGGCGTAGGCGCGCCGCGAGATGATCTTGCCCTTCTCCAGCAACCGCTCCAGCACCAGCTTGATCTCGAACTGCTTGTACTGCGCCTCCTTCACGCCGCGGGCGATGTTCTCGAAATCGATGAACAGCGCCAGCTTCCGCTCTCCATTCATCCGCCCTGTCCTTTCGTGGCGCCGGAAGCGCGGGTCGCCGGCCCCGCTCGCGCCCACGTCAATTATATGACCTCACCCCGCGCGCGACCGTCGTTCCTCGACGGCCTCACGCCGCGCGCGGAGCCGCGTCGTGGCCGAGGCGTGTCGTGTCGCCCCGGGGGGCGCGTTGTATAGTCGAGCGGAAGCAGCGAACACCCCCTCGCCACGCGTGGAGGTCACGACGGATGAAGGAAGTCGATCCCGCCCTCGCCCACCGGGTGCCACCCGGCCAGACCCTCACCGCCAAGTGGCCCGTCCTGACCTACGGGCTCACCCCGCGCTTCGACCCCCGGCGGTGGACGTTCCGCTGCTACGGCCTCGTCGAACGGGAAGTGGTGTGGACGTGGGACGAGTTCCGCGCCCTCCCGCGCGTGACCATCACGTCCGACGTCCATTGCGTTACCCGGTGGTCGAAGCTCGACAACGAGTGGGAGGGCGTTCACATCCGCGAGATTCTGAGCCGGGTGAAGGTGCGCCCGGAGGCGACGTTCGTCCTCCAGCACGCCGATCCCGACTACACCACCAACATCGCCCTCGCGGATCTGGCCGGCGACGACGTCGTCCTCGCCCTCAAGCACAACGGCCGCGACCTCGAGCCCGACCACGGGGGGCCGATGCGGCTGGTGGTGCCGCGGCTCTACTTCTGGAAGAGCGCGAAGTGGCTGCGCGCCTTCGAGTTCCTCGACGTCAACCCGCCCGGCTTCTGGGAGCAGAACGGCTATCACATGCACGCCGACCCCTGGCAGGAGGAGCGCTACTCCGACCAGGAAACGCACGCGATGCAGAAGATGCGGGCGGAGGCGGCGCGGGCCCTGCGCGCGCGCTGAGCTCGCGTCCCCCGCGGGGTCGGCCACCCCCCGCGGTGCTATGATCGCGCCCGCGGCGGCGCCGAACGGCATCCGGCCCGGCGGCGGAGGATCGATGGCGAAGGAGCACACGGTCCAGCAGGGCGACCACATGAGCCAGATCGCCAAGAAGTATGGATTCGTCGACTACAAGACGATCTGGGACCATGCGGACAACGCCGAGCTGAAGCGCAAGCGCCAGAATCCCAACGTCCTGTTTCCGGGCGACGTCGTGCGCATCCCGGATCGTACGGTGCGAGAGGAGTCGCGGCCGACGGACCAGCGCCACCGCTTCAAGGTCAACGCGCCGCGCCTCAAGCTCCGCATCGTTCTCGAGGACATGTACGAGCTGCCGATCGCGCATGCCCCGTGCGATCTCTTCGTCGACAACGAGAAGCACGAGCTCCAGACCGACAGCAAAGGGAAGATCGAGGTCGACATCCCGCCCACCGCCACCCGCGGTCTCCTCTCGCTGCGGACGTCCGAGACCGCGCTCGACGAGCTGGCGATCCCCGTCAACATCGGCCACGTGGATCCCGTCGACGAGGTCACCGGGCAGAAGGGACGGCTGGGAAACCTCGGCTATTACATCGGTCCCATCGACGCCACCGAGGACGACGCCTTCAAGCTCGCCGTCGAAGAGTTCCAGTGCGAGCACGGTCTCCACGTCGACGGCGTGTGCGGATCGCAGACCCAGGCGAAGCTCAAGACCGTCCACGGGTGCTAGCGACGATGACCGCGCGCACGAGTGGGCGATGAGCCCCCGCACGAAGGGCGGCAGCGCGGGCAGCCACGTCGTTCCGGAGACGCCGCCCATTCTCGTCGCCCCTGCCACCGGGAGCGAGCTGAACACGGTGTCGGTGGCGATCATCCCCGTCGCGTGTTGGCGTGTCGACGACATCCGTTTCGAGTTCGATTCCTCGGTGGTGATGCCGGGCGTGAAGACGGAGCTGGACGAGCTGAAGAAGCTCAGGACGCAGCACCCCGGCGCTCCCATGTCCGTCTTCGGCCACGCCGATCCCGTCGGCAGCGATGCCTACAACAAGGCGCTGAGCGGGCGCCGGGCCACCGCGATCTACGCCCTCCTCACGCGCGACACCGCGCTCTGGGAGGATCTCTTCAGCAACACGCTCGGCAACGACCGCTGGGGTCTTCCCGCGCTCCAGACGATGCAGGACACGCTCGACGCCGCGCCCGGGGGCGCCGGCCGCGCGCCGCGCGCGAAGGACGCCGAGAAGAATCCGGGACTGCGCAAGACGCTCTTCGAGCAGTACATGAACGAGCTGTGCGGCCCGGATCTGAAAGTGGCGAAGACCGATTTCCTCGGCCGCGGTGCCGATGCGGGCGGCAAGGCCGACTTCCAGGGCTGCAGCGAGTTCAACCCAGTGCTGCTCTTCTCGGAGAAGGAGCAGCAGCGGTTCGACGCCGCCACCGACAAGAGCGAGCGCAACGCCGCCAACTCTCCCAACCGGCGCGTGATGGTTCTCCTCTTCCGGAAGGGGAGCAAGGTCGTTCCCTCCAAGTGGCCCTGCCCACGCGCGAAGGAGGGCACCGCCGGCTGCGAGAAGCGTTTCTGGTCGGATGGCCAGACGCGCCGGAGCCGCCGCCTCCCCGACGCCGAGCGCCGCTTCCCCGACACGCGCGATACCTTCGCCTGCCGCTTCTACCAGCGCCTGACCACGAGCTCGCCGTGCGAGGACATCCCCGTTCTCGAGACGGCGAAGCTCGAGTTCGTCCTCGACGGCAACGGCGACCGCAAGATCGACGCCTCCGATCCCGCCACCACGTTCCTTCGCATGGGTCTCTGGGACAACGCGTTCGACCCGCCGCCGGCGGGCTCCGGCGCCGGCGCCGCCAACGTCCTCGCCAACGACGTCGCCGAGGACAAGAACTTCGTGGGGGCGGACACGCGGCGCTTCTATCTGCGCGTGACCGACCCCAACGCGAGCGGCCGCGTGAAGGTGAACTGGCGCACGCTCAAGGAAGACAACAGCGACCTCGACCGTCCCGGCGATCAGAGCCTCACGCTCCTGGAAACCCAGACCGGCAGCAGCGTGTTCGTCTCGCGGGCGCTCATGCTGGTGACGGACACGGACGATCAGAACCAGGAGACCGACAGCGGGCTCGCCGCCGGCGACGCGAACGCGGGGAAGCGCAAGCACGGTGAGGCGGATCACCGGATCCGCAAGGCCAGCCTGCGCGGGTTCGTGGAGGCGGAGTACCAGCCGAAGAGCGGACCGAAGATCGTGCAGAAGCTTCCGGTATTCAATCGCGATCCCGACGACCGCCGTACGCTCCCGCTCCACATCTTCGTGATGCGGCGCACGGTGGGCGGCCAGGGCGTGATCCCGACCGCGGCCGGGAGCGCGGTGTTCACGCGCGATCTCCGGATCATCCGGGAGACGTACGAGCGGATCGGCATGTCGGTGACGACATCGGCGCCGCGGGGCACCGCGGAAGCGAACATCGTGCGGGACGGCGGCGATGCCCTCGTGCTCGTCGATCCCCCGGCCGGGGTCAACTCCTTCGCCGTCGACGACGCCGCGGAGCAGGCGATCGGGGCGGCAACGCCGGCGGACCCGAACACCATCCGCGTCTACTACGCGGGCCGCCTCACGAGCGGCAACCGCGGCGAGGCGGCGCCCATGGTGGACTTCGCCGCGCGCACGGACGCCGCCACCGCCTTCGTGAATGGCGGCAGCTTCGCGACCGCGATGTACTCGCCGGCCCACGAATCCGGCCACGTGCTCACCAACAAGTCCAACGCCGTGAACGGTGGGCACTACAACGCGCCGGCGGCGCCGCCCGGGAACAAGCTCCTGAACGACCAGAACTTGATGCGCAACGCGACCAGCACCAGCGAAGGCGTGCTGGAAAGCAAGCGATTGTGGGATGCGGCCGATCAGGATGGAGTCAACGAGTTCACGAGCATGCGGGCGTCCCAGTTCACGCGGGCGTTCGCGTAGCACGAGCCCGCGACGAGAGGGCCGGCGGCAGATGGCGGCCGTCCTCGTCCTCGCGGTTGTCCTCACGTCGGGAGGAGCGATGGCTGGCGTCGACCCAGTGATCAACGAGGCCAGCCGCCTGCTCACCACCCTGAGCGGCATGGAGGTGAGCAAGCTCGCGTTGAGTCGCGGGTTCTCGGAGTACAGCGACGCGAGCAAGAACGCGCTCGTGGCCGGGCTCGCCCGCAGCTCCACGTGGCCGCCCGACCGCGTGCTGGCGCGCCTGCCGTACATCGCCACGCCCGACAATCGCGACGACATGATCGCGATTTACAAGCGCAACCTCGCCTCGCCCGACCACGGCGGGCGTCGCGAGAGCGTCTTCGGCCTCGAGCGCCTGGGCGACCCGTCCGCCGTCGACGCCGCCCGCCAGGCGCTCAACGACGATGCCGACGACGTGGTCGTCGCGGCCGTGTCGGTCCTCTTGCCGTACGCGAAACGCGACGAGAGCGTCTGGCATCTGCTTCAAGACACCTACCGCCAGCGCCGAAACGACGTGCGGCTCTACAACAGCATGGGACTGCTGAAGGACTCCGGGATCGAGCGACCGACGCCGCCGCGCTGACGGGCGCGGGCCGCGGTCAGGCCGGGAGCGGGTGGCCGCGCGCGGTCACGAGGCGAGGAAGTCGCGGACGATCTTCAGAAATACTTCCGGCTGGTCGCCGGGCACGGTGTGGCCGGCGTTCTCCACCTCGACGAGACGCGCGTGGGGCTGCGTCTCCAGCATGCGCTTGGCGATCTCCGGCGACAGGATGTCCGATTCGGCGCCGCGCACGATCAGCGCCGGGCACGCGATGGCCGCCCACAGCGGCCACAGATCGATGACATCGCGCCAGCGGCCGCTGCGCATCTGCTCGCGAATCTCGCGGTCGTACTTCCACGCGAACCCGTTCCCGTGCGCACGCAGCCCGTGCCCGACCCGGTGCCGCAGCGCCGTCTCCCGGTAGCGGGGATTGGCCGCGCGCGCGAAGGCGAGCGCCTGCTCCACGGAATCGAAACGCTCGGGGCTGCCGGCGATCATGCGACCCACGCGGGCGCGGCCCTCGGGCGCGATGTCGGGCCCGATGTCGACGATGACGAGCCGGCGCACCCGTTTCGGATTGCGGCCCGCGAAGGCGATGGCGACCCGACCGCCGAGGGACAGCGCCACCACGTGGACGGTGCGGAGGTGAAGGGCATCGAGGAAGGCGCCGAGGTCAGCCGCGAAGGCGTCCGTCGAGTAATCACCGTCGGGGGCGGGCGCGGAGTCGCCGTGGCCGCGCTGGTCGAAGGCGAGGACGTGATAGCGCTCGGCGAGGGCGGCGGCCTCGTCGTCCCAGCTCCGCGCGTGGCCGGTGATGCCGTGGAGCATGACGACGGGGGCGGCGCCGGGATCGCCCCATTCGGTGTAGTGGAAGACCTGGCCGTGAAGCTCGACGGTGCGGTCTCGGTCCCTGGAGTCGCTCACTCTGTCGCGTCGATTCTATCAGACCTGATACGATCCGCGAGATGAACCACGTCCATCGCGAGACGGCGGCGGCGCGCTCGCGCAGCGCGCTCGTGGCCACGCTCGTTCTTTCGGGCGGCTTCCTGGTGGTGGAGGTGGCGGGCGCGCTGTGGACGGGAAGTCTCGCCCTCTTCGCCGACGCCGGCCACATGCTGGCCGACGTCGCCGCCCTCGCCCTCGCCCTCTTCGCGGTGTGGATCGCCGCCCGCCCGCCCACGCCCGCCAAGACGTATGGCTACTTCCGCGCGGAGATCCTGGCCGCCCTCGTGAACGCGCTCGTGCTTCTCATCGTCTCGGGCGCGATTCTCGTCGAGGCGTACGCGCGGCTGCTGGCGCCGCCGCCCGTGCTGGGCGGGCCCATGCTCGCCGTCGGCGCCCTCGGCCTGGCCGTGAACGTGGGGGGGGCCGCGCTCCTGAAGGCGGGCGCGGGAACGAGCCTCAACGTGCGCGCGGTGTACCTGGAGGTGGTGAGCGACGCGCTCAGCTCGCTCGGCGTGCTGGTGGCGGCGCTGGTGGTGGTGACGACGGGCTGGCGCCTCGCCGATCCGCTCGTGAGCGCCGGCATCGGTCTCTTCATCATCCCGCGCACGTGGCGCCTGCTCCGGCAGGCGGTGAACGTGCTCCTGGAAGGCACGCCCGCCCACCTCGAGCTCGGAGAAATCGAGGAGGCGCTGCTCGCGGTGCGCGGGGTGCGGCACGTGCACGACCTTCACGTGTGGACGCTCACGTCGGGACGGGACGCCATGAGCGCGCACGTGGTGGTGGATGACGTGCGCGAGAGCGAGCGGCTCCTCGACGAGCTCCACGGCGTCCTCCACGCCCGCTTCGGCATCGATCACACCACCATCCAGCTCGATCCCGCGCCCGCCGTGCTGCGCATCAAGGCCCCGCCCGCTTGAGAGGGTTGCTATAGTGAGTGCCATTTCCGAGCGGCCGCGCCCGGCCGTGACGAGGACGAGGAAGGCATGGCGACGTACGCGCTGAGCGAGAAGGCGATCGTGTTGCGGCCCGAGGACGACGTGGCGGTGGCCAAGGCGGAGCTACCCGCCGGCACCGTCCTCGAGGACGGCGCCCACCGCATCGAGGTGCGCGCCGACATCAGGCCCGGCCACAAGGTGGCGCGCCACGCCGTCGCCGCCGGCAGCGTCGTGCGCCGGTACGGACAGGTCATCGGCTTCGCGACGGCCGACATCGCCGTCGGCGACCACGTGCACACGCACAACCTCGGCATCGGCGAGCTCGCCGCCGATCGCTACGAGGTCGGCGTGGACGTGAAGCCCGTCGACTTCCATCCCGCCGACGCCATGCGGTACTTCGACGGCTACCAGCGCGACGACGGGCGGGTGGGCACGCGCAACTACGTCGCGATCATCTCCGGCGTCAACTGCTCGGCCAGTGTGAGCCAGTTCGTGAAGGACCGCTTCCGCGACGTGACCCGCAACTATCCCAACATCGACGGCGTGCTCGCCGTCACCCACAAGTCGGGGTGCGGCACCAAGCTCTTCGGCGAGGATCACCTGGCGCTCCAGCGCGTGCTCGCCGGCTACGCCAAGCACCCGAACGTGGCCGCCTACATCCTCGTCGGTCTCGGGTGTGAGGTGAACCAGGCGGCCGTCCTCGTCGAGCGCCAGCGCATGGCGGCCCCTGGCCATCCCGAGCGCAAGCCCTTCGTGGTCAACATCCAGGAGGCGGGCGGGATCAGGAAGACGGTGGAGCGGGCGACCGCCGAAGTCGCCAAGCTCTTGCCGCAGGCGAACGACGTGCGCCGCACGCGACAGCCCGTGTCCGAGCTGGTGCTCGCCACCAACTGCGGCGGCTCCGATGCCAACTCCGGCATGACCGCCAATCCCGCTCTCGGGTGGGCGGTGGACGAGCTGGTGCGGTACGGCGGCACCGGCGTGCTCGCGGAGACGCCGGAGATCTACGGCGCCGAGCATCTCCTCATCCGGCGCGCCATCAATGAGGGCGTGGCCAAGAAGCTGCTCGATCGCTACAAGTGGTGGGAGTGGTACTGTCGCGGCATCGAGGCCATGGACAACAACCCCGCCCCCGGCAACAAGGCGGGCGGCATCACCACCGTCTTCGAGAAATCGCTGGGCGGCGTCACCAAGGGCGGCACGACGCCGATGATGGACGTCTTCCTCTACGGGGAGCCCATCACCACCCGCGGCTTCGTGTTCATGGACACGCCCGGCCACGATCCCGTCTCCATCACGGGGCTGGTGGCGGGCGGCTGCAACATCATCTGCTTCACGACCGGTCGTGGCTCGGTGTTCGGATGCAAGCCGGTGCCATCCATCAAGCTCGCCACCAACTCGCTCATGTACCGCCACCTGGAAGAGGACATGGACATCAACTGCGGTGTGATCCTCGAAGGCACGCCCCTGCCGGTGGTGGGGCGACAGATCTTCGACGAGATCGTGGCGGTGGCGTCCGGAAAGAAGTCGAAGAGCGAGCTGAGCGGAGTAGGGGAGGAAGAGTTCGCGCCCTGGATCATCGGTCCCGTGATGTAACTCTCGCGCGCGGCGCCGGCGCATCTCTCGACGCCGGTTCCGCGTCCTAAGGGACAACCATGGATGGCGCCTTCGACGTTCTCATCCGATACGGCTACATCGTCGTCTTCGCGTGGGTCCTCCTCGAGCAGATCGGCGTCCCCCTCCCCGCCATCCCCGTGCTGATGGCCTCCGGCGCCCTCGCCGGCAGCGGCCGCCTCAGCTTCGCGCTCCTCCTCGCGCTGGCGGGAATCGCCTCGCTCATCGGCGACACCGTCTGGTACTGGCTCGGCCGCGTCGTGGGCGGCCGCGTCCTCGGCTGGCTCTGCCGCATCTCCCTCGAGCCCGACTCCTGCGTGCGGAAGACGCACGACGCCTTCAGCATCCACGGCCCGCGCGCGCTGATCATCGCCAAGTTCATTCCGGGCTTCAGCACGGCGGCGCCGCCGCTGGCGGGGATCGTGCGCATGCCGGTCATCCGCTTCCTCGTGTTCACCGGTCTCGGCGGCCTGATCTGGTCCGGCACCTTCATCGCCATCGGCTGGGTCTTCAGCGCGCAGCTCGAGATGATCGTGGACTATATCTCCCGTCTCGGCGGGTGGGCGGTGGTGGTCCTCGTCGCCGGATTCGTCGGCTACGTGGCGTCGAAGTACGTCTCTCGCCAGCGATTCCTCCGCCGCATCCGCATCGCGAGGATCACGCCGGAGGAGCTGAAGGCCAAGTTCGACGCCGGCGAGGACACGATGGTGGTCGACGTCCGCCACCAGTCGGAGTTCGACGCCGACCCCATCATCATCCCCGGCGCCCTCCACCTGACGACGGAGGAACTGGAGCGCCGCCATCAGGAGATCCCACGCGGGCGGGACATCGTCCTCTATTGCACGTGACCGAACGAGGCCTCGAGCGCCCGGGTGGCGCTCCTCCTCCGACGGCGCGGCATCGAGCGCGTACGACCTCTCCTGGGAGGTCTCTACGGCTGGCGTGATCGTGGCTATCCCACGATCGATATCATGCCCGCGACGCGCGCCGTCGGCGTGTCGGGGGTGGGCGGTCCACGCGCGATGGGAGCGGGGTCGCCGAGCTGACGCCGGCCGGGGGCGGCCGCCGCGGCCTCACGCGCGGCGTGATCGGCGCGGCTCCGGGCGCGACTCGGTCAGGACTGGACGACGGTGACGACGAGGCCGATGGCGGCCAGGATGTTGCCGACGCGGACGCACTCGGGCTCAGGACCGACGCGCACGACCGCCTTGCCCGTGTTGTGGACCTGCCACGCGATCTCCCAGCCCTCCGCCTCCGTGCACGCGATCGCCTTCTGGAGCTGCTTCACGACCTGCTCGAACGTGTGACAGTCGCAGTTGTGGAGGATGGTCATCCATGGCGGCGCCACCGCGGTGCCGGTGACGTCCTCCACCTCGCTCTGGGGAACGACCTGCTCGCTCACGCCGGGCCTCGGTCGCTCGCCTCGTCCGCGTCCCGACCGAGGGCGCCGGAAGCACGGAGGCCGGCGATGCGGTCCGGTGCATAGCCGAGGATTTCGCGCAGGATCTCATCGGTGTGCTGCCCGAGCCGCGGCGCGGGCGCGGGATGCGTGATGGCGCCCGACGTCTTGATGGGCGAGCCGACTTCACGGACGGTGCCGAAGACCGGATGCTTCACCTCGACGATCATGTCGCGCGCGCGCACCTGCTCGTCGTCGAGCGCCTCCCGCACCGAGTTCACGGGCGCGCAGGGGACGCGGCCCCGCAGGCGCGCCAGCCACTCCGCGGTGCCGAGGGCGCGGAATCGCACGGCGAGGATCTCGACGAGCGGCGCCTTGTGGGCGAGGCGGTCGGGAAATGTGCGGAAGCGGGGATCGGCGGCGAGGTGCGGCAGCTCCATGGCGTCGACGAGATTGCGCCAGAACTTCTCCTTGGCGCAGAAGACCACGATCCAGCCGTCGCGCGTGCGGAAGTTCTGCGACGGCACCAGCGTCTGGTGGCCGGAGTCGGCCACGCGCTCGGGGTCCCAGTCGCGGTTGAGCGTCCACGTCGCGAAGTACGAGAGCATGCTCACCGCCGTGTCCATCAGCGACACGTCGACGTCGCGCCCCACCCCCGTGCGCTGCGCGTCCCACAGTCCCACCATGAGTCCCAGCATGGAGGCGTAGCCGCCCGCGAAATCGATGACGGACACGCCGCACTTGCCGGGCGGGCCGCCGGGCTCGCCCGTGATGGCCATGTAGCCCGCGTAGCCCTGGATCAGGTAGTCGTAGCCGGGCTCCGCCGCCCGCGGGCCGGTGGCGCCGAAGCCGGAGAGCGAGCAGCACACGATGGCCGGATTCACCGCGCGCAGCGCCTCGTACGTGAGGCCGAGCTTGCCGGGCTGATCGCCGCGCAGATTGTTGTAGACGGCGTGGGAGACGGCGGCGAGATCGCGCAGCACGCGCTGCCCTTCGGGATGGCGCAGGTCCAGCGTGACCGACTTCTTGCCGCGGTTGAAGGACTGGAAGTAGAGAGAGTCGCCGTCCGTCGTGTAGGGCGGAACGTAACGCGCGACGTCGCCGCCCACGCCGGGGTCCTCGATCTTGATCACGTCCGCGCCGAGATCGGCGAGCACGGTGGTGCCGAACGGCCCCGCGCCGAACTGGGAGACGGCGAGCACGCGCAGCCCGGCCAGCGGCGGCGTCGCCACGGCTAGTCGCGCGCGGGTGGGCGGTGGCTCCGACCTTCGCCCAGCGTGGCGTGGTTCTTCTTCGGGACGAGAACTTTTCGGCGGAACGTGAGCACGCGCTCGCCCCGCTGATTGACGGCCGTCGTCTCCACGTGGACGATGCCGCGGTCG
Organism: Candidatus Methylomirabilota bacterium; assembly: GCA_036506275.1. Lineage (GTDB taxonomy): Bacteria > Methylomirabilota > Methylomirabilia > Rokubacteriales > CSP1-6 > DASXSB01. The sequence continues at coordinate 38,108 of DASXSB010000134.1, read as the reverse complement.
CCCTGGCGCGACTCCCGCTTGTCGAGCACGACGCTCTGCGCGTAGAGGGTATCGCCGTTGAACGTGGGACGGTCGTGGGTGATCTTCTCGATCTCGAGGTTGGCGATGGCGCGGCCGGAGATGTCGGCCACGCTCATGCCGATGCCGAGGGAGAAGACGAGCGGCCCCAGCACCACGCGCTGCTTGTGCTGGGTGTGGGTTTCGGCGTAGTGGGCGTCGCTGTGAAGGGGATGCTGGTTCATGGTGAGGAGCGCGAACCAGGTGTTGTCGGCCTCGGTCACGGTGCGCCCCGGCCAGTGCTCGATGACCTCGCCCACCGTGAACTCCTCGTAGTAGCGGCCGTACCCCATCAGTCCCCGGATCCCCTCCGCTGAAGGATACCCTCGGCGACGCCGACGAGCGACTGCGCCTTCACGAGGGGAATCGTCTCCGCCCGCGCCCACGCCAGGGCGGCCGTCTCATCTCCCGCCGCCGCCTGCACCGCCGCCACCGCGCGGAGCGCGGCGGCCCGCTGGCCGTCGTCGAAGATCCCCGCCGCCGTTTGCCGCGCGCCGGCGACGTCACCGCCCAGGGCCTGGGCGCGCGCCACCGCCACCAGAGCCGCGTCGCGCTCGGCGCGGCTTCCGAGACCGGCGGCGATCGGGGCGGCGACGGCGACGTTGGCGGGGCTCACGGGCGTGCGACCCGGCCTGCCGAGCGCCTGCGCGAGCGCCAGCAGCGTGCGCGCGCGCGTGCCCGCGTCCGCGAGCGCGATCACCGTGCGGAGAGCGCCCGCAAGATCGCCGGCCTCGGTGAGGGCGACGGCGACACCGGCCATGAGCATGCCGTCGATTCCGCGATCGTTGAAGTGAGCGGCGATGCGATGCGCCTCGGCGAGGTCGCCGCCGCGGGCCTGCGCGACGGCGGCGTGACGGACAACGAGCACGGCGAGCGCGGGATCGGGATAGCGGCGAGCGGTGTCGAGGGCGGCGGTGAGATCGCCGAGCTCCGCCTGCACGACCGCGATTCCGGGCAGCGCTTCCTTCGACGTCCGCGCGTCCGGTCCGGCGGCGCGGATCGCCTCTTGAAGGAGTTGCGTGGCCTGCGCGCGATCCCCCGCGCCCAGCCGGTGGCGCGCGATACGCGCGAGCGCGTTCGCCCGCTCCACCGCATCCGGAATCGAGCGCGCCGTCTGGAGGGCGCCTTCGGCGTCGCCGTCGCGCGCCTGGACGCCGGCCACCTGACCGAGGGCCACGTTGCGCTCCGCGCCGGGCGGCATGGTGGTGACGATCTGGAGCGCGGTCGCCACGTCGCCGCCCTCGGCGAGAGCGCGGGCGACCACCCGGCGCGTGAAGGCTTTCTCGGGCGCGCTCTTGGTGGCGTCGATGACCTTCAGCGCGCCCGTGCGATTGCGCCGTCGCGCCTGCGTCTCCGCAATCTGGCGGACGACGTTGTTCCGGACCGCCTGCTCCGAGATTCCGGCGGCGGTGGCGAGGGCGGCATCGACGTCGCCCGCCGCCTGCGCCTTCGCGATTTCGCCGAGCGCCACCGCGCGCTCGCGGGGGCCGACGATGGCGCTCGCGGTGCGGGCGGCGTCGGCGGCGTGGCCGCCGCGCGCCTGCCCGCGCGCGATCAGCGTCAGGAGGCGCGCGCGCTCCCGCTCGTTGGCGCCGATCCCGATCGTCACGAGCGCGGCCCCCACGTCACCCGCTTCCGCCTGGGCTTCGGCCACGGTGGCGAGGGCGCCGCGCTTCGCGGATCCCTCCGGCATGCCGGTGGCGGTGCGGAGGGCGCCCGCAACATCGCCGGCCTGTGCCTGCGCGCGCGCCACCTCCGCCAGGAGCTGCTCGCTTGTCGTCCCTTCCGGGAGCGCGGTGGCGGTGGTGGCGGCCAGCGTGAGGCTCTCGCGCGCGATCGAGAGCGCGTCCTTGACGTCGCCGTCGGCGGCCGCGCGCGCCGTGAGGGCGACGAGGACGGCGAGGGAGAGCGAGGCCGCCGCGCGGGCGGCGCGCGTGGTCATGCGGAGGCCCGCTCGGCGATCCCGCGCGCGAGCTCGGCGCGCTCGGCGTCGTTGCCGGGCGTGGCGAGCGCGAGCCGGGGCGCGTCGCGGTAAAAACGCTCCACGGGAAATTCCCTCGTGTAGCCGTAGCCGCCGTGGATGCGCATCGCGTCGAGCGTGACGCGGACGGCGGCGTCGGAGGCATGGATCTTCGCCATGCGCGGATGCGGATCGTCGGGGGACTCGCCGTGCCGCGCCGCCTCGTGCGTGAGCACGCGGGAGGCGGCGATCGCCGTCGCCATGTCGGCGAGCATGAGCTGCACCGCCTGGTGCTCGCAGATCGGCTTGCCGAACGTGGTGCGCTGCTGGGAGTAGCGGAGGGCGGCCTCGAGCGCCGCCTGCGCGAGGCCGATGGCGGTGGCGGCGACGTGGATGCGCGCCACCTGCGCCGTGACCGCGGCCTGCGCGGCGCCGTGGCCCTCGACGCCGCCGATGAGAAACGCAGGCGCCACGCGGGCGCCGTCGAGCGACACCGGCGCCACGGGGAGACCGTGGGCGCCGAGGGTGGGGACGGGCGCACCGACGGTGAGGCCGGTCGTCTCGCGCTTGACGAGGAAGAACGAGCGCCGGCGGGCGTCGAGGCGCGCGAGCATGAGAAACGCGCGGGCGGCGGGGGCGTTCTCGACGCGGGGCACGCGGCCGCGGAGCACCCACTGGCCGCGATCGCGCCGCGCGCTCAGGTCGCCGTGGAGCACGAGGCTCGCCAGCAATTCACCCCGCGTCAGCGCCGGCAAGAGCTTCGCGCGCTGATCCGCGGTGCCGAAGCGCGCCACCGTGTGGGCGGCGGTGAGATGCGCGGTGACGACGCCCGTCAGCGCCGTCCAGCCGCGCGCCAGCTCCTCCACGATCATGGCGGAGGACACCAGATCGAGCCCGAGGCCGCCGAACTCCTGGGGAACGGTGGCGCCGAGGGCGCCCATCTCGGCGAGCCTGGCCACGAGATCGGTGGGATAGGCGCCGCGGCGGTCCCCGTCCATGGCCGCCGGCACGATTTCCTTTTCCGTGAAAAGCCGCAGCGCCTGCACCAGGGCTCGGCGCTCCTCCGGCTCCTTGTCGCCGCCGAGCACGCCCACGCGCTCGGCCCCGCGCTGGAGGAGGCTACGCGCGATGATCGTGCGTTGGATCTCGTTGGTGCCCTCGCCGATGAGCATCAGCGGCGTGTCCCGGTAATGCCGCTCCGCGGCGGAGACAGTGAGCAGCGCCGCCTCGCCGCCGACGCGCAACGCGCCCGCCGCCACCTCGTGGGCGGCTTCGGACGCGTAGAGCTTGGCCATGCCGGCCTCGAGATCGCAGCGCTCGCCGTGGTCCTTCATCGCCGCCGCCCAGTAGGTCAAGAAGCGCGCCGCGCTCACCTTGACGGCGAGGTCGGCCACGAGCGGCGGCGGCGCCGGCGTTCCCGCGACGCGGGCCACCGCCTCTTCCAGCGCCGCCTGGCCCACGCCCACCGCGCGGGCGGCGATGTTGATGCGTCCCGTTTCGAGGGCGTTCATGACGTGACGGAACCCGCGCCCCTCGACGCCGCCCACGAGGTTGGCGGCGGGCACCGCCACGTCCTCGAAGACGAGCTCGGCGGTGTCGATGCCCTTGTAGCCGAGCTTGGCGATGCTCTTGGCCACGCGCAGCCCGGGATCGCCCTTCTCGACGACGAAGCACGACATCCCCCGGTGACGTGGCTCCGCGCCGGGATCGGTGACGGCGAGCAGCGCAAACGTGTTGCCCTCGCGTCCGTTCGTCACGAACATCTTGGTGCCGTTCACCACGTAGCTGTCGCCGCTCCGCCGGGCGACGGTCCGGATCGCTTGCACGTCCGATCCCGCGTGCGGCTCCGTGAGGCAGAGGCCGCCGCGTGCCTCCCCGCGCGCGAATCGCGGCAGCCACGCGCGTCGCTGGGCCTCGGTGCCACCCTCGAGCACGATGAGGGCGGCCATGGTGTGACTGTTGATCACGCCCGCCAGCGACATAAAGCCGCGGCACAGCTCCTCGATGACCTGCGCGTAGGTGGTGACGTCGAGGCCGAGGCCGCCGTAGTCGGAAGGCACGAGGGCGCCGAAGAGGCCGAGCCCACGCATGCGGGCCACGAGGGCGTGGGGATACTCGTCGGCGTGCTCGAGCGCGGCCGCAGCCGGCCGAACCTCCGTCTCCACGAAGTCGCAGACGGCCGCCACCAGAGGATGGCGCACGATTTCGATACTACAATAGGCGTTCCCCGGGGCCGCCCTCTGTCCTGCCGCGCGACCCGGGTGGGCTCCCGGTCACATAGGCGGCGAGGGCGCGCGCGGCGGTCCGATAGAATAGGGACGGTCCATGTCTCTCGACGACATTTTCCTGTTCCTCCAGAACGGGATCGACCGGTTCATAAGGTGGCTTCGCATCGGCGCTCCGCCTCCGCGGGGCCGCCGCCACCTCCTCATCGTCCAGATCGACGGCCTCGCGCGCTCGGTGCTCGAGCAGGGTCTCGCGGAAAGACGGATGCCGTTCCTGCGCCGTCTCCTCGCGCGCGGCGCGTACCGGCTGACGCCCATGAGCGTTGGGCTCCCCAGCTCCACGCCCGCCTTCCAGATGGCGGCCATGTACGGCGTGCGCCCGGACATTCCCGGCTTCCACTACCACGACAAGCGCCGGCGCAGCGACGTCTACTTCCCGCGCGCGGGCGACGCCGCCTTCGTGGAGCGCGAGCAGGCGGGCGGACGCCTCGGCATCGTGCACGGGGGCAGCACCTACGGCTGCGTCTTCACGGGGGGCGCCACCAACAACCTCTTCAGCTTCGCCGTGTTCAGGCGGCCCACCGGCCGCGGTCTCATCACCGCCCTCTCCGCCTTCGTCGTGCTGTGGTGGGTGGCGGTGAAGGGCGTCGTGCTCACCGCGATCGAGCTCACGCGCGCGCTCCTGCGCTTCATCGCCGATCCCGTGGCGGAAAGCGCGCGCGGCTGGAAGTTCCTCGCCATCAAGATCGGGATCTCGGTGTGGCTGCGGCAGCTCTTCACGCTCGCGGCCTCGCGCGACCTCTACGCGGGCGCGCCCGCCATCTACGTGAACTATCTCGACTACGACGTGCTCGCGCACGCCTACGGGCCGCGGCATCCGCGCGCCATGCGCGCGCTCCGCCGCATCGATCGCTCGCTGCGGCAGCTGTGGACGGTGATGCGCCGGGTACCCGAGCACGACTACGATCTGTACGTGCTCTCCGATCACGGCCAGGCCGCGTGCATCCCGTACGTGACCCTCGCCAAGGGCGCCGGCTTCGAGCGACGACTCTTCGAGGACGTGCTGGAGCCGGCGGGCGCGCACGAGGTCGATCCCGCCCAGCCCCAGGGGCGGCGGCTCGTGCGCGGCATCAAGGCCTATCGGAGCAACCGCGAGACGGGCATCTGGCAGCGCTTCGTGAACTACCTCGAGCACGACTTCCCGTGGGTGCTCGGGGAGCTGAAGGAAGCGCGCGAGCGCGGCGCCTTGCGGGTGGTGTCGGCCGGTCCCAACGCGTTCATCTATTTCCTCGACGTGGACGCGCCCCTCACCCTGGAGGAGATCGACAAGCGCGCGCCCGGCCTCGCCGAGGAGCTGTCGCGCACGCGCGGGGTGGGGTTCGCGCTGGCGCGCTCGGCGGCCGGCCCCGTCTGCATTTGGCGCGGCAAGCGTTATCGCGTGGCCGACGGCGAGGCGGGGCCGTTCGCGGGACGGGAGGATCTCGACGTCGTCCTCGCGGGCGTCGCCGATCTCATGGGTATGCGCTGCGCGGGCGATTTCGTGCTGTACGGTCTCGGCACGCCCGAGGGCAACGTCTCCTACGTCGCCGAGCACGGTGCCCACGCGGGCACGTCGCCGGAGGAGCTGCACACGTTCATCGTCCACTCCGTGAAGGTGACGATGCCGTCCGCGATTACGCATCCGATCGAGCTGTACCCGCACTTCGTGGCATACCAGGAGGTCGCGTGACCCCGCTCAAGGTTGCCAGCTACAACATCCATCGCGGCGTCGGGCTCGATCGCCGGCGGGACCTCGACCGCATCGCCGACGTGGTGGCGGAGATCGAGCCCGACATCGTGGGGCTTCAAGAGGTGATCCGCGAGGACGGAGGCGCCGCCGCCGATCAGGCCGCGTACCTGGCGGGGCGGCTCGGGATGGCGGTGATCATGGGCGAGACGCGCGCGCACGGGGGCGGCACCTACGGCAACGCGGTCCTGACCCGCCTCGCCATCGCGAGCTTCGAGCGGTGTGACCTGAGCCACGGCCGTCGGGAGCCGCGGGGCTGCCTGCGCGTCGACCTCGACGTGCAGGGGACACCGCTGCACGTCTTCAACTGCCACTTCGGCCTCGCCCTCGGCGAGCGCCGCGAGCAACTTCGGCGCTTGCGCGGGTTCATCAACGCCTCCGCGGCGCTGGCGGGACCGCGCGTCGTCATGGGCGACTTCAACGAGTGGCATCCGGGACCGATCACGCGCGGACTGCGGCGGGAGTTCTCGTCACCGATGCGGCGGATGCGTCGCACGCATCCCGCCGTCTTCCCCATCTTCAAGCTCGATCGCATCTACTGGGACGTCGAGCTGGAGGGCGAGGCGTTCCACGTCCATCGCAGCCGACTGGCGCGGGTGGCGTCCGATCATCTGCCGGTGGTGGTGCAGCTCCGCGTGCGGCCGCGCCGGCACCGCGCCACCGCCTACGTGCGCGGCGAGGAGCTGCCGCCCGCGGAGTAGATCGTTCGCGCCCGCTAGTTGGCGGGCGCTTCGCCCCTGGCGAGACGGACGAGGAAGCGCCCCACGTCCCGCGCCATGTCGTCGAACGACTCACGGAGATAGTCCTTGCTGCTGCCGCCGAACGCCCCGCCCTGCGACGCCACCCGCCGGTCCGCGATGGCGAGGACGACCCGCCCCGAGCGCGCGTCGACCAGATGCATCTCCGCCTGCGCGCGGGTACGTCCGGCGCCATACCCGCCCGCGAAGTAGCGCGCGGCCTGGGAGCCCTCGCCGAGCCGCGTGATCTCGCCCTGGAGCTTGAGCGTCGGCTCCGACCCCGCCCGGAACTCGGTGTCGCCCGCGTTCACGACGCGCACGAAGAGACCGCTCTCGCGCAGGCGTCGGGACAGCTCACCCTGCAGGAAGGCGGACATGGCGTAGGCGGTGCGGCGATCGCCGTCGTCCTTCACCTTGGGGTCGGTCACTACGAATCTCTCGACGGCGACGACGCGATACGCCTTGATGTCGAAGCCGGGCGCGACGGCGACCAGACCCGCATCCTTGTCCTTGTCCTTCGGCACGAGCCCGCCCGCGCCCTTGACGTCGTCCGGCGACGTCTGCATGGAACCGACGCATCCGGACAGCGCCACGGTGAGCACACCCAGCACTCCCGCGATCCAACGCGTCCTCGTCATGGGGAGATCCTCCGGACTGCCGTGACCGGGCGAAGAGCCCTATCCCAACTGCATCACGGCGTCGCCGGAGAACGGAAGAAAATCGCGTCAGGCGCGGCCGGCGAGCTCGAGGGCGGCCAGGAGCAGGGTGTTGGCGCCGTGCTCGATGTCGTCCATGGCCGTGAACTCCTCCTCGCAGTGGCTGCGGCCGGCGCGGGACGGCACGAACACCATGCCCGCCGGTCCCACCGCCGCCATGTACTGGGCGTCGTGCCCGGCCCCGGAGCGGATGCGACGGTACGGGGCTCCCACGCGGCGGGCTGCGGCCTCCACCGCCACCACCACCTCCGGCGCGAACGGCGTGTAGGGCATCCGCCAGTAGTGCTCGAGCTCGTAGGTGACACCCTCGCGCGCGCAGACGTCCGCCACGACCTCGTCCAGCCGCGCGCGGGCGCGATCGAGGGTCTCGCCGCGGGGATCGCGCACGTCGATGGAGAGCGTGACGCGGCCGGGGATCGCGTTCACGATGTTGGGCGTCACCATGACGGTCCCGACGGTGGCGACGACGTCGCCGCCGATCTCGCGCGTGAGCTGGCGCACGGCCGTGATGACCTCCGCCGCCGCCACCAGCGCGTCGTGGCGGATGCGCATCGGCGTCGGCCCCGCGTGATCCTGCACGCCGTGGATGGTCAGGCGCGACCACGAGATGGCCACGATGCCTTCCACCACGCCCACCGCCAGCCCTTCCTCTTCGAGGACCGGGCCCTGCTCGATGTGCAGCTCGAGATAGGCGCGGAACGGGCGCGCCACGCAGGGCTCGGAGCCGAGATAGCCGATGCGCTCCAGCGCGTCCACGAGACGGATTCCGTCCTTGTCGCGCGCGTTGTAGGCGTCCTCGAGCGCGATCTTGCCCGCGAAGACGCCGCTCGCGATCATGGCGGGCTGGAACCGTGCCCCCTCCTCGTTGGTGAAGATCACGAGCGTGACGGGATGACGGGTGCGGACGCCCTCGTCGTCGAAGGTGCGGATGGCCTCCAGCGCGCACAGCACGCCGAGCTGGCCGTCGTACTTGCCGCCGGTGGGGACAGAGTCGACGTGGGAGCCCATCATCACCGGCGGCAACGCCGCCGTCCCCGCGCGCTCGCCGAAGATGTTTCCCATCTGGTCCACGGTGACACGCAGGCCCGCCGCCCGCATCCAGCGCACCATGAGGTCGCGTCCCTGTCGATCCTCGTCGGTCAGCGCGAGGCGGGTGAGGCCGCCGCGCGGGGTGGCGCCGATGCGCCCCAGCTCTTCCATGGACGCTTCCAGCCGCTTGCGGTCGATCTTCACGGCGGTATCTCCCTTCGTCGGTGCGTCACAATCCGAGATAGGCGCGCTTGAGGCGCTCGTCGCCAAGCAGGTCGCGAGCGGGGCCGGCGAGCACGAGATGGCCGCTCTCGAGGACGCACGCGCGATCGGCGATGGTGAGGGCCTGGCGCACGTTCTGCTCCACGAGGAGGACGGTCACGCCGTCACCCGCGATCGCGCGCACGGTCTCGAAGATCTTCCCCACGAGCACGGGCGCCAGACCCAGCGTGGGCTCGTCCAGCATCAGCAAGCGCGGCCGCGCCATGAGCGCCCGCCCGATCGCGCACATCTGCTGCTCGCCGCCCGAGAGCGATCCCGCGAGCTGCGTGCGACGATCCTTGAGGACCGGGAACAGCGTGTAGACGTAGTCGAGCGTGCGTGCGCGCGTCTCGCGGCCGCGCCGGGCGTGGGCGCCGAGGAGCAGGTTCTCGGTGACGGTCATGAACGGAAAGAGGTGGCGGCCTTCCGGCACCTGCACGATGCCGCGCTCCACGCGGCGGTGGGCGGCCTCGCCCCCGAGATCCACGTCCTCGAACGTGACGCGACCGCGGCGCGGCATCACGAGCCCCGAGATCACGCGCAGGGTGGTCGACTTGCCGGCGGCGTTGGCGCCCACGAGCGCCACGATCTCGCGCGCGCGGACCTCGAGGGCGACGCCGAACAGCGCCTGGAGGTCGCCGTAGAACGCGTCGATGTTCTCAAGCCTGAGCAAGCACGAACTCGTCGCCGAGGTAAGCGTCGATGACGCGCCGATCGGCGGCGACCTCGGCGGGCGCGCCCTGCGCGATCAGCTCCCCGTGATGGAGGACCACGATGCGGCGGGCGAGCCGCATCATCGCCGCCATGACGTGCTCGATCACGATCAGCGTCACGCCCTCGGCGTGGACGCGTCGCACCAGCTCGACGATGCCGGCCAGCTCGGTGGGATTGACGCCCGACATCACCTCGTCGAGCAGGAGCAGGCGGGGCCGGGTGGCGAGCGCGCGCGCCACCTCCAGACGCTTGCGGAGACCGATGGGGAGCGTCTTCGCGTGCGCGGTCGCGTGGGCGGCGAGCCCGCACGTCTCCACCACGCGCGCGGCGGCGACCCGCGCGTCGGCCACCGACGTGGCGCGGGTGAGGGCGCCGATGGTGACGTTGTCGAGGACGGAGAGATTCCCGAACGGCTTCACGAGCTGGAACGTCCGCGTGAGCCCGCGACGGGCGATGACGTGCGGCGATTCCCCCGTGACGTCGCGGCCGTCGAAGACGACGCGGCCCTCCTCCGGGCGCTGGAAGCCCGAGATCACGTTGAAGAGCGTCGTCTTGCCGGCGCCGTTGGGGCCGATGATGCCGAGCAGCTCCCCCTCCGCGACCTCGAGGGTGACGTCGCGGACGGCGGTGAGACCGCCGAACCGCTTGGTGACGTGCTCAAGCGTGAGCACGGAAGGTGCGCGCGCGCAGGCGGCCGGCGAGGCCGGCCAGCCCTTCGGGGACGAAGCGGACGACGAGGATCAGGATCACCCCGTACGTCACGAGATAGAGACCCACGTAGCCGCCCTTGATGCCGGAAAAGTACGCGCGCAGCGACGTCTCGAGGGCGGTGATGAGGATCGCGCCCAGGAAGGGGCCGAGAGCGACGCCCATGCCGCCGATGATCGTGTGGAGCGCGAAGCGCACGGAGAGATCGACGGAGAACACGTAGAACGGGTCGACGAACCCGATGTACTGCGCCCACAGGCTGCCGCCCACGGAGGTGAGGGCGGCGCTGACGGCGATCGCCAAGACTTTGAGGCGCCGGCTCGCGATGCCGAGCGCCTCCGCGGCGTCCTCGTCCTCGCGGACGCCCGCGAGCTGGTACCCGATGCGCGAGCGCTCCAGGTAGACCTCGACCGCGTAATAGATGACGGCGAGCGCGAGGGCGACGTACACCCACGCCACGTGTCCGAGGCCGAGCGTCCAGAATCCCGGCCGGAACGGAACGGGGATGCCCTCCGAGCCCGACGTGAAGCCGCGCCAGCGACTGGCCACGATGAGGAGCACCTGCGAGAACGCGATCGTCGACAGCGCGAAGTAGGGGCCGCGAAGGCGATTGGAGAGGTAGCCGATCACGAGCCCGGCCGCCACCGAGATGACCATCCCGATCAGGAGACCGAGCCACGGCGACTGCTGCCCGCGCGCGGAGACGAGGGCGGCCGCGTAGGCGCCGATGCCGAAAAACGCGGCGTGACCGAGCGAGACCTGGCCCGCGTAGCCGCCGGCGACGTTCCAGGCGGCGGAGATCGCGCCCCAGAGCAGGATGATGACGAGGCTGTCCAGGAAGAAGCCGCCGCGGATGATCAGCGGCGTGACCGCGGCCACCGCGAAGAGCACGACGGCGCCGGCGTGTGGGCGCATCAGACGCCGAGGGTCTCCGCCCCGCGTTGCCCGAAGAGCCCGGCGGGACGGAAGACCAGCACCGCGATGAACAGCATGAAGTAGAGGATTTCCTTCCAGGCGCTCCCGAAGACGTAGGAGCCCGCGACCTCCACGCCCGCCACGATGACGCTCCCGAGGAGCGCCCCCACCATGTCCCCGAGACCGCCGAGCACGACCACCACGTACGCGAGCAGCACGAACTGGAGCCCCGCCGTCGGATACACGGAGTAGAGGGGGGACACGAGCACGCCCGCCACGCCCACGCACGCGATGCCGATGGCGAAGGTGATGCGATAGACGCGGTCGGTGTCGATGCCCATCAGGGTGGCGGCGTCGCGATCCTGGGCGGTGGCGCGCATGACGCGCCCCACGTGCGTCCACTTCATGAACGCGAAGAGCGCGATGGTGAGCGCCACCGCGACCGCGAAGGCGACCACCTGGGAGAGGTTGAAGGCGGTGGCGCCGGCGCGCACCACGACGGATGCGTGCCAGGGGCGGACGAAGCGGAAGTCGCCCGTCCACAGGACGAGGGCGAGATTCTGGAGCACGATCGAGAGCCCCACCGTGGTGAAGATCTGCACGTTGTGGGAGGCGCGGATGACGCCCTTCATGACGAGGGCGTAGGTGATCAAGCCGGCCAGGAAGAAGATGGGGACGGCCGCCACCAGCACCAGGTAGGGATCGAGGGCGAAGAGCGCGAACGACCAGAACGCGAGGTACATGCCGAGCATGAGGAACTCGCCGTGGGCGAAGTTCACCACGCGCATGATGCCGAAGATCAGCGTGAGACCGACCGCGATGAGGGCGTAGATCCCCCCGAGGAGGATCGTGGAGACGGCGAGCTGCGCGACGACGTCTATTTGCGCTGGTCCCAGGGCCCGAGCGGGATCCACTTCGCCCGGATGGTCGTGAACTCCTCCGGCCACACGGTGGCCATCTGGCCGTTCTGCCATTGCAGCATGTAGTGCTGCACGCGCTCGTTCGCGTTCTGTCCGTTCTCCGCGAATTTCACGCCCCAGCCGTTCAGCATGGAGCCCACGGGGAGATCGAGCGACATGACGGCGCTCCGGAAGCGATCGAGCTCGTCGGTCTTCGCCTCGTCGAGCACGAGCTTCAGGAGCCAGAGGCCGGCCCCGGCCAGGCGATGGCTCGCGTACGGCTCGGTGCCGGTCCGCTTCTTCACCGCCTCCGTGAACTCGCGCTCGAGCTTCTGCGCCTCCGGACGCAACGCGTCCAGGCGCAGCCCGGGGCCCGGCTCCGCGAGCACGAAGGGCCCGTTGCCGTCGGCGCCGAGCGCCTTGCCGAAGTCGGGGGAACCGTAGCCGGTGGCGCCCGCGTGGACGAGGGCCTTGAAGAGGAACTGCTGCTCGCGCGACTGGCGCCAGAAGAGGACGGCGTCGTTGCCGCGCGCGATGTGGTGGACGATGTCCGGGTTGAGCTGCTTCAGCTTCACGATGATGGGCGTGAAGTCGTTGGTGGAGGCGAACGCGTAGTACTCGCTCGCCACCTCCTGCATCCCGAACTCCTGCTTCGCGCGCTGCCGCGCCGCCTCCGTCACGCCTTGCCCGTACGAGGAATCCTCGGACAGGAAGGCGACCTTGAGCTGGTTGGGACGGACGTTGAAGCGGGGGGCGAGGTGCTTGGCGATGAACTCGATGTTGTACCAGCCGAACCCGGTGCCGTCGATCTCGGTGCGGAAGACGTTCTTCAGGCCCCGCCGGGCGAAGCGCGGGTCCACGCACGACGACTCCCAGTAGATCACGTTCTGGCGCGAGGCCGCCTCGCTGGCGGCTCCGCAGAGCGTCGACGAGTAGGTGCCGGTGATGATCTTGACGCCGTCGCGCGTGATGAGGCGGTTCGCCTCGCTGGCGGCGGCGGTGGGATCGGTGGCGTCGCCCACCGCGAACACGATCTTCCGGCCCATGACGCCGCCGCGCTCGTTGATCATGTCGCGCATGATCTCGTAGCCCTCGAGGTGGCGCTTGCCCTCGAACGCGAGCGGTCCCGTCAGCGGCTCCAGGAGCCCGATCTTGTACTCGCCGGCAGGGGCCTGGCCGGAGCTGGAACCGGCGAGGAAGGCGACGGCGAGGACGACGGCGCTCACGAGGACGAGATGACGACGGTGCATGCGATGCCTCCTCTGACGGCGAGCAAGACGCGCTGTCGTGACGCCGGCGACGACGTTCGCACGTTCTAGCATTCGCGCGCGGAAAGTGTCAAGGCGCGTACACTGACGAGGTGAGCGACGCACAAGCGCCGCGCCTCCTCGCGCCCACCACCATTCACTTCTGTCCGCTGTGCGGGGCGAGCCTCGCGCGCGAGCCCGTCCCGCCCGATCACCGCGAGCAGGCGGTGTGCTCGCGCTGCCGCTTCATCTTCTACCTGAACCCCAAGGTGGTGGCGGGCACCATTCCCGAGGATGACGGCCGCATCCTCCTCACGCGCCGCTCCATCGATCCCGGACGCGGCCTCTGGACCTATCCGGGCGGCTTCGTGGACTTCGGGGAGGCGGTGTCGGACGCGGCGGTGCGGGAGACGTTCGAGGAGACGGGACTGACCGTGGAGCTGACGGGCCTGTTGAACGTCTACAGCTTCGCGGGCTCGCCCGTGATCATCGTCTACCGCGCGCGCGTGGTGAGCGGGTGCCTCACCGTGTGCGACGAGAACGACCAGCTCGAGTGGACGGCGCCGGAGGACATCCCGTGGGACCGTCTCGCGTTCCCCTCCACGCGGGAGGCGCTGCGGGAATGGGTGGCCGCGCGCGGGCTGATGCCGAAAGGCTAGGCGCGGGAGGGCACGCGGACCGTCGCGCGTCCCGCCACGACCTTCTCGCCTCTCTGGTTCTCCGCCCACACCTCGACCTCGATCTCGTGCGTGTCGTCCTTCGACGTCTTTGCGAGCACGCGCCCGCGGCAGGTCACCGTGTCCTTCAACCGCACGAGCCCCGCGAAGCGGACGCCGAGCTTTCGCACCGTGCCCGCGCCCGCCCAGTCCGTGAGGGCCTGGGCCACGAACCCCATCGAGAGCATGCCGTGCGCGAAGACGCCGCCCATGCCCGCCGCGCGCGCGAACTCGTCGTCTTGATGGATGGGGTTGAAGTCGCCGGAGGCCCCCGCGTAGCGCGTGAGCTGGATCTGCTTGATCGGCTCCTTCACCAGCGGCGGCAACTCGTCGCCGACCTTCACGTCCTCCACGTAGACCTTGCCGTACTTCACAGGCGCACCACCGTCACATGGCGGAGGGCGGCCACGATCTCGTTGGCGCCGTCGGTGACGGTCGTCTCGCGCACCACGAACGCCATGGGCCCGCTCTTTCCCGTCTTCTCGTAGACGTCGAGGATCTTCGCGCGGCAGAGGTACGTCTGGCCCGGCTGGAGGGGGCGGTGGAGCTCGAACTCCTGCTCGCCGTGCAGCACGCGCGAGATGTCGGTGCCGAGATCGCGGAGGAGCGCGCTCGTGTCCGCGCTCTCGTCGCGGAAGGTGATGGCGAAGGTCGGGGGCGCGATGATGTCGCCCCACGGCGAGGCGCGCCCGACGGCGTCGTCGAGGTAGAACGGGTTCAGGTCGCCCACCGCCCGCGCGAATTCCTTGATCTTCCCGCGCTCGACGGTGACGGCGTAGGGAGGGTACTCCTTGCCGATGACGTCCTTGCGGAGCGTGCTCGCCATCACGCCTGTCCCTTCTTGAGGGCGCGCGTCAGGAATTTCTCGAGATCGGGGACGACGGCACGCTCGTGGCGTCCCTCGCCGATCTTCTCCTTCTCGTCCCATGCCTCGACGGAAAAGAGATAGCGGCGGCCGTCGCCCTCGAGCAGCGTTGCCCTCGCGCGCACCTTCATGCCGATCGGGGTGGCCGCGAGATGTCGCACGTCGACCATGATGCCGACGGTCCCGGCGCCGGGAGGCAAGTGCGGCCGCAGCACGGCGTTCGCCGCGTTTTCGAGGAGACCGATGAGGAAGGGCGTCGCGAAGACCTGCACGCCCGGGTTCCCGAGACGATCGGCGGTCTGGTCGGGACCGACGGTCGTCGTGATCTCGGCGGTGGCGCCGGGCGGAACGGTCATGGACGTCGAGGTTGTACCCCGGAAGTCGGCGCCGCTGCAAGCCCGTGCCATGATACGCGCCGGCCATGACGAGGTGGATCGCGGCGGGCGGCGTGTTCCTCGTCTCTCTGGATTCGACCGTCAACGTCGCCTTTCCCGCCATGGCGGCGACGTTCGCGGTGGCGCCGGAAACGTTGCGCTGGGTGATCGTCGCCTACGTCTTCGCGTACGCGGTGATGTCGTTCGTGGGGGGTGCCGCCGCCGACGTGGTCGGCCACGCCCGCGTGTTCCGCCTCGGGGTGGCCGCGAGCATCATCGGCTTCGTGGTGGCGGGAACCGCAGGCACGTTCGACGCCCTCCTCGTGGGGCGCTTCGTGCAGGGCCTCGCGGGCGGTCTCGTCTACGGCACCGCGCCCGGGCTCGTCACCCTCGCCACGCCGCCGGCCGCGCGCGGCCGCGCGCTCGGCTTCCTCAACGCCGCGCTCGGAGTCGCCTTGACGGTGGGACCGATCATAGCGGGTGTGCTCGTGGACGCCGTCGGCTGGCGCTCCATCTTCCATCTCCGGGTCCCGGTGGCACTCGTGGTGCTGGCGTGGTCGCTGGCGCTGGCGTCCGTCGGGGCCCCCGCCACGCGGCGCCTCGTGAGCGTGGCCGACGTGCTCCGCGCACGCGTCCTCGCCGCCGGCCTGCTCGCCTTCGTCGCCAACGCGGGGATCTTCGCCATCTGGCTGCTCGCCTCGTTCTACCTGGTCGGCGCGCGGGGCCTGTCCGCGACCGCGAGCGGCGTCGTCTTCATGCTGACGCCACTGGGGATGACGCTGGCGGCCCCGCTCGCCGGACGCGTGGTGGATCGCGTGGGCGCGCACGCGCCGCTCGTGGCGGGGCTCGTGCTGGAAGCGGCGGGCCTCGCGGTCATGAGCGCGGCCGACGAGCGGACGTCGATCGCGCTCGTCTCGGCGGCGCTGTTCGCGGCCGGCGCCGGGCTCGGGATCTTCCAGGTGCCGTACATGGCGGTGGTGATGGCGGCCTTCCCGTCCGGCCAGCAGGGGGCGGCGGGCGGCTTCGCGTTCCTGGCCCGGACGCTCGGTGTCGTCGCCGGCGTGCTCGTCCTCGCCGAGGTATTCGCGGCTCGCCGCGCCGCGGCCGGATTCACCGCCGCCTTCGCGGAGGCGTTCGTGGTGGCCGCCGCCGGCGTGGCGGTAGCGGCGGTGCTCGCGCTCGTCTTGCCGAGGACGGCGTCCTCGCGGCGCTGACGGACGCGCGCTTTACGGAGTGGCGGCCCCCGTGAGGGCGAGGCCGCGCGCGCGAAGCTGCTCGTCGACGGCGGCGCGCCGGCGGTCACGACGCCGCCGCTCGTCGCCGGTGCCGGTGGTCGCGTCGCGCTGGCGGCGGTCGCCACGGCGGCGGTCGAGGATCATGCGCATCGCGGTCTCGCCCCCGACGAGCTTCAGCAGACTTTCGTAGAGCGCGCGATGGGAGCGGGCGACGACCACGATTCCGCCCAGCCCGGCCACCTCGCGCGCGGCGTGCTCGAGCCAGAACCCCATCCCGAGCTCCGACAGCATGACGGTGGCGGGCGCGAGATGCTCGGCACCGGTGGCGCCGTCGCCGATGGCGCGGAGGACGGCGCCAATGCCGAGATGGAGCCGCGCCACCAGCGGCCGCATGCCGAGCGGCTCGGCGAGCGCGAGCGCCTCCCGGTAGTGAGCGAGGGCGGCGGCGGCGTCGGGCGGCGTGCTGCGCGCCGTCGCGTCGCCGAGCAGGCGGAGGGCATACGCCTCGTGGCCGCGCTCACCGTGCGTGCGCGCGAGCGCGCGCGCGTGCTCGCCGTCCGCGCGCGCGCCCGCGGCGTCGCCGCCGGCGAGCCGGCCCTCGGCGAGGGCGACGTACCACCGCGCGAGATACGCGTGGACGCCGAGCGCCTCGCTCTGGCGGACGGCGTCCTCCAGCAGCGACAGCGCCTCCGCCGCGCGCCCGGAGAGCGCCAGCGCCTGACCGAGCAGCGCGGACGCGATGGGCAGCCACACGGCGAGATTGGCCTCGCGACACAGCTCGAGCGCGCGCCCGACGCGGTACGTCCCGTTGCCGAGATCGCCGCGCGCCGTCGCCACCAGCCCCGCCATCGTCCACGCGATCGCGCTCGGGTATGGATGTTCGCGCGTGCCGGCGAGATCACGCGCGCGGTCCCCCCACGTCTGGGCGGCGTCGAACTCCCCGATCTCGGCGAGCCCGAACGCGAGCCACGCCGCCGCCGCCACGTGGGCGGTGGTGACGGCGGCGTCGGGCTGCGACGGCGTGGCGACCGACGTCAGGCTGTCCTCGAGGCGCGCGATGGCACGCGCGTAGTCTCCTTGCGCGTGATAGCTGTGCGCCATGTAGCGGCGCGCGAGCGCGGCCAGGCGCGCGTCCCCGCGGCCCTCCGGCAGCGCGAGGCAGCGCTCGCCGTAGGCGAGAGCGGCCACCGGCTCGCCGCGCAGATAGTGATAGTTCACGAGGTACGCGTAGACGCGGGCGAGGCGCGCGCCGTCGCCGGTGTCCTCCGCGAGGGCCTCCGCTTCCTTGGTGAGCGTGAGGACGTCGTCGAGACGGCCGAGCTGGAGCAGGGGCGAGACCAGCTCGAGGCGGGTGTCGATGGCGTGGGCGAGGGAGACGGTGTCGTCGGCGAAGTGGCGGAGCGCCTTCAAGGCCTGCTCCAGGAACGCGATCGCCTCCACGTTGGCGGCGCGCATCACGGCCTTCGCCGCCGCTTCCCGGAGATACGGCACCGCCTCCTGCCAGCGCTCGGCCTGGTGCGCGTGGTCGGCGAGCCGCTCCACGTGCTCTTCCTGTCGCTGGCGATGCACGAGCTTCAGCGCGTCGAGCACGCGCCCGTGCAGGAGACGACGCTGCTCGCGGAGGAGGCTCGCGTACACGACCTCGTGGGTGAGGGCGTGGCGGAAGGCATAGCAGACGTCGGGGAAGAGGCCGGTGGGCGCGAGAAAGCCGCCGGTCTCGAGGTCGCCGAGCGATCGCATGAGCTCATCGCCCTCCACGCCGCTCACCGCTTCCAGGAGCGACACGGGGACGTCCTTGCCGATCACGGCCGCCGCCTGCAGGAGCGACTTGTCGGTCGACGGCAGCGCGTCCACGCGCGCCGCCACCACCGCCTGCACGCGGCTCGGGATCTGGATGCTGCGGAGCGGCTTGTCGAGACGGTACGCTCCGCGCTCGCCGACGAGCACGCCGGCGTCGGCGAGCGCGCGCACGCTCTCCTCCAGGAAGAACGGGTTGCCATCCGTGCGCGCGAGGAGGAGACGCTTGAGGGCAGCGAGATCGGCGCCCGCCCCCAGGAGCGATTCGAGGAAGGCGGTGGTGGCCGCGGGCGAGAGGGCGTCGACGTCGATGCGGACACCGCGCTGCCACGGCACACCCTCGCGGCCGTCGGGACGCGCGCTGACGACGAGCAGCACGCGCGCCGTCCCCACCGCTTCCGCGAGGAGATCGAGAAGGGCGAGGCTCTCCGCGTCGACGAGGTGGATGTTCTCGATCACGAGCAGCATGGGCTGGCGCACGGACTCCAGAAGGAGGATCTCGCGCACGGCTGCGAAGATGCGCTGGCGGCGCTCGGCGGGCTCGAGACCGTTCCAGGCGGGGTCGTCCACGGGCAAGCTGCCGAGGGCGAGGACGGCGGGCACCGTGCGCGGCAGGGCGGCGTCGAGCGGCGCGAGCTTGCCCCGCACCTTGACCTGGATGCGCGCCACGTCGTCGTCCTCGACGACGCCGAAGTACTGCTTCAGCGCCACCACGAACGGCAAGTACGGCGTGCCGCGTCCGTAGGCGATCCCGGCCCCTTCGAGCGTGGCCCATCCGCGGCCGTGGCACGACGCGACCAGCTCCGCGATCAGCCGCGACTTGCCAATACCGGGATCGCCGACCACGAACACGACCTGACCGGCGCCGCTCTCCGCCATTGCCGCGAGCTGCTGGAGTCGGTCGAGCTCTCGCTCACGACCGAGGAGCGGGGTGGTGTCGCGCGGCACGGGGGCGCCGGCGTCGCGACCGCCGCGCAGCTCGTACGCCTCCACGGGCGACGCGAAGCCCTTCACGGCGAGGGCGCCGAGCGGTTGCACCACCACGTGGTGCTCGGCGAGGCGGCGCGTGGCTTCCGTGATGAGCGTGGTCCCCGGGCGCGCGAGCTGCTCCATGCGGGCGGCGAGGTGCGTGGTCTGGCCCACCGCGGAGTAGTCGATGTGCAGATCGTTGTCGATCGACCGCACCACCACCTCGCCGGAGTTGAGGCCGACGCGAATGCGGAGGGCGGGTCCGTCGTCGCCGGCGAGCTCCTGCGCGTAACGTCCCACCGTGTGATGCATCCGCAGCGCGGCATAGCACGCGCGCACGGCGTGGTCTTCGTGGGCGAGCGGCGCCCCGAAGAGCGCCATGATGCCGTCGCCCATCACCTGGTTCACGGTGCCCTCGAAGCGGTGCACCGCCTCCATCATCCGCTTGAGGACGGCGTCGAGAAACGTGCGGGCGTCCTCGGGATCGCGATCGACCAGGAGCGTGAGGGAGTCGGTGATGTCGGCGAAGAGAACGGTGACCTGCTTGCGCTCGCCCGCGAGGGCCTCGCGGGTGGTGAGGATCTTGCGCGCGAGATGTTCGGGGAGCGCGCGGCGGGCGGTGGCGGTGCCGGTGAGCGCGGTGCCGCACGCGGCGCAGAAGCGGTCGGCGGGGGCGACGGCGCCGCCGCACGACGGACACGGGGGCGCGAGGGGAGCTCCGCAGGCGGCGCACGTTTTGAGGGCGGGGTCGGCTTCCCCTCGACACCGGCCGCACTGCATCGCCGCGTCCTCCCCACCGCCTGTCGCTTCCGAAGTGTCTGATCAGGATAGGGCGAGCGCCGCCATCGATCAAGGCGGTCGCTTGCACCCCGCCCGACGGGGGTGATAGCGTTTCCGACGAACTCACTGGCCCGGGCGCCCCGCACGCGCCCGGAGGAGGCCCTCATGCCCGCCCTCGTCTCTCAGCGTCACAAGGCCGAAGACGTCAGCAGCGCCATCGAGCTGTGCTTCGAGCGGGGCTGGACGGACGGCCTTCCCGTCATCCCGCCCACGGAGCCGCTCGTGCGGGCGATGCTCGAGGCCGCCCGCCTCGATCCCGGGCAGCAGGTCGCGTTCATCACGCACCGGGCGGTGTCGATCACGGCCGAGAAGGTGGCCATCAACGCAGTGATGGCGGGATGTCGCCCCGAGTACATGCCGGTGGTGGTGGCCGCCGTGCAAGCCATCGGCGACCCGCTGTGGAGCTATCACGGCCCCGGCACCTCCACCGCCGGCGCCGGCGTGCTCATGATCATCAACGGCCCCATCGCGCGCGAGCTGGACGTGAACGCCGGCGACAACCTGTTCGGCCCCGGCTGGCGCGCGAACGCGACCATCGGCCGCGCCGTCCGCCTCGTCATGCGCAACGTGTGCGGCTCCCGGCCGGGCACGCTCGATCGCGGGACGCTCGGTCATCCCGGAAAGCTTTCGTACGTGATCGCCGAGAACGAGGTCGAGAGCCCGTGGACGCCGCTCCACGTCGAGCGCGGCTACCAGCCCGAGCAGAGCGCGGTGACGGTGCTGGCGGCGGAGGCGCCGCACCAGGTCTACAACCAGCTCTCCAACACGGCGGAGGGCGTCCTCACCACCATGGCCGACGCCATGCGCATCTCCGGCAACGTGATGGGACAGCCGCAGTACGTGGTGATCCTCGCCGGCGAGCACATGCGGACGATCGCCAACGACGGCTGGGACAAGCCCCGCATCCGCCGTTTCCTGTTCGAGAATACGAAGAGTACGCATGCCCATCTCAAGAAGACGCAACGGATGTCGGGAGACGTGAAGCCGGGCGACGAGAGCGCGCTGCGCCCGCTCGTGGAGACGCCCGACGATCTCCTGGTGGTGGCGGCGGGAGGACGCGCGGGCGCGTTCTCCGCCTTCATTCCGGGCTGGGGCAGCAAGCGCTCCTCGCAAAGCGTCACGAAGGTCATTGGACGACAGGAGGGAACGCGATGATGGAGATCCTCGACCCCACCACGGAGGCGGCGACGCAGACGATTGCGTTCGCGCCCCGTCCCCCCGCGCTGGCCGGCCTGCGGGTGGGACTCGTCGAAAACACGAAGGTCAATTCCGACCGCCTGCTCCAGAAGATCGGCGAGATCCTCACGACCGAGTACGGGGCGGCCGAGGTGCGGATGTGGCGGAAGCACAATTCGAGCGTGCCCGCCCACCAGGAGGTCATCGACGAGCTGACGCGCACGTGCGACGTCATGGTCGCCGGCGTCGGTGATTGAGGGTCGTGCTCGTCGGGCAGTGTGCTCGACGGAATCCTGTTCGAGAAGGCGAAGATCCCCTCGGCGTCGATCGTGACCGACGTGTTCGAGGTCACCGGCCGGGCCATGGCCGAGCAGTGGGGGCTGCCGTACTACAAGTTCCTGGTCATGCCGCACCCGATCGCCAATCTCACGGAGACGCAGCTCGACCAGCGCGCGCGTGAGATCGCTCCCGAAGTGGTGAAGCTGCTCCTGCAGGGTCAGCCGTAACGGCGGTTTCGGCCGTTCACGACGGATCGGCGGCGACGCCCGCGGTCGCCGCCGACTTCCGCCCCGCCTGGTGGTGCCGGAACCCGCACGCGCAGACGGTGTGGGGCCCGCTCTTCCGCCGTCCTCGCGTGCCTCTCGCACGCGAGCGCGTGGCCACGCCCGACGGCGACTTCGTCGATCTCGACTGGGTCGGCGCCGCGTCGGCGCCGGGCGCCCCGCTCGTCCTCGTGCTCCATGGTCTCGAGGGCTCCGCGCTCTCCCACTACGCCACCGGCATGCTGGCCGACGCGGGCGCGCGCGGGTGGCGCGCGGTCGCCCTCAACTTCCGCTCGTGCAGCGGCGAACTCAACCGTCTCCCGCGCTTCTATCACTCCGGGGAAACCGGTGACCTCGACCACGTCGTGCGGCTGCTCGTCGCGCGCGAGCCGGATGTGCGCCTGGGCGCGGTGGGCGTGTCACTGGGCGGCAACGTGCTGCTGAAGTGGCTCGGCGAGCGCGGCGCCGACGCCCCCGCGGAGCTGGCGGGCGCGGTGGGGATCTCGGTGCCGTTCGACCTCGCCGCCTGCGCGCGCGTGCTCGACCGCGGATTCCGCCGCCGCGTGTACACGGCGAACTTCATGCGGACGCTGCGCCGCAAGGTGCGCGAGAAGGCGCGCCAGCACCCGGGGTTCGTCGACGTCGCCGCCGCCTGCCGCGCCCGCACGTTCGCCGAGTACGACCGCGTCGTCACCGCCCCTCTCGGCGGCTTCGCGGACGCGATGGATTACTGGGTACGCTCGAGCAGCGGACCATACGTGGCAGGTATCCGCGTTCCCACCCTGCTGCTGAACGCGCGCGACGATCCCTTCGTGCCGGTGGCATCGCTTCCCGATCCGCGTCGGCTTCCGCCGCTCGTGAGCGCGCGGTTCACCGACGCCGGCGGTCACGTCGGGTTCGTGGAAGGTCGCTGGCCCTGGCGCGCGCGGTCCTGGGCCGAGCGCACGGCGCTCGATTTCCTCGCCGCCTGCTTCGCGGCGAACGCGGCCGCACCCGCCTCCGTGCCGCGAGCTCGGTCGTGACCGGCGTGGCGCGCGACGCCCTCGGTCTGTCGGTCACCACGTCGTCGCCGGAGGCGCTCGCCGCCTACGACACCGCCGTGCGCGGGCTGCTGTCGTGGGACGGTGCCACCACCGCCATGTTCGAGAAGGCCGTCGCCGCCGATCCCGGCCTCGCGCTCGCCCACGCGGGCGCCGCCGTCTGCTACTTCCTGGAAGAGCGATTCGCCGACGCCGGCGCCGCCGCCGACCGGGCGCGCGCGGTCACGGCACTCACCGAGCGGGAACGCGGTCACGTGGACGCCCTCGTCCTCTTCGTGCGCGGCGCCGCCGTCGACGCCGAGCGCCGCATGCGGGCCCACATCGCTGCCTATCCGGGCGATCTCATCATCGTGCAACGGCTCTACTACCTCTACTTCTGGCAAGGCCGCTTCCCGGAGATGCTGGAGCTCACGGAGGCGCTCGTCACCGCCGACGACGGCAGCGGCTTCTTGCGGGGACTGCACGCGTTCGCGCTCGGTGAGGGCGGGCGGTTCCCGGAGGCCGTCCGCACGGCGGAGGGCGCGCTCGCCGACAATGCTCGGGACGCGTGGGCGGTGCACGCCCTCGCCCACGCGCTCTACGACATGGGCGCCGCCGCGGAGGGCGTCACGCGTGTCCCGCCCGCCATCCATCCCTGCCGCCACCTCGGGTGGTTCCGTAATCACCTCCTCTGGCACCTCGCACTGATGCACTGGAGCGGCGGGAATTACGATCGCGCGGCCGCGCTCCTGCGCGCGGTGTTTGAGCGCGCACCCTCCGCCGTGCCCGGCGAGCTCCACGATTCCATCTCGCTCCTGTGGCGCTTCGAGCTGGCCGGGCGTCCGCCCGGCGACCGCTGGCGTCCGTTCACGGCCATCGCGAGCCGTCGCCTGGAGCGTCATGGGCTCTTGTTCCACGCCGTCCACATGGCGATGGCGCTGGCGGCGGGCGGAGAGTGGGGCATCGCCGAGCGCCATCTCGACCTCATGCGGGCGAAGGCGGCGAAGGACGCGAGCGGGCTCACGGGCGACGTCGCCATCCCGCTCATCGAGGGCATGCACGCGTTCGCGGGCGGGGATTATACGCGCGCGATCGCCCGCATCGAGCCCCTCACGCCGCGCATCATCCAGCTCGGCGGGAGCCGCGCCCAGCGCGACGTCTTCCACGACACGCTGCTCGAAGCGTGTTTCCGCGCCGGCGACGGTGACCGCGCCGCCGCGCTCCTCACCGCGCGCGTGGCCCGTCGCCCCGACCATCAGTGGACGACACGGGCGGCGGCGCCGTCGCGCGTCTAGCTCGCCACGCTACGTCGCGGCGCCGGTCGCGGGCTCACGCGAGATCGGCCGCGCGCTTGATCTCGGCGAGGAAGCCGTTGAGGCTCCCGAGATGCGTGCGATGGACGGCGTCGGCGGGGATGACGCGGCCGTCCGGGTCCTTCACGTCCATGGCCGCGGTGGCGTCGGAGAGGACGGTGACCTTGTAGCCGAGGTGAGCGGCCTGCCGCGTCGTCGTGTCCACGCACATCTGGGTCATGAACCCGGCGACCACGACCTGCTCGACGCCGCGTTTCTTCAGCTCGTCCTCCAGCGACGTCCCCGTGAACGCGCCCGGCAGATGCTTCTGGATGATGGGCTCGCCGGCGGCGGGCTTCACGTCGGGATGCATCGCGAGCCCCGGTGAGCCGGGCGCGAAGATCGCGGCCTGGGGGCGCCGGCTCTCGTGCACGATATGAAAGACCGGCACCCGGCGATCACGCGCCCAGTCGAGCGTGCGCACGATCTGCTTCACGGCGTCGGGCCCCTGCGGCAGCGGCAAGCGGCCCCCGGGCGCGAAGTATTCCTGCTGGACGTCGATGATCACGAGCGCGACCTTGTCCATGCGATGTCTCCTGATTGATGGCTCGTGGCTTCCGCGCCGGGTCGCTCATCGCCCGATGACCCGGCGGGGATCGAGCGCGTCGCGGAGGCCGTCGCCGACGTAGTTGATGGAGAGCACGGTGAGAAAGATGGCGGTGCCCGGGAAGAGCGCCCAGTGTGGCGCGTGGTCGAGGCTGTCCTTGGCGTCGAAGAGGATCCGCCCCCACGTCGGGATGTCGGGAGGGAAGCCGAGACCGAGGAAGGACAGCGTCGACTCCGCGAGGATCGCGGCCGCCACGTCGAGCGACGCCGCCACCACTACCGGCCCGAGGGCGTTGGGAAGGATGTGGCGCACGATCTGGCGGCCGGGGGCCGCTCCCAGCGCGCGCGCGGCGTGCACGAAGTCTTGCTCCCGCAACGTCAGGAACTGCGCGCGCACGATGCGCGCCACCGGCATCCAGCGCAGGCCGCCGATCACGGTCACGATGAGCACGAAGATGCCCGCTTCCGGTCCCAGCAGCGCCCGTGCGTAGTCGCGGAAGAGATAGATGACGAGCAGGAGGAGCGGGAGCTGCGGCAAGGAGAGGAAGAGATCGGTCACGCGCATGAGGACGTGATCGACGACGCCCCCCGCGTAGCCGGCGGCGGCGCCCATGATCACGCCCACCGTGAGCGCGATCAGCATGGCGCTCACGCCCACCGCGAGCGAGATGCGGCCGCCGTACAGCAAGCGGGCGAGGAGATCCTGGCCGAGGTCATCGGTCCCGAAGGGATGGGCGCGGCTCGGAGCCTGGAGCTTGGCCTTGAAGTCGAGCGCGTCCATGGGCGTGCGGTAGACGAGCGGGCCCGCGATGACCACGGCCGCCATGGTGGTGGCGACGACGAAGCCGAGGAAGGCGAGGCGGTGCCGCCGGAATCGGAACCACGCTTCGTGGGCGAGGCTTCCCGCGCGCGCGGCCGTCGACGGATCGGCGACGACGTCGGCGACGACGGGGAGGACGGCGCCGCCGTCACGCATAGGTGATACGGGGGTCGAGCCAGCCGTAGAGAAGGTCGGCGATCAGGTTGAAGAGCACCACCAGCACCGCGTAGACGAACGTGATGGCGAGCACCACCGGCGTGTCGGACGCGAGGACGGCGGAGATGAGCAAGGAGCCGATGCCGGGCACGCGGAAGATCTGCTCCGTCACCACCGCGCCCGTGAAGATCGTCGGCACCTGGAGCGCGATGACCGTCACCACCGGGATCAATGCGTTGCGGACGACGTGCTTGGCGACGACGCGGCGCTCGGAGAGGCCCTTGGCGCGCGCGGTGTTCACGTAATCGAGACGCACCACGTCGAGCACGGACGCGCGCACGAAGCGCGTGAGGACGGCGCCCTGGAAGAGTCCGAGCACCGCGATCGGCATCACGGACTGCCGCGCCTGCTCGACGAGCCAGCGGACGCCGGTGGCGTCGAGGTCGGCGCGGTAGATGAACGGCAGCCAGTCCAGGCGAATGCTGAAGACGAGGATCAGCAGCAGGCCCGTGAAGAACGTGGGCAGCGAGAAGCCGACGAAGGCGAGCGTGGTGGCGACCTGGTCGAAGATCGAGTAGGGCCGGAGCGCGGACAGGATCCCCACCGGGAGCGCGACCGCGAGCGCCACCACGTAGGCGGTGCCGATGACGAACAGGCTCGTGGGCAGGCGCTGGAGAATCAGCTCGTCCACGTGGACGCGGCTCTGGAAGGAGTAGCCCCAGTCGCCGCGCGCCATCGCGACGAGCCAGCGGACGTAACGGAGGGGGAGGGGATCGTCCAGGCCGAGCGTGGCGCGCAGGTGCTGCGCCACGTCGGGCGGGACGTTCGCGTTGGTGGCCAGCTCGGAGAACGGATCGCCTGGCGCGAGGGCGAGGACGCCGAACAGCACCACGCTGATCCCGAGCAGCGCGGGCACCGCGATGAGCAGCCGGCGGACGAGGTAGCGCGACATCGGTGCGCGCGACCGCGCCCGCCCTCAGGCCTCGCGATTCCAGTAGGCGAGTTGCCAGAGCGTGGAGTCCCAGCCCGACGGCTCCACGTCGCGGAGCCGGGCGCCTACGGCGTAGGTCCGGTTGCGCCAGATCTCCGGGATCACGACCACCTGCTCGACCACGATGTCGTTCATGCGGATGAACATGGCCGCCCGCTTGGCGGGATCGAACTCCTTGTCGGAGCTGTTCCAGAGCCGGTCGTACTCCTCGTTGCGAAAACGCGTGGGATTCCGTCCCGCCCACTTGTTCGCGCGCTGCGCCGCTTCCGTGGAGACGAACTGGTTCATGAAGAACTGGGGGTCCGGCGACGTCATGGTGGTGTTGAACATCTGGAGATCGGCGTAGAAGTGCGAGTAGGTGTCGGGATTGGCGGGATCGGAGGAGAAGAAGACGGAGGCCGTCACGGATTTCAGCTCGAGGTCGATGCCGGCCTTGGCGAACGCCTGCTTCACGATCTGCTGGTTCTTCTGGCGCAGCGAGTTCACCGACGTCTGATAGACGAGCTTGATGCGCTTGCCGTCCTTGCCGAGGCGGACGCCGTCCCCGCCACGCTTGTAGCCGGCTTCGTCGAGAAGGCGGTTGGCCTTGTCGATGCTGAACTCCCACCGCGTGTTCTTCGACAGGAAACGCGACGGCGCGTTGATGAAGTTGCCGGTGACCTTGCCCGTCTCCCCGTAGAGCTCCTCGCCCACGCTGGCGCGGTCGATGAGCAGCGCAAAGGCCGCCCGCACCTTCGCATCCTGGAAGAGCGGGTGCTTGCTCTTCACGCTCCCGCGCTCGCCGTCGACCTCCGTCCACGGGTCCGACTGGTTGAGCTGGATGTGCTCGATGTTGCCGGTGGGAACGTTGACGAGCGTGCCCTTGCCGCCCTGCTCGAGCCGCTTCAGCACGTCCCACTCGACCTGCATGTTCCACG
Source organism: Candidatus Methylomirabilota bacterium (assembly GCA_036506275.1). Classification (GTDB taxonomy): domain Bacteria; phylum Methylomirabilota; class Methylomirabilia; order Rokubacteriales; family CSP1-6; genus DASXSB01. Next base: position 10,539 of record DASXSB010000134.1, on the reverse strand, counting down.
CGAAGTCGTACTCGCCCGTCTGCAAGACGGCCCGCGCCGCCGACGGCGCGTCGCCGCCGCCCTTCAGCTCCACGATGTCGAAGAAAGGCCGGTTGGCGATGTGGTAGTTGGGATTGAGCTCGTAGCGGACGGAGTCGCCCGGCTTGAAGTCCACCACCCGATAGGGACCGGTGCCGATGAACTTGGGCGGCGCGTTGCGTGAATTGGCGCCCTTGTACGCGCCGAGGATGTGCTTGGGCAAGATGTAGCCGCGCACTCCGAAGAACGCGTCGTACCAGAAGGCGCGCGGCTCCTTGAAGACGACCTTCACGGTGTGGTCGTCGATCCGATCGATGCGGTCGATGTCGCGATACGCGGTCACGGTCACGGCGGCGGTGGCGGGATCGGCCGCGAACTCCCACGTGAAGATGACGTCGTCGGCGGTGAACGGGGTGCCGTCATGCCACTGGACGTTCTTCTTCAACCGCCACGTCACGGTCTTGCCGTCGCGGCTGAGACCGCCGTTCTGGAGCGTGGGGACTTCGGCGGCGAGGATCGGGATGAACACGCCGTCGGGATCGAACGCGCACAGCGGCTCGTAGGCGGGTCGCGCGGCGTCCTCGTCCTTGGTGCCGGTGGCGAAGTGCGCGTTCAGCCCGGTGGGCGCCTGCCACCACAGGAGCTTCAGACGCCCGCCGCCGCCGCGCTTGGTGGGCGCGAAGGCCGCCCGCCGTTGTGCGCGCGCGGCGGAGGGGCCGAGAAGGGTGGCCGCCATGGGGGCGGTGAGCCCGAAGCCGACCATGATGCCCACGAACCGACGGCGGGAGAGCCGGCCGCGGTGGACCTCGTTGACGAGCTCGCGAATTCCGTATTCGTCCATGAGAGAACGCCTCCCTGCGTGAACGGTCGCTGTCAGCGTGACACCATGCGCGCCGCGACCTCGATCGCTTCCACCATGCTCGCGGCATTGGCGATGCCTTTCCAGGCGCGATCGAAGGCGGTGCCGTGATCGACGGAGACGCGGAGGAATGGCAGCCCGACGGTGACGTTCACGCCGGAGAGGCCGGTCCAGGTCTTGGTGTTCTCGTCGTAGGTGAAACCGAGCGTCTTCACGGGCACGTGACCCTGGTCGTGATACATCGCGACCACGATGTCGAACTCGCCGCCACGCGCGCGCGAGAACAGCGTGTCGGCCGGCAGCGGTCCCACCACGTCCATGCCCTCGCCGCGCGCCGCTTCGATGGCGGGCCCGATCGCGGTTTTCTCCTCGTCGCCGAAGAGCCCGTCCTCGCCCGCGTGCGGGTTCAGCCCCGCCACCGCGATGCGGCCGCGGGGCTGCCCGAGACTCGCGAGCGCCTGCTGCGCGAGCCGAATGGTGCGGAGCACGCGATCGCGGGTGACGAGGTCCGGCACGCGGCGCAGTGCCACGTGGGTGGTCACGTGGATGACCTTGAGCTCCTCGCCCATGAGGAGCATGGCGAAGTCGCGCGTGTTGGAGAGGCTGGCGAGGATCTCGGTGTGGCCGGAGTGGGGCACGCCGGCCGCCGCCAGCGCTTCCTTGTTCACGGGAGCGGTGACGATGGCATCGATGGTGCCCGCGCGGGCAAGCGCGACCGCGCGCTCGATGTACTCGTAGGCGGCGCGGCCGGCGGCCGCGCTCACCTCGCCGCGGGGCAGCGTCGCCATGTCCACGTTGCCGAGATCGAGGCAGTCGAGGCTCCCGTTCGCGGCGGCCGCGTCTCCGACGCTCTCGATCGCGCGCACGGCGAGCGGGACACCCGTCAGCGCCACCGCCTCTCGCATGGCGGCGGCGCTCCCGATCACGACCAGTCGCGCGACGCGCGCCACCGCCGGCATCGCCGCCGCGCGCGCCACGATCTCGGGACCGACGCCGGCGGGATCCCCCATGGTCACGCCGAGGACGGGGATGCTCACGCTCACGCGAGGACCTCCTTTGCGAGCGAGACGAACAGCTCGGGTGTCCCGAACCCGCCCGCTTTGGTGAGGAGCGGAAGCTCCGGATACGCGGGCGCGCGGAGGTACCCGTAGGCGAGACCGGGCGCGGGAGCGCCGATGAGGTCGATGCGCGTGGCGCCGAGCGCCTGGTAGAGGGCGAGCGTCGTTTCCCCGCCCGTGATGGCGACGACGTCGGCGCCTTCGCGGTCCAGCACGCGCTTCGTCTCCGCGGCCAGACGCGTGGCCGCGCGCGTGCGCCCGCGGACGTCCGTCTCCGGCGTGACGAGGACGTGCAATCCCGCGTTGCGCGCGGACTCGACCTGCCGCCGCGTGGCGGGATGGCGGCTCCCCGCTACGATCAGCCAGCGCCGTCCCGGAGGCAGCGCCACCGGCTCCGCGAGGAAACCGAGACGCTCCGCGAGCGCGCGCGCGAGCCCGGCCGAGCCCACGAGAAGCGGCGCGGGATCGAGGGCGAGGGCGGCCTCGACGAGGGCGTCGAGATCCGCCTCCGTCTCGGCGTCGGCGATGACGACGGTGCCGCGCAGCCGCCGGAGGCGAGCGGCGAGCTGATCGGCGGAGTCGCGCACCTGATCGATGGGCACCCACGCCAGCGGTCGATCGATCTGGCCGCGCAGCAGCTCCACCACGCTGGAGCCGGAGGTTCCGCCGCGCGCGGGCGGATCCGGAAAATCGGGGTCGGCGGCGAGCGCGGTGTCGGCCACGGCGAGACCGTCCACGAGCAGGAGGCGATCGAGCACCACGCGTCCGTGGGCGGGGAAGGCGGGACAGACGAGCGCGCCCGGCGCCCCGATCGTATCCATGAGCGCGTCCACCTCGGCGCCGATGCGACCGCGCAGCGTGGAATCGATCTTCTTGAAATATCGCGTTCCCGGAACCGCCGTCGCCGCCGCGCGCACCAAGCGGGCGGCCTCGTCCGGCATCCGCGATCGCGTTTCGGTGTCGATGACCCGAACCGCCGCCGGCGGCGGGGACTGCGGCCACACCGTCAACGGCACCGGCGCTCCGCCCGCGAAGAGCGTTCCCGAGTCGCAGGCGCCGGTGAGATCGTCGGCGACGATGGTGAGGCTCATGGGTGCCTAACTATAGGGCCGGGAATACCGAGCGTAAAGCCGGGAGACGGTGCGAGCCGCGCGGAGGCGGGCGGTATACTGCGCGAGATGAGACGTCACGTGACGACGCGCGCGCGGGTGACGGTGGGGGCGCTGTCGCTGGTGGCGCTCGCGGCCGGGGCGTGGCTCACCGCGGGCGCGCACGAGCCCGCCGCGCCCTCGGCGGCGCCGACGGGAAATGTCGCCCCCGCCGCGCCCGCGGGAAATCCGCCTCCGGCGGCGCCGTCGGGAGGCCCCGCGCCGGCGAAGGGACGCGGGGGACGCACGCTCAGCATCGCGGACGCCGTGAAGGACCTCGACCTCATCCGTCCCGCGCGCGCGAAGATCGCCGAGGACTTCACGCTCGCCACCCCGGACGGCACCCGCTTCCGTCTCCGCGATCAGCGCGGGCGCGTGGTCTTCATCAACTTCTGGGCGACGTGGTGCCCGCCCTGTCGCGAGGAGATGCCGTCCATGGAGCGCCTCTATCAGCAGCACCGGGACACCGGCTTCGTGATGGTGGCGGTGGCCGCCGACACCAACGCCAAGAGCGTGCCCGCCTTCGTCAAGGAGCAGAAGCTCACGTTCGCGATCGCGCTCGATCCGCAGCTCGAGGTGGCAAACGCGTACGGCGTGCGCGCGTTGCCGTCGAGCTTCATCGTGGACAAGAACGGTGAGCTGGTCGCGCTCGCGCTCGGCCCTCGCGCCTGGGACACCGACGCCGCGCACTCGCTGGTCGAGGGCCTGGTCAACCGCTGATGGGCGGCTCGCTCAGCGTCGTGGTCGCGTTCACGGCCGGCCTCTTCTCCTTCCTCTCGCCGTGCGTGCTCCCGCTCTTTCCGTCGTATCTCTCGTTCATCACCGGAATGTCGGTGGCCGATCTCTCGCAAGAGCTCGGAGGGGATGCGCGGCGGCGCGTCCTCCTGAACTCGCTCGCGTTCATTCTCGGGTTCTCGCTGGTCTTCGTGGCGCTCGGCGCCTCCTTCAGCGCGGTCGGCCAGGCGCTCCTCGACTATCGCGAGTGGATCCGTCGCGTGGGCGGCATCCTGATCGTGATCTTCGGGCTCTACATCGCGGGCGTGTTGCGCGTGGGCATTTTCGGGCGCACGCAGCAGTGGCAGCTCCGTGAGAAGCCGGCCGGGTACGTGGGCTCGTTCGCGGTGGGCGTGACGTTCGCCATCGGCTGGACCCCGTGCGTGGGCCCCATTCTCGGCGCGATCCTGTCGCTGGCGGGGACGGCGGAGACCGTGCAGCGCGGCGTGGGATTGCTCTTCGCGTACTCCGCCGGCCTCGGGGTGCCGTTCCTGCTGTCCGCCCTCGCCCTTGGCGCCTTCTTGCGCTTCTTCAAGCGCTTCCGTCCGTTCATTCCGATCGTCGAGCGCACCGCCGGCGTCATCCTCGTCGTGGTCGGTGTCCTCGTCTTCACCGGATACTACGTCACGCTGAACTCGTGGGCGGCCGCGCTGACGCCCGAGTGGATTCAGCGTCGGCTGTGATACTTCCGCCGCTCTTTGTCCGAGGGGTTGTGGTTCCGCGTGTGCCGGATGTCCGAGCGCCGGCTCCGCCGGCGCAATCCTCATCTGGGGGAGGCCTCGGAGGGGGCCACCGAGGCCCCCTCCGAAGATCTCTCCGATGAGAGTCCACGTGCGTGTTCCCGCCACCTCCGCGAATCTCGGTCCCGGCTTCGATTCTCTCGGCCTCGCGCTCGGGCTCTACAACGAGGTCACGGCCGCGGAGGGCGACGGGGTCACGGTGGCGATCGAGGGCGAGGGCGCGGGTCGCTTCGCCACCAATGGGAAGAACGTGGTCGCGCGCGGGGTGCGGCTCGCCTACGAGGCGGCGGGGCGGCCGTTCAAGGGCTGCACGCTTCGCTGCACGAACCGGATTCCGGGAGCGCGAGGCCTCGGCTCCAGCGCGGCGGCGTGGGTGAGCGGTCTCGTCGCCGGCAACGCGCTTCTCGGGGCGCCCCTCTCGACACCGGCCCTCTTGACGCTCGCCGCGCGCGCGGAAGGCCATCCCGACAACGTCGCCGCCGCGCTTCTCGGCGGTCTCACCGTGTCTGCGGTCGGGCCCGACGGCGCGTGTGCGGTGCTGCTGCCCGCGCTGCCGGCGCTCCGCTGGGTGGTGCTGATCCCGGACGTGACGAGCGCGACCGCGGAGGCGCGCGCGGTGCTCCCCGCCACCGTCAAGCGCGAGGACGCCGTCTTCAACGTGCAACGCGTGGCGCTGCTGCTGGCCGCCCTCCACGCGAACCGCGCCGACGTGCTGCCGATCGCGCTCGAAGATCGGCTCCATCAACCCTACCGGGCGCGACTGTTCCCGTGGATGGCCGACGTCATGGCGGCCGCGCGCGCGGCGGGCGCGCTCGGCTGTGTGCTGAGCGGCGCCGGCCCCGCGATCCTGGCGGTGGCGACGGACGGCGCGCCTGGCATCGCCCGCGCCATGGAACGTGCGCTGCACGATGCCAGGGTCGGCGGCCGCGCGCGCGAGCTCCCGCTCGATACCAGCGGCGCCGTCAGTCGTACCGACGAGTCGTAGGCGCGCCGGACACCCATGCGCGCGCGGGGCGGGGCCACGGTGGCGGCCGTGTGGCTCATCCTCGCCGTCGCCTACGGCGTCTATTTCTCCTTCTCGATCTTCCTCGTTCCTCTCCTCGAGGAGTTCGGATGGTCGCGCGGTCTCACGGCGGGCGCCTTCTCGGTGTCGGCGGTGGTGCAGGGCGTGCTCGCCCCCGTGACGGGCGTGCTCGTCGATCGCGTGGGCGCCCGTCGCGTGATCGTCGGCGGCGTCCTCGTGCTGGGAGCGGCTTCACTTCTCGCGAGCACGATCTCCGCCCCCTGGCAGCTCTACCTCTACACGGGCGTCATCGGCGCCGTCGGCCTCGTGGCGCTCGGCTGGGTACCGATGGGGGTGTTGCTCTCGCACTGGTTCGCGAAGGGTCGCGCGCGCATGGTCGGGATCGCGTTCTCCGGCATGGGGATGGGCGTGTTCGTGATCGGCCCTCTCGCGCAATGGCTCATCGCACGCGCGGGTTGGCGCGCCGCCAGCGCCTGGCTCGGCGCGGGAACCATCACGCTGTTGCTGCCCATCGCGTGGACCGGCACGCGTGATCCGAGGCCGGTGGCGGCGCCGCGCGATGCCGATGCGCGCACGCCTCGTGACGGCTCGCTCGGCCGCGCGCTCGATGACGGGACGGCGGCCGCGCGCGCGGACGTGGGCGTCGGCGACGCCGTGCGGGACGCGCGCTTCTGGGCCCTCTGGCTCGCGTACTTCTTCACCCCGCTGGCGGTGTTCACGGTCTTCACCCACCAGGTGGCGTTCGCCGTCGATCTCGGATTCGACCGGCTCCTCGTGGCGTCGATCTTCGGCGTGATGGGCCTCATGTCCACCGGGGGCCGCATCGTGTTCGGGGTGCTCGCGGACCGCATCGGACCCGCGCTCGCCGCCAGCGTGTCGTTCGCGTGCACGGCGGGTGGCGCGTGCGCGCTCCTGGCGCTGGAGACGTCGGCGCAGGTGGCGTGGCTGTGGGGATACGCGCTGCTGTTCGGGCTCGGATTCGGCGCGCGCGGTCCCATCATCACCGCCATGGCCACCGAGCACTTCGGGGGGCGGCGCTTCGGTCTGATCTACGGTGTCCTGAATCTCGGGAACGGCGTGGGCGCCGCCATCGCGCCCTGGTTCGGCGGCGTCGTCCACGACGTCACGGGGTCGTACCGGCTCGCGTTCCTGTCCGCCGTTGTCTTCAGCATCCTCGGCGCCGCCTGTTTCTGGCGCGCCTCCCGGCCGTCGCCTTGACGGATCCGCGGTCGCCGCGCTAAGCAAGGGCGATGAGCGCGCGGGCGAGCGGCGTCTTCTCGTATCAGGAGCTGCGTGAGGCCACGCGCCAGGGATGGATCAGGGCGACCGTCGCCATCGCGGACGCGCAGTACCAACCGGCCAGCCTCGACCTCCGGCTCGGCGCCGTCGCGTACCAGCTGCGCGCGAGCTTCCTGCCCTTCCGCGAGGAGGTGGCCACGCGCCTGCGCCAGACCGACCTCACCGACGTCGATCTCGTGATCGACGAGCTGTCGCTCGCCCACGGGGCCACCCTCCAGCGGCATTCGGTGTACCTGGTGCCGCTCGTGGAAGCGCTCGCGCTGCCGTCCCACGTGCGCGGACGATGCAATCCCAAGAGCACCACCGGACGTCTCGACATCTTCACCCGCGTCATCACCGATCGGAGCGCGCGCTTCGACGAGATCCGCCCCGGGTACACGGGGCCGCTCTACCTGGAGGTGTCGCCACAGTCCTTCCCCATCCGCGTGCAGGCGGGCGCGTCCCTGAACCAGCTCCGGCTGCTCACGGGCGCCCCCGCGCTGTCCGATCGAGGGCTGGAGGAGCTCTACCGCGCGAGCCCGCTGCTCTACGACGACGACGATCGACCGTTGCCCGTGCGGGCGGTGACCTTCCACGACGGCCTCTGCATGGGGATCGATCTCTCCGGACGCACCACGGACGGGATCATCGGCTATCGCGCCCATCCCAATCCTCCCGTGATCGACCTCGGGCGCGTCGGTCACTACAACCCGGACGAGTTCTGGGAGCCGATCAAGCGGCCGAACCGCGATTCGTTCATCCTCGAGGCCGATCGCTTCTACATCCTCGCCTCCAAGGAGCGGATCCGCGTCCCGGCCGACTACGCGGCGGAGATGGTCGTGTACGACGCGGGGGCAGGGGAGATCCGCACGCACTACGCCGGGTTCTTCGATCCCGGCTTCGGATTCGGCGACGGGAGCCTGCTCGGCACGAAGGTGGTTATGGAAGTACGAGCGCGCGAGGTGCCGTTCATGGTGTACGACGGACAGACGTCGTTCAAGGTGTGGTTCGAGCGGCTGCTGAGCCGACCCGCGCACGTGTACGGCGCCGGTCTCGGCTCTTCGTACCAGCACCAGACGCTCACGCTGAGCAAGCACTTCCGGAAAACGTTGCGGGGTCCTGACCATCAGTTAGAATGCGGGTAGCCGACGACGGCGATCTCTCCGGATGATCGTCCGGGCTCGACGGGGCAATGCCCGATGGAGGGCAAAATGGCAGAGCAGAAGAAGAAGGAAACGAGACCAACCAAGCCTTCCGAAGGCGGCGGCGACGGCGCCGCCGGCAGCCCCGAGCTGGCCAAGAAGGGCAAAAAGATCAAGGAGGACATCGACAAGCTCCTCGATGAGATCGACGACATCCTCGAGGAGAATGCCGAAGAGTTCGTGAAGAGCTACGTGCAGCGGGGCGGCGAGTAAGCCACAGGCCATGCCGATCTACGAGTACCGCTGCCGCGGGTGCGGGCAGGATTTCGAGAAATACGTTCATGCCGCCAGCACCGCCGTGAGCTGCCCCGCGTGCACGAGCGGTCAGGTGACGCGCAAGCTGTCCGTGTTCGGTCTCAAGAGCGACTCCGGACCCGTGGCCTCCACCCTCCGTGCCGGCGGTGGCGGTGGATGTTGCGGCGGCGGGTGCTCCTGCCACTAACGTTTTTCCGCACGGTCTGACCCACGAAGGGCCCTCCCGGGCCCTTCGTGCTTTTTCGTGCTACGGTGACGCTCTGATGGACCTCCGACGCCTCGAGATCTTCGTGAAGGTCGCCGAGCTGGGAAGCTTCTCGCGCGCGGCCGAAGCGCTGTTCCTGACCCAGCCCACCGTTTCCGAGCACGTGCGTGCCCTCGAGGACGAGCTCGGCCTCACCCTCCTCGATCGCCTCGGCCGTGGCGCCGCTCCCACCCGTGCCGGTCAGCTTCTTCTCGGCTATGCGCGTCGGATGCTGGCGCTCGGCCGCGAGGCGCGACAGGCCATGGACCAGTTCCAGGGGCGCATGAGTGGAGAGCTCATGGTGGGTGGCAGCACGATCCCGGGCGAGTACATCCTTCCCGCCTTCATCGGCGGCTTCAAAGGAAAGTATCCCGACATCTCCATCTCGCTCGTGATCGCCGGCACCGCCGCCGTCCTCGAGATGCTCGAAGGGGGACGCGTGGAGGTGGCGATGGTTGGCGCTCGCCCCGCCCAGCGCACGTTCGAGGCGCGCGCGATCATGGGGGACGAGCTGGTGGTCGTGGTCGCTCCCGACCACCCCTGGTCGGGACGCGGGAGCATCACGCTCGCGGAGCTGCGCGAGGAGCCGCTGCTCGTGCGCGAGCGCGGCTCCGGCACGCGAGAGGCGTTCGAGCGCGCCGCGGGGGGGGCGGGGCTCGGCCTCACGGCCTTCCGCGTCGTCGGCGAGATGGGCTCGACGCAAGCCATGAAGCAGGGTGTGCGGGCGGGGATCGGGATCGCGTTGATCTCTAGCCGCGCCGTCGTCGACGAGTGCCGCGCCCGGCACCTCGTCGCCGTGCGCGTCGAGGATCTCGTGGTGGAGCGCGCCTTCTATCTCGTCACGAACCGGGATCGCACTCGCTCGCCGCTCGCGGAGGCCTTCGTCCACTTCGTCGAATCCCAGGCGCCCGGCTCCTCGTCGTAAGAGCATCATGACGGGCAAGGAGATCCGGCTCACCTCCTACGCCTCCTGTGCCGGCTGAGCGTCGAAGATGGCTCCTGGAGATCTCCAGGAGGTGCTGGCCGTTCTGAAGCCGGTCGATCCGGCTGTCCACGGCGACCTCCTCGTCGGGCTGGGACGTGCCGACGACGCCGCCGTGTACCGGATCACTGCCGACGTCGCCATCGTGCAGACGGTGGACTTCTTCCCGCCCGTCGTCGACGACGCCTACACGTGGGGCGCCGTCGCCGCCGCCAACGCCATGTCGGACGTATACGCGATGGGCGGTGAGGTGCTGTTCGCGCTGGCCGTGGCCGGGTTTCCACGCGAGATGCCGAAGGCGATCATCGCCGAGGTCTTTCGCGGGGGCGCGGAGAAGGTCGCGGAGGCGGGCGGCACGGTGGCGGGGGGACACACGGTCGTGGATCCCGAGCCGAAATACGGGCTCGCGGTCACGGGCCGCGTCCACCCCGACCGCATCCTCGTGAAGGGTGGGCTTCGCGTCGGCGACCGCGTGTTCCTCTCCAAGCCCCTCGGCACCGGCGTCATCACGACCGGCGGCAAGAGCGGTGCCGCCACCGATGAGGTCCTCTCCGGCGCCATCGCCAGCATGTTGCGCCTGAACCGCGTTGCCGCCGCGGTGGCGCGAGAGACGGGTGCCCGGGGCGCGACCGACATCACGGGCTTTGGTCTCCTCGGCCACGGCGCCGAGATGGTGGTGGCGTCGGGGGCGGGTCTCGCCATCGACGTGTCGCGGCTCCCGCTTCTGCCCGGGGCGCGCGAGCTCGCCGAACGCGGCGAGTTCAGCGGGGGCATGAAGCGCAACCGGCGGCATGTGGAGGCCGTCCTGGGGCGCAGTCTCTCCATCGCGGCCGGCATCCCCGACGCGCTGGCGGGGCTCCTGTTCGAGGCGGAGACGTCGGGCGGTCTCCTCTTCTCGGTGGCGCCGGATCGGGCCGCTGAGGTCGAGCCGGCGTTTGCGCGGCGCGGCGAACGATG
>DASXSB010000133.1:0-18437 GCA_036506275.1 Candidatus Methylomirabilota bacterium | reverse complement strand
GGTGGCCGTGGTCGTTACGCTGCTCATCGTGCAGGTCGAGCGCTCGCGGCTCGGCGTCTACCTGCGCGCCATCAACCAGGACGAGGAGGCCGCCGCCCGCCTGGGGATCGAGCCGCGCCGCTACAAGCTGGCGGCGCTGGCCGGGAGCGCCTTCGTCACCGGTCTCACCGGCACCTTCTACGCGCAGTACACCACGTACATCGACCCGTTCTCGGTCATGTCGCCAATGCTGTCCGTGCGCATCGTCCTGGTGCCCGTCTTCGGAGGGCTGGGGACGGTCGCGGGCCCCATCATCGGCGCCTTCACCCTGATCCCACTGTCCGAGATCACGCGCACGACCTGGGGCGGGCGCGGGGTGGGCATCGACCAGGTCGTGTACGGCGCTATCATCGTGTGGCTCACCGTCTGGACGCCGGGCGGCGTGATGGCCCTCGTGCGGCGATGGCGCCCGCGCGCGGCGCGCGCGACATGAGCCTGCTGGAGGTAGAGGGACTGAGCAAACACTTCGTGGGCGTTACCGCGCTCGACGGGCTCCATCTTCGGGTCGACGCGGGTGAGATCGTCGGGCTGATCGGTCCCAACGGCTCCGGCAAGACCACGCTCTTCAACGCGCTCACCGGTCTCTATCGCCCCGCCGGCGGTGACATCGTCTTCCGCGGGACGAGCGTGGCCGGACGGGAGCCGCATCTCATCGCGCGGCTCGGAATGGCGCGCACGTTCCAGTCGAGCCGGCTGTGTCTTCAATTGTCGGTCTTCGACAACGTGCTGGCCGGGATGGTGGCGGCGCGCCGCACCGGGTTGCTCGAGGCCGTGGTGTGGCGCCAGCGCGCACGGACGGAGATGCGCGAGGCCATCGTGGGTGCGACGCATCTCCTGGGGCTCTTCAATGCCGACCTGCCCGCGCGCGGCTGGGAGCGGGTGGGACAGCTCCCGCAGATCGATCGCCGCCGCGTGGAGATCTGCCGGGCATTGGCGGCGAACCCGGTCTTGCTGCTCCTCGACGAGCCGTCGGCGGGCATGAGCCCGGAGGAGACCCGCGAGCTGATGAAGGATCTACAGATCGTGCGCGACGAGCGGCCGGGACTGTCGATCATCATCATCGAGCACGATATGTTCGTGATCGAGGGCGTGAGCGCGCGCGTGATCGCGCTCAATTACGGGCGCAAGATCGCGGAGGGATCGTTCGCGGCGGTGGTGGCGCACCCGCAAGTGCGGGAGGCGTACCTCGGTCAGGAGCGCACGCATGCTTGAGATGCGCGATGTCTCCACGCGCTACGGCGCGATCACGATCTTGCGCTCGGTGTCTCTGCAGGTCGCGCGAGGCCAGATCGCTTGCCTGCTCGGCCCCAACGGGGCGGGGAAGACCACGCTCATCCGCACGCTGCTGGGGATCGTGACGCCGGTGACGGGCACCATCGTGTTCGAGGGCGAGCGCATCGACCACCTGCGCCCGCATCAGATCGTGCAGCGCGGGATGGCGGTGGTGCCGGAGGGGCGGCGGGTGTTCCCGCGCATGACGGTGGACGAGAACTTGAGGATGGGCGCGTTCCAGGAATGGTCGGCGACCGACCTCGCCGCTCGCCGCGATCGCGTCTTCACGCTCTTCCCGCGCCTGGCCGAGCGCCGCACGCAGCCCGCCGCCACCATGTCGGGCGGCGAGCAGGCGATGCTGGCGATGGGACGCGCCCTCATGAGCCGGCCGCGGCTGTTGCTACTCGACGAGCCGTCGCTCGGCCTCGCGCCCGGTCTCGGGGAGCAGCTCTTCGCGATGATCACGAGCATCAACCGCGACGGCACCACCGTGCTCCTCGTGGAGCAGAACGCGCGCAAGACGCTCGAGGTGGCGCACACCGGGTTCTTGATCCAGAAGGGTGAGATCGTGGGGGCGGGCACGGCGGCGGAGCTGCGCGAGTCCGAGATCGTCCGCCACGCGTACCTTCGCACGTGAGCGCGTTTCGCGGGAACGTGATGGACGTGCGGTCTGCCTGAGACTGCCCTTCCGAACGGCGTGCGCCTGCACTGGCGTGAGGCCGGCGATCCCGCGCAACCGCCCCTGATCTGGATCCACGGCGGCTCTGTAGAGGACTCCTCCTACATGCTTCCTGACCTCGAGCCGTTTCTAGATCGCGTGCGCGCGCTGTGCCCGGACACCCGCGGCCACGGCCTCTCCTCGAAGTTCGAGCGGCCGGAGGACTACATCTACGCGCGCAAAGCAGACGATATGGCGCACTGGTGCGACGCGCTCGGCGTGACGAGTGCGGTGTGGGGCGGCGCCTCCATGGGCGCCGCGCTGTCGCTGTGGATGGCGGTGCACGCGCCCGAGCGCGTGCGGGCGGTGATCTCGGTGAGCGGCCCGCCCTATGCCGCGCCCGCATCCGACCGGCGATGGTGGGCCGCGCACCGTCCCCTCGTGGCCGCCGGGCGCTTCGACGAGTACTTCGACGCGAACATCCGCCTTCGCATGGGCGAGGCCGCCCTCGAGCGACTACGTGCGCGTCCCGAGCGCTATGCGGACATGAAGGCGAATCTGCGTCGCCACTCCGTGGCATCGCTGCTCGCCCTGCTGGACGAGACGTACTCGCGCGTCGACTGGCTCGCCGACTGCGCCCGCATCCGCTGCCCCGTGCTGATCATCGCCGGCGCCGAGGATCATTTCCCGACGGTCGCGATGTCACGGGCGGTGGCGAACACGATCCCCGGCGCGCGGCTGCACGTGGTGGCGGGCGGGTCCCACTTCCCGAATCGCACGCATCGCGTGGAGGTGCAGGCGGTAATGGCGGCCTTCCTGCGCGAGGTCGGCGTGATGTGAGGGGGGCGGCCGGCGAGCGCCGGTGAGTGGATCCTCTGCGCGAAGCGGACACGGCCGTCATCATCGGCTGTCGTGGCTTCGCGATCGCCAACTCCGACGCACGAAGCGAGTGATCGCCGCCACCATCAGATCGAGACCGATGAACCGATGATGCGGCGCCAGCCGCTCCGCGAGGGCGCCGAAGCTGTGCGCCATCTGCGCAGAGCCGTGGATCGCGAGGATCGCCGGCTCGCCCCCGGGCCAGTCCACGACATGCAGGGTGACATCCTTGACGTGCACGAGCGATTCGTCCGGCAGCGTGGCGCGCATCGAAGGCTGGTCCTCGAACTGTGCCGCCAGCGCTGGCCTCGGCTCGGCCGCGAGCTCGCGACGCACGATCCGCTGGTATCGGTCATAGGCCGCGCGCGCGTGCGCGGTCTCGCCCAGCGCGCCGTACGCCACGACCAGTCGGACGTGCGCGTCCTCGCAATAGGGATCAACCGTCACGAGTCGCGCGAGCGGCTCGACGGCCTGGCGTGTACGGCGATGCCGGAGCGCCCACCCTGCGAAGGCGAGCGTTGCCTGACGAAAGCGACGGCGCAGTCCTTCCTGGGTGACGTAGAGCCAGTTGTCGAACTCCGCCGTCGTCGACACCGGCCCGCCGCCGTCCTCGCCCTCGGGGCCTCGACTCCTTCACGGCGCCCGCGGTGAGACCGGAGACGTAGTCGTCGAGGAAGAACGTGAGCGGTCCGCCCTGTGCCGGCGCCCGATTCCACCAGCAATGGTCGGCCGCGCACCGCCCTCTCGTGGCGGCCGGGCGCTTCGTCCCGAGCGCTATGCCGAAATGAACGCAACCCTCCGGCGCCACTCCGTCGCCGGCTGCTCGCTGCTAGACGAAACGTACTCGCTTCGGACGACAGCCTCGGCGCGCCGGCCTGGAGGAGCGACGGCCCACCGAGGCTGCTGCGAACACCCGGGAGGGACTGCGTTACTGAACCGGTATGAACCAGAGCTGCGCGTGGGGCCGGCCTTGCGTGGTCCAATCCCAGAAGAAGTTCTGGAGGCTCGGATCGAACAGATTGCACTTTCCACCGGTGCAGACGGTTCCGAGGAGCGGGTTGGTGATCGAGAGCAATGCACTGGTCGCGTTCGTGAAGCTCGGCTGTCCCTTTCCCGTGTAACGTGTCTTCACAAAGTGGTCCGTCGAGCAGAGGACTGTGTTCGCCGTACCCGTGACCACGCCGGTGGTGTCGACCGCACACGTGCTCACATCGATCTTGGTATTCGGCTGTCCGACGAGGCGCACGTAAACCTCGTACGTCGTACTGACATCCGAGGGAAGGTCGACGATGGCACCGTCGCCGTCACAAGCATTGCCGTCCGCCACGTAGAAGTCAGTACTCGGTGTGAGAAAAATCTTGTTGGTCTTGTCAATGCTCGCAAACTGAGTTCCGTCGGGATTGTCGGTAAAATTCGCGAGGACGGCGATCGTGCGGCGACTGGTATCCACAAAGCTGCCGGCCGGGCAGATATCATGGGCGATGACGTTCATGCTATACGCCTTGTTCCGTGCGAGCGATCCTACCCCGCCGAACGCTGTTTCGCCGCCGACGCCCAGGCACAGTGCGAGGACCGCGGTCATGATGAATATCGGTTTTCTCATCGTCCCTCCCCTTGGCAGTGCAGCGCTACCCGGCCGCTCCGAGTGGTCAGCGTCACTGCAGCGGGAATGCCAAAGCGATCGCATACGTAACGGCGCGAGCTTACCGGTCGCGGGAGGGAAAACGGTGCCGCCTCGGCATGTCACCGTCGCGTGGCCGACGGTCGCCGCGCGTCATTCGATCGCCTGGTCGCGCGCGCGAGTAGCAGGAGGTTGAGCCGAGAAACCCGTCCGTGCCGCACCCTCGATTGCCGGGAATCATTGGCGGTACGTCCACGGGCGGTATCGCGCGGGAAAATGCCCGTGGACTGAATTCAGTGCGTGATGTTGGCTACTTGCTCGCGTAGATCGTGAGCGGCGCATCGCGGGTGACGCGATGCCTCACGGGCGCTAGGGGTGGAGCCGCGAAGGCCGCCGAGCGCGCGCGTGCGGAGCGGCGACTACTTCACCGCGCCCGCGGTGAGCCCGGAGACCTCGTAGTCGAGGAAGAAGACGTAGAGGATCACGATCGGCACCGAGCCGAGGAGGGCCCCCGCCATGAGCTGGCCCCAGAAGCGATGTACGCGCGCAAGACGGAGGACATGGCGGACTGGTGCGACGCCGTCGGACTGTGGCTCGGCGTGGGAGTCCGTCCGTAGGACCATCGGCCACTTGCAGGGCGGCCTCGGCTAGGGTATCGCATCGGGGATCGGATGGTGGGCGACCCCATGGAAACGGAGGGCGGGGGAATGAACCCACACCCAATGCACGTCCGTATTGGCTGGCCCGTGCCGACATCGAGGTTGCCCCGCCGGTGGTCTCTCCTCGCCGTGGCGGCAGGAATTGTGGCGGCAACCGCGGTCTCGGTCGAGGCGGAGGACTTGCCGGAGTTGTTCCAGCGCGTCAGCAAGTCGGTCGTCGTCGTTCGCGCCAAGGGCCGGGACCTCACTGCTCGTGACGGCGCGTCGTTCCTCGTCAAGTACAACGAGGTCGGTTCCGGGGTGGTCGCGACTGCGGACGGCAAGATCGTGACGGCGGCGCACGTCGTGCAAACCGCCGACGACATCACCGTGCAGTTCGCCGGTGGAGAGACCATGCCCGCGCGGGTAATTGCCTCCGAGGTCAAGGCCGACCTCGCGTTGCTGCAAGTCGCCCACGTCCCGATCGGGATTCCGCCGGCTCAACTCGGCGACTCGAGCAAGGTTCGGGTCGGTGAGCAGGTCTTGATCGTGGGGGCGCCCTACGGGATCGCGCACACCCTGACCGTGGGCCACGTGAGCGGCCGGCACAAGCCGAACACGGTCTACGCCGAGATCCCGCTCGCCGAGTTCCTCCAGACAGACGCGGCCATCAATCAGGGCAACTCCGGCGGGCCCATGTTCAACATGCGGGGCGAGGTGATCGGCGTCGTCAGCCACATCATCTCCAAATCCGGCGGCTACGAGGGGCTGGGGTTCGTGGTGAGCTCGAACATGGTGCGCCAGCTCATGCTCGAGCGGCGCTCTTTCTGGAGCGGGATTTCATGGTTTCGCGTCAGCGGGGATCTGGCCGAGTACCTCAATCTCCCTCAACCGTTCGGCCTTCTCGTGGAGGAGGTGTCGAAGCGGTCGCCCGCCGAAGCGATCGGGCTGATGCCGAGCCGGGCGGTCGCGAAGCTCGACGGCCGCGACATCCCCCTCGGTGGAGATATCGTGCTGGCGGCCATGGGGATCCAGCTCGTCGATGAGACGAGCTACCAGGAAGTCCGGGAACGGTGGGCCCAGCTCAAGTCCGGGGACGAATGGACGTTCAAGGTCTTCCGAGCGGGGCGGGTCATCGACCTGAAAGGTCGGCTACCCTGATCGGCGGCTACTTCACCGCGCCCGCGGTGAGCCCGGAGACGTAGTAGTCGAGGAAGAAGACGTAGAGGATCACGATCGGCACCGAGCCGAGCACCGCGCCTGCCATGAGCTGACCCCAGAAGTAGATGTCGCCGCGGATGAGCTCACCGGTCACGCCCACGCTGGCCGTGATCTGGTCGGAGGACGACGTGAACGTGAGCGCGTAGATGAACTCGTTCCAGGAGAGCGTGAACGCGAAGAGCGCCGCGCACACGAGGCCGGGGATGGCGATGGGAAGCACGATCCTCGTGAGGGCCTGGATGCGGGTGGCGCCGTCGACCATCGCGCACTCCTCCACCTCCTTGGGGACGGTCCGGAAGTAGCCCATCAGAAGCCACGTGCAGAAGGGGACGAGGAACGTCGGGTACGTCACGACGAGCGCCCACTTCGAGTCGCCGAGGCCGAGCCAGTTCACCACCTGCGCGAGGGGAAGGAACAGGAGGGACGTCGGCACCAGGTAGGTGACGAAGATGCCCGTCCCGAACGTGCCCACCGCGAAAAATTTCAGCCGCGCGAGGGCGTAGGCGGCGATGGTCCCGAGCACCAGGGAGACGAACGTGGCGAGGACCGTGACGAGCAGGCTGTTGCCCGTCCAGGTGAGGAAGGCGGTCTCCGTCACCAGCTTCGTGTAGTGCTCCAGCGTCGGCCCCTGCTTGATGAGGAGGGGCACGGCGTGGCGATCGTAGATCTCGCGGTCCGTCTTCAGCGACGTGAGCGCCATGTGATAGAAGGGAAAAAGCGCGAACACGAGGAAGGGAAGCAGCAGCACGTGGGAGAGGATCTTTCCCCCCCGCTGCCGGCGCGTCATCAGTAGTTCTGCTTCCGCACGAACCGGAGCTGCGCGTACACGACGAACGCGAGCACCGGGAAGAGATAGAGCGAGATCGCGGCGCCTTCACCGATGCGCCCGCTCTCGAGCCCGATCTGCCGCGAGAGCGTGGCGAAGAGGTGCGTGGAGTTGATCGGCCCCCCGTGCGTGAGCACGTAGACGATGTTGAAGTCGCTGAACGTGAAGATGGTGGAGAAGAGCACCACGATCATGAGCACCGGCCGCAGCATGGGCAGCGTCACCCACCAGAACCGCGACCACGGGCCGGCGCCGTCGGTTTCCGCCGCCTCGTAGAGTTCGCGCGGGATGGACACGAGCCCGGCGAGGATCGTGATCGCGAAGAACGGCAATCCCCGCCAGACGTTGACGACGACCACCGCCGTCATCGCGTAGTACTTCTGGCCGAGCCAGTTCGGTCCCGGCGGATCCATGAGGCCGAGCGCGATGCCCGTCCAGTTCACCACGCTGTAGAGCGAGTTGAACATCCACCACCAGCCGAGCGTCGAGAGCGCGGTCGGGATCACCCAGGGCAGGAGGACGGCGCCGCGGATCAGCCGCTTGAACCAGAGCTGCTGGTTGAGCAGCAGCGCGAGCGAGATGCCGAGGACGAGCTTGAAGGCCACCGCGGCGCCCGTGAAGACGAACGCGTTCTGAAACGTCTGCCGGAACGCGTCGCTCTGCCAGAGGTTGATGAAGTTCCGGAAGCCCACGAGGTGACTGGGGCGACCGATGAAGGCGTTGGAGACGGAGAAGTAGAGCGCCATGCCGAACGGATAGGCGACGAGCAGCACGAGCAGGATGAGCGCGGGCGTGATGAAGAGCGGGCCCAGGAACCGCTCGCGGTCGAGCAGCTCGCGCACCCGTACCCTCAGCGGCTGACGCGCGGCGACCGCGATGCCGACGGAGCCGACCGCCACGCTCGTCAGCTCGCCAGGATGCGCTTCATCTCGGCCTCGGCCCACGCGATCGCCTCCTTGGTGGGGGTACCGGTGACGGCCTTGGCGATCATGTTGGGCAGGATGAACGAGTTCGTGATGAGCTGGTTCTTGTCACTGGGCGGCGCCGGCCAGCCGTAGATGTGGTACGAGACGCCTTCCCCCCTGATGTTGGCGAACTTCGGATCAGTCTTGAGCACCGGGTGATCTTGAAGATTCGTGTAGGAGGGGAGGTTGAAGGCGTCGCCGGACATGATGTACTCGTCATAGACCTCCTTCTTCCCGAGGAGGTAGCGCATCCATTCCTTCGAGGCCTCGACGTTCTTCGAGAACTTCCAGATGCCCATCGATCGGGGAACGTCGATCTCGTGCCGGCCACCGGGACCACCCAGGCTCCGGTGATGGTTGATGCCGTCCGCGGTGACGAGCTTGCGGTTACGGGCGACGATGTAGGCGCTGATGGGGTTGTGGATCCACCCCGCCTTGCCCTGCTGGAGCGACTCGTTGTTGCTCTGGTCGTTCCAGGACAGTACCTCGGGCTCCATGCAATCGCGGTACATCTTCTTGTACCACTCGACGGCGGCCACCGTCTGCGGCGAGTTGATGAGGACCGTCTTGCCGTCCTTGTCCACCTCGCGCGCGCCGAAGTTCCAGAGCACCGCGTAGCCGGTGGAGATGGAGTCCCAGTTCTGGCTGATGGGAATCCCCACCGGGTTCCCCATCTTCTTGAGCTCCTTGCCCACCGTGTAGAGGTCCTCCCACGTATCCGGCACCTTGAGCCCGGCCTTCTTGAAGAGGTCCTCGCGGTAGGCGGCGCCGAAGATCGCGTGGTACTGCGGCACCGCGCGCCACACCCCCTTCACGTACGCGGCCTCGTGCGCGGACGAGATGGCCTTGCCGTACTGCTTCTCGAGGTCGGCGACGACGTCGGAGACGTCCACGAGCTGCGGCTCGTAGAGCCACGGCGTCTCCATCCGCATCTCGACGAGATCGTGGCCGGCCTGGGTCTGCACCTCGGAGGCGTGCTTGGCCGCCTGCTGGGCGGAGGCGATGTGGTCGATGCGGATCTTGATGCCGGTGTCCTTGGTGAAGCGCTGCCCGATCTCCGCGAGCTTCTTGTCGGAGGCAGGCGCGAAATTGCTCCAGCACAGGTACGAGATCTCCCGCTGCTGGCCCCGGGCGGGCGGGACGCCAGCAGCGACAATGGCGGCCAGTCCGGTACCGGTGGACGTCAGGAAGCGGCGGCGAGTGACGTGCATGACGGCTCCTCCACGGTCGGATGGACGGGGTGGAAGGAGTGTAGACACGTGCGCCCGGGTGTCAAGTCCTCCCGCGCGCGGGCCGGGCGTCAGCCGTCTTTCGGCCGCCAGTCCCGGAAACGGTCCCGCAGCACCTTCTTGTCGAACTTACCCACGCTCGTCTTCGGCACGGCGTCGATGATCACGACCTCGTCGGGCAACGCCCACTTCGCGAGCTGCGGGCGCAGGAACTCGACGATCTCGGCGGGCTCCACGGTGCAGCCGGGCCTGGGCACCACGCACGCGAGGGGGCGCTCCACCCACTTCGGATGAGGGACGGCGATCACGGCCGCCTCCAGCACTTTCGGATGGGCCATGATCATCGTCTCGACGTCGATGCTGGAGATCCATTCGCCGCCCGACTTGATCAGGTCCTTGGTGCGATCCGTGATCTGGACGTAACCCTCGGGGTCGATGGTGGCGACGTCCCCCGTGCGGAACCAGCCGTCGGCGGTGAAGCGGTCCGCCGCCTCCGGGTTGTCGTAGTAGCTCTTCACGACCCAGGGGCCGCGCACCTGGATCTCACCCATGCTCTGCCCGTCCCACGGCTGCTCGCGACCGGCGTCGTCGACGATGCGGATGTCCACGCCCACCGAGACGTAGCCCTGCTTGGCGCGCACCGCGTAGCGCTGGTCGTCCGACCACTCCTGCATGAAGCTCTTGAGCCGCGACAGCGTCCCGATCGGGGTCATCTCCGTCATGCCCCACGCGTGCATCATGGCGGCGCCGAACTTCTTGTCGAAGTGCTCGATGAGCGAACGGGGCGCGGCGGAGCCGCCGATGGGGATGCAGCGGATCGACGAGATGTCGAAGCCTTCCTTCTCGCAGAGCTCCTTCACGGAGATCCACACGGTGGGCACGGCGCCCACGAACGTGACCTTTTCCGCCTGCACGATCTCCGCGATGTCGCGCGGCTGCGGGTTGGGGCCGCCGAAGATCTGGGTCGCTCCCACCATGACCGCCGTGTACGGCACGCACCAGGCGTTGGCGTGGAACATCGGCACCACGTGCAGGATGACGTCGTTCTCGGAGAGCGCCATCGAATCGGCGAGCGCCTGGGCCAGGCAGTGCAGGAACACCGCGCGATGCGTGTAGACGACGCCTTTGGGATGACCGGTGGTGCCGGACGTGTAGCACATGCCGGAGGCGTCGGTCTCCGCGAGCCGCGGCCACTCGGTGACGGGCCGGGCGGCCGCCAGCAGCGCGTCGTACTCGAGCATTCCCGTCGGCACCACCGCCTCCGGAGTGTCGCGCATGACCACGATGTGGCGGACGCTCGGGAGGCGATCGCGAATGGGCGCCAGCAGGGGCCACACGCTCGCGTCCACGAAGATCACGCTGTCGGCGGCGTGATTGACGATGTAGGTGAGGTCCTGCGCGGAGAGGCGGAAGTTGAGCGTGTGGAGGACGGCGCCCGTGAGCGGCGCCGCCCAGTAGAGCTCGAGGTGGCGCTGGCTGTTCCACGCGAGCGTGGCCACGCGGTCGCCCTTGCCGATGCCGAGATCGCGCAGCACGCCCGCCAGCCGTGACGTGCGGTCGAAGAACTCCGCGTACGTCGAGCGGGCGAGGGGCCGGCCCGGGACCCGCGTCGCCAGCGTCTTGTTGCCGAAGAGGCGCCGGCTCCGCTCGAAGAAGTGCGTGAGCGTGAGCGGGTAGTCCATCATGAGTCCGTCGAGCTTGGCCGGCATTCAGCGACCTCCCAGGTCTTCCGACGTGGCGCAGCGAAAGCCGACGTGATGCTGGCCCGCCGCCGCTGCGCGCCGGTCGTACGAGTGGCGGGCGGTGACGCTCAGCGCGGGGCCGGGGTCGTCGTGGCTGGCGCCGCGGACCACCACCTGACCGCTCTCGCCCGTGAACGGCTCGCGGCCGTCGTCGTGCCGGTAAGGGTACGGCCGGAGGATCGTCGACGTCCACTCTCGCAGATTCCCGAGCATGTCATGCACGTCGTAGGGGCTGGCGCCGGCCGGGCGCGCATCCACGGGCTCGGTCGCTCCGTAGAGCCGGCCGAACACCGCCAGCAATGGCGTGGGCGGAGCCGTGCCCCACGGATATGGTCGGCGGTCGTCGCCGCGCGCGGCCTTTTCCCACTCCGCCTCGGTAGGAAGGCGCCGTCCCTTCCACGCGCAGTAGTCGCGCGCGCCGAACCACGAGACCTCGACGACGGGGTGACGCTCGAAGCCGGCATCGGCGACCCATCGCGATCCGGCGTCGCGATGGATGCGCGCATCGACGTCGTCGTGATCGAAGCGCCGCTGACCGCCGGCTGATCGCGCGCCGGCGGCGTTCAGGAAGGTGGCGAACTCGGCGTTGGTTACCTTGTGCCGCTCGATCCACACGTCGCGCACGAACGCGCGGTGCAGGGGCGCCTCCGCGGCCGCGCCTTCGTCACGGCCCATCCAGAACGCGCCGGCCTGCACGAGCATGATGCCGTCGGCGAGAGCGGATGGCGCCGCCGCCATCGCGCAAGCCGCGCTCACGAGGGCGAAGCACGCGCGCGCGAGCGTCCGCTTCATCGCGCGCGAGCGTAGGGAACACTCGTTCGGCCGTCAATCTGAGCTTTTGTGGGATGGTACGTCGGACGAATAGCACCGATACGGACGTCGTCAGACTTCGTGAACGAGGGAGGAGGCATTCCAAAATGTACAACCCGTGGAAACTCGCGACGATCGGCCTGGCTCTGGTCGGAACCACCGCGCTCGGTACCGGGATGACGACCGCGTACTTCCTGCGCCCCGATGACGAAGCGCCTGCCGCCTCCGTTGCCGGCGCGGAGCGTGATACGTATCGTGCCATGCCGTCGCCGGTGCCAACGCGGCGGGCGACGCCGGTCATGCCCGCCGCCATCGCGCCGGCGCCCGTGTATGCGCCCACTCAGGTTCCGAGCGCTCCCGCTACCGTAGCGACGGCGCCTGCTCCCTCCGCGAGCGTCCCCGCTGACTGCACGACGGGCACCGATCGCGCGCTCAGGATCGCCAAGCCGGGCGCGCTCGGTGCGCTCCTCGGGGCGGGTCTGGGCGCTGCCGGTGGCGCCATCGCGGACGGCGGTAATGGCGCCGGCAAGGGCGCGCTGATCGGCGGTCTCGCCGGCGTGGCGGCCGGCGGCGCATACGGCGCCTACAAGACGAAGAACGAGTGCGGGACGATCTTCTCGTCCACTCGGTGACCGACCACCGCGGGCGGGGCAGCGTCGGCCCCGCCCGCGTCAACCAACGCGCGGCATCGTGGTATGGTGACCCCCGATGCAGTCCCGCTGGAGCGACGCCGACGCTCGCGCTCTTTCCGGCCTCGACCTCCTCGTCTACGCCTCGCGGCTCATCGGCGCCGAGTCCACGCTCGTGGTGTGGGGCGGCGGCAACACGTCGATCAAGACGCGCGAGCGCGATCATCGGGGCCGCGAGATCGACGTCCTCCGCGTCAAGGGCAGCGGCTCCGACCTGAAATCGGTCCAGCGCAAGGATTTCTCCGGCGTGCGCATGAAGGACGTCCGCGCCCTCCTCGGGCGCGACGACATGAGCGATCAAGAGATGGTGACCTATCTCGCCCACACGCTGCAGGAGGCGGGCGGGCCGCGACCCTCGATCGAGACTCTCCTGCACGGCTTTCTGCCCGCGCCCGCCGTGATCCACACCCACGCCGACGCCATCGTCGCCCTCACCAACAACGACCGCGCCGCCGACGTCTTCGCCGCCGTGTACGGCAAGGACGTCATCACGCTTCCGTACCGCCGCCCGGGCTTCAAGATTTCCCGCGAAGTGGCGGACGCCATCGCCGAGCATCCGGATGCCAAGGCACTCGTGCTGGAGCGGCACGGAACCATCACGTGGGGCGGCACCGTGCGCGAAGCGTACGAGGCCACCATCAGTCTCATCACGCGCGCGGAGGTGGCCATCGGGGAGCGCCGCCGCGGGCGCCGACGCTTCGGTGGTCCGCGCGTGCCCGTACTCGGCCAGAGCCCGCGTCGCGCGGCCGCCCTCGCGCTCGCGCCCGCGCTGCGCGGGCAGCTCGGAGCGCAGCGCCGTGTCGTTCTCGTCTTCGACGACACACCCGCCGTCGCCGAGTTCGCATCGTCCGTCGAGGCCCCCGACGTCGCGCGCGTGGGGCCGGCCACCCCCGACCACACGATCTACACGAAGCGCGTGCCGTGCGTGGTCGACACCGATGCGCGTACGCCCGACGCCCTCGCCGCCGCCACCCGGGACAGCGTGGAGCGCTTCATCGAGGAGTACACGCGGTACTTCGAGGCCCACCGCTTCGAGGGCGCCGAGCTCACGGATCCCATGCCGCGCGTCGTCCTCGTGCCCGGCGTCGGCATGTTCACGGCAGGCCGCGACCGGCGCACGGCCGGGATCGTGAACGACATCTACCGCCACACCATCGACGTCATCGGTGACGCCTCCACCTTCGGCCGCTACGTGTCGCTCACTCCGCGCGACGCCTTCGAAGTCGAGTACTGGCCGCTCGAGCTCTACAAGCTGACGCTGGCGCCGCCCGAGCGCGAGCTGGCGCGTCGCATCGCGCTCGTGACGGGCGCCGCCTCCGGCCTCGGCCGCGCCATCGCGCGCCGTCTCGCCGCCGAGGGCGCCCACGTGGTGGTGACCGACGTCGACGCGGGCGGCGCCGGCAAGGTGGCGGACGAGATCGTCGCCGCCGTCGGCGCCGGGCGCGCGCTCGGGCTCGGCATGGACGTGACGAGCGAGGCGTCGGTGCGGGCGGCGTTCGAGGAGACCGTGCTCGCCTACGGCGGTCTCGATGTCCTCGTCTCCAACGCCGGCATCGCGCACTCGTCGCCGGTCGATCGCATGGAGCTCGCGGACTGGGAGCGCTCCTTCGCCGTCAACGCCACCGGACACTTCCTGGCGGCGCGGGAGGCGATGCGCGTGCTCATCGCCCAGGGCTTGGGCGGCGCGCTCGTGTTCGTCGCCACCAAGAACGTGATGTCGCCCGGGAAGGACTTCGCCGCCTACTCGGCGGCCAAGGCGGCGGAGGCGCAGCTCGCGAAGGTGCTCGCGCTCGAGGGCGCGCCGCACGGCATCCGCTCCAACATCGTGAATCCCGACGCCATCTTCCAGGACTCGGGTCTGTGGTCGGAGACCATCCGCCGCGAGCGAGCGGCGGCGCAGGGGATCGCCGTGGAACAGCTCGAGGAGTTCTACCGGAAGCGCAATCTCCTCGGCGTGCGCATCCTGCCCGAGGACGTCGCGGAGGCGGTGCTGTTCTTCGCATCCGATCGGTCGGCGAAGACGACCGGGTGCACGCTCACCGTGGACGGCGGGGTGAAGGACGCGTTCCCGCGATGACCGTGTTTGCGTTCGGCGTCTCCCTCAAGCCTCATGCCCCCGCAGAGCAGTTCGCGCTCGTGCGCCGCCTGGAAGCCCTCGGCTTCGACGGCGTGTTCACGGGCGATCACGTGTCGTTCCACAACCCGCTCTACGAGTCGCTCACGCTCCTCGCGTCCTATGCCTCCATCACCGAGCGCCTGCGCCTCGGCGTCGCCGTGTACCTGCTAGCCCTCCGGGCGCCCGCGGTGGCGGCCAAGATCACCGCCACCCTCGACGTGCTCTCCGGCGGCCGGCTCATCTTCGGCGTCGGTGTGGGCGGTGAGAACCCGAAGGAGTTCGAGCTGTGCGGGGTGCCGCACCGGGAGCGTGGCGCGCGCGTGACGGAGGCCATCGACGTCGTGCGCACCCTGTGGCGGGACACGCCGGCGACGTTCAAGGGACGCTTCACCAGCTTCGAGTCCGTCTCCATCGACCCCAAGCCCGTCCAGCAACCGCCGCCGATCTGGGTGGGCGGCCGCTCCGACGCCGCCCTCACGCGGGCGGGACGGCAGGGCGACGGCTGGGTCTCGTACGTCGTACAACCGGAGCGCTACGCGCAGAGCCTCGGCAAGATACGGGCGGCGGCGGAGGCGGCGGGGCGCGACCTCGCGGCCTTCACGCCCGCGCACCTCGGCTTCGTCACCGTCGGTCGTGACTACGAGACGGCGAAGGCGACGTGGGTGCGGCTGCTCAGCAAGCGCTACGCCCAGGACTTCGCGCCCCTCGCGCAGAAGTACGGGATCATCGGCACGCCCGCCCAGTGCGCCGAGCAGATCGAGCGATTCCGCGCCGCCGGCTGCCGCTTCCTGATCGTCGACGCCATCTGTGACGCCGCCGACGAGGCCGCGCAGCTCGAGCGCATCGCCACCGACGTGATCCCGCGCTTCCGCGCGCGCTAGGGTGCCGCCCAAGCCGCGCGAGTGCCGCGCGCGCGTGACCGCCGTGCGCGCTCTCGCTCCCGACGTCCGCGAAGCCGACCTTCGTCTGGAGGAGCCGCCGACGTTCGCGTTCGAGGCCGGGCAGTGGGTGTCGGTGCCGTTCGGCCCGAAGACCGTGCGCGCCTACACCATCGCCTCCACCCCGCAGACGCGCGCGCAGATCACGCTGTGCGCGGACGTGGCGCCGGGTGGGATCGGGTCGCGCTGGTTCCAGGCGCTCGCCCCCGGCGACGAAGTCACTTTCAAGGGGCCGACGGGTGGGTTCGTCTATGCGCGCGCCGATCCGCGGTCGCCCGTGTTCGTGGCGGAGGAGATCGGAATCGTGCCCGTGCGATCGATCCTCGCCGATCTCTTCGAGACGGGCTTCGGCCGTCCGAGCCTGCTCGTGTACGGGGCGCGCCGCCCCGACGCCCTCGTCTACGGAGGCGAGTTCCAGCGGCTGGCGCGGCGATATCCGGGTTTCTCGTATCATCCGGTCGTCACGGACGCGGGTGGAGCATGGGACGGAGAGCGCGGTGACCTGGCGGAGGTCGTCGCTCGCGTGACGCCCGCCGCGCACACCCTGGCGTACGTGGCGGGCGGTGGCGACACCATCAACCGCGTGCGCGAGGCGCTGATGGCGCGCGGGCTCGAGCGCAAGGCGGTCAAGTGGGAGCGGTTCTGGTGAGGCGCAGGAAGGGAGAGGCGTGATGGAGCTGACGGGCGGCGAGCTCGTGGCGAGAGTCTTGAAGCAGGCGGGCGTCGGCCACGTCTTCACGCTCTGCGGCGGCCACATCCTTCCCATCTACGACGGCTGTCTCAGCGAGGCCATCCGCGTCGTCGACGTGCGCCACGAACAGGCGGCCGCGCACGCCGCCGATGCCTACGCGCGCCTCACGCGCAACGTCGGGGTGGCGGTCGTGACGGCCGGCCCCGGCGTCACCGACGCCGTGACGGGCGTCGCCAACGCGTACGCGGCGCGCAGCCCGCTCCTGCTCATCGGCGGCGCCGCTCCCCTCGGACTGCGCGGCCTCGGCGCGCTCCAGGAGATGGAGCAAGTGGCGCTGCTGCGTCCGATCACGAAGGGCGCGTGGTCGGTGGCGGAGACGCGCCAGATTCCCGAGGTGCTGACGACGGCGATCCGCACCGCGCTTGCCGGTCGCCCCGGACCGGTCTTCGTCGAGATCCCCGTTGATCTGCTGCTGAACCGGGTCGAAGACCGCCTCGCCCCCATTCCCACCGCCTACGCGCACCGTCCCCGCAACGCTCCGGACGCGGCCGCCCTCGCCGCGCTGGAGCGATTGGTCGCGGCCGCCGAGCGCCCGGTGGTCGTCGCGGGCGGAGGCGTCTACTGGGACGACGCCGCCTACGCCCTCGCCGAGTTCGCCGAGCGCGTCGGCGTCCCCGTCTTCATGAACGGCGCGGGCCGGGGCGCGCTCGCTGTCGATCACCCCCATGCGTTCGCGACGGCGCGCGGCTTCGCGCTCGGCAGCGCCGATCTCGTGCTCGTGCTCGGCACCCCGCTCGATTTCCGTCTCGGTTACGGCCGCCCGCCGACCTTCGCGGAGGACGCGCGGGTGGTGCTCGTCGACGTCGATCCCACCGAGCTCGGCCGCAACCGGCCCCTCGCCCTCGGTCTCGGCGCCGACATCAATCGCGTCCTCGTCGCCGCCACCGAGACCTTGCCGAAGACGCTTGCCGCCCGCTTCGAGCCGTGGCTGGCGTCGGTGCGCGCGCGCGAAGCCGACGGCCGCCGCGTGCTCGAGGGCGCCGCGTCCGACTCGTCGGTTCCGATGTCGCACTACCGGTGGGCGGCGGAGATCGCGCGCGCGGTCACGCCGGAGACGATCGTGATCGGTGACGGCGGCGACGTCGTCGGCTGCGCGTCGAAGATCGTGCCCCTCTCCCGGCCCGGACAGTGGCTCGATCCCGGGCCGTTCGGCTGCCTCGGCGTGGGACCATCGTTCGCGATCGCGGCCAAGCTCCTCCATCCCGACCGGCGCGTGCTGCTCATCGCCGGTGACGGCGCGTTCGGTCTGAACGGCATGGAGATGGAAACCGCCGTGCGCTTCGGATTGCCGATGACGTGCGTGATCGGCAACGACGGCGGCTGGGGACAGATCCGCAACCCCCAGCTTTCGTTCTTCGGCGAGGCTCGCGCGGTGGCGACGTCGCTGCCGCGCACGCGCTTCGATCTCATGGCGGCGGCGCTCGGCGGACGCGGCGCGCTCGTCACCGACCCCGGCGGCATCGCGCCGGTGCTCGAGCAGGCGCTGGCCTCCGACGAGGTCTGGTGCATCAATGTGGCCCTCGATCCCGCGGCCTATCGACGCACCGGCCAGGTCTCGATGGCGATTTGAGCGCGCTGCGCGTCACCATCCTCTGCCCGCACGTGAGGGTCGCCGGGGGCGTGCGCGCGATCCTCACCTACGCCGACCGGCTCGCCCTGAACGGTCACGACGTGGAGATCCAGGTCCCCACCGGCAGCGCGGCGCGCGCGTGGTGGCTCAACGCCCGCGGCGCCACATCGACCTTCATCGGCTCGCTGACCGCCCGCGTCCGCTGGGTCGGGCGCTGGCGCGCGAGCCGGCTGCGCGAGGCCGACGTGCTGCTGGCCACCGCCTGGCAATCGGCGCCCGTCGTGGCGAACGCCGACGCGTCGTGCGGTCGCAAGTTCTACCTCGTCCAGCACTACGAGAGCCTCTACCATGGCCGGGCCCACGCCGTCGACGCAACCTATCGACTGCCTCTTCGGAAGATCGTGATTTCCACGTGGCTCCGTGAGGTCATGCGCGAGAAGTTCGGCGCCGAGGCCGACGTGCTGGTGACGCCC
>DASXSB010000132.1:0-35689 GCA_036506275.1 Candidatus Methylomirabilota bacterium | reverse complement strand
GCCATCATCACGCTCGGCTTCGGCGAGATCATTCCCGTCGCCATCCGGAACCTCGGGGACATCACGATCGAGATCGGCGGCTGGCGCCCCATCGAGCGCCTGAACCTCACCGGGGGCGAGAACGGTGTCAACCCGGTGGGCCGGCCATATCTTCCCGGCGTCCCCTTCGAGACCGATCCCATCCCGTGGTACTTCCTGATCCTCGTCATCGGCGCCGCCTCGCTGTGGGCGATGAACCGGCTGCGCGATTCGCGCCTCGGCCGCGCGTGGATGGCGATCCGCGAGGACGAGACCGCCGCCGACTGCACCGGCGTGAACCCGATCTCGACCAAGCTGCTCGCCTTCGCCCTCGGCGCCTGGTTCTCGGGCTTCGCGGGCTCCGTCTACGCGGCCAAGCTTCAGGCCATCACCCCCGGCGCCTTCGAGTTCCAGGTGTCGATCATGCTGCTGTGCATGGTCGTCCTCGGAGGGGCGGGCAGCCTCAAGGGCGTGATCCTGGGCGGGATGCTGATAACGGTCTTCGATCGCGTCGTGCTCACGCAGACGACGTTCTTCGTGAGATCGATCGGTCGCGCGGCCGGCCTCCCTGCCCTCGCCGCCATCGACCTCACGCTGTGGCGATGGTTCTTCTTCGGCCTCGGCCTCGTCCTCGTGATGCTGCTCCGGCCGCAAGGTCTCGCCGGGCGCCGCATCCGGCCCGTCGCTGTCCCCGACGACAGCGAGGCCGTCGCCGTCGTGGAGAGCACGCCCGCCCTGCGCGTCGACGCGCTTCCGGCCTGGCTGCGCGAGCGCGCGCGCCCCGCCGTGACGGAGGCGGCGCCGATCCTCGAGGTCCAGGGAGTGACGAAGCGCTTCGGGGGGGTGGTGGCCGTGAACGGGGTGGACCTCGTCATCCCGCGCGGCGCCATCGTCAGCCTCATCGGCCCCAACGGCGCCGGCAAGACGACGTTCTTCAACGTCGTCACCGGGCTTCTGCGGCCCGACGCCGGACGCATCACGTTCGAGGGCGCGAGCCTGGTGGGCCTCCGCCCCAACGCCATCGTCGCGCGCGGGATCGCGCGCACCTTCCAGTCCATCCGCCTCTTCCCGCAGCTCACCGCACTCGACAACGTCCTCGTCGGCCAGCACTGCCGGCTGCACGCGACCGTCCTCGGCGGCGTCTTCCGGCCGCGGTCGGTGGTGACGGAGGAGGCGCGGGCGCGAACGCGGGCGACGGAGCTGCTCACGTTCGTCGGCCTCGGCGGCAAGGAAAAGGACGTCGCGCGCAACCTCTCCTACGGCGATCAGCGACGTCTGGAGATCGCGCGCGCGCTCGCGAGCGAGCCGCGGCTCTTGCTCCTGGACGAGCCGTCGGCGGGCATGAACCCGCGCGAGACGGAGACGCTCACCGACCTCATCGGCCTCCTCCGGCGCGAGCTGGCGCTGTCGATCCTGCTCATCGAGCATCACATGGAAGTGGTGATGGGCATATCCGATCGCATCACCGTGCTCGATTACGGAATCCGCATCGCGGAGGGGACGCCGAAGGAGATCCAGCGCCATCCCAAAGTGATCGAGGCCTATCTCGGCACCGGCTACGAGCAGGACGTCAATGCTTGACCTCGCCGACGTCCACACCTACTACGGCAACATCCGCGCCCTGCGCGGGATCTCGCTCTCCGTCCAGTCGGGCGAGATCGTCACCCTCATCGGCGCCAACGGCGCCGGCAAGACGACCACCCTGCGCACGATCATCGGCAGCGTGCGACCGCGGCGCGGCCACGTGAGCTTCAACGCCCAGCGTCTCGATCGGCTCCCCACCGATCGCATCGTGCGGCTCGGCATCGCGCAGTCGCCGGAGGGCCGCCACATCTTCCCACGCATGACGGTGCTCGAGAATCTGGAGCTGGGCGCCTTCGTGCGGCGCGACCGCGACGCCATCGCCCCCGACCTCGAGCGCGTGTTCACGCTGTTCCCGCGCCTGCGCGAGCGCGTGACCCAGAAGGGCGGGACGCTCTCGGGCGGCGAGCAGCAGATGCTCGCCATCGGCCGCGCCCTCATGGCCCGGCCTACGCTGCTCCTGCTGGACGAGCCGTCCATGGGCCTTTCACCCATCCTCGTGGATGCGATCTTCCAGATCGTGCGCGACATCAACCGTCAGGGCACCACCATCCTGCTCGTGGAGCAGAACGCGCGGATGGCCCTGCGCGTGGCACACCGGGGCTATGTGATCCAGACCGGCCGCATCGTCCTCCACGACGCCGCCGGCGAGCTCCTCAAGTCCGACCTGGTGCGGAAGACGTACCTGGGCGAGAAGTGAACGCGGGCGCGAGACCGGTGCGGAACCGCGCCCGGGGCGCGCCCACGCCGCGGCGCGGAGACCGGCTAGATGCCTCACTGTCCGCCTGACCAACTCGACGACCTCGACGAGGTCCTGGCCGAGATCCGCGCGTGGCCGGGCGTGGTGGAGCGGAAGCCCGGTGTGTTCTACCTCCGCAACCAGCCGTTCCTGCATTTCCACCTCCTCGAAGGAGGCCACCGCCATGCCGACGTCAAAGGACGCGCAGACTGGCTGCGACTTGCCCTCCCCCGCCCCCTCTCCGCGTCGCGCCGACGCGCCTTCGTTCGTCAGCTCCGCATCCGCCACGCCGAGAAGTGACGGCCCGTCCGTCAGCCGGCGCGGCTTCCTCGCGGGAGCCGCCACCCTCGCGGCGGCGACGGTCTTGCCGTCGTCGCGCGCGCGCGGCGCCGTCGCCGACCTCGACTTCGCCTCCGCCGTCGACGCCGCCAACGCAATCCGGCGCGGCGACGTGTCCTCGGTGGAGCTGACGACGCGCATGCTCGACCGGATTCGCCAGCACAACCCGCGCATCAACGCGGTCGTCACCATCGACGGCGACCGCGCCCTTGCGCGCGCGAAGGCCGCCGACGAAGCGCGAGCACGGAACGAGTGGTGGGGAGCGTTCCACGGCGTGCCGTGCACGATCAAGGACACGTTCGAGGTGGCCGGCGTGCGCACGACGGCCGGATCGCCGACGCTCAGCAATCACGTGCCGGCGCGGGACGCGGCGGTGGCGGCGCGGATGCGGGCGGCCGGCGCCGTCATCCTCGGCAA
Organism: Candidatus Methylomirabilota bacterium; assembly: GCA_036506275.1. GTDB lineage: Bacteria > Methylomirabilota > Methylomirabilia > Rokubacteriales > CSP1-6 > DASXSB01. The sequence goes on along the minus strand of DASXSB010000132.1, from coordinate 32,595 downwards.
GACCAACGTGCCCCTCTTCGCGGCGGACTGGCAGAGCCGTAACGAGGTGTTCGGCGTCAGCAACAATCCGTGGGACGTGAGCCGCACGCCCGGCGGCTCCACTGGCGGCGGCGCGGCGGCGGTGGCGGCGGGACTCTCGTACGTCGAGCCCGGCAGCGACATCGGCGGCTCCATCCGCATCCCGTCCCACTTCTGCGGTATCTACGGTCACAAGCCCACGCTCGGCGTCGTCTCGCTGCGCGGCCACATCCCGCCACCGCCCGGCGTCCCCGCCGGCACGCCCACGCTCCCGGTGGCAGGCCCGCTCGCGCGCAGCGCGGCCGACCTGCTCGCGGCGCTCCAGGTGCTCGGCGGGCCCGACGGCGACGACGCGCGTGCGTATCGATGGACGCTGCCGGCGCCGCGCGGAACGCGCCTTGCCGACTACCGGATCGGCTACGTGCTCGACGATCCGCGCTGCCCGGTGTCGAGCGACGTGGGCGACGTGCTCGGGCAGACGGTGGAGGCGCTCAAGAAAAGCGGCGCCCGACTCGAAGAGGGCTGGCCGAAGGGCGTGACGCCGGCCGCGCAGTACGACGTCTACCAGTTCCTGCTCTACTCTGCGTTCGCGTTCGACGTGCGGGACGATCAGCTCGAGGAGCTTCGCAAGGTGGCGGCGAGCCCCGACTCGAACTACCGCACGATCCAGGCGCGCGCCTTCAGTGCGCCTCACCGCGATTTCATGGCCGCCAGCGGCCGTCGCCTCGCCGCGCGCGCGGTGTGGCAGGAGTATTTCCGCACCCACGACGCCTTCCTGCTGCCGACGGCGTTCGTGCCCGCCTTCCCGCACGATGGCAGCCCGCAGAACACGCGCGTGCTCGCGACGTCGAAGGGAACGCGCCCCTACTTCGATCTGCTGTTCTGGATCTCGTTCGCGACGCTCACGGGTTTGCCGGCCACCACTGCGCCCGTCGGTTTCACGCGCGATGGCCTTCCCGTCGGCATCCAGATCATGGGACCCTGGCTGGAGGACGCCACGCCCATCGACCTTGCCGGCAAGCTCGCCGATGTGGTGGGCGGGTTCAAGCCGCCGAAGGGATTCTGACGGCGCGTTCCAGATGGATCTCGCGTGGGAACAGGCGGTCACCGCCGGCGATGTGGAGGCGGTACGCCGGCTCATCCGCTCGGGAGCGAACGTCAACGCCCGCAATCGTCACGGCCAGACGGCGCTCATGGTGGCGGCTCATCGCGGAGACCGCGGAATGGTGGAGGAGCTCGTGGCGAGCGGCGCTGACCTCGACGTGACGGCGAAGTACAAGCTGAGTGCCCTGATGCTCGCCATCGTGGCCGGGCACACCGCCGTCGCCCGAGTGCTGGCGCGGGCGGGCGCAAATCTCCGGATCCGGGGGACCGGCGCGCCCGGCTTCACGGGGAAGACCGCGTACGACCTTGCCGTCGCGCGCTCGATGGAGGAGGTCTACGCCGATCTCGACCCCGGTGATCGGTCATGAAGCCACGAAAGGGCGCGCCGTCCGATGAGGAGCGCTGCGCGGAATACGAGCGGTTCAAGAAGATCGACACGGCGTTCCGCGTCGGTGACCTCGCCGCGCTGCGGGCGGCGGTGGAGGATCCCCTCAGCGTGCCGAACGGGCCGATGCCGCTGACGATCGGGCGCTGCCTCGAGTACGCGATCTACCACAGCCCGTTGCCATTCATCCGCACCTTGCTCGAAATCGGCGCCGATCCGAACCCCGACGACCACGCTGGATTCCCGCCGCTGATCGCCGCGTTGTCGTGCGCGCGCGCGCGCCCGGGCGCCCCCGCACGCTCGGACGTCAGCGACATCATCACGCTCTTGCTCGCCTTCGGCGCCGATCCCAATCAACGCGGCATCAACGATTACACGCCGCTCCACATGGCGGTGAGCGAGCGTCACGTGCCCGCGATCGATATCTTGCTGGCCGCCGGCGCCGACGCGGCGCTCCGGACACGAGTCGACGACCATGAGACACCTCGCGAACTCGCAGAAAAGATCGGCCTCCGCGAGGTGGCGGAGCGGCTGGCGGCGCACGAGCGACGACGGTAGACACTACGGCGCCATGCACGATCAGGAGCGGGAGGCAATCAAGGCCCTGGTACGGCGTGCGTTCGAGGGGGTCGAACGCCCGGGGAACTGGGCGCTCGCGGGCAGCACCGAGGGCTTCGAGCCGGCGCCGCCGGTCAGTGGACGACCACCGTAGACGCGCCCGCGACGTTGCGGAGAATCACGGTGGCGGCGCCGTCGAACACGAGGTGCACTTCGCCACCGCCCGCGAGATCGACGGTGCGGACGTCACGCACGCGCTTGCCGATGAGCCCGTGCGTGAGGCCGAGGTCGGTCACGGTGTAGTGGTGGCGGTCGTACTCCGCGGCGCTGTCGAGCGCGGCCATCACCTGCCAGAACACGATGCCGGCATCGATGAAGATGCGATGCCAGGCGCCGTCGTCGAGACGGAGCACGAGCGCCATGTCGTCCGCCACCGGCTTCCCGCGGTAGTAGTACGCGAGCGCCAGTACCGCCTCGCAGGTTCTCCCAGCCACGGCGGGAAGCGTCTCGTGAAGCGCGAGCGCCATCGCTACACGCCTCCGGTGACGTCGATCGTCACCCCCGTCACGAAGTCGGCGTCGCTCGACGCGAGGAAGCAGAGCACGCGCGCCTGATCTTGGGCCTCGGCCACCCGGCGCAGTGGCGTGCGCGCGATCTCCTGCGCCTGGTCGTCCTTGCTGCGCTGCTCCCACCGCGGCCTTATGCGCTCGGTCAGGGTGAGGCTGGGCGCGATGGCGTTCACGTTGATCCCGAACGGCCCCAGCTCGTGCGCGAGCTTGCGCGTGAAGGCGATGATGCCGCCCTTCGCCGCCGCGTACGCGCTGCTGCTGCTGGGGCTGATGCCGCGCCCGGCGATCGATGAGATGTTCACGATCTTGCCGCGGCCCTGACGCTTCATCACGGGCGCCACCGTGTGGCAGAACAGGAACGTCCCCTCGAGATTGAAGGTCAGCACCCGCTGCCACTCCGCCGGCGTCAGCTCGTCCACGGTGGCGGCCGGCTTCGGGATGATCGTGCTGCCGCCCACCGCGTTCACGAGAATGTCGATGCGGCCGTGCTCGCGCACCACCGACTCCACCACGCCCTGCACCTGAACGGCATCGAGCGCGTCGGCGCGTCGCCCGTGCGCGCGCCCGCCGGCGTCCCGGATGGCGGCCATGACCTTCTCCAGGCGTCCCTCGTCGGTATCCACCCCGACGACCACGCCGCCCTCGGCGCCGATGATCTCCGCCGCCGCCTTGCCGATCCCGCTCGCCGCCGCCGTGATCAGCGCCACCTGGTCCTTGAACCGCATCGCCGCACCTCCTGGCCGGCGAGCATGGGCCAGCGGCGCCGGCGACGCAACCGGTCTTTTCAGGAACCGGAGACACCGGTATTTCGGCAGTGGCCTTTCACGAACGCGCGGCAGCGGTGTCTTCACGCGTGAGCAATCCATTCCGCTCACGGAGGCCGTCATGGGAGCGAAGCAAGAGTTGATCCACACCGCGGAGGAAGAGTACGCGCGACTCCGAGCCGCCATCGTCGGGCTCGATCAGGCCCAGTTGACGGACGTCTGGCTCGGGAGCTGGGGTGTGCGCGAGATCATGGCGCACATCGCGGGCTGGCACCGCGAGATGGTGCCCGCCCTGGAACGCATGGCGCGTGGGGAGGCGCCCTATCCCGACGGCACCTACGACGATTTCGACGACTGGAACGCGCGGTTCGTGGAGGCGCGCAAGGACGTCAAGACCGGTGACATCCTGCGTGAGGCAGACACGTCCCACGCCGATCTCCTCCACGCCGCCGGCCGCTTGTCCGACGAGGCGCTCGCCGCCGGTCAGCCCGCGCGCGCGCTCGTCGACGGCGTGGCCGCCGATCATTACCGCGAGCACGCGGCCCAGATCCTCGAGTGGAGAAGCCGCGCCGTGCGCTAAGCTCGGGCCGATGACGCCCGAGCACGGCGCCCTCCTGGAGCGGATGCGGACGTCGGTCGCCGTGGTGCGACGCGCGGTGGCCGCGGTCCCCGAAGAGCGGCTGCGCGCGGCGCCCGCGCCCGGCGAGTGGTCGGCCCTGGAGACGCTGGTCCACCTCGCGCACGTGGTGGTCCACGTCTACGGACTCCGCATCCGCCGCTTGCTCTACGAGGACGCCCCCGTCTTCGCGGATTTCGACGAGCCGCGCTATCGCGAGGAGACGCTCGTCCGCGGCGACAGCGCGGACGAGCTGGTGGCGATCGTGGCCGGCGAGCAGGAGCAGCTCGCGCGCCTCCTCCGGCTCCTCCCCGATGATCAGTGGGCGCGCGCGGGACGGCATCCGACGCTGGGCGTGATGTCGATTGAATTCCTTGCCCGGCGCGTGGGAGAACACGCGGAAGAGCACGCCGCGCAGATCACGGCCGCCGGCCGCGGCTGACGGCGGCGCGTCCTCGCGACGGCCGCGGCGCGATCAAGACCCCGCTCTCGATCGCGCGCGCGTGTGACGACCGCGCGTGAGTGGTGGTGGATTTCCAGCGATCGCTGGTGATTTTCCACCGCGAATCACCAGCGTCGACCACCGCCGCGTGATGCAACTCGCGATTTCTTCTCGACCCCGCTTTCTGGCATCGCCGTTGCCACATGGGCTCTCCCGCAGGAGGCCCCTATGGGATTTGTGGAGTTCAAGTCATTGCCACGCGTCAACAGCAGCGATCCGGCCTACGACGGCTTCGATCCGAGCGCGGCGCCGCCGTATCTGATGGTCCCCGTCCGTGGCGTCAAGTTTCTCCAGCTCAACGCGGTCCGGGCGAACGTCGCCTCCATCGCGAGCGACAACCCCAAGATCGCGACGGTGCGACCGGCGACGGCGAGCGAGGTGCCCGCGGCCGCCAAGAACGTCTGCGCCATCGAAGGTCAGGTCACGGGCACGACGTTCGTCACCGCCAAAGGGCCGAAGGGCGAAGAACTGGCGAAGGTGGAGGTCGCCGTCAAGAACACGCGCAAGGTAGCGGTGGAGGTGTTCCTCATGAGCGATAAGAAGCACCATACCTCCACCACCGAGGCCGAGGCGAAGGAGTGGGTGGCGATGGCCAGCCGCCGCATCTTCGAGCCGCAGATCAACGTGAAGCTCGCCCTGAAGTCGGTGCGCAAGAAGAAGATCGATAGGGACCTCGGCGACCCCATCGACTTCGGGTCGATGGGCATGATGCCGTTCGTCAAGCATGACTCCGATGGAGACAAGCGCTGGCACGCGATCACGCACGGCGCCGACGTCGCTCGCGGTGTCTTCAACGTCTTTTGCGTGTGGGACTTCATTCACTCCGGCGACGACGATCAGTTCTCGGCGTTCGTGAAATCCAAGACCTTCATCTCCGCCTCCGACATGGCGAAGTCCGGCGCGAACTTCAACATGTGCATGATCAAGCCGGAGGACAAGATCGCCATGACCCCCGCCTACACCGTCCTCGCCCACGAGATCGGCCACTATCTCGAAGGATTTCCGTTTCATTACGCGGATACCGGCGACTATCCCTTGATGCGCGGCGACGGTGCCATCGGCGAGCACCTGTACAAGCGGGATGCCGAGAAGATGAATCGCTGATCGAGGCGCTCGCCGAGGCCGGGCCGACGCGCTTTACACAACTTTACGCGTCGGAGAAACGGCATTTACCGGCCTCGGCGAGACTCTCTTCGGAAGAGGGCATCAGACCCTCCCGGAAGGAGACGCCATGACTGACACCGCCGCCACCCCCCGCCGCCGCTTTCTGAAGGGCGCCGCCATCGCCACCGCCGTCGCCGGCATCGCCGCCGCCGTCGGTCTCCGCACGTTCGCGGAGGGAGCGGGACCGCACGGATGGCACCGCGCCGGGTTCATGGGCGGGCGCATCGATCCCGCCCGCCTCGACGAGCACGTCGACCGCATGCTGAAGCATCTCTACGTCGAGATCGACGCCACGGACGCCCAGAAGCAGCAGCTCGCGCCCATCGTGCACGGCGCCGCCCGCGACCTCCTGCCCCTGCGCACCCAGCTCCAGGACGGACGCCGCCAGGCCGTCGCCCTGCTCTCCGCGGACACGATCGACCGCGTTGCGCTGGAGGCGCTGCGCGCCCAGCAGCTCCAGCTCGCGGAGCAGGCCTCGCAACGCTTCACGCAGGCGATCGCCGACGTGGCCGACGTGCTGACGCCTGCGCAGCGCAAGCAACTCGCCCAGCGCATCGGCCGCTGGCACGGCCACCGCGGGTAGACTACGGATGTGCAGCGCATCCTGATCGTCGAGGACGATCCCCGCCTCGCCGAGATGGTCGCCGAATATCTCGGCGAGGCGGGTTTCCGGACGGCGGTGGCGCCGCGGGGCGCGGTCGCCCTCGAGCGCCTCGCGCGGGAAGCGTACGACGCCGTCGTTCTCGACCTCATGCTCCCGGACATCGACGGCCTCGACGTGTGCCGTCAGCTCCGCGCGAAGTCCGACACCCCGGTGCTGATGCTGACCGCCCGCGGCGACGCCATGGACCGCGTGGTCGGCCTCGAGATCGGCGCCGACGACTATCTCCCCAAGCCCTTCGAGCCGCGCGAGCTGCTGGCGCGCCTGCGCGCGATCCTGCGCCGTCGCGGGGCGCCCGGCCGCACGAACGTCCTGCGCTTCGGTCGCCTCGAGATCGACCGTGACGCACGCGCCGTGCGCCTCGACGGCGCCGAGCGCGCGCTCACCGGCCACCAGTTCGCGCTGCTGGTCGTGCTCGCCGAGAGCGCGGGCCGCGTGCTGTCGCGCGACACGCTCATGGAGCGCGTGCGGGGCGAAGCGCTCGAGGCCTTCGACCGCTCCATCGACGTCCACGTCTCGCGCATCCGCGCCGCCATCGAAGACGATCCCCGGCGGCCGCGGCGCCTCCTCACCGTGCGCGGCGCCGGCTACGTGTTCGCGCGGCAGCAGGACTGATGCGCAAGCTCTACCTCCGCATCTACCTCGCCGTGCTGGCGAGCCTCGCCACCTTCGCGATCGTCACCGGCGTCGCGTGGCGACAGCTCGGCGACGTCGGTCCTCCCGGCCACGTCTTCGAGGCGGCGGGGACGCTCGCGCAGAACGCGCTCCCTCCCGTCACCGCGTCCCCCGCCGAGCAACAGGCGGCGCTGGAACAGCTGGCGGCACGCCTGCGCGTGGACGTCGCGCTCTTCGCGTCCGACCGGACGACCCTCGCCGCCGTGGGCGAGCCGGTGCCGCCGCCGACCGCGGCCCGCGAGCGTGGAGGGTGGAGTCGACCGTGGAGTCGCGGGCCGGTGTGGACGCTGCGGCTCCCCGATGGCCGGTGGCTCGTCGCGCGCACGCCCCACGAGCACCGGCGGCCGCCCTTCCCGCTCGTGCTGACGCTCCTGCTCGTCGCCCTCGCCGTGGGCGTCGGTGCTTACCCCGTCGTGCGCCGGCTCACCCGCCGCCTGGAGCGGCTGCAGGCGGGCGTGGAGTCGCTCGGCGCGGGGGACCTCTCCGCGCGCGTGGAGATCGAGGGGCGGGACGAAGTGGCGCGGCTCGCGGAGAGCTTCAATCGCGCCGCCGCCCGCATCGAGGGCCTCGTGGGTGCCCACAAGTCGCTGCTCGCCAACGCCTCCCACGAGCTGCGCACGCCCCTCGCCCGCATTCGCATGGCGGTGGAGCTGATGAAGGAAGGCGCGGATCCGAAGCGCAAGCGCGACGTCGAGCGCGACATCGCCGAGCTCGACGGCCTCATCGACGAGATCCTCCTCGCGAGCCGGCTCGACGCCGTCAAGCGGCCCGACGCGGACGAGGAGGTCGATCTGCTCGCGCTCGCCACCGAGGAATGCGCGCGCTACGACGGCGCCGACGCTCGCGGCGAACCCGTCCTCGTGCGCGGCGATCCCCGCCTCCTGCGCCGTCTCATCCGCAACCTCCTCGAGAACGCGCGCCGCCACGGGGCGCCGCCCATCGACGTGCGTCTCTCGCGGGCGGGGCGCGGCGCCGAGCTTCGCGTGTGCGACCACGGGCCGGGGATTCCCGACGCCGAGAGCGAGGCCGTGTTCCGGCCGTTCTATCGCTTCGCGCACGCGGCAGAGGGCACGGGGGCGGGACTCGGCCTCGCCCTCGTGCGGCAGATCGCGCGTCGCCACGGCGGCGACGCCCGCTACGTCGGACGTGCGCAGAGCGGAAGCTGCTTCGTGGTGACGCTGGACGCGAACGGCGGCGCCACGACCGCGCCTTGACTGTTCCGACGGCGGCCCCGTTGACCCGCGACGGCGCGCGGTGACGCCGCGAGACGGCCGCGCGGCGGCGTCACCGCGCGGCCTCATCCAATAGTCCGTCAGCTCTGGAAGATGTCCTCCGGCAGCAGCGCGGATACCACGTAGTTCGGCACGTCGACCACGTTGCTGATGCGGAGGTCGACGGCCACGCTGCAGATCACGTACGCCTGCTCGCGGGTGTAGCCACGCTCCTGGAGCAGGCTCATCATGTTGAGGACCGCGCTCCGGCACGCCGCGTTCAGGTTCTCGCCCTGGTTGACGCCGGCGTCGTCGATGGGCATTCCCATGGTCGCGATGAAGCGCTGGGGCGCCGCGAAGCGCGGGTCGATGAAGTAGTCCGTGCGCTGGAAGCGCGGCCACCGGATGCGCTGGCGCTCCGCCTCCCCGCGGTGCACGCGGAACCGCACGGTGCAGGTGGCGCCCATCTCGACGGCCGTCACGCACACCTCGCCGTCGCCCTGGGCGAAGTGTCCGTCGCCGGTCGAGAAGAGCGCGCCCTCGACAGCGACGGGCAGCAGCAAGCGGGATCCCTTCGAAAGCTGCTTCACGTCGAAGTTGCCGCCATTCTCGCGCGGCGGCAGCGTGCGCAGCCCTTCCGTCGCCGCGCGACCGGAGCCGGGGACGGCGCCGCCGGCGTCGGGCGGGAACACGGCGCCGCCCCTCGAGAGCACGTCCGCCTCGCGCCGTGTCCACGCCTCCACCTGCGGAAGCGACGGCGCCACGCCCGACACCCCCATGAAGGGCGCGCCCGGAATCCGGATGCGCGGGAGCTGACGTGACGTCGCCCAGCCGTCCGCGATGTCCCAGTGCACGAGGTAGGGCGTGGTCATGACGTCACGCAGGAAGCCCAGCCCCGGCAGGATGGCGGTGAACGCCCACGGCTGGGCAACGATGTCGACGAATTCCACTTCGAGCAGGTCGCCCGGGCGCGCGCCCTTGACGAGCACGGGGCCGGTCAGCGGATGGATGGCGCCCACGGGCAACCCCGCGAAGTCCGCCTCCGTCGACTTCGGGTTGAGATGACCATCGGTGGCGTCCCGCGTCTCCAGCAGGACCTCTTCGCCCTCGTCCACCTCGACGATAGGCGGGATGTCGGGATGCCAGCGGTTGTGGCCGGTACGCGGTTGATTGCGAAGCGCGAGATGACGATCGATCGTGATGCTCTTCATGACGCCTCCCCGGAATGAGTTGCCACCCGAGTAACGCCCTCGCGATTGCATGTCAAGAAGGGAGCGCGACACGGGGTCGCGCGATGCGCCTAGCGCAGGCGCTGGCGGGGATCGAGCAGGTCGCGGAGGGCGTCGCCGACGAGGTTGAGGGCGAGGACGACGACGAAGATGGCGAGGCCGGGCAGCAGGACCACGTGCGGGCTCAGGATCACGAACTGCCGGCCGGTGGCGAGCATGCTGCCCCAGTCCGCGGTGGGCGGCTGGGTGCCGAGGCCGAGGAACGAGAGGCCGGCGGTGGCGAGGATCTTGGCGCCCACGTCCAGGCTGAAGGCGACGACAACGGGCGAGACGAGATGCGGCAAGACGTGGCGACGCAGGATCACGCCGTCGCGGGCGCCGAGCGCGCGCGCCGCCTCCACGAACTCGCGCTCGCGCAGCGACAGCACCACGCCGCGCACCAGGCGCGCATAGAGCGGGAAGCCGACGATGGCGATGGCGATCATCGCGTTGCGGAGGCCGGGGCCGATGCCGGCCACGATGGCGATGGCGAGCACGATGTACGGAAACGCCATCATGATGTCGGTGAGGCGCATGACCAGGTGCTCCACCCACCCGGAGTAGAAGCCGCCCACCAGCCCGATCGTGACGCCGATCAGCATCGCGGCCGCCGCGGTGACGACACCGGCCACCAGCGACACGCGCGCCCCCCACAGCAAGCGCGCCAGCAAGTCACGGCCGAACTCGTCGGTGCCGAGGACGTGGCCCTCCGTGAACGGCGGACGCAGGCGCTTCACGGTATCGACCGCGTCGGGATCGAGCAGCGGCAACCACGGCGCCGCCGCCGCCAGGGCGGCCACCGCCACCAGCGTGACGCCCGCGAGCACGGCGAGCCGATTGCGCCGCGCCGTGCGAGCGAGTGTGTGGGCGAGGGCGGAGCCCTCCCCGCTTTCGAGCGCCACCGCCGCCGCCACGTCCGCCGCGCGCACGCTCATGCCGTCACTCGTAGCGGATCCGCGGGTCGAGCCAGGCGTAGAGGAGATCGACACCCAGATTGATGAGCACGAACGACAGCGCCACCACCAGCACGCAGCCCTGCACGAGCGGAAAGTCGCGGGCAAGGATGCCCTGCACCATGAGCGTGCCCACCCCCGGCCACGCGAACACGGTCTCGGTGAGGACGGCGCCGCCGAGGAGGTATCCGGCCTGCACGCCGATGACGGTCACGATGGGAATGAGCGCGTTCTTGAGACCATGGCGCAGGACCACCGCGCCTTCCATCACGCCCTTCGCGCGGGCGGTCCGGATGTAGTCCTGGCCGAGTACCTCCAGCATCGCGGCGCGCGTGAGCCGGGCCACGATCGTCACCGACGCCGCCGCCAGCGTGACGGCGGGCAAGACCAGGTGCGCGAGGAGATCGCGGAGGTCGCCACCGGCGTACGGCGCGTACATCCCCGAGGCGGGGAGCCAGCCGAGCCAGAGCGCGAAGACGACCATGAGCACGATGCCGAGCCAGAACGACGGCATGCTGGCCCCGAACAGCGAGGCGACGGCGCTCGTGCGATCGAGCCAGGAATGCGGACGGCTGGCGGAGGCGACACCGAGGGCGATTCCCGCTCCCGTCGAGAGGACGAGCGCGGTGCCGGTGAGGAGCAGCGTCGCTTTGAAGCGGGCGAGCACTTCGTCGAGCACCGCACGCTTCATCCAGAGCGAGCGGCCGAGATCCCCGCGCGCGACGTGACCGAGCCAGCGCACGTACTGCACGGGCAGCGGCTCGTCGAGCCCGAGCTGCGTGCGTAGCCGCGCGCGATCCTCCGGCGTCGCCTGCGAGCCGAGCATGATGTCGACCGGATCTCCCGGGGACAGGTGGAGCACCATGAAGATGATGACCGACACACCCGCGAGCACGGGCACGAGGAGCAGAAGCCGCTGCGCCAGATAGCGCTTCATCGTCCGCGCGCGCTGTCCCGCTTCATCGTCTCAGACGTCGAGACGAAACTCGCCGCGGGCAACGACCACCGCGGAGCCGCCGACTTCGACGCGCGTGATGCGTTCGCGCGACCCTTCCACGCGGGCGTAGAGCCGGCTCGGCCGGCCGATCTCCACGCCCTGCGTGATCTCGATGTCGTCGCCGAACGCGATGCGCCCGTAGCGCGCCGCGTGGCAGGCAAGCGGACCCGCGGCGGAGCCGGTGGCCGGATCCTCGTTGACTCCCTCCGCGGGCGCGAACGCGCGCGTTTTCCAGCGCCGGCCGGCGCCGGCGCAGCAGTTGGTCGTCGGATGGCCGGGGACGCGGGCGAGCGCGCCGAGATCGGGGCGCAGCGCGGCGACGTCAGCCTCGCTCTCGAGCGTCACGAAGACGTGCCGAGGGCCGTTGACGTACAGCTCGACGGGCAACACCGAGCGCTTCACGCCGAGCGCGGCGAGCAGCTCGTCCTCGGGCTCGAACTTCTCCACGGTCGGGATCGGCTGCGTCATGCGCCCGAAGGTGATGCGCGCGCCTTCGCGCTCGAGGGTGATGGGGACGGCACCCATCCCGGTCTCCAGCGTCACCAGCCCCGTTTGGAGTGGCCCCGCGAGGACGAAGGCGGTCCCTAGCACGGGGTGGCCGGCGAACGGCAGCTCGCGGGCGGGCGTGAAGATCCGGATCCGCGCGGTGCCGCCGGCGGCGGGCGGATAGACGAAGACCGTCTCCGAGAGGTTCATCTCCCGCGCCAGCGGCTGCAGCGTGCTGTCGGGGATCGCCCGCGCGTCCGTGAAGACGGCGAGCGGATTGCCGGTGAGCGGTCGGTCGGTGAAGACGTCGCAGATCACGTAGCGGAAGTCTGGCATGGCCCCGACGGTAGCACAGACGTCGCCTCCGGCTTGGCGTCCCGCCGCTTGGCGACCCTCTCCGCGGTGAGCCCGCACCGTTCTCAGACGCACGGGGCAACCCGCCCGCACGGTTTTCTTGACCGCGCGGGCGGCATCTCCGTACCTTCGATATATGGACGTTCCCGCCGACGTCCGGACCGAACCCACGCCACGCCTCCGAAACGTGAGCCGCCATGTATGCCTGACGAACGGTACAGAGCGTGCGTGACCAGCGCACCCTGAGCCGACGCCGTCGTGGTGAAATCACCGTGGTGAACACGAGCCCCGCCATCGTCCCCTTCGATCCCGCGCACGCCGCGGGCGTGCTCGATGTCATCGGAACGGTCTTCCGCGAGTACGAGATGACGTTCGATCCACCGGACTTCGACGCGGACCTCACGGATATTCCCCGCTACTACGGTGAGCGCGGCGGATGCTTCTGGGTCCTCGTCGACAACGGCCGCGTGGTGGGCACCGTGGCCGGCGTCCCCACCGGCCACGGGAACTGCGAGGTCAAGCGCCTCTACCTCGCCGCCGACTACCGCGGCCGAGGCCTCGGGCGCGCTCTGATGCAGCAGATGCTCGACTGGGCCCGCGCCTCCGGATATCGCGTGGTCGTGGCATGGTCCGACGTGCGGCTCGTCACCGCGCACGTCGTCTACAATCGCCTCGGCTTCATCCGCTTCGGCGAGCGCGTGACCAACGACATCGATCGCAGCCAGGAGTACGGCTTCCGGCTGGAGTTTCCGGCCTGAGGCGGCTTTCCACCTCGCGCTAAAAGCGACGATGCATCTCCGGTTGTCCGGGAGCGGCCTGCTGGTCGAGATCGCGACGGCGAGGCCTGGGGCCGCTTGAGTCTGTATGATGCCGCTCCGTCATCGCGACATCTGGGATACGCGTCATGTGAAAGCGGAGCTCGCGTCCCGCGCGATGCCCGAGTGGAAGGCGTTCCTGTACTTCCTGGCGATCACGACCTTCGACTGGCTTCAGTTCACCAGCTTTCGCGTTTTCCCGGAGACACCGCCGCTGATGGCTTCGTCGCAGTTCGATGCCTGGTTCGGGCTCGGTATCACGGTCGTCGGCGTCATATTCCTCTTCGTGTGCAATTGCGCGTCGGCTCTCACCTGAAGGACCTGCGCCGTGAAACATCGGGCCTGACCCACGCTCGTGAGTGACGCGCCTCCAGCCAAGCCCCGCCATCTGGCCGCGGAGTACGCTGCTCAGTTCGGCGACGAAGAGGTCGCCGCCGCGTACCGACACCGGCCGCCATATCCGCCGGAGACGTTCGTCAAGCTCGAGTCGCTGCTCGGATCGCACAGGCGCACCGTGCTCGAGCTCGGTGCGGGCACGGGCGACTGCACGATCGGTCTCGCGCCGCTTGCCGACAGCGTCATTGCGATCGAGCCGTCGCGCCCGATGCTCGAACGCGGTCTTCGCCGCACCGCCGTGCATCGTCATGTCGAGTGGCTCGCCATTGCCGCCGAGACCTATGCTTTCGACCGTCGATATACGGCCGTCGTGGCGGCCGAGGCCTTTCACTGGCTCGACTGGGACCGTGTCCTGCCGCGGATCGCGACCAGCTTGGAACCCTCTGGCTATCTCATCCTGGTGGAACGCTCGCTGGCACCGCTGCCGTGGGACCCCGACCTTCACGCGTTGATTCGAACGTACAGTACGAACCGCGACTATGTGTCCTACGACACCGTGGCAGAGCTCGAAGCGCGAAGACTGATTGCGGTCAGGGGGCGAGCTCAGACTGGCCCCGTTATCTACCCGCAGAGGGTCGATGACTACGTCGAGTCGTTCCATTCCCGGAATGGCTTCTCGCGGGCGCGGCTGTCACCCGCCGCCGCTCAGGAGTTCGACCACAGCCTCACAACGCTTGTCCGTCGGTACTGTCGAGACGATACTGTTCGCCTACCGGTGCAGGCTCGCATCGCGTGGGCGCGGCCGGTGTCGATGTAACGTCGGCGTGCCGCCGCGAGGCTTCAGGTCCGCAAGAAGCCGATCGTGTCGAACCGAGCAAGCCGTTTCCCGGACTGAGAAAGGCGATGTGGCGCACGCTGGCGTGGGAGACTTCGTTACCGGCATCTGAGTGCCGTTTGCGTCTGGAGCACTATGCGGAGCCGGACAGCATCGTGCATCGTTTTCGTTTTGACGCGAAGGGCACCGTGTACGCGTCATTGCGTGCGAGTTCCTTTCGGTTGTTTGCGAGAGGGCCCGCCTTCGTTCGTAACTCTGTCGAACCCTACTTCTACGGCTCGATCGTCGAAGAGGGTGGCCGAACGTTGGTTCGCGGTCAATTTCGCATGCATCCGTTCACTCTTGGGTTCATGGCTCTCTGGTTCTTCGGAGTGGTGACCATCGGGGGCCTGATGAGTGTCGTGATGCTCCATCAGATCCTGACCGGCCGGCGGCCGCCGGAAGCGGCCCTGGCTCCCGGCCTCGCTATTTTCATCGGACCGGGGATGCTCGCGTTCGGTGTCGGCCTGGTTTTCTTTGGCTGGCGGCTGGGTAGGGGTCAGCGAGAACGAAATCGAGCAGTTCTTGGAGACTACTCTCCAATTGCGCCGTCTCCGCTGAGGAGTCTTGCTTTACTGGACTAGCGGCGGCAAACGCTAAGTCATGCCCTTGCCGCCTTTGCGTGCGTCGGGCGCTTGCGCTAAAGTGCTCGCCTCGATTCACGGGGTTCGGGGCTTTGCGGTCGGGGAGAGGTCCCTTCTATGAGATGTCCCCGATGCCAGACCGAAAACGATCCTGGCATGAAGTATTGCGGGGGATGCGGGGCGCGTCTGGCCCTGACGTGCTCCGTATGCGGAACTCCGAATTCGGCCGCGCAGAAGTTCTGCGGACAGTGCGGCGCTGTTCTCGACGACGACGGATCCACCGCGCGGTACGGCTCGCCGGATAGCTACACCCCGAAGTATCTTGCCGAGAAGATCCTGACGTCGCGGAGCTCGCTCGAAGGCGAGCGCAAGCAAGTGACGGTGATGTTCGCCGACATGAAGAGCTCGTTGGAGCTGCTCGCCGATCGCGATCCGGAAGAAGTGCGGAGCCTTCTCGATCCTGTCCTGAAGCACATGATGGACGGTGTCCACCAGTTCGAGGGCACGGTCAATCAGGTAATGGGCGACGGGATCATGGCGATCTTCGGCGCCCCCGTGGCGCACGAAGACCACGCCATCCGTGCCTGCTATGCCGCCCTCAGCATGCAGAAGCAGATCGCACGCTACGCGGAGGAGATCCGCCGTACGGAGGGCCTCTCGATCCAGGTGCGAATCGGTGTCAACTCCGGAGAAGTCGTGGTGCGATCGATCGGCAGCGATTTGCACATGGACTACACCGCCGTCGGCCAGACCACGCACCTGGCCGCGCGCATGGAGCAGATGGCGACGCCGGGTTCCGTCCTCATCACCGGCGACTCGCTGCGCCTCGCCGAAGGCTACGTGGAAGTCAAAGCGCTCGGCCCCGTGCCCGTCAAAGGCCTCGCGAAGCCGATCGAGGTGTACGAAGTGGTGGCGGCGGGACCGGTGCGGTCGCGTCTCCAGGCGGCAACCGCGCGCGGTCTCACCCCGTTTGTCGGACGAACGGCCGAGATGGCGCTTCTCTACGAAGCGCTGGAGCGCGCGGGGGCGAACCACGTCCAGATCCTCGCCCTCCTCGGCGAACCCGGTGTCGGCAAATCGCGCCTGGTGTACGAGTTCGTCCACTCCGAACCGACGTCGGACTGGCTCCTGCTGGAGGCGCGGTCCACCTCGTACGGTCGCACGACGCCCTACCTACCGGTCATCGAGCTGTTGAAGAGCTACTGCAAGATCGAGGGCGGGGATTCGGCGCGGACGATTCGAGAAAAAGTGACGGACACGATGCTCACCCTCGATTCGTCGCTGGAGGAGATCCTGCCCCCACTCTGGCATCTGCTCGACGCCCTTCCCGATGACCACCGATTCCGCTGGCTGGACCCGTTGCAGCACCGACAGCAGACCTATCAGGCCGTGATTCGCGTGCTGATGAGCGAGGTGCGCGCGCGACCCGTCGTCGCGGTGTTCGAGGATCTTCACTGGACGGACTCCCTGACGCTCGGGTTGTTGAACGAGCTGGTGACCACGGCGCCGAGTGCCCGGCTGCTCCTGCTCGTGAGCTACCGTCCCGAGCATCAGGACGACTGGAAGGCGCGACCGAACTATCGCCAGCTGCGACTGGAGCCGTTGGCGAATGAGAACCTCGCCATTCTCCTCGAAGGCCTGCTCGGCTCCGACGCGAGCCTCTCGACGTTGAAGGAGTTCCTGCTCGCGCGCACGGGCGGCAATCCGTTCTTCATCGAGGAGATGGCGCGCATTCTCTTCGACACCGGTGTCATCGCGGGGACACGCGGCAGCTACCGGCTGGCAAAGCCGTTCTTCGGGGTCCACGTGCCCCCGACCGTGCAGGCGATGCTGGCCGCACGCATCGACCGGCTGCCCGCGGCCGAGAAGCGTCTCCTGCAAGAGGCGGCGGTCATCGGCACCGATGTGCCGTACGCCCTTCTGCACGGAATCTGCGGTCTGGATGAAGACCAGCTGCGCGGCCTTCTCGGCAATCTGCAGGCCGCCGAATTTCTCAACCTGACGCAGCTCTTTCCCGAGCCCCATTACACCTTCAAGCATTCGCTCACGCACGAGGTCGCCTATTCCGGATTGCTTCAGGAGCGCCGTCGCGACCTTCATGCGCGCATCGTGGGCGTCATCGAGCAGCTCTACGCGGACCGCCTCGGCGAGCACGTCGAGCGTCTTGCCGATCACGCCCTCCGCGGGCAGCTGCGGACAAAGGCGCTGACGTACCTCCGCCAGGCGGGGGCAAAGGCCGCCGAGCGGCAAGCATTCCGGGAAGCGGCGGCGCTCTACGGACAGGCCCTCGACGTGGTGGCGCAGCTCCCGGAAACCCGCTCGACGCTCGAAGAGGCGATCGACCTCCGCTTCGAGATGCGCAACGTCCTTCAGCCTCTCGGTGACCGCGACCGCATCGCCGCCTACCTGCGCGAAGCCGAGCAACTGGCGGCCCGCCTCGACGATCCGTACCGCGCGGGCTGGATTCAGTCCTACTTGACGGAGCATTTCTGGATCCTGGGCCGCTACGCGGAAGCGGCCGCCGCCGGGGAACGCGCGCTCACCATCGCTCGCAAGCATTCCGAGACGTCGCTTCACGTCGTGACCAACTTGCCGCTGGGCCTCGCCTATCATTGCCGCGGCGACTACGGCAAGGCGATCGAGTATTTCCAGTGGAACGTGGCCCGGCTCGGCGGGGACCTTCTGCGCGAACGTTTCGGCATGTTCGTGCTGCCGTCGGCCTTCTCGCGCAGTTTCATCGCATGGGCGCTGGCCGATCTGGGCCGGTTCGCGGAAGCGTCCGAGACGGCCGAGGACGCGCTCCGCATCGCGGAAGCCGCCGAGCATCCATTCAGTTGCGGCTATGCGCACCTCGGGATTGGCGTGGTCTTTCTCCGGCAGCGTGACGTCCGCCGCGCCGTCTCCGCCTTCGAGCGCGCACTGGCGGCGGGCGGCTTCTCCGACAGCCCGGTGGGATTTGCGTACGTGGCGTTCCATCTGGGGTATGCTCTCGCGCTCGGGGGTCGGGTGGCCGACGGCGTCGGGATGTTGGAGAAGACCGTCGAGATCGCCGAGGCGAGGCGGTTCGTGGCACGGCATGCTTTGCGCCTGGCCCATCTCGGGGAGGCGTATCTGCTCGCCAATCGGATCGACGACGCCGACGCCACCGCCACCCGCGCCCTCGACCTCGCGCGCGCGCACGAGGAGCGGGCGAACGAAGCGTATGCGCTGCGGGTGCTCGGCGAGGTAGAGACGCGGCGGCAGCGGGCGCGGGAGGCCCAGGCGCGGTTCCAGTCCGCGCTTCTCCTCGCGGAACGTCTGGAGATGCGTCCGTTGCAGATGCTCTGTCATCTCGGTCTCGCGCGCTCGCTGGAAGAAACGTCCGCGGGGGACGAAGCGCGCGGGCATCGCGCGTGCGCGGAGACACTGTCACGCTCGATGGGCGTGACCATCGATGCGGGAGTGAGCTGAGGGCGCCGCGCCCCAAGACTCTCAACATGCCAAAGGGGGACGCCATGGCAACCGCCGACGACAAGTCGCGTCAGCATACGGCCGTTCTTCTCGCCATCACCGGGCTACGGAGCGGTGCCGACTACCGCGCCGCGGAGATCACGCGGCGAAAGATCGGCGCCAAGCAGATGGTCGCGAAAGGACCGAGCTCCTCGGAATACGCGAGCGTCCGTCTTCTGATCGGCATCTGGGACAATATCGCCGCCTCCGCCCGCAACGACGATCCGCTCCTGGACCGGATATTCGAGCACATTCCCGTGTGCCACATGTACGAGGCGTTGCGGGAAGCGGTCGAAATGCTTCGCGAAGAGTTCGGAGACGAATACGCTGTCGATTTCGAGTGGCTCTACCAGCAGTACCTGTTGTGGCTCGAGAGGCACGGAAAGGGTCCAGAGTATCGCGCGATGATCTGCGGCGGATTGCACGCCATGTTCGGCTAGCTCCCCCGGGCGCGGGCGCTGATGGACAGTCCTCCCTCGCGGCTGTCGGCGTGGTTGCTGCGTCCGTATCTCGACCTCGGTCCCTGCGCGCCGGGGCCACTTCATGCGCTGCGGGTCGAGGAGTGCTGGCGTTCATTCGCCGAGTCCCATCGCCCCCTCTTCACTCCGCAACGTGCGCTACCGCCGGCCTTCCGGACGCAGCTCACCGACGAGGCCGGTCGCCCGCAGTACGCCGTCCGCGACCCGCGCGAGTTGCCGGAGCCTTTGCGGACGGAGCGCTGGCAATTCGTGTGCGACGCCCTCGATCACTGGAGCGATCTCCCGATCGAGCGGCGGTGTCGGCTCGTGATCCTTCTGGATTCCCTCTGCATGTACGACTGCGTCTTAGAGTTGGTGCCGGAAGTGGACGTCCGCGCGCTGCCGCAGGATGCCCCCGGACGCGAGCTGGCATTCTGGCGCGCCCTCGCGCGGTACATGCGCGATTTCCCGAACAAGGCGTCGGACGATGCCGGCGCCGACATGTCCGTGTTCGAAGCCATCGCGAGCGCCCGCGATACCACGGTTCCGGCCGTATTCAACGGGGCCATCCGCGTCTTCGTTCACGCCGCCAAGAGCAGACGCCAGGAGGACCTCGAAACGCTGGCGCGGCGCGCCGAGCGTGCGCTCGAGAGCACGCTGCCTCGGGTCGATGGATTCATGGCGGATCTGCTGAGCAGCCGATTCTATCGGGCGCTGGCGTTCGTGCCTCAGAGTCGCGGCGATCGTGTCGAGGTCGTCAGCCTGATGGACCGTGCCGAACGCCATGCGCGTTCGATGAAGCCGGCGACCACCGCCCAGGAGGTCCTCTACCTCGAAAACCTCCACGCGCTGATGGAGAGCCGGACCAAGGAAGCATTGTGGCTGGGCGACCGGGATCTCGCGCGTGTGCACGCGCGGACGGTGACCGAGGTCGATCCCTACGACTCGAAAGCGTGGGTCGAGCTGGGCCAGGTCCACATGATCCGCAACGAGTGGGCGGACGCCGCGCGCGCTTACATCGTCGCCGGCATGCTGGGACCTCCGGCGAGCGCGGTCGGGCGTCACATGGCCGGCGTGTGCTTCCGCGAGCTCGGACAGGACGTCTTGGCTGCGTTCTTCTTCACCGACGCGCTCCAGATCGACCCGTTCGGGATTTCACCGCGTGACGAGGTCCGCGCGCTTCCGGACACCGCCGTCTTCGACGCGCTCAAGGAATGGATCAAGAGCACGGTCCCGCTCTGACCTCACGTGAACAGCGTGACCACACCCGCGATCACAATCGCCGTCGCCCATAGCAGATCGAGATTGATCCACGCCCGCCGCAGGAGCGCGAGCCCGAGCTTCTCGTAGACGACGACGGCGACCACCGTCATCACCGCCATCATGGCGAGCGTGTGCACGAGCACGGCGGCCGCGCTCTGCGACAGGAGCTCGCCGGCGCCGACGTCGGACGCCCCCGTCGCCGCCACCGCATGGTGCACGTGCTCCGACGCCGGCATGCCGAGGAGGACGGGGACGAGCATGAGCCCCGCTCCGTGCGCGCTCGCCATCAAGAAGGACCACAGCGCGAGCTCACGCGGCGAAACACGCATGCCGACCCAGCGAGGATGGGAGCGCGGGCGCAGGAACTTGTAGAGCCCGAAGAGGATCAGCGCGGCGGCGGCGAGGAGGCGGAGGAGGCGCGGCGATGTCACCAGCTCGAGGCCGCCCACGACGGCCACGGTGAGGGCGATGGAGGCGGCGTGGCCGAGCGCGATCGCGGGCAGGGCCTGCAGGAGCGCGATGCGACTTCGCTCCTGCAGGCCGAGCGAGACGGCGAAGAGCCAGCCCATGGCCGGGTTGAGCCCGTGATACGCGCCGAGGAGCGCCAGGCTCACCCACGCCACAACGGGCTCACGGATAGCAGTAGGAATCCGAGGACGCGTCGCCTCCTTCGAGCCGCACCTGGTGCGGGCGCTCGCCGTCGAACGTCAGGAAGAAGCGCGGGTCGACGGCGATACCACCCTGCGGCTGCGCGTCGAGCTTCACGATCCAGCCCGTGATGCCTTCCGGATAGAACTGCGCATCCCAGGACGCGTAGAGCGAGTTCGTGAGGTAGACACGGCGCCCGTCGCGACTGACCTCCACCATCTGCGGGCCGCCGTTCAGCGCGCCGCCTGTCGGATGGGGCGCGCGCGACACGAGGCCGCCGAGCCGGACGGACCCGGTGAGCTTGGGATTGAAGGGATCGCTCACGTCGTACTGGCGGAACTCGCCCGTGCCCCAGCAGGACACATAGAGGAAACGGTCGTCCACGCTCAGATCGATGTCGGTGACGAGCGGCGGCGCCGCCTTGAAGGGCTGGAGGGCGGGCGGCAGCTTCTCGGGATCGGCGGGCTCCGCCGGAATCTCGATGACCTTGCGCACGGCCCATTGGCCATCGGCGCGATGCCACATCCAGACCGAGGCGGACAGATCCTTCAGCGAGACGACGACGCCGACGAAGCCGTACGGCTTGGTGGGATCGTGCGCAGGCCGGAGCTCGAGCACCATCTGTTGTTCGGCGCCGAGGTCGAGCGTCTGGAGGTGACGGCGCCTGCGGAGATCCCAGACGTGGAGGCAATGCCCGTACTGACCGAGCAGATCGGGATTGAGGCCGCCCTCCACCATCTTCGGGGTGCCCCACTCGCTCGTGATGAGCGTGTCGTGGCCGAGATGCCATGCGAAGTCGTAGGCGAGGCGCTGCGGGCCGCGATCGATCTCCCACCGCCCGAGGACGTCGAATGAATCGTGGTCCAGCACGAACAGCCCGCCGGGACCGTCGCCATCGGCGTTGCCGAGGGCGCTGAAATAGATGCCGTCGGGCCCGCAATGGCTCGTGTGCGGCCGGCTGTAGCCCGCACGCTGCGCCAGCTCCGTCGCCTCGATGACCTTGACGATGTGGGGCTTCCGCGGGTCCGGCTTCGTATCCACGACGTAGATCCGCGAGGAGCGGAGGCCGGGCACGAGCAGGTAGCGACGCTCCACGTGGGGATGGGGCGCGTACGGGCAGAGCGCCGAGCTGCACGCGTTCCAGCCGAAGTGATGCAACTCGTCGCCGATGTTCGGCATGTCGAGCCGACCCACCACCTGCGCATAGCTGCGGGAGGCGGGATCGACGTCGAGGACGCAGAGCGCGTCGCCACGATGACCGCCGTTGGTGGCCAGTGTCACCACGTACGCGAGCTTCTCGGGCGGCGCCTGCGCGGCGAGACGGGGCGAGGCGTAAAAGCTCGGGTCGGGTCGCCAGGTTGCCATGTCCATGCTCCTTTCTCGGTTGCGAGCGGAGCGGCCGTGTCGCGAGCGAACCGGCGCTACTTGAGCGAGATCGTCTCCACGCGCAGATCGAAGCTCGGGTGGAGCTTGAAGCCCTGCACGCGCTTGCTGTGGGCCGCCGTCTGGATCTCGTGGTCGATGAAGATCCACGGCGGATCGTCGGCGAGGATGCGCTGCGCCTGCCGGTAGAGCTCGGTGCGCTTCGCCTGGTCGGTCGTCAACCGCGCCTGGTGCAGGACCTCGTCGAACTTGTCGTTCTTGTAGAGAGCGCGGTTGGGTCCGTTGGGCGACCACTGACTCGAGTGGAGGAGCGGGTACATGACCATGTCCGGGTCTTCATTGCCCGCCATCCACGACAGCGCGAACAGCTCCTGCTCCCGGCTGCGCAGCTTCGCGATGAACGCGCCCCACTCGAACGTCTGGAGGGTGGCGTTCACGCCCACCGCTTTGAGATTGGACTGGATGACGGTTGCCATCGCCACCGGCGACTGCATCCCGGACCCCGACTCCGGCACCCACAGCGTCGTCGCGAAGCCGTTCGGATAGCCGGCCTCCGCGAGCAGCTTCTTCGCGCGCGCGGGGTCGTAGGGATACGGCTTCAGGCCCGTGTCGGCGCCCCACGTCCCCGGCAGGACCGGTCCCGCCGACATGGAGCCGGTACCCTTCAGGACGTCGCGCACGATCGCTTCCTTGTTGACGGCGTAGTTCAGCGCCTGCCGCACGCGCTTGTCCTCGAGCGGCTTCTTCTGATTGTTGATGCCGAGGTACCAGACGTGGGCGCCCACTTGCCGGAGCAGCGTGACGTTGGCGTTCTTCTCGAGCTGGGCCACGAAATCCGGCGGCGCCCCCACCATGAGGTCGAGGTTGCCCGTCAAGAGCTCGGTGAGTCGCGCCTGGTCTTCCACGATCGGGCGATAGATCACGCGGTCGACCTTGACCGGATACTTCCAGTAGCTTCCGTTCTTCTCGAGCACCACGCGCTGCCCGCGGTCCCACGCGACGTACTTGAAGGGGCCGGTGCCGACGGGCTGGAGCGCGTAGTCGGCGCCGAACTTCTTCACGGCGGCGGGGCTCACGATGGACGCGGCGGCGGCGGTGAGGATGGCGAGGAAGGACGCCCGCGGCTCCTTCAGCACGAACTCGACGGTGGCGGGATCGACCACCTCGACCGCCTTCACGTTGCCGAAGAAATAGTTGGCGAAGGGATACTTCCCGAGCTTGGCGGCAGGATGCTCGGGATCGATCTGACGCTCGATCGAGAACTTCACGGCCGCCGCATCGAACGGCGTGCCGTCGTGGAACGTGATCCCCTTCCGGAGCTTGAAGGTGTACCGCAGCCCGTCCTTCGACACCGTCCACGACTCCGCGAGGCCGGGCACGATCTGCGTGCTCTCCTCGGGGAACGTCACCAGCGTCTCCACGATCCTTCGCCCCACGCGATTCGAATTGAGGTCGGTGACCTGCGCCGGGTCCAGGTTCACCGGCTCCGCGACGAGGCCCACCACCAGCGTGCCGGGGGGCTGGGCCGACGTCACTCCCGTCAGTATTCCGATCGCGATCGCGAGGGCGAGAACGGGAACGACGCGGGTCCTCATACGGGCCTCCGTCGGCGGCAGCAGACCTTGCGCTCGAAAGGTTCGGTCAAGCTATACGAGCGCGCCGTCCGACGCAAGCGCCGCGCCGGCTAGCTTCCCGTCTCGGGCACCGTCATCACCTCCAGCAGATGGCCGTTGGGGTCCTCGAAGTAGAAGCCGCGGCCGCCGCGGCGATGGTTGATCCGGCCGTCCGTGTGGCTGAAAGGTCCTGACCCGTAGGGCAGTCCTCTCCCCGTTATCCGGGCGAAGATCGCGTCGAACTCCGCGTCGCTCACGTGGAAGGCATAGTGCTGGGCCGGGCCGACGTCGTCGGCGTCGGCGAAGTCGAACGTGAGGCTGTCGTTGATCTGGACCGGCGCGAAGTGGCCCCCGCCCGGCGTCACGGTGAGGCCCATGATCTCGGCGAAGAACTCCGCCGACGCCTGCTTGTCTTTCGCGGGCACGATGGTGTGATCGAGGCGAATCGTCATACAGCACCTCCGGTGCGATTCACAAGCTTACGATGGTGGACCGGGCCACCACGGATTCAGCATCGCGCGGAAGTGACCCGGAGTCACGCGGTCGCGGGCTCACTTCGGCCAGCGGGGGGCCGTCAGCTCGATCCGCCACACCCCCCCGTCCAGGAAGAAAGGGCCCTCGAACTTGACGAAGGCCGGCGCCTCGTCCAGGAGCAGCCAGTACCGGAGATCAGGCGGCTTTTTGCCGGCGACGGCGGCGAAGATCCCGGCGATCCCGCCCACTTCGAGATCGATCAGATAGCGCGTCGCCTTCCGGCGAGACTCGCCGACGATGATCGGATCCTCCCCTTCCGGACGCATCGTCATCTTGATGAGGCGGGGCTTGGGCGTGAATGCGAGCATGTGGCCGGTCCCGGTGGCTCCGCGCGGCAGGTTCTTCACGACCGTCAGCGCCATGCCGTTGTAGACGTCGTCCGGAAGCTCTACCGTCCCCGTCGCCATCTCAGGCTCTTTCTTTCCCTTCTCGTGCCGCCGGACCTCGTAGCGGCCGCCCTCGCGCGCGAACGACACCTCGACGTCCGCGGGGAACGTCGGCCCGCGCTGGACTTGCCGGTAACTCAGGAGCTTCAGCATGGGCTGCTGCGTGTACAGGGTGTGCTCGTCCTGGAGTGACCCATCACGGAAGCGCCACGTGAGCCGGCTCTGCACGCGGTCGCCCTGCGGTACCGACGTGAGCTCGCCGTAGGCGAGCGTGTTGCCATTCGCCGTCGAGCGGAGCACGAGAAAACCGTGGGTGGCGCCCTCTCGAAACCGTGACGTGACTCCCTCCGCCGCCGCCGTCGCGGTAGCGACCAAGGATCCCGCCATCCACAGCACGCCGATCGCGAGCACGCCGAGGGCGGCGCACCGGCTCTGGTCGCGTCTCACGTTCATTGACCTCTCCTGGAAAACGAGTCTAGATGCCACGAATACGGGCTAGAATCGACGCGGCCATCGACACGCTCCGCTTCCACCGCCGAGGAGGCCGTCATGAGACAGACCTCGCTGTGCTGTGCGGCACTGATCCTCTCGCTGGGCCTCGCGCCGTCGGTTTCGGCCCATGACGAACGGGTGAACCGCAGCCCCGACCAGCTCGGCCGGGTGCTCTTCCAGACCTCGTGCTCGCCGGCGGCGCAGGCGCAATTCGAGCGCGCGCTCGCCATGCAGCACTCGTTCTTCTTTCCGGAGACGGTGAAAGCGTTCTCCGCCATTCCGGAGACGGATCCGACGTGCGCCATCGCGTACTGGGGCATCGCCATCAGCCAGCGGCCGAACCCGCTCGTGGGGCCGTTCGACGCCGCCACGTTGAAGCGGGGGCTCGACGCCGTGCAGAAGGGCAAGGCCATCGGCGCCAAGACGGAGCGGGAGCGCGACTGGCTGGCCGCCATCGAGGAGTTCTACAAGGACCACGACAAGGTCGACCAGGACACGCGGTCGAAGAACTACGAAAAGGCGATGGAGGCCCTCGCCGCCAAGTACCCGGATGACGTCGAGGCGAAAATCTTCTATGCCCTCGCCCTCAACGAGACCTTCGACCACAAGACCCTCGACAACCTGACGAAAGCCATCGCTATCCTGGAGCCGATCGACCAGAAGTACCCGGACCACCCGGGCGTCACCCACTACCTCATCCACAGCTATGACTTCCCTCCCATCGCCAAGCGCGGCGTGCCCGCTGCCAACAAGTACGCAAAGATCGCGCCGGCAGCGCCGCACGCGCAGCACATGCCGTCGCACATCTACTCGATGGTCGGCATGTGGGACGCCTCCATCCGCTCGAATCAGCGCGCGGTGGTGGTGGCCAACGAGTATGCCGCCAAGTCCAACCTCGACGGCACCCTCGCCGGCGTCCCCCACGCATACGATTTCATGGCGTACGCCCACCTCCAGCTCGGTCAGGACGCCAAGGCGAAGGCGCTCATCGACGACGCCGCGGCCATCAAGAAGGTCGTCGGCCCCCGCATGGCGGGCTCGACGGGCCAGGCGGCCGTCCAGGCCCGCTACGTGCTCGAGCGCCAGGACTGGAAGGGCGCGGCCCGGCTCGCGCCGTTCCGCACGGAGTTTCCGCAGGCGGAGGCGATCACGCACTTCGCGCGGGCGATGGGAGCGGCGCGCGCGGGCGATCCGACCGCGGCCCAGACGGAGATCGACACGCTGAAGGCGCAACGGGCCAGCCTCGAGAAGGCCAATCAGGCGTACTGGGCCGGTCAGGTCGAGATCCAGATCCTCGCTGCCCAGGCCTGGCTGGCCCAGAGCCAGGGCAACAAGGCGGATGGGCTGAAGCTCATGCGGGCTGCCGCGGACCTCGAGGACGGCAGCGAGAAGCACGTGGCCATGGAAAACCGGCTCTATCCGATGCGCGAGCTGCTCGGTGACATGCTGTTGCAGCAGGGGGAGCCGGCGGCGGCGTTGAAGGAATACGAGGCCTCGATGAAGGCCGCCCCCGAGCGACTGCGCGGCTACTACGGCGCCGCCAAGGCCGCCGACGCCGCCGGCGACACGAAGAAGGCCACCGATTACTTCCGCAAGCTCGCGCAGCTGACGCGCCTGGCGGACAGCGACCGCGTGGAGTTGCAGGAGATGAAGCAGTATCTCGCCCGCAAATGACGTCCGCGGCGTGAGGCGCGCGACGACGCTGGCCGCGGTTCTCGCGGCCGGCATCGCGTTGTTCCCGGCGGCGGCGGTCGCCGACCCCACCGACGACGATCCCGCCGCCGTTCAGGTCGACCCGGAGTATGCGGCCGGGAAAGCGGCCATCGAGGCCAAGGACTGGACGACCGCCGTGAAGGCGCTCTCGTCGGCCGCGCTGCGCGATACACGCAACGCCGACATCCAGAACTATCTCGGCTACGCGTACCGGCATCTGGGGCAGATGGACCTCGCGTTCAAGCACTACGACCGCGCGCTCCAGCTCAATCCCCGCCATCGCGGCGCCCACGAGTACATGGGCGAGGCCTATCTCCTCGTCAACGACATCGCCAAGGCGGAAGAGCACCTGGCCGCCCTGGAGCGGATCTGTCTCCTCCCGTGCGAGGAGTACGAGGATCTGAAGAAGGCGATCGCCGGCCATCGCCGGCGCGCGCAGCCGTAGTCCCTATTTCACGAAGTGGTCGCGCGCGAGCGGTGGCCGCACGTCCGTGCCCGTGAACAGCGCGGTCACGATGATCTCGACGGACGCGTTGCCACCCAGACCCTGACAGCCGATGGCGGCGCGCGTCGGCTTCCCGCGCTCGCCGAAGATCTCCAGCAAGAGATCGGCGGCGCCGTTGATCACGCGCGGCTGGTCGCTGAAGCCGGGGGCCGAGTTCACGAAGCCGAGCATGTGGACGATCTGCTGGACGCGGTCGAGATCCCCGAGCGCGTACTTGATGGCGGCCAGCGTGGTGAGCGCGGCATAACGCGCGGCGTCCGCGCCTTGCGCCACCGTGAGGTCCTTCCCCACCACGCCCGGAAGGTACGGCTGGCCGTCCTTGCGCGGAGTGGTGCCGGACAGATAGAGAAGGTTCTGGACGGGGAAGTGCGAGATGTAGTGGGCGCCGGACGGATTCGTGCGATAGAGGTCTTCGAGATTCGGCACCGCGAAACCGAGCTTCTTCAGCTTCTCCTCGACCTGCATGGTGGCCTCCGTGGCACGGTTGTAGGCCAGCGACCCCGTTCCGCGCAAGCGTGATCGTCTTGACGTGCACAGCGACGGCAACGAATATCGGACCCGGATGGACGCAAAAGCTCAGGGCGTCGGCGGCAGGGCGTCGCTGGTTCGCATCGTACGGGCGCGGCCGCGGCTGTTCTCATCGGCCGCCGTCGGCATCGCGGTGGCGCTCGCTCTCACGGTGGCGACGCACTGGCGGCCGGCCACGCGCGTGCTGCTCGGGTGGGACGTCGGCGTCGCCCTCTACCTGATATTCATGTTCGAGACGATGGCGAGCGCGGACGTTCATACCATGCGCCGTCACGCCGCGGAGCAGGACGAGGGTCGGCACACCATGCTCGTCCTCACCCTCGCCGCCGCCGTCGCCAGCGTGGTCGCCATCTTCGCCGAGCTCGGCGGCGTGGGCGGCGCCGGTGCCAATCGACAGCCGCTCGCACTCGTGCTCGCCACCGCCACCATCGTGCTGTCGTGGACGTTCATCCACAGCATCTTCGCCCTCCACTACGCCCACGAGTTCTACGACGAGGACGGCGGTGGAATGGCGTTCCCGGGCGGCGACGTCGAGCCGGATTACTGGGACTTCGTCTACTTCGCCTTCGTCATCGGCATGACGTCGCAGGTCTCCGACGTGGGCATCACCAGCAAGCACGTCCGCCGCACCGTGGCCGCCCACGGCATCCTCTCCTTCATGTTCAACACGACGCTGCTCGCGCTCGTGGTCAACATCGCCGCCGGCGTGATCTGAATGGCGTGTCTCATGGCGGCGCTCCGCGCGGTGAGCGCGCTTTTCGTGGTGGTGCTGGTCTTCCCGCCGACTGTGGCTCGTGCTCAGGACCTCTCCTGTAATCAGGAACCCGGAAGTCGGTTCTTCTGGGCGGAACGGGCCTTCTGCGATTTGCGCCTGCAAGGACCGGAGCAAGCCCACGGCGTCATCATCTGGAACCACGGGATCTCGGGCACCACGGAATCATGGCGCGCTCCCGTACCGCCCGCGCTCAGGCTGCTCCAGCAACGAGGCTGGGATGTCATCGCCATCAAGCGGCACAACCTCGCCGAGACGATGGCGGGTGGACCCTTGCACCGGACGGTGGAGCGAACGCTGCAGGAAGTGACAGCGCAGCGGAAGCTCGGGTACCGGCGCGTCGTACTCGCCGGCCAGTCGTTCGGCGGCTACGCGTCGCTCGAGGCGCTGGATACCGCCTCCGAGGGCCTTCACGCGGTCCTCGCCTTCGCTCCCGGCGTGCGCGAGTCGGGCGCGTTCGGAAACCTGGATGTTTCCGTGATCGAGCGCATTCTCCAACGAGCGCGCACGGCGCGGCTCGTCCTCGTCTTCCCCGCCCGCGACTCGACGTTTCGCAATGCGTTGCGAGGGCCGCGGGCTAAAGGCATCCTCGCCAGCCGGGACGTGCCCTACGTGATGGTCGACGAATCCGTGAGCGAGCTGCAGGGCCACGGCGCCGCGACCACCGGGCGCTTCGCGGTTCGCTACGGCGCGTGCCTCGCCGCCTTTCTCGCGGCCCCGGAGATGCCAGCTGGTCCCTTCACCTGCCCCGTCGCCAATGAGGGAAGCGTGGCGCGGGAGTTACTGGCGCCGCCGAAGGGCCTGCGGTTGACGCCCGTCGCCGAGGTGCCGGAAACGGTGGCGAACCTCGTTGGCCTCTACTGGGGATTGATCGAGGACACAGTGGTGCTCGTGGGCCTCGTCGAAAGCGAGCGGCCGGGTCCGGGTCTGCGCCTGCTCTACCGATCCACGTCCACGCGCCCGGGCGGCGGCGTGTACGACGCGACCGTGAAGGACAAGCAAGTCCACGCCGTTCTCGGCAACAAATCCACGGCTGTCCTCAGCGGCGAGACTGGCGTGACGCTCACGTGGACTTCCCCGGATGGGGCACGCGTGCTGAAAGCCCCGCTGAGCCGGGTCCCGGACGACTAGGGGCGCGCGTCGAAGTCGACGGCGGTGGTGTTACCGCCGCTGATCACGACGCCCACCCGCTCCGCGGCGCCGGGCATATAGGCGCCGCTCAGCAACGCGGCCACCGGGACCGCGCCTGCCGGCTCCGTCACCAGCCGGAATGCCTCCCACAGCGTGCGCTGGGCGCGGCGAATGGCGTCCTCGCTCACGAGCACCACGCGCGTGACGTGGGCGCGCGCGATCGGAAACATCAACTCGCCGACGCGGCGGGGAGCGAGCGCCTCGGCGGCGATACCGCCCGTGGGCGCGTCCACCGGTTGTCCCGCGGCAAGGGCGTCGTGGAGCGTGGGCGAGGCGGCAGGCTCGACGCCGATGACTCGGATCGTGCTCGCGTACCACGCGGCGATGCCGCCGATCAGCCCGCCCCCGCCCACGGGCACTAGCAGCGTGTCGAGATCATTGGCCTGGTGCGCGAGCTCGCGTGCGAGCGTGCCTTGCCCGAGGAGCGTCTCGCGATCGTCGAAGGCGTGGATGGGCATCGCTCCCGATTGCGCGATCCACCGTTGACAGGCGGCGAGGGCGTCGGCATAGCGTTCGCCCACCACGACCAGCTCGGCGCCGTAGCCGCGGATGCGGGCGATCTTGGCGGGCGAGCAGATCGTGGGCACGAAGATCGTCGCGCGCTGCCCCAGGGTGTGGGCGGCGTAGGCGACCGCGACGCCATGACTGCCACCGGAGGCCGCCGCCACGCCGGCCGAACCGGGCTTGCGGAGAAGCAGGTTGGCGAACGCCCCGCGGGTCTTGAAGGCCCCGGCGTGCTGGAGATGCTCGAGCTTGAGGGTGAGCGGAAAACCGTCGAGCCCGACCTCGCGGCCGCTCACGCGGAGCACGGGCGTGGTCCGCACGTGAGGACGGATGAGATGCTCGGTCTCCTCGATGTCGTGCCTGGTGATGTCGCCCATGGCTCCTCGCTCTCTCCCGCCCGGTCCTCGCGAAGCCCCGACCCGGCGGCGGCCCTCTCTTCTGGCGGCGCGGCCCAATTTACCTTAAATTAGTCAATTGGCAAATTGGTGATATGACGATCCTCGCCGTCGCCAAGGCCCTCGGCAACGAGCGCCGGCTCCAGATCCTGGGCTGGCTGCGCGATCCCCGCGCGCACTTCCCGCCCCAGGTGGACGGCGACCTCGTGCGCGACGGCGTGTGCGGCGTGCTCATCGCGCGGAAGCTCCGGGTGAGCCAGCCCACCGTCAGCGAGCACATGCGGATCCTGTCCCACGCCGGCCTCGTGCGTCAGAAGCGGATCAAGCAGTGGACGTTCTACAAGCGCGACGAGAAACGCATCGCCGAGATCCGCCGCGCCATCCGCGCCGCCATCTGAGCCGGCGCGCGATCGGCGTGCTAAGCTCGGCCGGCTGGTAGGGCCGGGCGGCAGCGCGGCGGGATCACCGCCTGCGCCGGGACAACAGCGGAGGAGGACGACCAATGTCGAAGCTCCTTTCCATGCGGTGGTGGTGCTTTATCGTCGTTCTCGTCCTCGCGCCGGCGGCCATGCTCGGCGGCTCCCGGGCGGCGGCGCAGGCCCCCGTCACCATCTCCGTCATCGACGTGGCGGGCGATCTGAGCTCGGTGCAGGTCATCCTCGACAACTACAAGAAGGCGTTTCCGAACAAGGTGCGCGAGATCAAGACGCAGCGGGCGCCCGAGCCGGAGCTGCCGGCGAAGATCAAGGCGCAGCAGGACGCGGGACGGCTCGACATCAACCTGATCATGACCGGACAGTCGGCCGCCTCCCAGCTCGTCGCCGCCGGCCAGCTCGTCAAGCTGTTGCCGACGTACGAGGCGATGTTTCCGCGCGAGGAGCTCACCGACGCCGGCAAGGCGCTCCAGGACGAGGCCGAGGGCTATCTCATCCCGTCCGTCGTCAGCAACGGCGGGCCGGTCTTCATCTACAACCCGAAGAAAGTTCCGAACCCGCCCAAGACGGCGGAGCAACTGCTGGCGTGGGCGAAGGCGAATCCCGGGAAGTTCCTTTACGCTCGTCCCGCCAACAGCGGCCCTGGACGCTCGATCCTCGCCGGCATGCCCTACATCTTGAAGGACAAGGACCCGAAAGATCCCGAGAAGGGCTGGGACAAGGCGTGGGCCTTCCTGAAGGAGCTCGGGCAGACGATGGAGTACTACCCGACGGGCACCGCCTTCACGTTGAAGGAGTTCGCGCAGGAGCAGCGCTGGATGATCGCCGGCATCATGGAGTGGGACATGAAGCCGCGCGCGGAGGGCATGATCCCGCCGGAGTCGAAGATCACCATCCTCGACAACACCACCTTCGTGATCGACGGGCACTACTGGGCGATCCCGAAGGGCGTCTCCGCGGCCGAGCAGGAGGTGATCCTCGACCTGATGAAGTTCATGCGGCGGCCCGAGCAGCAAGTGCTCACGTGGAAGGCGTTCATCGGTCCGTCGATCAAGGCCGCGACGATCGACAAGGCGCCCGCCGACATCCAGAAGCTGGTGCAAGAGCACTGGCGGCCCGAGTACACGGACATGGAGAAGAAGTACAAGATCGTGCCGCAGCTGCCGGTGAAGGAGCTGGTCGCGGCGATGGACCGGTGGGACAAGGAGGTCGGCGCGCAGCGCATCAAGAAGTTCTGATGCGGGCGCGCGCGTGATCGAGCACCTGCGCTTCCGCCTGACCAAGCACTTCGGCGCGAAGAACGTCCTCGACGACTTCGCGCTCGAGGTGCGCGGCGGCGAGCTCGTGACGTTCCTCGGCCCGTCCGGGTGCGGCAAGTCCACCGCGCTCAACT
>DASXSB010000131.1:0-16242 GCA_036506275.1 Candidatus Methylomirabilota bacterium | reverse complement strand
CTGGAGCTGGAGGGCGGAGATCGAGCGGCCGTCCTTCAGCTTGATCGTCTCGCGCAGGGTGGGATCGTGCGAGATGTCCCGGATGGCCTGCACGGGCGACTGCAGCGAGTAATCGCGGTCGAAGAAGCCGTCCTCGATCATGTCCAGCACGAGGGCGGTGGTGCCGATCTTGAGATAGGTCGCCACCTCGGACATGTTGGAGTCGCCCACGATCACGTGCAGCCGGCGGTAGCGCTCGGCATCGGCGTGGGGCTCGTCGCGCGTGTTGATGATCGAGCGCGAGGAGGTGGTGGCGCCCGAGATCTCCTGGCAGATGTGCTGGGCGCGCTGGCTCAGGCAATAGTGGAAGCCGCGCGGCGTCTGCAGCACTTTGCCGGCGCCCGCGAAGATCTGGCGCGTCACGAAGAACGGGATGAGCGCTTCCGCCAAGCGCTGGAAGGAGACGTCGCGGCTCACGAGGTAGTTCTCGTGGCAGCCGTACGAGTTCCCGGCGGAGTCGGTGTTGTTCTTGAAGAGCAGGATATTGCCCGAGATGCCGTCCTCGCGCAGCCGCTTCTCGGCCTGATGGAGGAGATCCTCCACGATCCGCTCGCCGGCCTTGTCGTGGATCACGAGCTCGGCCACGTCGTCGCATTCGGGCGTGGCGTACTCGGGATGGAAGCCGGTGTCGAGATAGAGGCGGGCTCCGTTCTCGAGGAACACGTTCGCGTTGCGCGCGCCCGGGATCACTTTCTCGAACAGGTAGCGCGCGACGTTGTCGGGCGAGAGCCGGCGCTGGCCGTTCAGCGTGCAGGTGAGCCCGTACTCGTTCTCGAGCCCGAAGATCCGCCGTTTCATGGTAGCGGGGACACCAATACCGCGGCGGAGGGCTTCATGGCCCTCAGCCTAACACGAGCTAGCGGGTGGTGCCCAGGAGTTGGCTGAGCGCCTCGGGCGGGAGGCGGCGGAATTTCCGCCGCGTCTTGGTCCGGTCGAGGACGGCGACCTCGAGGTCGCGCTCGTTGAGGGTCTTGTTCTGGGTGACGGTGAGCGCCTTCACGCCGAGTTGGAGCGCCTGGTCGAGCGGGAGGCTCTCCTGGTAGTGGTCCTTGAGGAAACGTCGGATCTCGTCCGCCTGGCCCCCCATGGCCGCGTACTTCCGCTCGTCCTCGATCGTCCCGTCGTAGAGGATGTGGTAGATCTCGCTGCGCATCCCGTTGGTGCCGTCGCTCACCTCCGCCACCAGCACCTCGACCTCGAAGGGCTTGATGTCCTGGGTGAAGATGTTCCCGAGCGCCTGCGAGTAGGCGTTGGCGAGGGCCTTGGCGGTGACGTCTCCCCGGCTGTAGGAGTAGCCCTTGACGTCCGCGTGGCGGATGCCGGCGATACGGAGGTTCTCGAACTCGTTGTATTTTCCGACGCCGGCGAACGCGATGCGGTCGTACACCTCGGAGATCTTGTGCAGCAGGGTGGAGGGGTTCTCCGCCACGAGGAGGATGCCGTCCGCGTACTCGAGGGTCACGATGGACCGGCCGCGCGAGATGCCCTTGCGGGCGTACTCGGCCTTGTCCTTCATCATCTGCTCGGGGCTGACGTAGTAAGGCAGCGGCATGGCTAGGCCCCGTTCCCGCTCTTGGCGCGGTCGTTGAGGATCGCCTCGCACACGCGGCGCACTTCGTCCTCCATCACGTCGTCGAAGCCGCTGCGCGTGATGCTCTTCACGGTGGGGAAAATGCCGCGGATGAGGTCAGGGCCACCGGTGCCCACGTCCTCGTCGGCGGCGTCGATGAGCGCCTCCAGGGACACGCGGAGCGCCTCGTCGCGCGGCATGTCGCGGCGCCAGAGCTTCTTCAGCGCGTCGCGGGCGTCCTTGGACCCCGAACCCTGGGCCTCGTAGTTCGTCTCCTCGTAGCGCCCGCCCGTGATGTCGTACTTGAACAGCCGTCCCACCCCCGACTTCTCGTCGAAACCGGCAAAGATCGGGACGACGGCGAGGCCTTGCATGGCGGCGGGGAGATTCATGCGCACCATCTGGCCGAGCTTGTTGGCCTTGCCCTCGAGGGAGAGGTTGTCGCCCTCCACCTTCTCGTAGTGCTCGAGCTCGGTCTGGAACAGCTTGGCCATCTCCATGGCGGGGCCGGCGGCGCCGGCGATGCCGATGCCGGAGAGGTCGTCGCACTTGAAGATCTTCTCGATGCGGCGGCTCGCCACCTGATACCCGGCCGTGGCTTGCCGGTCACCGGCCATGATCACGCCGTCGCGGTAGCGGACGGCGAGCACGGTCGTTCCGTGAGGCACGTCCGCGACCGCGGGTCCACCCGCCAGGTTGGGAAGGAGGTGCGGCGACTCTCGACGGAGGACGTCGAGGAAGCTCGACGTCGCGTAGTCGTTGAACGCGAGGCGCCAGCGGTCGTCGTGGTTCATGGGCCTCCCTTGGAGATATTCCTCAGCAGGTCGCTGGCGGTGGGCGACTCCGTGAGGAGCTGACGGACGTGGGCCTCCGTCCCCCGGAGCGGCTCCAGCATGAAGATCTTCTTCAGCGGCCCCTCCTTCAGATCGAAGATCACGGAGTCCCAGCTCGCGGACACGATCTCGTCGGAGTAGCGCTGCAGGCACATGCCGCGGAAGTAGGCGCGCGTGTCCTTGGGGGGATCGTAGATCGCCTTGGAGATCTCGTCGTCGGTGACGAGCCGGTCCACCGCGTCCGCTTCCTCGAGCTTGTAGTAGAGCCCTTTGCCGGGACGAATGTCGTGGTACTGGAGGTCGATCATCTGGATCCGCGAATCGTTCCATTCGAGGTCGTGCTTGGCGATGTAGTTCTCGATGAGCTGGCGCTTGATGACCCAGTCCAGCTCGCGCCCGAGCTGCATCGGGTCCTCGGCGAGCCGGTCGAGCGTGTGCTCCCAGCGCGCCAGCACGTCCTCCACCCACGGCTCGTGCTCGCGGTCACGGTAGTAGCGACGGGCGAAGCCGATGAATTCCCGCTGGACGTCGACGGCGGACACGGTGCGGCCGTCCTTGAGCTTGATGGTTTCCCGGCAGGTGAGATCGCGAGACACCTTGCGGAAGGCCGCCACCGGACCGTCCACGGAGAGGTCGCGATCGATGAAGTCGTCCTCGACCATGCTGAGGACGATCGCCATCGTCCCCACCTTGAGGTAGTTGGCGATCTCGCTCATGTTGGCGTCGCCCACGATCACGTGGAGCCGTCGATACTTCTCGGGATCGGCGTGGGGCTCGTCGCGGGTGTTGATGATCGGCCGCGAGTGCATCGTCTCCAGCCCCACCTCGGTCTCCAGGAAGTCCGCGCGCTGGGAGATCTGGTACTCGCAGGGATCCGCGTTGTTCTCGGCGCCCACCTTGCCCCCGCCCGTGAAGATCTGACGGGTGACGAAGAACGGCATCATGTGCTGGACGATGCGCGCGAAGGGGACCTTGCGGTCCATCAGGTAGTTCTCGTGGGTGCCGTACGAGTTGCCCTTGTTGTCGGTGTTGTTCTTGTAGATCAGGATCCGCTGCTCCGGCGGCGACACCGCCTCTGCTCGCTGCCGAGACAGATTCAGGATGCGCTCGCCCGCCCGGTCCCAGATCACGGTGTCACGCGGATTCGTGGTCTCGGGGCTCGAGTACTCCGGATGGGCGTGGTCGACGTAGAAGCGAGCGCCGTTGGAGAGGATGAGGTTGATGAGCCGCGACTCCTCCTTCGACGGCCCCTCCTTCTCCTCCATGTACTCGAAGCCGCGCGCGTCGCGGAGCGGACTCTCCGCCTCGTAGTCCCAGCGGATGCGCGAGGACCGGTATGTCTCGTAGGAGTTGATGAGCAAGAGCGAGGACAGGATCGGATTGAAGTCTGGCTGATTCTTGACGGTGATCCCGTACTCGGTCTCGATTCCCATGACTTTCGGGATGGCCATGCGCCCCTCTATGTGCAGAAACAAAGCCCCCGGGCCACGGGACCCGGGGGGAGGTGAGGGGGCCCGGCGGCCCCCTGGTTCCTCATTACAGGTACTGGCCGGTGTTGACGACTCTCTCGACGTTCCGCTGCTTCTCCTTCGTATCGCCCATGAGCGGCTTCACGTAGACGATCCGCTCACCCTTCTTGCCGGCGATCTTAGCCCAGTCGTCGGGGTTGGTGGTATTGGGCAGGTCTTCGTTCTCCTTGAACTCTTCCCGCACCGCGGTGAGGAGGTCATCGAGCTGGATGCCCTTCTCCCCGCCGCCGATGTAGCGCTTGAGCGCGAGCTTCTTGGCCCGCCGCACGACGGACTCGATCATGGCGCCCGAGGAGAAGTCCTTGAAGTAGAGGACCTCCTTGTCACCGTTGGCGTAGGTGACCTCGAGGAAGCGGTTGTCGTCGCTGAGCGTGTACATGGCGTCGACGGTCTTCTCGATCATCGACTCGATGGCGACCTTGACGTCGCTGCCCGCCTGCCGCGTCTCCGACGCCGCGATCGGAATCTCCGTCGTCAGGTACTTCTGGAAGATGTCGGTGGCGGCCCCCCGATCCGGCCGCTCGATCTTGATCTTCACGTCGAGCCGCCCCGGTCTCAGGATCGCGGGGTCGATCAGATCCTGGCGGTTGCTGGCGCCGATCACGATGACGTTCTTGAGACCCTCCACGCCGTCGATCTCGGCGAGGAGCTGCGGCACGATGGTCGTCTCCACGTCGGAGGAGATGCCGGTGCCGCGCGTCCGGAAGAGGGCGTCCATCTCGTCGAAGAACACGACCACGGGCACGTCCTCGTTGGCCTTTTCCTTGGCCTTCACGAAGATCTCCCGGATCTTCCGCTCCGTCTCGCCCACGTACTTGTTGAGGAGCTCGGGACCCTTGATGTTCAGGAAGTAGCCCTTGATCTTCTCGCCGCGCTTCTCCGAGATCTTCTCGGCGAGGTTGTTGGCCACTGCCTTCGCGATCATGGTCTTGCCGCAGCCGGGAGGCCCGTAGAGGAGCACGCCCTTGGGCGGCGTGAGTTTGTGCTCGCGATAGTAGTCGGCGTAGAGGTACGGCAGCTCCACCGCGTCCTTGATGGTCTCGATCTGGAGCCCGAGGCCGCCGATCTGCTCGTAGCCGATGTCGGGCACTTCCTCGAGGGCGAGGTCTTCCACCTCGCTCTTGGGGAGCTTCTCGAGGAGGTAGCCGGACTTCGCATCCATCAGGATGTGATCGCCGGTCTTGAGGCGGAGGAGGCGGAGGGGATCGGCGATGATGCCGACCTTGTCCTCGTCCGCGCGCAGCGTCACCACCGCGCGCTCATCGTCGAGCTGCTCTTTCAGGATCACGACGTCGCCCTGGATCTCGTAGCCGGCCGCTTCCACCACGTTGAGGCCTTCGTTGAGAATCAGCTCCTGGCCGGGCTTCAGCGACTCCGCCTTGATCGACGGATGCAGGTTGACCTTCACCTTGCGGCCCTGGGACAGGATGTTGACGGTGCCGTCCTCGTTGGTGGAGAGGTAGACGCCGTACGTCGACGGCGGCGCGCAGAGCTTGTCGACCTCTTCCTTCAGCGATGTGATCTGCTCGCGCGCCTCGTAGAGCGCGTTCACGAGCTTCTCGTTCTGGTTGAAGGCCTGCACGAGCTGACGGTTGGCCTCGCGCAACTTGTTCTCGAGAATCATGAACTCCTTCGGAGAGTCTTCGATCTTCTTGCGCAGGTGGACGGTTTCCGCTTCGAGCGAACGAACGTAAGCCTGGAGATCTTGGAGCTGGATCTCGTACTCCGTCAGGCGGCGGCGCGTGCTCGAATCGGACATCGAGGCGGGGAGGAATTTGGAGAAACCTTCGCGACTCGGGCTACCCTTTTTGTCGAACTCCTTCATAGCCCATCCCTTCTCTCTTGACCCCTCGTGCGCCGCTTGCGCCTGTTCATCAATTTCTGAACCCGAGTATAGGCGGCTGTAAAAAAGAAAGTCAAGGTTGTCAGGTCAACTTTCGCTTGAATTTGCCGTGGTTTTGCTCACTCGGAACACGTCGCGCCCCTCCCACTCCGAACGACCCCGCGTGATCTCCGCAGACGGAGCAAATTCTGTACCCGAATGCGGTTTCCCCGTCGGTGTTGCTGACGAAACGTGTAGCGTGTGTTCCGGGTTCCACGTATACACTGGATCGATGCCGCGCCCGCTGCTCATGCGCGCCGCCTGCCTCGCGCTCCTCGTTCTCCTCTCTCCCGTTTTCGATGATTGCGCCCGTGCCCAGGGGTTCGCGGCCGCGCGACGAGAGATCCGGGTGGGCGTTGTCGGGATTCCTTCCAATCTCGACCCCGCGGTCGCGCTCGAAGGGGCGTCGCCGCTCATCGGGCGGCAGGTCTTCGACACCCTCGTCAGCTATCGCGAGGGCTCCACCGACATCGAGCCCGCGCTGGCCACGCGCTGGAGCGCGTCCCGCGAAGGGCTCGTGTGGTCGTTCAGCCTCCGCGACGGCGTCCGCTTCTCGGACGGCACGCCGTTCACGGCTGCGGACGCGGTGGCCGCCTTCGCGCGTCTGATGCGGCCGGAAGCGGGCGCACCGCCCTCGGCGGCGTGGAGTGCCCTCCTGCGCGGTGTGCCCGGGGTGGTGAAGGAGGTGCGCGCGACGGACCCGCGCACGCTCCAGATCGTGCTCACTCAGCCCTACGCACCGTTGCTGACCGCCCTCGCCCATCCAGGTCTCGGCATCACTCGTCCCATCGTCGCCGCCGATGGCAGCCATCGCTTGATCGGCACGGGCCCCTACCGCGTTGTCGATGTGTCCGCGGGGCGCATCGCGCTGGAGGCCGTGCAATCGCACTGGCGCGGAGCGCCGCGCGCCGAGCGCATCGTCTTCCTCGAGGTTCCCACCGACGAGGCGGCCGAAGCCGAGTTCGATGGCGGCGCCCTCGACGTGTGGTTCCCTTCCGGTCCGCCCCGCCGGAGCGAATGGGCGCTCTCGGTTCCCGGCCTTCACGTCGGCTACCTCGCCTTCCAGACGGAGAAGGAGCCGTTCTCGCGGAAGAACGTCCGGCAGGCGGTGGCCGCCGCCCTCGATCCCGCCGCCATCGGCCCCACGCTCGATCGTGCGGCGGTACCGCTGCAGTCGTTCCTGCCGAGCGGTGTGTGGGCGCGTCGCGAGGGCTCACCGATCCTCGGCGGAAGCCGGGAGGCGGCACGCAAGCTCCTCGCCCAGGGCGGGTGGCCGCGCGGGTTCACGCCGACGCTCTTGATCTACACGGAGCCCGGGGCCGTGAGCGTGACGAAGCTCGCGGAGACGCTCCAGCTCACGCTCGCGACGGCCGACATCCCGATGCAGGTGAAGGCTGAGGCCACGCCGGCGGCGCGGGCGACGGCGCAGGCGGGGGATCACGACGTCGTCCTCACCGAGGCGGCGGTCGTCGGCGGCGACCCGCACCTCTTCCTCTATCCCCTGTCCACGAGCGAAGGCGCCAGCAAAGGACCGCGCGCGCTCAACCTGTCCTTCTATCGCAATCCGCGCCAGGACGACGTGCTGGTGCGGGCGAGCCAGCTCTCGTTCCGGCCGGAGCGCGCGCGCCTCTACCAGCGCGCGCAGGCGATGCTCGCCGACGAGATGCCGTGGATCCCGATCTACGTCCGGCTGGAGTGGGGCGTGGTCCGGCCCGAGGTGCGCGGCGTGCGCCTGCATCCGACAGGCTTGCATCGTCTGGACGGGATGTTCCTCGAGGGAACTGCCGGAGGAAGCCGATGATTCGTATCGTCGCGGCCGTGGTGATGGCCGCGCTCGCCGCTGCCTCCATCGTCTTCGCCCAGGCGCCGCGCCAGGGCGGAACACTGCGCGCGGTCTTCAACTCCGATCCTCCTACCCTCGATCCCGCCGCCGCCAGCGACACGACGTCCTCCGCGGTCATCCGGCAGGTGTTCGACGGCCTCCTCGAGCTGGACGAGAAGCTCACGCCGGTGAGCGCCCTCGCCGAGCGGTGGACGGTGAGCGGCGATCAGCGCACCTACACGTTCACGCTTCGTCGCGGCGTGAAGTTCCACAACGGCCGCGAGCTGAAGGCCGCCGACGTGAAGTACTCGTTCGAGCGCGCGGCCAAGGGCAAGCGACCGTGGGTGTTCGAGAAGATCACGGGCGCGCGTGAGTACATCAAGGGGACCGGGGCCGAGATCCCCGGGATCCGCGTCGTCGACGACGTCACCGTCGAGCTGCGCCTCGACAAGCCGTTCGCGCCGTTTCTCCATCTCATGGCGTACGACGCCGCCTCCGTCGTGCCGCGCGAAGAGGTGGAGCGACGCGGCGGGAACTTCGCGAGCCAGCCCGTCGGCACCGGCGCCTTCCGCTTCGTGTCCTGGCGCCGTGACGACCAGGTAGCGCTGGAGCGCTTCCGCGACCACTTCCGGGGGGCGCCCCTGCTCGAGCGCGTGGTGTTCCGGATCATCCCGGCCGAGATCACGCGCTTCAACGAGTACCGCGCGGGGCAGCTCGACTTCACCGACATCCCCACCGGCCATTGCCAGGCCGCGAAGACCGATCCCCAGCTTCAGGGCGAGGTCGCCATCTGGCCCACCCTCGGCACTCACGGCGTGCGCTTCAACGTCGAGAAGGCGCCGTTCAACGACGTGCGCGTGCGGAAGGCGGTGGCGCACGCGATCGATCCCTCGATCATCGTCGATCGCCTCCTCGAGGGATGCGTGCTGGCGGCGCGCGGGATCCTGCCGCCTTCGCTGCCCGGCTACGCGGCCGGCGTGAAGCGGCTCCCGCTCGACCGCGAGCTGGCCAAGCGGCTGCTCGCCGAGGCCGGGTTCGCCGGCGGGCGCGGCTTGCCCGCGATCGCCTACAACTTCAACACCGCCGACGCCAACCAGCGCATCGCGGAGGTGCTCCAGTCGCAGCTGAAGGAGATCGGCCTGACCGTGGAGCTGCGGCGGCTGGACTGGGCCGCCCACATCAAGCTCGTGGACGACGGCAACGTGAGCTTCTTTCGCCAGGGCTGGATCGCGGACTATCCCGACCCCGAGAACTTCCTCACCGTCCTCTTCCACTCGCGCAACGTCGGCGCCGCCGGCAACACGTCGCGCTACCGCAATCCCCGCCTCGACCGGCTCTTCGACGAGGCGGACACGCTCGCCCCGTCCGCCGCGCGCTACGCGCGCTATGCGGAGGCGGAGCAGACGATCCTCGACGACGCCGTGTGGATCTCGCTGTACCACTACACCAGCCGCGCCCTCATCAAGCCCACCGTCAAGGGCCTGGAGCGCACCGCGCTATCCTCGGCGCCGGAGTTCCTCTCGCCGCTGCGCAAGGTCTGGCTCGAGAAGTAGCGCGGGCGGCGCCGCGTGCTGGCTGACCTCGGACGTCCGCTCGCCGGACGCCTGCTCGCCCTCGTTCCCGTGCTCTTCGGCATCACGCTGCTCGTCTTCGTCCTGAACGCGGTCGCCCTCGGTGATCCCGCCCGCGCCGCCATGGGGCAGCGCGCCGATCCCGAGGCCCTCGAGCGCATGCGTCGCGAGTACGCGCTCGATCGCCCGTTGCCCGTCCAGTACGTGACGTGGATCGGGCGTGTTCTCCGCGGCGACCTCGGCCAGTCGTTTCGCGAGCAGCGTCCGGTCACCGAGGTGATCTTCGAGCGCTTGCCCGCCACCGTCCGCCTCGCCGTCGCCGCCACCGTGATCTCGATCGTGCTCGGCGTGGCCGTGGGCGCTCTCGCCGCCGTCCGTCCGGGCGGGGCCCTCGATCACGTCCTCATGGGGGCGGCCGTGCTCGGCATCTCCACCCCGGTGTTCTGGCTCGGCATGATGCTCTCGCTCGTGTTCGCGGTGAACCTTGGCTGGTTGCCCGTGTCCGGCTACGGCGGCGGCGACCTTCGCTATCTGGTGCTTCCCGCCTTTGCGCTCGGCGCCCTCCACACCGGCACGGTGGCGCGCATGACGCGGTCGAGCCTGCTCGAGGTCGTGCGCCAGGATTACATGCAGACCGCGCGCGCGAAGGGCCTCTCGGAGCCGATCGTCCTCGCCAAGCACGCCTTCCGCAATGCGCTGATCCCGATCGTGACCGTGATCGGAATCGGGCTCGCCGACCTCCTGGTGGGGGCGCCGCTCACGGAGACCGTGTTCGCGTGGCCGGGCGTGGGACGGCTGCTCGTGGCCGCCGTCGGCCAGCGGGATCTTCCCGTCGTGATGGGGGCGGTCATGGTGTTCGCGCTCGTGTACGTGCTCGGCAATCTCGCCGTCGATCTCGCCTACCTGGTCATCGACCCTCGCACCCGGCGTGGCGCGTCCTAGCGCGCTCCGGCACCGCGGCTTCCTGACCGGCGTCGCCCTCGT
The DNA here is from genome assembly GCA_036506275.1 of Candidatus Methylomirabilota bacterium. GTDB lineage: Bacteria > Methylomirabilota > Methylomirabilia > Rokubacteriales > CSP1-6 > DASXSB01. The sequence continues at coordinate 6,012 of DASXSB010000131.1, read as the reverse complement.
CGCGCTCTTCGCGCTCGTGTCGCTGCTGGCGCCCGCGCTTGCCCCCTACGATCCGACCGCGCTCGCCGGCGCCACCACGCTCGCGCGCCCGGGGGGCGCGCACCCGCTCGGAACGGACGCGCTCGGACGTGACCTCCTCTCCCGCGTCCTGTGGGCCGGCCGCGTCTCGCTGGCGGTGGGGCTTGGGGTGGAGCTGCTCGCCGCCTTCATCGGGTGCGTCATCGGCCTCCTCGCCGGCTACTACGGCGGCGCACTCGACGCCCTGCTGATGCGCGCCACCGACGTCGTGATGGCGTTCCCGTCTCTCGTCCTCGCCATCGGGCTCATCGCGGTCTTCGAGCGCCCCGGGCTCGACAAGGTCGTCATCGTCCTCGTCGCCCTCGGATGGACGACGATCGCCCGCGTCATGCGCGGCGCCGTGCTCTCCCTGAAAGCGCGCGAGCACGTCCAGGCCGCGCGCGCTCTCGGTGCCGGCGACGTGAAGATCATGGTCCAGCACCTGCTGCCGAACGCGCTGGGCCCCTTGCTCGTGGCCGCCACCATCGGGGTGGGCAGCAACATGGTGGCGGAGGCGGGGCTTTCCTTCCTCGGGCTCGGCGCGCAGTCGCCGACGTTGTCGTGGGGCGCGATGCTGGCGGACGGGCAGACGTTCCTGGTGACGGCGTGGTGGGTGGCGGTCTTTCCCGGTCTCGCGCTCCTGCTCGCCGTCCTCGGCGTCAACCTCCTCGGGGACGGCCTGCGCGATCTCCTCGATCCGCGCTTTCGCGAGTAGGCGCCGCCCTCAGGGCGGCGACGGGAAGCGCTCGACGGCGGGCAGGCGCTTGTGCTCGACGATGCCGTGCAAGACTTGACGAAGCTCGTCCTCCAGCGTCTCGTCCTTCCGGAGCACGGTGATCGTCTCCTCCCCGAGCCAGCTCGCCTCCCGCGTCGACAGGTCCTTCACGGTGACCACCACCACGGGAACCGCGGCGTGGCGGGGATGGCGACGGAGCATGGCCAGGAAGGTGAGGCCGTCGAGGACGGGCATGAGCAGATCGAGGATGATGAGATCGGGCGTGAACGTCTCCAGCGCGCTCAGCGCCTCGCGGCCGTTCGCCACCGTCTTCACTTCGCTCGCCTCGCCCGCGAGATAGTTCGTGATGAGCGTGCGCACGTCCTCGTCGTCCTCCACGACGAGGACGCGGCTGCGGTGACCGTCGACGCGGCCTTTCAGCGCCTTCGAGAGGCCCTCGCGCGTCACCGGCCGCTCCACCACGTCCACCGCGCCCGCGAGCGGCCGTCGGGTGTCGACGGCGTCGCCGCTCACCACGACCACCGGCGTCTCCTTCAGCGCGGCGTCTTCCTTGATCGCCTGCGCGACCTCCCAGCCGTTCATCTTCGGCAGCTCGGGATCGACGGTGATCAGCTGGGGCCGGTGGCGCTGGGCGAGGTTCAGGCCGCGCTTGCCCGACGACGACGTGATGACCGTGCACCCGAACTTCTCGAAGTAGCGCTTGAGCCGGGCGCGCGTCTTGGACTTGTGGTCGATGACGAGGACGAGCTGGCCGCTGAAGGCCACGAGATCGAGGCCCTCCGGCGTCGCCATCGCGCCCGCCTCCGGCAACGACCGCGGGCCGGCGGCCGGATGCAGCGCGGGGCGACCACCGGCGAGGAGGATGCGGAAGGCCGGCGTCGGTCCCGCCTCGTGGCGCACCTCCAGGTGGAAGCCGAGGAGATCCAGGAGCGATCGAGAAAGGGTGAGCCCGAGGCCCGACCACTCCTCGGCGCCTTCTCCCCCGTCGTCGAGGATGTCGATGCGCAGCGGCCGCGCGTCGGTTTCGTGGACCTCGACGCGCACCGTGACGTTCCCGCCGGACTTGCGCGCGAGCGAGATCAGATGCACGAGCGCGTGCTGGAGCTTGGCGGCGTCGGTGTGGATCGGCGCCACCGGCGACGGGACCTCCGCCACCACGCGCAGCTCCTCACCCTCGCCGATGTCGGTCGCGATCGCTTCCAGCGCCCCCGCCACCACCGTGTCTATGGTCACCGGGGCCACCGTGGGCGACGCCTTCTCGAGGCGCGCGAGGGCGAGCGCGGCGTCGACGAGTCCCAGCAACCGTTTGCCGTTTTCCTGGATCCGGCGCAGGTACGTGAGGTCCTTCTCCTGGAGGTTCCCGCCACGATTCTTCAGAAGGACGCGACAGAACCCGACCACGGAGTTGAGCGGCGTGCGCAGCTCGTGGGCCAGGCTCCCCAGGAACTCGCCGTGCGCGCGCGCAGAAGCGTCGGCGGCCGCCTCGTCGGCGGCGACGGGAAGAGCGGCGGTGGCGGCGGCGCGGGCGGCGAGCATCGCCTGCGCGCCCAGACACTGGAGAATCTTGAGCTCGCTCGGTCCCACGCGCAGGGGACGCTGTCCCTGGAGCACGATCACGGCGACGAGCGACTCGGCGGAGACGATGGGGAGCGCGAGAAAGCTCGGGAGATTGCGGCGCTCCACCCACGGATCGCCGGTGAAGCGCGCGTCGCTCGCGACATCGTCGGCGCCAAGGATCTCGCGGTGCTCGGCCACCCAGCCGACCGGCCCCTCGCCGAAGCGCAGCTCTCGCGTCGGCGCCGAGGCGCCGGTGACCTGGTCGATGAACGCGCCGAGCTCGAGGGTGCGACGCGCTTCGTCCACTTGCCACACGGAGACCACGGGCGCTCCCGTGAGCTGACCGGCGCCGCGCACGAGGGCCTTCAGCGCGAGCTCCGGATCGGTGGCGGCGGCGAGGTGCTGAGCGATGCCGGTGACGAGATCGAGGCGGGCGGCGGCGGTGTCGAGAGCGCCCGCCAGACGCGACGTGCGCACGACGACGGCGGCGGCGCGCCCCACCGCGCGCAGCGTGACGAGGCGGCCCTCGTCGAGATGGCACGCCTGCTCCCACCACGTCAGGTACAAGAGACCGTCGAGCTCCCGATCTCCGGGGATCGGCACCACCGCGGCGGCGCGATGGGCGAGAGGCTGTAGCCCGGAGCCGGCGAAGCCCTCCTCGGCCTTGACGTCCGGCGTCCACGCCACGTCGCCGCCATTGACGATCTCGGACCACGGCTCCGTCCCCGTCAGCTCGATGGCTGCCGGCTCCAGCCGCTCGAGGGCGGGCTTGGGAACGTGATAGCCGGCCACCGGCCGCATCGGTTCGCCGTCACGCGCGCGCACGAAGGCCACCACCATGTCGGCGCCCGCGCAGCGCGCGACCTCGCGGCACATGCGTCGCAGGCTCTCGGTCGTGTCGGCATCGCGGGCGGCGCCGGCCACACCGGCGAGCGCGGTGCGATCCGCCACCGCCGCGCGGACATTCGCGAGGGATTCCGCGAGCCGCGCGTTGTCGATCGCCATCGCCGCCTGGGTGACGAAGAACCCGGTCAAGAGCCGGTGCTGCCGGGTGATGGGCCGCGGCGTCACCTCTTGATGGACGGCGAGCACGCCCAGGAGGCGATCGTCGTGGAGGATCGGCTCCACGAGCGCGGACGTGACCCGCGTGAGGCGGACGACGGCGGGATCGGCGAGCGGGGAGCGGCGGTAATCGTCGAGCATGAGGCCGCGACGGCGCTGGGCGACGCTGCCGGGCAGACCCTCGCCGAGCCGGTAGCGCGTACGTCCCATCCATTCGCCGAAGCCGAACCACGCGCGCGGCACCAGCATCCCCGCCGCCTCGTCCCAGACGTAAATCGCGGCCGACGCCGGCTCCATCAGTCCCGCCGCCCGCCGGGCGATGATCTGGAGCACCGCCGTCAGCTCGTGGGAGCGGAGCAGCTCCTCGCTCACGCCGAGCACGGCGTCGAGCCGGCGCGCCGCCCCCGCGCCCGCGCGCTGCACGCGCTCGCGTCCCGTGATCTGCAGATTGAGCGCGAGGGCGGCCAGCCCGACCACGAGCAGGGCGCAGCCGCTCGCGCCCGCGATGACGAGGCGGACGTCGCGAGCACGCGCCGCCCGCTCCAGGAGCGCCTCGTCGAGCGCCTCCTGTTCCGCTGCTCGCATCTCATCCAGCTGCTTCCGAAGCCGATCGCGTCCCTCGAGGCCCTTGTCGCCGGTGGCGGCGCGGGCAGCGGTGTCGAGCGCGCCCTGGCGCCGGCTCACCGCCGCTTCGTCGAACTCGGCGAAGCGCGTCTGGATCAGCGGCTCCAGCACGTCGAGTCGGCGCGGGAACTCGCGGTCGGCGGCGAGGCCCTTGCGCAATGCGGCCACGTCCTCGGTCACGAGCTCCCGCGCCGTCGTATAGGGCGGCAAATGCCGATCGTCGCCGGAAAGCAGATAGCGGAGATGGGCGGCCTCGACGTCGCGGAGATGGGCGTGGAGCTCGCCCAGATGACCGAGGACGTCGTGACTGGCGGCGGCGCGCCGGGTGATCTTCTCGAGGGCGGCGGTCGTGCGGTACTCGAGCCAGCCGATGCCGAAGATCAGGAGGACCGCGAAGCCGATTCCGTAGTTCACTCGGGCGCGCGCCGAGAAGCCGAGGAGGGCATGGCTGACGCGGCGGCGGGCGCCCCGCACGACCTTTGGCTCAGTCACGGTCGAGCCATCGCGACAGCGCTTCGAGCAGGTGCTCTTCGTTGACCGGCTTCGTCATGTAGTCGTCGAAGCCGGCGGCAAGATACCGCGCCCGGTCGTCGTCGAAGCGCGCGGTGAGAGCGATGACAGGAAGGCAGGAGAGGTCGCCGTCGGCGCGCAGCCTCTTCAGCGTCTGCACGCCGCCGAGCCCGGCCATCGAGATGTCGAGGAGGACGAGGTCCGGCTTGCGGTGGCGGAAGGCCTCGAGGGCGGCTCGTCCCGATGGGTAGCCGACGACCTCGTAGTGGTCCTCGAGCATCGCCTCCACGAGCAGCCGATTGGCGGCATTGTCGTCCACCACGGCGACGGTCTTCATGGATCATCCCAGATTAGCGTACAGACCCTGTTCTTCCCGCCGAACATTGCGCAAGCTCGCGCCGCCGTGGTAAAAATGGCGAGTGCCCCCTCCCTGTCGACGGGGGCGCTCGTGTTTTCCGCCTATGCCATCGATCGCCGATACCACTGTGGAGATGATCCAGTGGGTGTTCCCGGAGCACGCGGGGGCGCCGGGGCAGATCCACGGCGGTCGCATGATGCAGTGGATCACCCAGGCCGGGACCATGGCGGCGTCCCGGGTGGCCCGCGGCACTGTCGTCCTCGGCGCCATGGACGACATCGACTTTCTGCATCCGGTGAAGGTGGGCGAGATCGCCATCCTGAGAGCGCAGGTGGAGTACGTGGGGCGGACTTCGCTCGAGGTCGGCGTGCGGGTGTGGGGCGAGAACGTCGAGACGGGACAGCGCGCGGTCACGCTGAACTCGCATCTGGCGTTCGTGAAGGTCGACGAAGACGCGCATCCGCGCCCGGTGGCCGACACGATCGAGCCCCGGGACGCGGAGGAGCGGCTGCTCGTGGACGCCGCCCACGCTCGCCGCGAGCAGCGCGTCGCCCGCTTCGCCCAGAAGAAGGCGCGGGCGGCCGGCGAGCCGGACGGCGCCGGACTCGATCCCGAGACCATCCGCTACCGTTTCGAATCGGCGCGGTCGGTGCTGCCCGAGGATGCGCTCTTCGGCAACATGATGTTTCCGGGCAAGATGTTGATGGAGATCGACGAGGCGGGCGGCATCCTCTCCATGCGGTACTGCAAGGGCTTCGTGATGACGGCGTGCCTGGACGCCATGGACTTCTACTCGCCGATCCACACGCACGAGGTGGTGACGTTCCAGGCCGGCCTCAACTACGTGGGCACGTCCTCGCTCGAGGTGGGTGTGCGGGTTCTCGCCGAGAAGCCGTGGTCGGGCGAGGTGAGGCACGCGTGCACCGCTTTCCTCACGTTCGTGCATCTCGGTCCGGATCTCCGGCCGCGTCCCTGTCGTCCCTTCACCCCCGCCACCGCCGCCGAGCGGCGGCGCTGGGAGGATGCGCAGGCGCGGCGCGAGCTCAGATTGGAACGGGTGAAGCGGCTCAAGGCCACGATCTCCCAGGAGAGAGGATAGGGCGATGTC
>DASXSB010000130.1:0-6857 GCA_036506275.1 Candidatus Methylomirabilota bacterium | reverse complement strand
CGAGGAGCCATTTTGCGTCCCGCGTCAGCCGAATGATTGCTTCGGCGTATCGGCGCCGCGGCTCATTCGGGATGTCAAGGAGTTCCCTGCACCGCGCTTCAACGGCGACGACGACATTCAGATCCCGGCGCCTCTGTCGAGCTACGATGAGACCAGCGAGCTCGCTTCCGTCCAGCGTAATCGCCCCGGACGAATGCTCGTCGAGAAACACGGACCGACGCGCGAGGTCATCGGGGAATCGCCACGTTGCGAGAATCTGCAGTGTTTCATCCCGGGGCGGAACGATGTGGCCGTACCAGGGGACTGGCGAGGCGTCTGTGCCGTCGTCCAAATCGCTCCTCCCGTCGGAGCGCCGAAGGGGATCGCGGGACCTGGCCGTCGGGTGCGGCCGTCGCGCCGGGGATCAGCCGGCGTCTAGGCCCCGCGAGCCGATCGTACGTTACTTCGACCGAGGCGGGCTAGTCGTGACGCCCTACGCGCCAGGGCTCGGCATGGTGATCTGCGATGTACGTACGCTACTCACCCGTCTCTTGCGTCGACTTTGCTATGTCTTTGCCACTTCCACCGGCAAAGTCGGGCATCGTGCGGCACTCTCCGGCACGCTGAGACTACGACGGCCGGCCGCAGCGCTGGCTGCGAACCGGCCGGGATTCTGACGAAAACCGCGATGATGACGCCGGAATTGGATGGCGGGCTCGACGGGACTTGAACCCGCGACCTCTGGATTGACAGTCCAGTGTGCTAACCAGGCTGCACCACGAGCCCGCACCGCCCCAGGACAACCGCGCCCGGCGGGGTCGCCAAGCCTCCAAAAGCTATCACGCGAGGTCCGTCGAATCAACGCCGTGTGACCGCGCGCCGCCGTATCCTCGGACGGTGCCGCGCGATCTCGAGCGCCTCCACACTCCCGCCACGCCGTCGGGGGACGCGATCATCCTCAGCCACGGCGCCGGCGCCGATGCCGACACGCCGTTGCTGATCGGCCTCGCGGAAGAGTTCGCGCAAGCCGGAATGCTGGCGCTGCGCTACGAGCTGCCGTTCCGGCAGGTGCGCCGCACGGGGCCACCGTCTCCGGCGACGGCGGAAGCAGATCGCGCGGGGCTCAGAGAGATCGTCGCGGCCGTGCGGTCACGTGCGAGCGGGCGCGTCTTCCTGGGCGGTCACTCCTATGGCGGGCGTCAGAGCTCCATGGTAGCGGCGGAGGTTCCCGCGCTCGTCGACGCGCTGCTTCTCCTCTCCTATCCCCTGCATCCGCCGCGCCGGCCGCGCGAGCTGAGAACGGCGCACTTTCCCGCGCTGCGCACGCCCGCGCTATTCGTGCATGGCTCGCGCGATCCGTTCGGGTCGCTCGAGGAGGTCCGCGCTGCGATCGCGCTCATCCCCGCCGCCAGCGAGCTGCTGGCGATCGAAGGGGCGCCGCACGGACTCATCGGACGGCGGCGCGGAGGTGGGAGCGACCTGTTAACGAAGATCGCGCGCAGCTTCGCGGCGTTCGTGGATCAGGCCGGCCGGCGGCGATAGGGCGTGCGTTCGTCGATCAGGCCGCGTGGCGGCGGTGCGGCACGACACGCCGCGGTCCGGCAGTGCGCCGCTCGCCGGCGCCCAGCGCGTGCCGCTCGCCCGCGACCTTCCGCCCGGCGCGTTCCCCCGCCGCCCGCCGCGACGGCGCCTTGGCGAGGCTCGCCTGAAGCGCCTTCACGAGGCTGGTGACCTTCGGCGGCTTTGCCGGCGCCGGGACGCTCACCTCTTTGCCCTCGACCTTCTGCTGGATCACGCGCAGGAGGACCTCATGGTACGTGTCCTTGTAGCGCTTGGGATCCCAGTCGGCGGCGAGGCTCTCCACGAGCTGGTGCGCGAGCGCCATTTCGCGCTTCGCCGATCCGTTGGTCGCCTTCGGCAGGTCCAAGGACGCGGGCGAGCGGATTTCGTACGGGAAACGCATAGTGGTGAGGACGAGCGCGTCGCCCGAGGGCTCGAGGGCGGCGAGGTGCTCGCGCTGGCGGAGGACGATCGTTCCCACGCCGACCCGTTCCGTCTCCTTGAGGGCGTCGCGGAGGAGCGCGTACGCCTTCACCCCGGTCTTGCCGTTGGGCGCCAGATAGTACGGATGATCGAAGTAGATGAAGTCGATGGCGCGGGCCGGGACGAAGTCGCGGATCTCGAAGGTCTGGGTGGCGGGGACGCGCGCCTTCTCGAAATCCTTGTCGGTGATGACGACGAACTTGCCTTTCTCGTACTCGTAGCCCTTGACGATCTCGGACCACGGGACCTCGACGTTCTCTTCCTCGCAGAAGCGCCGGTAGTCGATGGGGCTCTTGTCCTTGCCGTGCAGCATGCGGAACGACAGCTCGTTCTTGCTCTCGACGGCGGAGTAGAGTCCGATCGGCACCGTCACCAGGCCGAAGCTGAGCGCGCCTTTCCAGATCGGGCGGGCCATGGTCTACCTCGTCTCCGCAGCGTCCGCGGTCGTGGCGGCGCCACCGTTGGGGTCGGCGAGCCGGTCGTGAAGGCGGTGGAACTGCTCCTGCAGCTCGGTGAGCTCCTCGTCCGAAAACTCCTCGAGGCGCACGAGGCGCGTACGCGCGCCCTTCACGCCGCGAATCAGCTCGTCGAGCTTCAGATGAATCGCCGTCGCATCCCGGTTCTGCGTGGCCTGGATCAAGAACACCATGAGAAAGGTGAGGATCGTCGTGCCCGTGTTGATCACGAGCTGCCATGTATCCGAGTAATGGAACACGGGCCCCATCGCCGCCCACACGACGACGAGGACGATGGCGCCGATGAAGGCCAGCGGCGACCCGACCCATTCCGCGGTGGTGCACGCTAACCGTCGAAATTTCTGGCGCATCGAGACGTTCCCCTGTTCCGTCGAAGATTTGTCGAGCATGGCTTAGAAGCGAAGGAGCAACGGCGATGCCACTGACCCGCGCGGGCGTTCTGGAGGAGCGGGGTGACGACTTCTCGGCGAGTTAGCGCGAGAGCGTGCTTCCGGAACCGTCTCTTCGCTGGGCGCGCCGCTGCTGTGTCTCGCGGAGCTCCAGCCACAAATCGTATTCGTCGGAGCGCTTCGGAACGGGTTTGCGCGCGGCGAGGTGCTTCAGGCCCCAGGCGGCGAGGATCACGATTCCGAATGGCAGGACGAGCGCTGCGGTGAAGATTCCCACCTTTGCCGGAACGCCCTTGAACGCGTCTGCCATATCGCGCCTCCCTCCCCGCGATAGACGCAAACGTGGTGCCGCACCTGGGGAGCCCCTCCCCCCGCGCAAGGCGCTCGATTTGGCGCAGGTTTGGCGCGCGGTCGGAACGCCATACCCCAAGGGCCGGGGCGAAAGGCGGTAACTTGTTGACCGACACCCGGCACGGGGCTGGTTAGCGATGCCCCGGAGCTGCACCCGGGGGGCACGATGCCGGCGGCCTGTCAGGCTCCTCGTTGATGTTCCCCGCGAAAGACGTAAAAGAGGTAGGCGAATGACGGAAAGAGCACGACCGCGCCCACGGCGAGCGTGAGGATCAGCAAGCGCAGCGTGGCCGGCTCCGCGGCGGCCGCGACGATGCCAACGTCGGGGACGATCAGGTACGGATACTGGGCGACGCTCCAGCCGAGAAGGATCAACGTCACCTGCCCTCCCGCCGCCAGCCGCGCGAGGCGGAAGTATCGGGTCCACAGGGCCACGAGCGCGGTCAGCGCGCAGACACTGGTGGCGAGGAGCAGCAACGGCGCCCACCAGTCGGTGAGGCCGCGGAAGATTTCCGGTGCGCCCGTGCGCGCGAGGCCGAAGACGAGCGCCGCCACCGGCGCCAGCGCCACTCCGCTCGCGAGCGCGCGCCGGCGGAAGTCCTCTTGCACCGCCGGCGCGTCCTGCGCGTCCACGGTGAGATAGACCGCGGCCAGGAACGCGAAGAGTCCCTGCGCGAACGCGCCGCACGCGAGCGCGAAGGGCGACGTCCACCCGGCGAAGAAACCAGTCAGCACGCGCCCATCGCTGACGCGGATCTCGCCGGAGGCGAGTCCGCCCAGCGTGATGCCGAGGAAGAACGGCGTCAGCACGCTGGAGACGCCGAAGACGGTGCCCCAGCGGCGGCGCGGATGCTCCGCGGCGGGATCGTACTTCCGGAACGCGAAGGCGGAGCCGCGGAAGACGATGCCGAGGAGCACGGCGCCGTCTCCATGAAGTCGCGACGTAGCAGCATGACGAGAATCACGGTGAGCACGACGTAGCTCCGGCGCTTCGTGACAACGCGGTGCCAGCACGCCGTGTCAGGCGGTCGTCCGCGGCGCCGGCGTCCCGCGATGGCGCCTATCCCGCCGTCGAACAGGCGGTTCGGTCGCGCGCGCTTGGGCACACTCCGTGCTTGCGGCTTCTCGTCCCGGACGGTCATCGCGCCCGTTCGTCGCGTGGAAACGGGGGCCCGGTGTCGACCGACGACCACGACGGGAGGACGAGCATGGAAGCATCGACGGGAGCGCTGTTCCTGATAGGTGGCGCCCTTCTCGGTTTGGCGCGATACGCGGGCCCGCGGATCGCCAAGCGAAGCAAGAACGAGAACGACGCCAAGCCCACCGACCGCACGTCGGGCCCGGCGCCGAGGAACACCACGCCGCCGCGGATCAGCGACCGGCCGCGGTAACGCCGCCGGTCTGAGTGCGGCCTACCTTCGTACGCCGCCGAAGTCCGTCTGGCTTCGTCCAGGCCGCGGAGCGGGGGCCGGCGACGGCTGCCATTGCGCGGGCGCGGCGTCTAGCCTGACCGGATCGTCGTCCTCGATTCCCCGGAACCACCCCGCCGGTATCGGCTCCACCTGCTGTCCCCGCACCCAACCCCGCTGCTGCAGGCACGCGCGGTACATGTCGACGCGAATGATGCCGTAGGTGCGGTCCGAGCTCGAGTACATCGCGTGCTCGCGCGCACAGGCCACGCTGTCCTGCGAGAAGTCGTCGAAGCTCGCGCCCGGCTTGTTCCAGTAGTGCTTCCCGCAGCCCGCGAGAAACAGCAGCGCCGCCGCTCCCCACAGCATCGCTCGTGGCATCGTTCGTCCTCCGAATTCGATCGTAATCCGCGGCGGTCTCGCGCCCTAGATTTGAGGAGCGTGCGGATCGCGACGACGAGCGGCAAGGTATGCCTACTCTAGGAGTAGTGCTTTCGCCGCCGGCGCCCACAGCCGGGAGAACGGGTACGTGGCGGCATGAGGGGCGAGGGAAGCGCGAGATGGGAGGGAAATGATGCCCGGGAGGCCGCTGTCACGACGTCGCTTCCTGCAGGGCCTCACCGCGCTGACCACGGCCGGATGCGCCAACCTCCGCCAGCGAACGTCGGTGACCGCGAGCAATCCCACTCGCAGCGAAAACGAAAAGGCCGGCGCGCTCGACTGGGAGCTCACGCAGACGGCCATGAACCAGGAGATCGAGGGCTACGCCTCGCGCACGAGCGTGAATCGCGGCGAGCCGATCCAGCTCTTCGTCAGCACCGCCGAGGCGTCCTATGCGATCGACGTCTTCCGCATGGGCTGGTACGGCGGCCGCGGCGCGCGCCGGATGCTGCCGACGATCCGGCGAACCGGGATCAGGCAGGGCACGACACCGCCCGATCCCGTGACCGGCATGATCGAGTGCAACTGGACCGACCCCTACACCATCACCACGGGCACGATGACCGATTCCACGGAGTGGCCGAGCGGCGTCTATCTGGCGAGACTGACGGGCGCGAGCGGCAAGCAGAGCTACATCGTGTTCACCGTCCGCGACGACGCGCGCCGCTCTGCCTTGCTGTTCCTGTGCGCCACCAATACGTATCAGGCGTACAACAACTGGGGCGGCAAATCCCTCTACGACTTCAACAGCGCGGGTGGGCGCGCGGCCAAGGTCTCGTACAACCGACCGTACGCCGTCCATCCTTACAGCGTGCGACTGGACGGCGCCGGCGACTTTCTTCGCCGGTGGGAATACAACATGGTGCGCTTCCTCGAGCGGGAGGGATATGACGTCGCGTACGCGACCGATGTCGACGCGCACGCGTCAGCCGCCACCTTGCTGCCGCACCGGGGTCTGCTGGTCGTCGGCCACAACGAGTACTGGTCGTTGGAAACGCGCCGCAACGTCATCGCCGCGCGCGATGCCGGCGTGGGGCTCGGAGTTTTCGCGGCGAACACCTGCTTCTGGCAAATCCGCTACGAGGCGAGCACGCTCACCGGTGACGTCCACCGGACCATCGTCTGCTACAAGGACGCCGCGACCGATCCGCTCGCGCGCGATGGCGACGCCGCCAACCGTCACCGCCTCACCGTCACGTGGCGGGACCTGCAACTGCCGGAAGGCGCCTTCGTCGGCGTCCAGTACGTGGCGGAGCCAGGCGACGGCCTCGACATCGTCATCGAGAGCGCGGCGAGCTGGGTCTGTCGCGACACCGGGCTGCGGAACGGTGACCGTCTCGCGGGACTGCTCGGCTACGAGGTCGATCAGGCCGTCGGGAACGAGCCGGCGGGCACGGAGCGGATCGCCCATTCACCCGTGCGAAGCTCCGGGCACTTCGCGGACATGACCGCGTACACGGCGCCGAGCGGCGCCATCGTCTTCGCGACGGGATCGATGAACTTCAACTGGGGCCTCGACGCCTACAACGCGCCGGCGCTGCACCCGAACTACGTCAACCCGGCCGCGCAGCAGATGACCCGCAACGTGCTGGCGGCGATCAAGGCGGGGCCGCGCGGACGAGTTGGGCTGGTAGGCGGAGCAGGGATCGAACCTGCGACCTCGGCCTTGTAAGGGCCGCGCTCTCCCGGCTGAGCTATCCGCCCGTAGCAGGATTCTCGCGGGGTTGCGCGCGATCGTCAAGCTTGACCCGGTGAGACGTGCCGTACAC
>DASXSB010000129.1:0-2868 GCA_036506275.1 Candidatus Methylomirabilota bacterium | reverse complement strand
CGCCGTGTTGACGTGGGGAACCTGCACGCCCCAGGCGCCCCGATCCAGGAACGGCGCGATGATCTCGGCCTTGTTCCCGACCGGGCGCACGATGGGCGCCATGCCGCTCAGCTCGGCCGCGACGATGCAAGCCTCCGCGGTGTCGACGGTGATGGAGCCGTGTTCGTTGTCGAGCAGGATCCAGTCGAAGCCGAGGTGGCCCAGCATCTCCACCACGGAGGGCGAGGGGAAGGTGCACATGACGCCGAAGGCCGCCTTCCCGGCGTAGAGCCGTTGCTTGAGCGTGTTCTCACGCATGCGGCGACATCCTAGCTCCGCAGCTCGGGCACCACCCAGAAGGGAGCGCGTCCCTCTTCCACACGCTGAATGTTGTCGAAGCCGTTGCGGTACGCCTTCGCCCAGTTGTCCCACGTGGGCCCGGCGCTGTGGGGCGTGAGGGTGACGTTCGGGAGCGAGAAGAGCGGGTGGTTCGGCTTCGGCGGCTCCTCCACCATCACATCGAGGCCCGCGGCGGCGATGGTGCCGACCGTGAGCGCCCGATGCAGCGCGTCCTCGTCCACGACGGGGCCGCGGCACGTGTTGATGAGGACCGCGCCGCGCTTCATCATCGCGAACTCGCGCGTGGACATCATCTTCCGGGTGGCGTCGTTCAGCGGCACGTGCAGGGTCACGATGTCGGAGGTGCGGAGGAGCTCCGTGAAGAGGGCAAACCGGACGCCGAGCGCGTCCTCTTGATCCTCGGTGAGACGGAGGACGTCGTAGTAGCGAACGTCCATGTCGAAGCCCTGAACGCGGCGCGCGACCTTCTTGCCGATGTTGCCGAGGCCAACGATGCCGAGCCGCTTGCCCTCCACCTCGTAGGTGCGGATGGCCGAGAAGTCGGCGGCGCGCCAGGTGCCGGCGGCCACGTTGTTGTGGTGATACACGAGCCTCTTCAGCACGGCCAGCATGAGCATGACGGCGTGCTCGGCGACCGCCACCGAGTTGGCGCCGCCATTGTTGGCCACGGGCACCTTGGCCTTGCGCGCCGCCTCGATGTCGACCCGGTCGTAGCCGGCGCTGGTCAGCTGCACCAGCTTCAGCTTGGGCGCGGCGCGAAAGAACTCGTTGCCGATCCCATGGCGCGGCGAGCCGAGATAGTACTCGGCGTCCGCGGCGAGATCGTAGAACTCGGGCTTGGTGGGATCGACGACGACCAGCTCCATGCCAGGCGGGAGCAGCTCGCGCGCGATCTCCATGACAGGAGCCAGTTGCTGAGGGGTGAGGATCTTGGTCACGAGTCTCCTCCTGAGGATGGCGGTTAGGTTGTTGCCGCCACGTAGTGTAGCCGACCCGCACCCGGTGTCACATGGCCGTGTAGCCGCCGTCGACGAACAGGAGCGTGCCCGTCACAAACGACGCGTCGTCGGACGCGAGAAACAGGATGCACGCAGCGACCTCCTCGGGCGTGCCCGGGCGTCTGAGCAAGGTGCCCTTGGCGGCATCCTCGCGATACTGCTCGAGGGTCCGGCCCTGGGCCAGGGTGCGGCGCTCGTGAAAGGGCGTGAAGATGGGCCCCGGACATACGGCATTCACCCGGATCCGGTCAGGCGCGTGATCCGCCGCCATTCCACGCGTCAGCCCGGCCACCGCGGCCTTGGTGGTGTCGTACTGCGTCGTCTTGCCGACGCTCGTCACGGACCGGACGGACGCGACGTTGACGATGCTTCCCCCGCCCCCCTGACGGATGAGCGGGATCGCCGCCTTCGCGCAGAACGCATACCCCTTGAGGTTGACGCCCAGGATCTCGTCCCAGCTCTCGGCACTCGCCTCGTCCACCGTGTGATACAGCCGGATCCCGGCGTTGTTGACGAGGACGTCGAGCCGGCCGAAGCGATCCGCGGCTTGCTTGACGAAGGCCGCGGCCTCGGCCTCGCGCTCCATGTGCGCTTCCACGAACAGCGCCTGGCCGCCGCCCGCCTCGATCTCCGCGGCGACGCGCTTGCCCCGTTCGACGTCGCGGTCGGCAAACACCACCTTCGCCCCCTCCGCCACGAATCGTCGCACCGTGGCTTCGCCGATGCCGGACGCCCCGCCGGTGACGGCGGCGATCTTCCCGCTCAGTCGTTCCATGCCTCATGCCCCTCCGGGCTCATTGCTTGGATGTGTTCTCAGGCACGCGCGCGCTCCGCGAGCCGGATCAGCGCGTCCTGGATGCGCCGGTCGATCTCGATGCCCTCGCGGGTGAGGCGCTCGCGCTCCCGATACGCGCGCTCGCCGGGGATGCGGATCTCGTCGACACCCTCCTGCCGCGGCGTCGCCTTGATCGTGGCGATCTCCTCGGCCAGCGCGCGCCGGTAGTCCTCCGCGGGCACGAACAGATCTGGCTTGAACGCGATGAAGAGGTACTCAGCGCTCACGCCGAGCGCGTGCATGGCGAGGGCCAGCGCGTAGCCCTTGTGCCCGCCGAAGGGCAGGAGCGCGCCGCGTCGCGCGGCGCCCGCGTCCGTGGTGGGGCGGCCCTGCTCGTCGATCGCCACGCCTTCGGGCAGCGGAATGCCGAGGCGCTGTCGGAACTTGAGATCCGTGCCCATGAACGCGGAGGTGCCCAGATCGATCACCAGCGGCTCGCCCTCCATCGGGAAGCCGAAGGCGATCGGATTGGTGCCGAGGGCCGCCCGGGCGCCGCCCAGCGGGGCGACCATGGGAGGCGCGGCCACCGTGTGGATCCCGATCAGGCCGGCCCGCGCCACCATCTCGACGTAGTAGGCGCTGCGGCCGCTCATCCAGATGTTGTTGACGCCGACGAGGGCCGCGCCATGCGCCTGCGCCCGTTCGATCACCTCGCGCGTCGCATGGTACATCGCCAGCATGCCGCTCTGGTTCCCG
>DASXSB010000128.1:0-41250 GCA_036506275.1 Candidatus Methylomirabilota bacterium | reverse complement strand
GCGATTTGTACGCCGCCGCGCGTCTGCCGCATGCCGACTGGCCGTGGACCGAAGTGAACGAACGCCGCTCCGTGGCTGGCACGTAGGGTACCCGCACCACACGACCTGAATCCTCTGTACCACGGCTGGACTGGTGGGCCGTCAAGGACTCGAACCTTGGACCCGCTGATTAAGAGTTGCGGCGCGGAGGAACCACGCGACACAAGCAGCCACGATGACGAGCAAGATCGCGGGAATCCCGCGCGCCGTGAACCGCCGGAGTGCTCGTAATCGCGGGTGGGGCGGGATGGAGTGGTAGCAAATCGGTAGCACCTCCCAGTATGCAGAGGCGAGCGCACGCTGGATCCCCGGGGGCATATGCGATAGCGAGGCGCACCGCTGACGGGGATGCCCCGATCGCGCTCGTCAGACGTTCTCTGACACCGAACAATGGCCGACTGGTTCGGGAATATGCCCAGCGCAGTGCTCTGTCGCGCCGCCCTGAATTTCAGGTTTCCCTGAAAATTCAGGGTTCACTAACTTTTCGGGTTTGTGCGGGGCGAGGGTTTCCGGCATAGGCAGATTCAACCTGCGCGCCGCCCGTCGACCACAGCGATGTGGCGTGCTTCTGTTAGCGCGGTTCCGCCGAGCCACGATCGGCGGCCCGCCTCATCATCTCATCGAGATCGACCTTCATCGCCTCGGCGAACGCGCGAAGGTCCTCGTCCGCGGTGTATGTGAGGTCGATGTAACGACGTCCACGAACGACCTGGCCGATCCGACCCGCGGACGATAGACAAGCGCTCTTTTCATCGTCACCTCCGCGCCCGCGGCCCCGCCTTCCGCCACACCGGCCTTTCGCCCGATTCGCTGTCTACTGTACGCAATAAGGCGCAATTAGGCACGCAGACCCGCCGAAGCAGTTTTCACAGCTTGGCGCCCCCTTTGCGCGCAGAACAGCGCGCTCGGCCGCCCCGCGTGACGACGTGTACCCCCAGGACGTGGCCGTCGAGGTCGAAGTAAAGTCCAAGTTCTGGGGATCAACGCAGTGCGCTGAGAATCTCTCGTGAACGGAGCTACCACGCGACGACCATGAGTTACGGCCCGATGACTGACCTCGGGCGACCGCCAGTGATCAGGAGAGCACGCTAGGAGGCGATTTCGAGTCGGACGCTACCAGCGCGTTGCTTCTTCGGTCCGCGGCGGTCCCGCGTGCGGTCTGCGCCATCGCCGCAACCGCTCGTCGCCCCGGTCACAGCTCGTTGATTGCACTCCTTCCCTTGGCCGCCAAGCCCTCCCAGCTCACTCCGCTCCGCCCCACTGTCTCATCGTGTTTCCGGTAGCGGTCGCGCGCTCTTGCGCGCGCGGTCGTGTCAACTTCCCAGTGGAGAGGGGCGGGGAAGCTCGCCGTAAACCGACGGCGCGAGCGTCAGGACCGCAGCCCGCGCTGGCTTTTCTGCGCCGCCATCCGTTCTTCAGTGGCAGAGCCGGCATCGAGTCCGGGCACGAGGAACGTCGCCCACGACGGCCCGCGAGATGTACGACTGTCCGGGCGATGTGCGCCGCGATCACCGGTCTCATCGCTGTCACGTTTTCGAGCCACCATCCTCTGTAGTGCGCCTGGCCGTGACGGCCGACCGATTCGGGTTCGCGACATGGTCGTCGGGTCGGCAATTGCAGTACCGCCGAGCGGATGACCACAAGATTTCTCGTCTGGACGTCCAGGTTCGGCTGCGCGTGGTTTCAGAACTACGTTCTGGACGTTGAGCCCGCGCACGCGGCCGATCTGAAGCCCCAGCACGGATGCAGGGGATCTCGGCGACTTCCTGTCGACCGTCGATGGACTTCTCGGCGCGCAGCGCCGGTCCCGCGGTCCGCGTTGCCTGGCGAGCGGGGTGCGCCGGCACCTCGCCCTCCAGTTCCTCGACTTCCGGCGGAGCGCGGGATACGGAGCGTCAGTGTCTTCGTCTTCCCTCCTTCACTATCCTGTCCTTCCCTAAGCCTTCCAACCCGTCCCAGCCCATTCCACTCCGCCCCACTGTCTCATGGTGTTTCCGGTAGCGGTCGCGCGCTCTTGGCGCGCCGTGTCAACTTCCCGGTCGAGATGGGCCGGAGCGCTCGAATAGCCGACGACTCTACAGCACCACGTATGGCCCGGTCGTCGCTAACGACGTCGCGGTAGCGTGCGGCCCGCAACCTTACCCGCCTGCGCGCGACGCTTCAGCTCATCGAGCGATCTTCGACGTGGCCCTAGAACGTCGGCGATACGGTGCGATATATCCGACGATGAAGCATCGATATACGCAAAGTTCGTCTTTTGCGTCTCCGACGACGTCATTGCGCTTTCCACGCGGCTGTCGAGCGAGTTTACAGCTCCCCGCTACGGAGCCCGACTCGTTACTTAAAGGTGGTTGTTTTCCAAGGCGCTCTACGGCTTGGTACTGAACCTGCACAACGAGGCTCAGGGAGCTTCTGCTTTCCCGGCTTTGACCGAGTCGGGGTTTTGATGAACGAGCCGGGCACGATGCTGTCGACTGACTTTGATGATGCACCGCTTTTATTGACATCGAAGGGACCAGACTATGCCTTGGCCGTCCTCTGCTTCGCACCGCTCGGCGCCGCGCCCGACGTCCGAGCGCATCAGCGTTGTCATCGCCGATGATCATCCGATCGTCCTCGCCGGACTCGAAACGCTCTTGCAGCGGGAGTCGCGCATCAGCGTGGTCGCGCAGTGTACCGACGGCGTCGAAGCGCTGCGCGCGGTCGTCAAGCACCGGCCCGACGTGCTCATCCTGGACCTTCGCATGCCGCGCGCGGACGGTATCGCCGTGCTCCAGCAGATGAAGAACGAGCGGTTGACGACGCGGGTAGTGTTGCTGGCGGCGGTCATCGAAGACGAGGTGCTCCTCGACGCCATTCGCCTCGGCGCTCGCGGCGTGGTGCTCAAGGAGATGGCCCCGCGGCTCCTGGTCGACTGCCTGCGCGAAGTTCACGCCGGCCGCCAGTGGTTCGAGGCTCGGGCCATCGGCGAGGCCATGGAGAAGATCGTCCAGCGCGAGGCGGCGTCGAAGCAGATCAACTCCATCCTCAGCCGGCGGGAGCTCGACGTCGTGCGTGCCGTCGCCCAGGGACTCCGCAACCGAGAGATCGCCGAGCGCCTCGGCATCGCGGAGGGAACCGTCAAGCTGCACCTGCACACGATCTACACGAAGCTCGGCGTCGACAGCCGCACGGCGCTGATCGTGAAGTTGAACGAGAAGTCGTTCTCGTAGCGCGATGAGACCGGCGGCTCGGGCCGCGAATCGTGACGGTCGCCCATGACGGGCAAGTACTCACCCCAGATCCGAGCGGAACGCCTCATCTCGGCGGGCCGCATCATGCTCGCTGCGTGCGCGCTTGCCGCCGTGTCCGGCACTTCTTCGGACTCGCTGCACGTCAACCGGCCACTCGCCTATGCGCTGTTCGGATGCTATGTCGGGTACGCGCTCGTGGTCGCGGCGGCCGTCGCGCGGGCGCCGCGGCCACTGCTTCGCACGCGACTGGCGACGCACATCGTCGATCTCGCTGCGTTCGCCGGGATGCATTTCATCGAGGACGACGAGAGCGGCTTCTTCGTCTTCTTCGTCTTCTCGGTGCTGAGCGGAACGCTCCGATGGCAGTGGCGGGGAACCTTGTTGACGGCGCTGGCGGCCTCCGGCATCGCGATCGTGGCGGCGCCGGGCGAAGCTTCATGGGCCAATCAGATCTTCGAGTCCAATCGGCCGTTCATCCGCGGCCTCTACCTGTTCGTCGTCGCCGTCCTGCTCGGATACTTCGGCGTCTACGGGGCCCGTCTGCGACACGAGATCTCGCGTCTTGCGGCATGGTCGACCGCGCTTCCCGACGACGCCGAGAGCATGATGCGCGAAGTCCTCGTCCGGATCGCCGACATTCTCTCGGCGCCTCGGGTGCTGCTGGTGTGGGAGGAGCGCGAGGAACCGTGGTTGAATCTCGCGCTGTGGTCGGGACAGGAGCTGCAGTCGACGCGGGAGGCGCCGGATAGCCTCACCCCGATCACGGCCGAGCCGCTGTCGAACCTCGACTTCTTCTGCGCCAACGCCGACGCCGAAGCGCCAACGGTCGTGTATGCCGCGAATGACACCTTCGCCCGCTGGCGCGGTGTCCCCTTGCATCCCGACCTCCAGAGGCGGTTTTCGATCCGCAGTGTACTCGCGGTTCGCTTCCAGTCGACGAACCTCACCGGGCGGATCCTGTGGCTCGACAAGAGAGGGATGAACACGGACGTCCTCGCGCTCGGGCAACTGATCGCCGGCCAGGTTTCCGCGCACGTCGATCACTTCCACCTGCTGGCGGATCGGAGCCGGGTGGCCGCCGAAGAGGAGCGCAACCGCCTGGCCCGTGATCTCCACGACGGTCTGCTCCAGTCGCTCACGGCGATGGCGTTGAAGCTCGCCGAGGTCAGGATGCTCGTCGACCGGGACCCCGGTACCGCTCGGAGGCAGCTTCAGGCGATCGACCGGTTGATCACGACGGAGCAGCGTTATCTACGGTTGTTCATCCGTCATCTCAAGCCGTTCCCGGCGCCGGCGCGGGATACGAGCCTCGACGCGCGCCTGGAGCTCCTCGGCCAGCGGGTCGAGCTCCAGTGGGGGCTCGCCGTCCATGTCCGTTCGAGTCATGTCGGCGGCCCGCTGAGCGCGGAGCTGGCCGACGAGCTCTACTACCTGATCAGCGAGGCGGTGGTGAACGCAGCGCGCCACGCGAAGGCGTCGAGCGTGGATGTGGACCTGGACATCGGTGAAGCCAGGATCGGCCTCGTCATCGTCGACAACGGTCACGGCTTCCGGTTCCGCGGCCGCTACAGCCACGGCGATCTCAAAGTCTCCCGCGTGGGGCCGGTGACGCTGCGCGAGCGAGTCGACGCGCTTCAGGGCAGTCTGACGATCGAATCGAGCGAGCGAGGAGCTCGCATCGAGATCGGCATTCCGCGTCACCCCGGCAAAGGGCGTCGCTGATCGCTCTGCTGTCTTCTTGGTGGGGCGGTCCCCGTCGCCGCTTGCTGCAGGCCGCGCAGCTGAGAACAATTCCGCGCGTCGCGTTCCTTCTCGCGAGTCGATCATTCACGCCGTGTGACGTTGGGTCGGACGTCTCGACCGTCACGTACACGTCGATCACGTCCGCGCCTGGAAGCGACGCATCGTCGCCGACGATCTAGATCTTCATTAGATCGTCGGCATATCCAGGATCGTCTCCACCGCTATCCCGGTCGGGATGTCTCTTGCGTTCTATAGACAATCGCGCAGGAGTCGACGATTGTTTGCGCGCCCGAAGCGAAGGCCGGCTCCTGCCGCGACGGCGTTGCGGAGGGCGTCGCGCATGTCGATGAAGGAGGTGTCGAGTGCAGCGCGCGTCTCCTGGCCAGCGGTGGCGAGCTTGCCAACGAACGGCAACGCGTCCTCGGCGATGCGGGAGTGAGACACCCCTCACGTTAGGAGGCAACCAGCGGCTCTGGCGGCCGATGCTGGCCCGGATCCAGGCCCGCCGCGCCTTCGTGGGATCTGCCCCGGAGGGCAACTGATGGCCGACCTTGGGCTCGGCAAGTGCCGCCTCTGCCCGGGGCCGGCGATCGTCGGGCTCTCGGGGGTCTGGCTCTGCCTCGACTGCTTCTGCCGCCGGCTGGCCGAGTTCCGGGGCAGGATGGCCCGGCTCTTCGACCTCCTCCGGAGCACGGCCTCATGACCGGCCCCCAGCTCCGGGCTCGCTCATCCAGGGCTTGCGGATCGGCGGCAGTCGTACCGCGAGCTCGGGGAAGCGCCGCACGATCGCGAGCGCGATCTGGTATTTCGTGCACGCATGGTCCGGCACGAACGCGCGATGCAATCTCGCACGGGAGATCTGACAGACAGGGATCCCACGCTCACCAACAAATGTGTGAGGCGCTCGATGAGGCGCTGGTTTCGCCTCCCACGGCGTGAGCGGGCGTCGAGACAGTCGATCTACTCCTGCCGTGTCGGCGGCTGCCTGACGACGGCGCGAAGGCTTGGACGATCGTCGAGGAGCGCGGCTACGAAGGCATGGTGGCGAAGGACCCGCGGTCAACCTACCGACCGGGTGCGGCGCGTGCATGGGTCAAGGTTAAAGTCCGTCACGAGGGAGTATTCGTGGTTGGTGGAATCCGCGATGTCGATGCATTCGACGGTGTGCTGATCGGCGACCTCGTCGGTGACGAGTTTCAGTATCGCGGCCTCGTCGAGTGGAGGTTCCGCGCCGACGATGTCCTTCGTCTCCTCCGTGAGGTTCGGATGTCCCGTAGGCCAACGTCGCCGTTCGTGGATCTTCGGACGATGCGGGGCGCGGTGTGGCTCGAGCCGCGGCTTCGGGCGGAGGTCTCCTATGCTGAAATCGTGGGCGGAAGACTCCGCGCGCCGAGTTGGCGGTCGCTTCTGAGCTGAGGTTGAGTGCGCGGCGAGTCGGCTGTGGCCGATCAAATTTCCCTTTCGCGAGGGAAAAGCTGTATGGCGAGACACAAGCTCAAAGTTCTACCGACGCCGGGGCTGCGCGCAGTGATCAGCAATAACCACCTACCGATCATCACGACCGACGCAGCCGACCATGATGAATTTGTGTGCGACGGCTGCGATGTCGTGCTGGCTCAAATCCCGCCAGGTAACAAGATATCCGGCATAGCTATACGGTGCCCGAGCTGCGGCAGGTATAGCGACCTGACGGTGGCGGTGCCCCCGCGCAAACCGAGCTAGAGAAAGCCATTCGGTAGACGCGACTACTTCTTACGTGCGCTGGAGAACAGCGCCAAGATCTGCGCTGCGGCCTTTCCGCGGCCCGCAGCCGCCACACGCGAACCACGGACGCTCCCGTCTGCGCCTTCCGTCACGCCGCCCGCCTCCAGCTCGCCGTAGTGCGGGTCCTCGGCTACGAAGCGTGGAGATGGACGCCGCGGCTAAAATCGCTATCGCCGTGTGGCACCCCGCGGAGAAAGACGCACCATCGTCGCGCTGTCCGACGCACCTGGGCGTCACGTAGATAGCGGAATTTTAACGGCTGCGCCGCTGCGGCACAGTCCTTGCCGGGGACGTATCCCGATGGGGGCGCGCGTGCTCAATACGGGCCGGATCGCCCAACGGCTGAAAATCGTCTACATCGAGGACAATCAGGAGAATCGCCTCCTCGTGATAACAGTCCTTGAGGCGGCGGGATACACCCGAGGCGGGCACCCCGCTCGACGAGAGCCGCATCCGCAAAGTCTTCGCGCGCGTCATTCGGGTCGCCGGACTTCCGCCGCACTTCTCGCCGAGGTCGTTCCGTCACACCTTCTCGTCGCTGCTCCTGCAGCAGGGTTTCAGTCCGGCCTACGTGCAGCGTCAGCTCGGGCACGCGTCCATTCAGTTGACGGTCGATACGTACGGCAAGTGGCTCCCGATAGGCAACAAGGCGATGGTGGATACGCTGGACGATAAAGCGCTCGGTAGCAGAACGGTAGCAGAAGCGAGGTCGGGGATTTCGGACGCTGCCGAAATCCCCGACTTCATTGGTGGGCCGTCAAGGACTCGAACCTTGGACCCGCTGATTAAGAGTCAGCTGCTCTACCAACTGAGCTAACGGCCCGGACTCGCTTCGTGGTGCGCCCGAGAGGATTCGAACCTCTGGCCTTTGGCTTCGGAGGCCAACGCTCTATCCAACTGAGCTACGGGCGCGCTCCTCGCTCCTCCCTCTTTCGTGCAGTGACCGAATTGGGGTGACCGATGGGAATCGAACCCACAACCCCTGGAGCCACAGTCCAGTGCTCTGACCAATTGAGCTACGGTCACCACGACGAGCGCAAGCGCTAATGCTACTTACGCGATTCGGAGGTGTCAACCGACGCGCGCGGTTTCGATGCGAGAGCGCACACGAAGCCCGTCACCTCGACCCGTCGACCAGCAATCCCCCGAACGCGTAGCGGCCGATCTTGAAGCCTTCCGCCACCGTCAGCCCGGCGCCGCGCGCCGTCGGGTTCGCCTCGGTCCACCCCCGGAGATCGTCTTCCGACCGGAAGAAATTGATGCTGGTTCAGAGCCCGTCGATGGCGCGGCAGGGCGCGTCCCCCCGCTGGCCGACCCAGAGCATGACGCTGGCGGCGTCCGGCTCGGGACCGTCCGGAGTCACGTCGAACGCCAGCGGCGCTCCGCTCCGGTGGCAGCGCGAACTGATCGCGACCCTCGTGCCGATCATCGGCGCAAACCCGAGGGCGTCGGTGGCGCAGCAGGCGTATCGATGACCGCCCTCCGGCAACCCCACGAGGAACGACGTCGACGCGGCCGAAAAGGGATAGGCGACGTCGATCCAGCCTTCGTGGATGCGGATGAGGTCGTCGTCGTGGAGCCGCGCCAGCTCGACCGGGGCGACGTCGATCTCGTCGACGGGAATCGGCCCGCCCTCGTCGAGAAAAGCGCGCAGGATCCGCGTGGCGACCGGGGTCTCACGCGCGGCGCGCCGGGCCTGGCTCCGGCCGTCCGTATCGAGCGCCAGCAGCTCGGCGGCAGTGCGAATGACGAAGCTCACGCCGCGAAGTATCGCACGCCCATACGCACGAAAGCCGGCGTCACCCCACCCCCGCCGCCCGCATCGCGCGCAGGCCCTCGCGCGCCCCCCGCAGCGGCGTCGTGATCAACCGGCGCGCGCGATCGATGCGCAGCCCCGCCCGCAGCGGTCGCGCCGCGCGCTGGGCGAGTGCCGCCGTCACCACCGGCTCCAGCCTCGTGGGCGCGATCTCCCACGTCTCGCACGCGAGCCAGGCGAAGTCGAAGCGGCTCAGGACGTCGGGGCCGGCGACGTGGATAACGCCGCGGAAATCGCGCTCCGCCAGCTCCACGGAGGCGGCGGCGAGGTCGACATTATATGTAGGGGTCGAGCGCTGATCGACGGGCACGCGCATCGGCTCCCCGGCGCGGGCGCGGCGGAGGAGCTGGTAGACGAAGTTCTTGCCCTGGGGCTCGGGGCCATACACCACGCTCGTCCGGATCACGATCGCGCGCGGGTTCTCGCGACGGACGAAACGCTCACCCTCGAGCTTGCTCTTGCCGTACACGGATAGTGGATCGACGGGATCGTCCTCGGCATAGGGTGCCGCTGGATCGACGGGAGCGCCGTCGGCGTAAGACCGGCCGGCCCCGTCGAAGACGTAGTCCGACGAGAAGAAGACGAAGCCCGCGTCGTGCTTGGCGGCGGCGCGAGCGGCGGCGCCCGGCGCGTCGCGGTTGATCCGCAACGCCTCCTCCGGGCGCTCCTCGCAGCCGTCGACGTGGCTGAACGCGGCCGGACAGAAGACCCAGTCGGGCGCGACCTCGGCGATGAGACGCTCGGTGCCGGCGAGATCGGTGAGATCGAGCGCGATGGTCGCGGGTTGGGCGACCGTCCCGTGGGTGCCGACGACGGAGTGTCCGCGCTCGGTGAGACGCTGGGAGAGCGCCGTGCCCACCTGACCGGAAGCGCCGATGACGAGGGCGCGCATGCGGAGACGAACCGCTTCCGCTCAGCCCTCGCTTTCGCGCGGGGAGGGGCCGCCGTCGATGATGATCGTTTCGCCGGTCATGAACGACGACGCGTCGGAGGCGAGGAAGATGCAGGGGTAGGCGATCTCCTCCACGCGGCCCCAGCGCCCCATCGCCACCCGCGCCGCCACGCGCTTGTACGTCGCGTCGGCGGCGGCGGGGTCGGTCTTGTTGAGGACGCCGAGATAGCCTTCGGTCTCCACGGGGCCGGGCGCGATGCAGTTGACGCGGATGTTGTTCTTGCCCCAGGCGGTGCCGAGCTCGCGCGTGAGCATCATGACCGCGGACTTGGAGGCGCCGTAGTGCGACATCATGGTGGACCCGTAGACGCCCGCGATCGACGCGATGTTGATGATGACGCCGTGGCCCTGCTTCAGCATCTGGCGGCCCGCCCACTTACAGCCGAGGAAGACGCCGTTCAGGTTGATGCCGACCACGGTGTTCCAGCCGTTGAGCGAGATGTCCTCGAACTTGGCGCGGAAGGAGGCGCCGGCGTTGTTCACCATGACGTCGAGGCGGCCCCACTCGCGCACGGCACGATCGACGATCCCCTGCACCTGATCCTCGACGCGCACGTCCACACCCACCGCGAACGAGCGGCGGCCGAGGTTGCGGATCTCCTTGGCGACCGTCTCGCAGTTGTCCACCTTGCGGCTGCACACGGCGACGTCGGCGCCAGCGCGCGCGAACTCGATGGCGATGGAGCGGCCGATGCCCACGCCACCGCCGGTGACGATGGCGGTCTTGCCCTCGAGCGAGAAGGGGGAATTCGCCATGGCGGGCACCTTACATGAGGGTGTCGCCGATGTCGAGAGCGGGGCGACACCATGAAAAGGGCCGTCGTCTTCCTAGTCGATGACCTGATCCGCGCGTAGCAAGAGCGAAGCTGGCAGCGTGAGCCCGAGGGCTTTCGCAGTCTTGAGATTGACCACCAACTGCAGCTTGGTCGGCTGCTCGACAGGCAGATCGCCGGCCTTCGCACCACGGAGGATCTTGTCGACGTAGGTGGCGGCGCGCCGATAGAGGTCGTTGAAATCCGGCCCATAGGCCATGAGCCCACCGGCGGCGACGTCGGACCTGACCTTGAACATCGTCGGTAACCGCGACGCCATCGCGAGCCCGACGATGGCCGTGCTGTGACGCACGAACACGGGATCGCCCCAGATATCGACGGCGCCCGCGTGTGCGTTCACGATCGCGGCGAACGCCGCGGGAAACTCGTCGGGGGTTCGCGCCTGCACGATGACGTGCTGCAGCCCCACCGCCTTCGCAGCGGCCTCCGCGTCCTTCACATCGTGAAGAGGATTGTCCGGATTCAACAGCATCGCGACGTGCGCGAGGCCGGGGACCGCCTCCGCGAGAAGCTGAAGCGACTTGGCTTCCAGCTCCGGCAGAAGTGTCGCGAGCCCCGTCACATTCCCGCCGGGATGGTTCAGACTCTTGACGAAGCCGAGCTTGACCGGGTCTCCGACCCCCGTCATGACGATCGGGATCGTCGCCGTCGCCCGCCGCGCGGCTTGCGCTACCGTCGACGGACCGGCGACGATGACGTGCACATCGCGGTGGACGAGGTCCCTCGCCAGATCCGGCAGGCGGTCCAGGTGACCGTCGGCGAACCGCGGTTCGATCACAACGTTCCGTCCATCCACCCAGCCCAGGGCGGCGAGACCGTCTCGGAACGCCTGGATCGCTGGATTGGCCGTGGGCGACCCACTACTCAGCACGCCGACGCGGTATGGCTTGCCCGCCGGTTGCGCGGGGGCCGAGGCCGTCCCCGCGAAAAGGGCGATCACGACGGCGGCGAGCGCCATGCGCATGATCATGATGCCGGCCCCGGCGCGAATGCCTACTCGGGGAGCGCGATCTCCGCCCGCCGGCGCGGGACTTCCTGCTCGATGCGGCGCCACACCGAGATGTCATTGAAGGCAGTGCCGTTGTCGGCAGCGCACGCGTGAAGCTTGTCGAGGAGCACGCGCGCCTCATCGAGGCGCTTGCGCGGCTCTTTCGCATAGCGGCGGACGTCGTCGTCCCCCGTCATCTTGGCCTCCGCCCACGCCTGCTCCACGTGGGCGACCAGCAACACCACGCGATCCACCTCTCCGTCGAAGTACGTCTCCCACTGTCCGACCGACGGAAAGCGCGGGCACTGGGCGTCGACGACCTCGCGGAAGTGGCGCTCGATGTCGGTCACCGCCCGCACGTGATGCTCGACGCGCGCGCGCGCGTCCGCGGCGGGACGACGGTCCATGGCGCCGGCGGGCACGGCGGCGAGGAGCGTGACGATCGCGGAGAGAACGAGCACGCGCATCGCCCCGAGTATACCCGCGAGCGATGCGCGCCGTCGAAGACGACCCGCAACCCGGAGGGCGATGCCTATCGCAGCGCGGCCGCCTCCGCCGGCGAGACGTGCCACAGCACGATCGCGTAGCGGGCTTCGGGCACGTCCGGCTGGACGTCGACGGGATAGATCGTCACGTGGTCGATGCGCCGTCCACCCGAGCCGAAGTCGTCGGGTCCCTTCTGGGCGAGCCCGCGCATGGGCACGAGATAGACCGTCGCCACCAGCCGCCCCTGGCCGTCATAGCCGGCGTACGGACCGCCGGGGCCGCCGTCGGGCTCGTAGCGATGAATGCCGGGGAATTGCTCCGTCACCCCGCTCAGCGTCTCGGGACGGCCGGGAGAAGCCGCCGCGAAACCAGCGGCGGCCACGGAGTCGCCGGACGAATCGCCGGAGGCACCGGCGGCGCCCGGTCTCCGGACCGAGAGGTTGCTCACGACCTGGCGCACGTCGTCGACGGTGGCCGTGAGCTGCTCGATGCGGCCCTTCATCTCTTCGCTCTCGGCCACACCGCTCAGGTACACGGTGCCCTCGTAGGTGTCGACGTGCACGCGGGCGAGCGTTGCCGCGTGGAGGGTCACGAGCTTGAGCCTCACCTTTGCCGAGGTCGCCTTGTCATCGACGACCTCGCCGATCGGCCGCCCGTACATGGTGGTGCAACCCGTTGCGAATATGAGGATGGCCAGGGCCAATCCTCCGACTCCGGCCATCCTCATCACTTACCTCCGCGCAACCGAGAGAAGAAATTGCAAGTCCGAGGCCACTACGCCGCGGGGCGTATGGCCTTGTCCTCCTCGAGACGGCGCTCCACCATCTGCCAGTCGATGTTCCGGAAGAAGGCCTGCACGTACTTCGCCTTCTCCGTCGCCTTGTAGTCCCGCATGTACGCGTGCTCCCACACGTCCATCACCAGCACCGGCTTGAAGCCGGCCGGAACACCGTCCTGATGCAACGAGATCCAGTGGTTCGTGAGCCGGCTCGTCGCGGGATCCTCGAAGAGGATAACCCAGCCGATGCCGCGCATATCCCCCATAGCCTGAAAGTCCGTCTGCCATAAGTCCAAGGACCCAAACGACTGCGCGAGCGCCTGCGCGAGGCCCGAATTCGGTGACGGCCGCGGGTCGGCGGCTTTGCGGAGGTTCGAGAAGTAATACTCGTGGAGGATCATTCCGTTGTACTCGAAGCCGAGCCGCCGGGTAAGCTCGGCGAACTCGGGGCTCGTCCCCGAGGCCTTGCCGCGGCCAAGGATCTCCGTCAGCTGCTCGTTGAGCGTGTTGACCTGCTTGACGTAGCCGGCGTAGAGCTTCAGGTGCTCCCCGATCTGCTCGTCGGAGATGCCGTCGAGGCCCTTCAGGTCGAATGCCTGTTCCTTGTACTGCTTGACCTTCGCGGTGGGCATAGTGCGGCTCCTTTCCGGGAAAGCCGGGGCCTCCCGTCTCTTGCTATTATCTCGCCAGCAAACTGACGACTCGGAGGCCCCCCATGTCGATGCGCTGGCTCTCGACCCTGCTGCTCACCCTCGCCGTCTTCGCCCTCGTGACGTCCGGCTCCGCGCAGGCGCCGGGCACGGTGAAGATCGGCGTCATCCAGCCCCTGTCCGGTCCCGTCGCCGCCTCCGGCAACTACGTGCGCATGGGGGCCGAGATCGCCCGCGACTGGATCAACGCCCGGGGTGGGATCGAAGGACGGAAGATCGACCTCCTGATCGAGGACAACAAGTCCGATCCCAAGGAAGCCGCCAGCGCCGCCGAGAAGCTCATCGTGCGCGACAAGGTCCCCGTGCTCATGGGCGCGTGGGGAAGCTCGATGACGCTCGCCGCCATGCCGAAGCTCGAGGAGTACGGCGTGCCCATGGTGGTGGAGACGTCGAGCGCGGCGTCGGTCACCAAGCGCGGGAACCCCTGGGTGTTCCGAATCAGCCCGCCGAGCGAGATGGAAGCGCTGGGCCTCGAGCAGTACGTGGACAAGCTGGCCGTCAAGAAGGCCGACTTCCTCGCCGTGAACACGGACTGGGGGCGCGGCTCCATCCAGGCCTTCGGCGACATGCTGAAGAAGAAGGGCGTGCAGGTGGGCGCGGCCGAGTTCATGGAGCAGGCGGCGACCGACATGAACGCGCAACTCACGAAGATCAAGCAGAGCGGCGGCGACACGCTCTTCCTCACCACGGCCGTGGAGCAGATCACGCTCGTGCTCAAGCAGGGCCAGGAGCAGCGCCTGCAGCGGAAGGTCGTGACCACCGGCGGCTCCTCGTCGCCGACGCAGCTCATCAAGCAGGCGGGGCCGGCGGCGGAGGGCAGCTATCACATCGTGTTCTTCATGCCGTGGTTCCCGGAAGCGATGCCGGACGCCAAGCTCGCCAAGGCATTCGTGGACGAGTGGGGCAAGCGCGGCCATCCCTTCGAGGGCCTGACCGAGGGCTTCCGCGGCCACGACGGCATCGCCACCATCGCGGAGGCGGTGAAGCTCGCCGGCAAGGACGATCCCAAGGCCATCCGCGATGCCCTGTGGCGGGTGAACTTCACGGGCGTCAACGGGCCCATCAAGTTCGAGAAGGACGGGCCCGCCGGCAAGGAGAGCGGCCAGAGCAAGCCCAGCATCTTCATCGTGCAGATCCGCGACGCGAAGGTGGTGCTGCCGGAGTTCATGGCCAAGCGCTGACAGCGTGGACGTCCTCCTCCAGCACCTGATCAACGGACTCGTGCTGGGGGGGACGTACGCCCTCCTCGGCATCGGTCTCACGCTGATCTTCGGGCTCATGAACGTCGTGAACTTCGCCCACGGCGAGTTCTACACGCTGGGCGCCTACACGGCGTTCGCCGCCCTCGCCCTCGCCGGCGTGGGATTCTTCACCGCCCTGGGCACGGCCATCGTGGTGGGGGCGGCGCTCGGGGGGTTGTGCGAGCGCGTGCTCTTGCGTCCGCTGCGCGGCGAGTCCATCGACACCACCATGCTCGTCATGATCGGGGTCTGGATCGCCATGCAGAACGCCGAGCTGCTCGGCTGGGGCGGGGTGGCGAAGACGATCCCGCATCCGTTCCCGACGGCGCCGCTCACGCTCGGTCCCCTCTCCGTGGCGCCCCTGCGCGTCTTCGTCTTCGTGACCGCGCTCGCGCTCATCGCCGCCGCGCACCTGCTCATCCAGCGCACGCGGCTCGGTCGCGCCATGCGCGCGACCTTCCAGGACCGCGACACGGCGGCGCTCATGGGCGTCAGGATCGGGCGCATCCACACCGCCACCTTCGCCTTCGGCTCCGCCCTCGCGGCCGCCGCCGGCGCGCTGCTCGGCCCCGTCTTCCTCGTCTATCCCTCGATGGGGGACCTCGCCTCGCTCAAAGCGTTCTCGGTGGTGATCCTGGGCGGCCTCGGCAACCTGGCGGGAGCGACGCTGGGCGGCCTCGTGCTCGGAGTGGCGGAGGAGCTGGGCGCGGGCTACGTCTCGTCCGGCTACCGCGACGCCGTCGGCTTCGTGATCATCATCCTCGTGCTGCTGTTCAGGCCGTCCGGCCTCTTCGCGCGCGCCGAACGCATCGGATGATCGTCCTCGCGCGCACCGCGCTCGCGGTGGCGCTCGTGACCGCGCCCCTCTGGCTCGCCAGCAGCTATCACGTCCACGTCCTCATCATGGCCGGGATCTTCGTGATCCTCGCCTCCAGCCTGAATGTGCTCCTCGGCTACACGGGCCTGCTCTCCCTCGGCCACGCCGCGTTCTTCGGCATCGGCGCCTACACGTCCGCGCTCCTCGCCCTCAAGCTCGAGTGGTCGTTCTGGCTCGCGCTCCCGGCGGCGGCGGCGCTCGCGGGGACGGCGGGCTGGGCCATCGGCCGCCTCGCCTTGAAGCTCCGTGGCGCCTACTTCGTGCTGGTGACCATCAGCTTCGCGGGCGTGATCGCGCTCGTGAGCACCAACTGGATGGAGCTGACCAACGGGCCGCTCGGGCTGCCGGGCATTCCCGCCCCCGCGCTCGGGCCCTGGTCGCTGCGCACGAAGACCGCCTACTATTATCTGGTCCTCGCCGCCGCCGCCGTCGCCTACCTCGTCTGCGCGCGGCTCGTCCGCTCTCGGATCGGCCGCGCCTTCCTCGCGCTGCGCGAGAACGAGCCGCTCGCGGAGTCCGTCGGGGTCGACTCCACGCACTACCTGGTCCTCGCCACCGTGGTGAGCGCGGCCATGGCGGGCGTGGCGGGCAGCCTCTACGCCCACTACACGCGGTTCGTGAGCCCGGAGGTCTTCCTGTTCTCGTACACGGTGACGATGGTCATCATGGTGGTGGCGGGCGGGAAGGGCACGCTGGCGGGGCCCGTGGTGGGGGCCGTGCTGTTCACGATTCTCCCGGAAGCGCTCCGGGAGGCGACGTCCTGGCAGTGGCAGATGCTCGTCTACGGCGTGCTGCTCGTCCTCCTCGTGTTCTTCCTGCCCCGCGGGATCGTGCCCGGCCTCCAGCGCCTCGCGCCCCGCCGCACGCCGTGAGCCTCGCCGTGCGCGGCCTCGGCGTCCAGTTCGGCGGCGTCACCGCGCTCGCCGACGTCTCGTTCGCCGTGCAGCCAGGCACGATCACGAGCCTGATCGGTCCCAACGGCGCCGGCAAGACGACCGCGTTCAACGCCATCACGGGCTATCTCCGTCCGAGCCGCGGGTCCGTGCTCTACGACGGCGCTCCCATCGTGGGTCTGCGCCCGTCGCAGATCTCGCAGCGGGGCGTGGTGCGCACGTTCCAGAAAACGAGCGTGTTCCCCACCCTCAGCGTGGAGGCGAACGTGATGATCGGCCTCCACCTGCGCGGGCGCGCCGGCCTCTGGAGGATCCTCGCCGGACACCGCTCGGTGCGCGCGGAGGAGGCGCGCCTGGCGGCGCACGCGGCAGAGATCCTCGCCTTCGTCGGGCTCGCCCACCGGCGGCAGGCGGAGGCGAGCGCGCTCCCGTACGGCGAGCAGCGTCTCGTCGAGCTGGCGGTGGCGCTCGCCGCGGAGCCGCGCATGCTGCTGCTCGACGAGCCCGCGGCGGGAATGACGG
Source organism: Candidatus Methylomirabilota bacterium (assembly GCA_036506275.1). Classification (GTDB taxonomy): domain Bacteria; phylum Methylomirabilota; class Methylomirabilia; order Rokubacteriales; family CSP1-6; genus DASXSB01. The sequence goes on along the minus strand of DASXSB010000128.1, from coordinate 24,375 downwards.
GCGGCGAGAAGGACATCGTCAGCGGCCTGATCCGACGCATCCGCGACGGTGGCGTGACCGTGTTCCTCGTAGAGCACGACATGCGCATGGTGATGGGGATCTCGGACACGGTCATCGTCCTGAACAACGGCCGCGTCATCGCAGAGGGCGATCCCGCCGCCATCCGGAGTCATCCCGAGGTGATCCGCGCTTACCTCGGCGCCGGCGCCCCGCGTGGCTGAGCCGCTCCTGCGCCTCGAGGGCGTGCGCGCCGTCTACGGTCCGGTGGAAGCGCTGCGCGGCATCGACCTCGAGGTGCGCGCGGGCGAGCTCGTGTGCCTCATCGGCGCCAACGGCGCCGGCAAGACGTCCACGCTGCGCGCCATCTCCGGACTGCTCCACCCGCGCGCGGGGCGCATCCGCTTCGCCGACCGCGAGATCCACACGCTCCCGCCCGCGGAGATCCTCGCCCTCGGCATCGCCCACTGTCCGGAAGGACGCCGCGTGTTTCCGTACCTCACCGTGCAGGAGAACCTCGAGATGGGCGCCTACGTGCGGCGCGACCGCCGCGGCGTGCGCGACGACGCCGAGCGCGTGTGCGCGCACTTCCCCATCCTGGCCGAGCGGCGGCGGCAAGCGGCGGGAACGCTCTCCGGCGGCGAGCAGCAGATGCTCGCCATCGCGCGCGCGCTCATGGCGCGCCCGCGGCTGATCCTCTTCGACGAGCCGTCGCTCGGCCTCGCTCCCACGCTCGTCGAGAGCACGTTCCAGATCGTGGCCGACATCCGGCGGCAGGGCACCACGGTCTTGATGGTCGAGCAGAACGCGTGGCTCGCTCTCGGCATGGCCGATCGCGGCTACGTGATGGAGACGGGACGAATCGTTCTCGAGGGGCCCGCGCGGGGCCTCCTCGAGAACGATTCCGTGCGACGTGCCTACCTAGGCGGCTGAGCGCTCCACGGCGCGGTCGGCCTGGGCATAGACCTCCTTCATCCGGGTCGTCGCGGTGGAGAAGGTCTCCTGGATCCCCTTCCCCGCCTCTTCCGCCGAGTGCTGGAGGCGCTCTACCGATTCCGTGACCGCTTCCGCGGTGCCACCCATGAGCTTGAAGTGGCGCTGCGCGTAGTCGACGCTATCCATCATCGCGTGCTGGTACCAGCGGAACGGGTCCCTGAACATCTCGGGCCACATCATGTTCCACCGGAAGACCAGCGACTGCATCTCGCGGATGCCGTCGATGAATCCCTGCTGCATCTCGTTGTAGACCTTCGCGCTCTCCTTGGCGGTGCCCGCGGTGAGCTCGAACAGCTCCCGCATGGCGCGCTGGCTGGCGTCCGCCCACACCGCCGCCGTCTCCGCGCTCACGTTCGCCATCTCGCTCATGGCGCGGCCCGCGTTCTCCGCCTTGCGTGACACCTCGTGGGCGCGGCGACGGGCCTCCTGCGCCCGGCGCTCGGCTTCCTGCTGCTTGGCTTGCTCGTCCATTCCTTCCACTCCTTTGTCCGTCATGGCCGCCGCCCGCTCTCGCCGGCGGCGTCCGCTGGATTGTCTCAACTGTTCTTCCATGTCACGTGCCAGGGCTCGCCGTGTGCGCGCTCCACCTCGCGCGCGCCCAGCTCGACCCGGCTGATCCGGATCTTCCCTTCGTGGGCGAGCATCACGAGGGCCGACCGGGCCGATTCCTCCGACATCCCGAGCCGCCGCCCGATCTCGGCCGGCGCCAGAGCGCCGCCCGCCTCGTGGAGGCAGCGGAGGATCGCGTGGTCGATCTCGCTCCACCAATGGTCCATGGCGCCCTCCTCACCCTTCGACGGGTACGCCGTCGATATCGATGAAGACGAGCGCTTCCTCCGGAGTCGATCGGCTTACCCAGATTGCGGACGCGACCGAGCCCGTGTGGGTGTTGAGCCCCTGCCACACGCCGCCGGCGGCGCACAGACCGCGACGGGGCGTCGTCACCTCTCGCTTGTATTCTTCGTACCCTTGCTGGGCGAGAGCGCTCACGACGTCGTCCGGCCGCGCGATCCAGGCTTGCTCGTGGCCCGTCCACGTCATGTGGCCGTGCTCACGCAGGTCGTTGAACCTCTGCATGTCCACCATCTCCACCTCCGTCCCCTGAATGAAAAGTTGCCAGTCGCAGGCGTATCGGAAAATACGGAGGGCGTGCAAGAGCGGCGCCTTCACACACACATTAGAAGACGCGGAAAACCGCGAGATCTCTGCGATTGTGCCGGGCGCGCGTGTAAGACCTCCGCGGCCGGATGTAGAAAGTCGCTCGCGGATCGCGGCGTGCATCGTGGCACCCCTCCTGCAATCTCCCCGGCCCGCGCTCGCATCGATTTAAGGAAGGAGCACGATATGGAACCGAGACAGCTCATCGTCGATCTCGTCCCCCAGCTCACGCGAAACGCGAACGTGGTGGACATCCAGGAAAGGCCCCAGGAATTCCGTGTCACGATCGCGGGCACCACCGGTGTCGTCGCACGCTGCGACGTGGCGCGCGAGGATGTGGAGGAAGCGCTCAGCGACGACCGGGTGCGGGCCCGGCTGGCCGACGTTCTGAAGCGTGCCGCCGATCGCACCGTCGCCGAAGTCGGCGACGGCCGCGGCTGATCGCTACCGAGCGCGACGCAGACCGTCGATCACGTCGAGGACGCGCAGCACCTCGGCGCCGTCGCGGACCATCTCGCGGTCGCCCGCCTGTCCCCAGCGCAGGATGCCGTCGCGGTCGACGATGAACGTGGAGCGGTAGGCGACGTTGCGCGCCTCGTCGAGCACGCCGTAGGCGCTGATGACCTTGCGGTGGAGGTCGCTCAGCAGCGGGAACTCGAGCGTGCGGGCGCGCGCGAACTCGACGTGACAGGGCGGCGAGTCACCGCTGATGCCGAGCACCACCCCGCCCCGCGCCCTCACCTCACCGGCGACCCGGCCCAGGCCGCTCAGCTCAGGCGTTCAGATGCCGCCCCAGTCATAGCAATAGAAGACGAGGACGACGTCGGCGCGCCCCTTGAAGTCGGCGAGAGAGACGGTGCCGCCCTCGCTCGACGGCAGTGAGAACCCGGGGGCGGGGACGCCGAAGCGGATGCCGTTCATGAGTTGCTCCTCATCGCGGGTGGCTCATCACATGCCGAGATACGCCTGGCGAACGAGATCGCTGCCGCGCAGCGTCGCGCTCGTTCCCTCCAGTACGATGCGCCCCGTCTGGAGAACGTATCCGCGATCGGCGAGGTCGAGGGCGGCGGGCACGTTCTGCTCCACGAGGAACATCGTGAGCCGTTCCGCTTCGTGGAGCTGGCGGAGGGCGCTCATGATGGCGTCGACCAGCCGCGGCATGATGCCGAGGCTCGGCTCGTCGAGCATGAGGAAGCGCGGCCGCGACATGAGTGCCCGCCCGATGGCCAGCATCTGCCCCTCCCCGCCGCTGAGCGTCCCTGCGCGCTGCCGCGCCCGCTCCCGCAGCAGCGGGAACAGAGCGTAGACGCGCTCCAGCATCGTCGCGCGATGCCCGGCATCACCGTTCGTGTACGTGCCGAGGGTGAGGTTCTCGGCCACCGTCAGGCGGCTGAAGAGCCGGCGGCCCTCCGGAACGAGCGCGATCCCGCGCCGGACGCGCGCCGGCGCCTCCACGCCCGCGAGCCCGTCGCCCCCGAAGGCGATGGTGCCGGCGTTGCCGTGCACCAGGCCCGCGATGGCCTTGAGGAGCGTCGTCTTGCCGGCGCCGTTGGCGCCGATGAGCGCCACCACCTCCCCCGCGCGCACGTGGAGCGAGACGCCGCGCAGCGCCAGCACGCCCGCGCCGTAGGCGACATGGAGGTCGCGCACGTCGAGCAGCGCGGACTCAGCCGCGCTCACGGTAGTGCTCGCCGAGATAGGCCTTGATCACGAGCTCGTTGCGCACGACGGCGGCGGGTGGTCCTTCCGCGATCTTCACGCCGTAGTCGAGCACCACCACGCGGTGCGAGAGCGGCATCACCACCTCCATCACGTGCTCGACGATGCAGAGGGTGAGACCGAGCTCGCCGTGGATCCGCCGCACGAGGTCGACGGCCGTCGCCGTCTCGAGCGGAGTGAGGCCGGACATGGCCTCGTCGAGGAGCAGGAGGCGCGGCTGGGTGGCGAGCGCGCGCGCGATCTCCAGCCGTTTCTTGTCGGCGAGCGTGAGGTTGGCGGCGCGCATCGTCTCCTTGCCGCCGAGGCCGGTGAAGGCAAGGAGGCGCTGCGCGCGCGCCTCCGCTTCCGTGACGCGATTCGTGCGCGCGAGCGCTCCGCACACCACGTTCTCGAGGACGGTCATCCGGCCGAACGTCCGCACCACCTGCCACGTGCGGGCGATGCCGAGGTGGGAGATGCGGTTTGGCCCCGTCCGGGAGACGTCGGCACCGTCGAAGAGGATGCGTCCGGCGTCGGGGTGCATGTAGCCGGTGATGCAGTTGAAGAGCGTCGTCTTCCCGGCGCCGTTGGGACCGATGAGGCCGACGATCTCGCCGGCGTCGATGCGGAGCGAGACGTCCTTGTTGGCGACGAGACCCCCGAACCGCTTGGTGGCCGCCTGAAGCTCGAGCAGGGCCGCCATGACCTACGGGCGGAAGGCGGCGTCGCCCGACGGCGCGGAAGCGGATGGCGCCGGCGACCACGCCCGCGCCCAGCGGCTCCACGGCAGCGAGAGGAGGCCGGTGGGCCGCACGGCGGCGATGACGATGATGATGAGGCCGTAGACGATGAGATCGACGCCGCGGCCGGCGAGAGGCCCCGTGCCGAGGGTGGTGCTCATCACCTGTGAAATCGGAATCAGGATGACGGCGCCGAGGGCGGGCCCCCAGAGGCGGCCGATCCCGCCCACCACCGTTGCCATCATCGGCAGCACGCTCCAGTTGAGATCGAGCGCCTGCTCCGGGAACACCGCGAGCGCCCAGAACGCGTAGAGCACGCCGCCCGCCGCGTACACGGCGGCCGTGATGCTGCGCGCGAGGACCTTGTAGAGGCGGCTGTCGATGCCGATGCCCTCCGCGCCCTCCTGGTCGTCCCGGACGGCGCGGAAGTAGAACCCGAGCTTGGAACGCTCGACGACGTGCGCCACGTACACCGTGAGCGCGAACAGAGCGAGCGCGACGTAATAGAACGCGAGCGCCTTCCGCGCTCCCGAGAACTGAAGCGTCCAGACGGCGTCGACAGCGCCGGCGGCGGGTTTCATGGGAACGAAGAGGCCGCGGCTTCCGTTGATGAACTCCCAGGTGGCGCCGATGGGCTGCGCGATCATCCAGATGGCGACGGTGGCGATGGCGAAGTAGTGCCCGCGCAGCCGGGTGAGCGGGTACGTCACGAGCGCGCACAGGACGACGGCGAGGGCGATGCCGGCCACCATGCCCACCCACGGGCCGAGCCCGAGATGGATGAGGACGATCAGCGCCGTGTACGCGCCGACCGCGAGGAAGACCTGGGGCCCGAAGTCGAACTGTCCCGCCCAGCCCCCGATCACGTTCCATCCCACGCCCAGCATCGCGTTGAGTAGCACGAGGAAGCCGACCGTCTGGAAGTACGTGTACCCGCCGACCTGGAGCGGGATCGGATAGGCGACGGCGATGACGGCGGCGACGGCGAGCGTGAGGAGCCGCCCGCGTCCCCCGCTTCCACGGCCAACGCTAGAACCGGCCAAAGAGACCCTGGGGCCGGAAGAGCCCGATGAGCAGATAGGAGCCGAACACGAAGGCGTCCTTGAAGGCGGGCGGGAGATAGATCACGGTCACGCTCTGCACCACGCCCACCAGCAGCGCCGCCAGCAGAGTGCCGAGGATGCTACCGAACCCGCCGAGGGCGACGATGGCGTAGGCGAGCACCGTGAACTGCAAGCCCACTTGCGGGTAGACCGCGAAGAAGTTGGCGAGGATCGCCCCCGCCACCGCCACCAGCGCCGCGCCGAGCCCCCACGCCACCGCGAACATCCGCTGGGGCCGGATCCCGACCAGCATGGCGGCCTCGCGGTCCTCGCTCGTGGCCTGGAGCGCGAGCCCAAACTCCGTGCGATCGATGAGCAGGTAGAGGAGGAGGAAGAGCACGAGCGCGAGGAGGGCGCCGATGAGGAGCGGCACCCCGATCGTCAGCCCCAGGAGCTGGAGCTTCACGCCGCTCCACCGCGTGAGGAGCGTGTCGTTGACGAAGCGATAATCGCTCGTGAACACCGCCACCGCGGAGTTCTGGATCAGGAAGAGGAGCCCCACGGTGGCGAAGATCTGCGTGAAGGGATCGCCGAGCTGCACGCGCCGCATGAGCTGCTCGTAGATCAGGACGCCGAGGCCGTACATGGCGAGACCGAGCGGCACGATGGCGAGGAGCGGGTCGAGGCGAAGCGTGGTGCTCAGCCACCACGCACCGAACATCCCGAGCATCAGGAACTCGCCGTGGGCGAAGTTGATCATCTCCATCAGGCCCCAGATGATGGTGAGCCCCACCGCGAGGAGCGCGTAGAGGAACCCCATCTGGAGCCCGTTCACCACGGCCTGGAAGAACAGCTCCACGCTAGCTGGCCGGCTTCGGCTTGCTGTCCCGCTCCTGCCACCCCGGATTCGGGTAGACCATCTTGAAGTTCGCGCGCTTGCCGAGATCCCACGGCCACACCGTGTGCTTCTCGCCGTCCCAGCCGATCTGGGTCACGACGCCAGTGGCCAGCTCGTTTTGCTGCGTCTTGTCGAACTTGATCCCCTTGTAATCGATGATGAGCTGCTCCGGGCTCATGATGGTGTCGTTGGCGGCCTTGGCGAGGGCGGCCGGCTCCACCGAGCGCGCGCGGTTGATCACGTCCGCCATCCAGAGCAGCCCGGTGATCTCGCGCATGGCCAGCTCGCCCATGTTCTGCCCGCGGCTGTACTTCTTGTAGATCTCGTTCACCTTCTTCCAGCTCGGGCGATCGTGCACGAGATCGATGGCGGTGGGATCGCGTCCGACCCAGCCCGCGCCGCCGTTGGTCTTCTTCTGCGCCTGCAGCCATGTCTCGTCGGAGTAGGCGCCATTGCTGGTGGCGATGACCTTTGGACTCCACCCGGCGCGCTTGGCGTCACCCTGGAACACGGTCGTCTCCGCCGTGTACTGGACCAGGAAGAGGACGTCGGGATTGGCCGCCTGCAGCCGCTGGACCTCGGAGGCGAGCGTGGTGGCGCCCGTCTTGGTGGTGAGATCGAGCACCACCTGGAAGCCGGCCTTGGGCGCCAGCTCGGCCGCGATCTTCCGGTTGTCCTGGCAGAACAGGTTGTCGCACGTGAAGAGCGCGATCGTCTTGAGGTCGGTAGGTCCCCCGTGCTCGCGCCACTCCTTGAGGAAGCTGAAGACGCTCGCCACCATCGAGCGATCATTGGGGCCCGTGCGCCAGAACCACTTGAGCCCCTTCTCGGTGAGCGTGGGCGACGCGCATGGATGACACGCCATCGGGATGCCGTAGCTCTCCACCACGGGCTGGATGATCGACGTGTTGCCGCTCGTGCCCTCGCCGTTGAGCCAGTGCACCTTGTTCACGGTGATGAGCTGCTCGGCGATGGTGCGCGCCTGATCGCCGCGGCTCTGGTCGTCGCGGATGATGAACTTCGCCTTCGCGCCCCCGAGCCCCGGAAAGCCCGCGCCGGGGCCGAGGGGGATCTGGAGGTCCGCATAGTCGGTGTTGATGATGTCCTCCACCGTCTGCGCCGACCACAGGTATTGCTGCCCGAGGCTCGCGAAGTTGCCGGTGAGCGGGAGGACATCGCCGATCAGGACTTCCTGGACGTCGGCGGCGGGCACGACTCGGTAGACGACGAGCGCGGCCAGCGAAAGGAGCAGGGCGACGACGACGGCGCGGACGGGAACGCGGCGCATACGGCGGCCTCCTCGATTGAGACGACGTGGGTCGCGAGTCGGTCCTGGTTGGCCGCCTATCCTAGCCCAGGAGCCCTCCGGTGTCATGCACGGGCGCGCTCCGTCCAGGCGCGCGGAAGCGCGATCGTCTTCGTGGTGGGATAGCCGAGAATGCCGTTGTGGGCGAACACGTAGGCGTTGGTCCGCAGCGGATCGCCGCTGACGGCGATCACGATGTCCTGGGGCTTGGCGACCACCGGCACCAGGCGCGCGGGGTCGTCCGACTCCGCGAAGACCGCCGGCGCTCGGCCGGCTTTGACCAGCTCGCGTAACGTCGGGCGACCGGGCGTGAAGTTCGTCCAGCCCCCGATGTAGCGCTCGAACTTCCACGCCGGTATGCGCGCGGCCTCGTAGAGCCGCTGCTGGACGTCGCGCTTGCGGAGTCCCGCGCGCGCCAGCGTCTCGGCGAGGATCGGGCTCAGGACGAGAAGCGGTCGCTGCGCGCCCGACGCCATGCCGACCGTGAAGATCACCTCCCACCCCACGTAGCGCGCGATCCCGTCCGCGAGGTAAGGGAGGAGCCGCTCCGGCGTATCACCGAACACCGAGGCCAGCACGCCGCCGCCGGTGAAGCGCGAGATCGTCACCGCGCTCGCGCCCGCCGCCGCGCCCTCGTCGCGCGCGACGCTCGGCCACCCGATGCGGGCGAGCACGTCCTCGTTCTCGGCGAGGACCACGCGCCAGGTGTTGCCGAACGTCGCCTTGTCGGTGCGGTGGGGCAGGAAGCCCGCCACGTTGCGGAGGTAGAGACGCCAGAAGCGGCCGACGGTGGTGTTGGCGTGGAACCCGTCGCGGAGCGCGCCTTGCTCGTAGTTGAAGCCGAGCTCCTTGACGACCGGCCCGTTCAGGATGATCAGCGTGTCGGAGCCGGGGGTGTTGCCGCTGTGCTCGACGCCATAGCGCGGATCGGCCATCGCTTCCACGAGGGCGATCAGGACCGGCATGTAGTCCGGACGACAGCCCGCCAGCACACCGTTGACGGCCACCGTCCGCACGGTGGCGGAGCGCCGGTCGGGCAGCAAAACGCCGAGCTCCTCGTCGGGATCGCGATCGGTGAAGCGCAGGAACTCGCGCACGCGCGCCTCGGTCGGCGGCACGATGGGAAGACCGTCGCTCCAGCGGTTCTCGTAGAAGAAGCGGTTGATCTCCTCGGTGCTGCCCTCGAACACGACGTCGTGGGGTCCGGGCTCGGCCGTCTCGACCGCGTTCTCCGGCATCACGGTGAGGCCGTGCACGACCGCGTCCACGGTGGCGGCGAGGACGTTGCGACGAAGCTCGTCCGCGGTCTGGACGTCGACATGCCCGGGCACGAGGGCCACGGGAAGCGTCGGCATCCCGAGGCCGCTGGCGGTGGTGGCGGCTTGCGCGAGGAATCCCTCACAGGTGAGGGAGACGGAAGGAATTCCGGAGTCCTCGGCAACCGCGCTCGCCCGCAGCACGGCGGGCGTGCAGCTTCCTCAGCAGGCCATCCCCGAGATGACGGCGTCGACCCCGTGCTCCCGCAAACGCTCGGGCAGTCGCGCCAGCACCTCGTGCTCGCTCGCGCCGTGCGTGGAGCCGAACGCGTCGTAGCCGACGAACTTTACGCCGGGGAAGCGATCGCCGAGCGCCTGGCGCAGCATCGGGAAGATCTCGTCGCCGCGGAACAGATCGTCCCACAGCTCGCCGATCGTCATGCCCTCGAGAGTCGGCAGGCGCGGGGCGATTGCCTTGGGGGAGACCGTTTTCCGGCCCCGGGGCCAGACCACCCGTTGCGCGCCGCCGTCCGTCTGTTCCATCGTCGATCCTCCTCGCCGTCGCTTCCCCGCGACCGGCGCGCCCGAGCGTATCCGCGCGGGCGCCGCGAGGCAAGCGAAGCGGGAGGCGGCGATGCGCCCTCAGCGAGGGCGGTAGCGCGAGCCGTCCTCGAGCAACTGCTGACAGACGACGCAGGTGGTCGCGCTCGGCAGCGCGCGCAGGCGCGCGGGCGGAATCGCCTCCCCGCAGTCGTCGCAAATCCCGTAGGTCCCGGCCTTGACGCGTTGAAGGGCGAGCATAAGGCTCTTGGCCCGCCGCGCGAGCCGATCCTGATTGAGGTGGCGCACCTCGTGCGCCTCCACGATCTGCGCATCCTCCACGAGGTCACCGCCGAGCGCCGTCGATGGCTCCCCATGATGCGCTCCGGCGGCGATCGACGTCGCATGGCCGAGACGGATCACGACGGCACGAAGCTCACGCTCGAGCTCGCGCTCGATCTCGGTCACGGCGATCACTGTCTGCGTGTAGGTCATCGCTCCTCCTTCGCGTGCGCAGTCGGGTCGAATCGCGAGCAGTAGGAGCGAATCGTCGGCCTGAGTCAACAATCACGGTGGCCCGATATTTCGCGGCCGAGACCGCCGCCTCCGGCGCGCGCACGCTTTATTACGCGGCGATTTCATGACGCGGCCCGCACGGCCTCGAAAACTGCGGACGAACGCCGGGGGGTGCGGCTCTCGCCGCGACGGTCCGTCATTATTTCGTATTGGGGACGCCGGTGGATATGTGGCCAACGCCGGACGCAGTATTGGCCAGACCATGAGAGACGACGCCGGTTCCCCGACGTCGTCTCTCCGATCCGTGGCCTCGTCAATTACACACGCGGGGCGGCCGCGGGCATCCGTCGCCCGGCGGCGGCGGAGGCGGGGGCGGCGGCGGCGGCACCGGAACGGTCGCGGTGAGGCTGCGATTGGTGCCGTCGGAGAACACAATCGTCAGCGTGAAGGTCGTGCCCGGGGTGAAGTAGTTCAGCGGACCGTCGGAGGCGAACAGCGAGAGGCTGCCACCATCCGGCACGGTGACATCTACAGCGCCCGTGGTGGGATCGTTGACCAACGGACCATCGATGCCGAGAGCGGCGCCGATCACCCACTTGGTCGTCACCGCGGGGTCGGTATCCCAGAGACCCGTGCTCGTTGTGAGCCGGAGACGCGTGATGTGGCGGTCCCCGGTGACCGGCGCCACCTTGAGCGTGAACGTCCCATCGAGCGCGCCATCGGGTCCCGTGAGGGACGAGCTCTGGCGAGCCCGATCACGGAGTTTCCCGTCGAACGAGAACGTCAGATCGCGCGTCGGATCGTTGCCGAACGGAATCAAGAACGTGGACGGCGTGTACGTGGCGGGCGGATGCGTCGTGTTGTCGGTGTCGCTCTGCCAATCGAGCGTGATCGCCTTGCCCGCGAACAGCCAGAAGAAATACGCGGGGTCCAGGAAGTACACGTCCTGCATGCTGCCGTTGTCGCGGTGCTTGGCGAGCACGATGGTGTCGAGGCGAGTGGCGCCGCTGCTCCTCGTCAGGCGCATAGTCTTGACGCCGCCGTTGAAGAGGTCCGTCGCGATCGTCTCGCCTCTCCCGGCGCACCCCCACGCCGAGACCTCCTTGCGCGCCATCCACCACGGCGCCGTGAGGTGGACGACGACCTCGTCGGGCTGGACGTTGTCGGCCACACCGTCCTCGATGTGGATCACGATCGTGTCCTCTCTGAAGAAGTACGCGGCGACCTTGGGAGGCACGCCGTCTCCCCAGCGGTGCCAGTTGAACAGCTCGTAGAACTCACCCGGTGGCGAGGGGCACACCTGCGCCCAAGCCGGGGTGGACAGCAGGAAGAACATGACGACACCGGTGAGCAACGCCATCCTTTTCATCGCGGTCTCCTTCCCGACTGTCGCGAGCTGCACAGTCGGCGCTGGTCCGCGAGCAAGGGCAACCGTCCTGCCAAACCTGGCGCGGGGCGCGGGGCCGCGCGCAACAGCCGGAATACGCGCGAGGAATCGCCTCTCGGGCAGGATGCGGCTGCGTCGTGGGAATGGCGACGATCGTCTACTCCAGTAGACGCGCCGTCTCCGGCAGATGGCACGCCGTGAATCGCGTTGCGCCGGCAGGTACCATCGCGCTGTCGCACTGCGACGGGAGCGAGGGCGGTGGCGCCATGATGGAGCGGCGGCGATTCGGGGCCACGAAGCGCGACGTGGCCGTGGTCGGTCAAGGGACCTGGCATCTCGAGCAGGACGATCGCGCGGGCGCGGTGGCGGCGTTGCGGCGCGGCCTCGATCTCGGGATGACCCACGTCGACACCGCGGAGATGTACGGAAGCGGCGCCGTCGAGGAGCTGGTGGCCGAGGCCATCGCCGGCCGTCGCGAGGAGGTCTTCCTCGTCTCCAAGGTCCTTCCCCAGAATGCCTCGCGGCGAGGCACCGTGGTCGCGTGCGAGCGATCGCTCAGGCGCCTCCGCACGGAGCGGCTCGACTGCTACCTCCTTCACTGGACGGGCTCGCATCCGCTCGAGGGCACGATCGCCGCCTTCGAGCAGCTCCAGGGCGAGGGAAAGATCCTGTCGTGGGGTGTCAGCAACTTCGACGTCGACGATCTGGACGAGGCATTCCGCATCGCGGGTCCCGGGCGGATCGCCTGCAACCAGGTTCTCTATCATCTGACCGAGCGCGGGATCGAGCACGCCGTGATCCCGTGGTGTCACGAGCGCGATGTCGCCGTCGTGGCCTACAGCCCGTTCGGCTCCGGTCGCTTTCCGAGCCCGCGCTCCGCGGGCGGACGCGTCCTCACGGAGATTGCGGCCGCGCACGATGTCACGCCGCGGCAGGTCGCGCTCCGATTCCTGCTGCGCCTCCCGTCGCTCTTCACGATCCCGAAGACGGGCCAGGTCGAGCACGCGGCCGAGAACGCGAAGGCGGGGAGTCTTCGGCTGAGCGACGCCGAGCTGGCGCGGATCGACGCCGCGTTTCCGCGCGGCCCCCGGCCGCGCTCGCTGCCCACGCTCTAGGTGCCGCCACGCGCGGCGCGCACGCCTACCCGGAGAGCCGCCTCGCGTGCCTACCCGGAGAGCCGCGGCGAGTTACGCGATCCAGACGGTCTTGATGTTGACGAACTCGCGCAGCCCGTACTCGGAGACCTCGCGGCCGTAGCCGGAGCGCTTCACGCCGCCGAACGGCAGGCGGGGATCGGATTTCACGAGGCCGTTCACGAACACGAGGCCGGCCTCGATCTGCGACGCGAGCTGCTCGGCGCGGGCGCGGTCCCGGGTCCAGAGGGAGGCGCCGAGGCCGAAGGACGAATCGTTGGCGAGGCGGATCGCGTCGGCCTCGTCGCGCGCGCGGACGACGGCGGCGACGGGGCCGAACGTCTCCTCGTCGAAGGCGGGCATGCCCTTGTCCACGGCCACGAGCACCGTGGGCGGATAGAACGCGCCCTTCCCGGGCGGAATCTCGCCGCCGAGCGCGAGGCGAGCACCGCGCTTCACCGATTCCTCCACCTGTTGATGAAGCGCCTCGCGCAGATCCACCCGCGCCAGCGGCCCCACCTGCGTCTCGCGCGCGAGGGGATCGCCGACCCGCCGCCCTCGCAGCTCCTCGACGAATCGCTTCACGAAGTCGTCCGCGAGCGGCTCCACCACGATGAACCGCTTGGCCGCGATGCAGCTCTGGCCGCTGTTGACGAGTCGCGCGTCGGCCGCCGTGCGGGCGGCGGCGACGAGATCGGCGTCGGCGAGCACGACGAAGGGATCGCTTCCGCCCAGCTCCAGCACCGTCTTCTTGAGCTCGCGTCCCGCCTCCTGCGCGATCGTGCTGCCGGCGCGCTCGCTGCCGGTGAGGGTGGCGGCCACGATCCGCGGGTCGGCCACGAGGCGCGGCACCGTTCCCGATCCCACCAGCGCCGTCGCGAACACGCCGGGCGGGAAGCCGGCCTCGCGGAACACGTCCTCGATCGCGAGCGCGCAACGGGGGACGTTGGACGCGTGCTTGAGAACGCCGACGTTCCCCGCCATGAGGGTGGGCGCCGCGAACCGGAACACCTGCCAGAAGGGAAAATTCCAGGGCATGACGGCGAGGACGGGGCCGAGGGGATCGAAGCGGACGTAGCTCCGCGACGCGTCCGTCTGCCGTGGCTGCTCGGCGAGAAGGCTGGCCGCGTGCGCGGCGTAGTACTCGCACGCCCACGCGCACTTCTCGACCTCCGCCTCCCCCTGGGTGATCGGCTTGCCCATCTCGAGCGCCATGAGCCGCGCGAATTCCGCCTGGCGGGCCCGCAGGACGTGCGCGGCCTTTTCCATGTGACCGGCCCGCGCCGCGTATGACAGGCGGCGCCAGTCACGAAACGCGCGGTGGGCCTCGTCGAGAATTCGCTCGATGTCCTGCTCGGATGTCTCATGGAACGTTTCGAGGATGTCGCCGGTGGCGGGATTGATCGATTGAATGCTCATGGCTCTCACCTCACCCTTCAGGGTGCCGGACCCGATCCACGAATGCGAGCGATCGTCGCGCTCGCGTGCGACGCCCTAGAGCGCGCCCCACACCTCGCGCGCCACCTCGACGCAGCGGGCGAGCTTCGCCTGCTGCTGGTCGAGCGTGATCTCGTTGCCCTCCACAGTCGAGGAAAAGCCGCACTGGGGGCTGATGCAGAGCTGCTCGAGGGGGACGTAGCGGGCGGCCTCGTCGAGGCGCCGCCGGAGCGCGTCCTTCGCTTCCAGCGTCCCCACCTTGGTGGTCACGAGCCCGAGCACCACGCGCACGTGACGGGGGACGAACCGCAGCGGCGAGAAATCGCCGGAGCGGGCGTCGTCGAACTCGAGGAAGAACCCGTCGTACGGAAGCTCGTTGAAGATGACCTCCGCGATGCCCGCGTAGCCGCCCTCGGCGCGCCAGCTCGAGCGGAAGTTGCCGCGGCAGAGATGCGTGCACACCGTGAGGTCGCCCGGCTTCTCGCGCAGGGTGGCCTGGATGAGCTCCACCGAGAGCCGGAGCTGCGCGTCGGGGTCCTCGCCACGCGCGCGGCTCTCCGCGCGAAGCTGCTCGTCGCAGAGATAGGCGAGGCTCACGTCGTCGAGCTGCAGGTAGCGACAGCCGGCGGCGTAGAGGTCCGCGATCTCGGCCCGGTAGGCGGCGGCGGTGTCCGCCACGAAGCCGTCGAGGTCGGGATAGACGCGGCGATCGATGTTGGCGCGGCCGACCTGGGAGTAGAGCATGCACGGCGAGGGGATCGTGAGCTTGGCCGTGCGCGACGTCACCGAGGCGAGGAAGCGGAACGGCTCAACGAAGATCGGCGCCGGACGTCCGATGCGGCCGGTGACGGCGAGATCGGGCCGCGTGAAGAACATTTGGCCCCCGGCGCCGCGAAAGGTCACGGGAATCGTCTTGCCCTCGCTCGCGAGCCCGCTCAACCGGAGCAGGAAGTCCATGTGCCACGACGCGCGCCGCATCTCGCCGTCGGTGATGCCCTGGAGACCGACCGCCTCCTGCATCGCCACCGCCGCGCGAATCGCCTCGTCCTCGGCCTCGCGTTGCTTGACGTCGCTGGCGCGGCCCGCCTCCCGCTCGCGCCGCAGCGCCTTGAGGCCGGGGGGACGGAGCAGGCTACCGACGTGGTCGGCGCGGAATGGGGGTCGGGCGGCCGTCGTCATTGGTCCTCCCGTCGAGCGGAGTGGGTGGCGCATCCTGTACCGGCGCCCGGGATAGCGTCAAGCCACCCTCGCCGGTAGGATGCGCGCGGAGGAAAGGCCCATGGCGACCATCACCGAAGGGCGCAAGGCACCGAACTTCACGCTCGCGGACGCCGACGGCAAGCGCGTGTCGCTGCGCGACTTCAGCGGCCGCGACGTCGTCGTCTACTTCTATCCGAAGGACGACACTCCCGGCTGCACGAAGGAAGCCTGCGGATTCCGCGATACGTGGGCGGACCTGCAACGGGCCGGCATCGTCGTGCTCGGCGTGTCCGCGGATTCGCCGGCGTCGCACGCAAAGTTCGCCGCCAAGTACCGGCTCCCCTTTTCCCTCCTCTCGGATCCCGACCGGAAGGTGATGGAAGCCTGGGGCGCCTACGGCGAGAAGATGTTGTACGGCAAGAAGACGAAGGGAGTCATCCGCTCCACGGTATGGGTGGGACCGGACGGGACCGTGCGCAAGCACTGGCGCACCGTGCGCGACGCCGCCAAGCACCCCGCCGACGTGCTGGCGGCCATCCGCGAGGGCGCGGCCTGACACTCGCCCGGCAGGGGCTTCGGCGGGAGGCGAGTTCCGGTATGATGGCGCCTCTACCGTAGCCAGGGAGGCGCGCATGACGGACCTGGATCGCGGCCGGACGTGGCCCGGAGCGACGCTCACCCGCGTGCCGTACTGGGTCTATCACGACGAGGCGAATTACCGCGCCGAGCTGCGGCGGATCTTCGAGGGGCCGGTGTGGAACTACGTCTGCCTCGAATCCGACATCGCCCGCCCCGGCGACTATCGGACCACGTTCGTGGGCGAGATGCCGGTCATCGTCGTCCGTGGCGAAACAGGAACGATCCACGCCTTCGAGAACCGGTGCTCTCACCGCGGCGCCCTCATCGCCCTCGACGACGGCGGCAGCGCCAAGCACTTCCAGTGCGTGTATCATGCGTGGAGCTACGACCTCGCGGGCAACCTGGTCGGCATCGCCTTCGAGAAGGGCTCGCACGGTCGGGGCGGGATGCCGGACGGCTTCTGCAAGGCGGAGCATGGTCCTCGCAAGCTCCGCACGACGACGCTCTGCGGCCTCGTCTTCGCCACCCTCTGCGACACCACGCCGCCGATCGAGGAGTACCTCGGGGAGGACGTGCGCCGTCGCATGGCCCGCGTGCTTCGCAAGCCCGTGCGCGTGCTGGGTCGCTTCGTGCAGACGCTGCCGAACAACTGGAAGCTCTACGTCGAGAACGTCAAGGACACCTACCACGCGAGTCTCCTCCACACCTTCTTCAGCACGTTTCGGATCACCCGGCTGACGCAGGGCGGTGGCGTGCTCGTGAGTCCCGACGGCGGTCACCACGCCAGCACCACCATCGACCGCGCCGACGATCGCCAGAACACGACCTACCGCGACCAGGGCATCCGGTCGGAGCACGCGGGCTACCGGCTCGCCGATCCGAGCCTGCTCGACAGCGTGGACGAGTTCGGCGACGGCATCCGGCTCCAGATCCTCACCGTCTTCCCCAACTTCGTGCTGCAGCAGATCCAGAACTGCTTGGCCGTCCGTCAAGTCTTGCCGCGCGGCCCGGCGTCGATGGACCTGCACTGGACGTACTTCGGCTTCGACGACGACGACCCCGAGATGCGGCGCCGTCGCCTGCGCCAGTCGAATCTCGTCGGGCCCGCCGGTTACGTCTCCATGGAAGACGGCTGCGTGGGCGGCTTCGTGCAGCGGGGGACGGCGACGGCCACGGACGAGCTGTCGGTGGTCAACATGGGTGGCGAGGGCGCCGAATCTCAGGAGACGCGCGCCACCGAGGCGTCCGTCCGTGGCTTCTGGAAGGCCTACCGCCGGTACATGGACTGCTGACGTGGCCGTCACCCGGACGCCCGCCGCCCAGGTGGCCGCCGCGCTCACGCAGCTCAACGCCGACTATGCGCGCGCCATCGACGACGATCGCCTCGAAGATTGGCCCGAGCTGTTCGTCGAGGAGTGTCTGTACACCATCACCTCCGCCGACAACCATCGTCGCGATCTCCCCGGCGGCCTCGTGTACGCCGACTCCCGGGGCATGCTGCGTGATCGGGTGCGCGCCCTGCGCGAGGCGAACATCTACGAGCGCCAGACGTATCGTCATCTCGTCGGGCTGCCGGCCATCCTCGGCGAGGGCGACCGCGGCCTGCGCACCGAGACGCCGTTTCTCGTGGTGCGCATCATGCGCGACGGCCGGATGGATCTGTTCGCCACGGGCCGCTATCTCGACGTCGTCGTGGAAGACGCGGCTGCGCTCCGCTTCCGCGAGCGGATCGTGGTCTGCGACAGCAGTCGCGTGGACACGCTGCTCGCGCTGCCGCTCTAGCGCACGTTACAAGGAGGCACCGCGATGAGCCCCTCCGACGCGAGCCTCGATTTCCAGCGCCCCCGCGCCGTCGACATCGACCGCGACATCGCCAGCGAGCGCGCCGACGCGACCGATTTCCCGGCCCCGCCCCGCTTCGACGGGATGATGCTGGCGCTGGCGGCCGCCTTCGTGGGCGGACTGTTCGTCGACGGATGGGCGCACCGACACGGTCGCGTGGACAACACGTTCTTCACGCCGTGGCACGCCGTGCTCTATGGCGGGTGGATGGCGTCGTTCCTCGCGCTGACGGCCACCTTCGTCAAGAACGTGGTCCGAGGGCGGTGGTGGCGTTCGGCGCTGCCGGACGGTTACGGCCTGTCGCTCGTGGGAGTAATGCTGTGGTTCATCGGCGGTCCCGCAGATCTGGCATGGCACAAGCTCTTCGGCTTCGAGGCCGACGTGGAGGCGCTGCTGAGCCCGAGTCACTTCATTCTTGCCCTCGGCCTCGGCCTCGTGGTGACCGGTCCGCTGCGATCGGTGTGGGCGCACGGCTCCGGGCCCGCCATCTCGTGGGCCCGGCGCATGGTGCCGCCGCTCTCCCTGACGCTGCTCTTGTCGCTGATCACGTTCTTCACGCTCATGGGTCACCCCATGGCGTCCATGCCCGGCAGCGCCGTGCGCTCGCCCATCTTCCGGTCGCTTCCCGCCATGGTCGGCATGAGCTTCCAGGCCATGAACGTGATCGCCCTGCTCTACTGGACGATGCTGCTGATGGGATTCGTCCTCGTGTTGCTCGGCCGCGGGCGAGCGCCCGTGGGGGCACTGACGGTCATGATCGGCGTCAACGCGATCGGTATGGGCTTCGTCTATCCAGGCGAGCGCGGCCCCTATCCCCTGGCGCCGGTCCTGACGTTCGTCCTCGTGGGCGTGGTGGCCGACTTCCTTTATATGGCCATCGAGCCGCTCCCCTCGCGTCCGCGCGCGTGGCGCCGCTTCGCGTTCCTTCTGCCCGCCGTCCTGACGCTCGCGTACTTCATCGCGGTCAAGCTCACCTACGGCCTGTCGTGGACGATCCACCTCTGGCTGGGGTCGGTGATCTTCTGCGGCGTGATCGGCTTGCTGATGAGCTATCTCGTCGTGCCCTGGCGGCCGGCCCTCCCCACGGTGCGTGCCCGCGAGTTCTGACCCGCGCGTCACGCCGGGCGGTCGGAGGCGCGGCATCGCGACGGCGACGGGCGAGAGTAAAGGTGCGCATCCAAAACCAACAATCGCCGCTCGCCCCTCGCAGATTGCTGGCGATCCGGCATGAAGCGTGAACACGGCGTGTCTCTCCCGCGTCGAACGATCGGGGAGGTGAACTGTGAGCACCAGTCCGGATCAAGCAACCGAAGATCGCGAGCGGCTCGAGCGATACCTCGAATGGTGGCGTGCCCAGGGCAAGGGGAGCACGCCCGCCCGTCGGCGTCCGTTCCCTTACGTCACGGGCGTGGTGACGCTAGGCGTCCTCGGTGTCGCGGTCGCCACGTGGCTCGCGGCGGGCGGTCGAGACACCCGGGCGCGTGTCGCGCTCGACGCCGGTGCCGCCGGTGGTTCTGTCGCGCAATCGGCGTCCGCGAGCGGAGCCGGGAGCTCGCTGGTGCCTTCGGACTCTCCGAGCGCCGAGAGTTCGGCTCTCGGGCCTTCCGACCCGGCGAGCGCGGCGGGCGTTCCCGAGAGCACGGCGGCGGCCTCGGTCGCGGAACCCGCGCCCCCCGAGAGCGGGACCGTACCAGCGTTGCCTCCGCGATCTTCACCGCGGCCGCGATCGACAGCCTCGCGCAATATGGCGGTGCCCTCCGGCGTCCCGGCCGCCGGTGCGCCTCTCGCGCCACCGCCGGAGATCTCGCGGCGAGAGGTCCGTGCCCCCGGTAGCAACTCGACCGCGGTGTTCCGGCCGGCCACCCCGACGACGGATCAGCCTCCAGCACCGCCGTCGGTTTCCAGCGCGCCTCTCCCATCAGCCTCGCCGCGACCTGGGAGCAGTACGCCGTCGGAAGCCGCGATGTCCCGGCCGCCGCAGCCTTCGAGCCCCCCCGCCGGCGTTGCCGTGGAAACGCCATTGGCCGAGCCTCGCAGCGTCATTCGAAACGAGCCGCCGACCCTCCGGACCCAGGCGGCTCGCCCGACACCCGTCCCTCCTCAGGAGCCGGTCTCGCGCGCGCCGTCTTCCATTACCGCCGCCGTGCCGAGCGGAACGCCGGCGCCGCCGGCGACATCCGTCGCGCGCCCCGCAGCAAGCCCTCCTCCGCCTGCCGCGACGGAGGGGTCGAGTGAGAGCACCGTGGAGACGCTGAAGCGGCTCACCGGCTACATGCCGGAGGTGAAGCTGGCAAAGGCCATCTTCCGCTGGGTGAAGTCCCAGCCCGCTCCGGAGGGCCCACAATCGCCCGCACCGGGGGCCCCGGAAACGCGGTGAGTTGCCGCCGGCGGCGGGGCGGCGGTTAGTCCATCAAGCCGCGGGCGGGTTTTCGCGTCCGTTCTCGCGACCAGGATTGCCTGCGCATCTGACGGGGCGCAGTCCGAGCTCGCGCGCCGGCGCGAGCGCTTCGTGGTAATGGCGGTCTGCCCGCGCGACGTCGGCGGAGCCGAGCTGGTGGGCAGCGGAGCGCGACGACCGCGGGTCGCGCATCGGTGACGCGGGCGTTGGCGAAGCCGGGTGCGGACACGATCAGCGCGCGCGGTCGCTCAACTTGAAGTAGCCCGCTGCTCTCAGCTTAGCGCGAACAGCGAGCACCTCCTCAGGTCGGCCTCTATCCGGCGCCGCGTTTCCTCGCTCGCGTGGTTCATCAGCAGTCCGCGCATCACGCGCGCGACGCGGAGCCACGGGTGCCAGAGGTGGTCGGCGCGAGGAATCATTACGGCGAGCACACGTGGTGTAGAGGCCGTTCGGGTTGGACATATCCGCATCGTGGACACGTGCGAAGCTCTCGGCTTCCGTCGAAGTGATTAATCGCAGCCTTCAAATCCTGCTCGATGTCTGCCACGTGCAGCGTCACTTCGTGAATTTGGGTATTGCATCGGTCACAAAACCACAGCAGCGACTCCGTCTGCTCCGACTGACGCTTGATTTCAACCACGAGGCCCCAAGTGTCGGCCGGCCGGTGTGGCGAGTGCGGCGTTGAAGCGGGAACGAGCAAGACCTCACCCTCACGGATCACCTGGTGATAACGCTGACCGTCTTGCATGTACTCCAACACCATGTCCCCCTTCAACATGAAGAAGATTTCGTCCGACGGATCCACGTGAAAGTCGCGCCGCGCATTCGGGCCGCGGATGATCATCGCCGTGAATTGGGAGTCCTCCCAGATGACCTTGTTACCTACAGGCGGTTCGAACGCGTGGCGATTCTCTTCCACCCAGCGCCAGAGGCCGAAGGAGATCAACGGCTTCATGACCGCACGCTCCATTCATTGGCCGGGCCGTGATTAGCGAATCAAATGGTCAGCGCGGAGCAGTAGCACTTGCGGAAATCGCAGGTCGAGCGCCTTCGCGGTCTTGAGGTTGATAACGAGCTCAAATGTCGTCGGCTGCTCGATAGGGAGGTCTGCGGGCTTGGCGCCCTTCAAGATCTCATCGACGCGTGCAGCGGCGCGTTGCTCTAGTTCTCCAGGCTTCACTCCGTAGGACATCAGGCCTCCGACATCGGTGAAGTCTCTCAATCCGTACATTGCGGGCAGATGGTGGTGAGCCGCAAGATCGACGATACGCTTCGCATGTGCAATCGTAAGGGCGTCCTGCAGTACAATCACCGCCCCCGCTTGCTCGCGACTAGCCGCCGCAAACGCCTCCGCGAAATCGCCGGGCTGTCTCGCGGTCAGAGATAGCAGCGTGAGACCCAAGGTCCGCGCTGCGTCCTCTGTCTGCTTGAAGTCCAACGTCTTAGCAGGATTCGCTGCGTTCCATCACCGCAACACGCGCAAGTTTCGGAACTGCGTGCCTTAGGAGATCAAGCCTTTTTGCGCTCAACTCCTGCGACGTGTCACTCACCCCTGTCACATTGCCGCCGGGATGCGCGAGACTCGCGGCGTGACCAGTCTCGACGAATCCACTTCCGAATGCCACGATCGGAACGCTCGCGGACGCCTGTTTCGCCGCACGAACCACTGCGTCGCCGAGCGTAAAGATAACGTCGACCTTAAGACGCACCAACTCCTCCGCCAGGGCACCAAGTCGGTCGGGGTTGCCGTCGGCGAAACGATATTCGAAGGCCAGTGTCCGATGTTCGACCCAGCCTCGATCGCGCAATGCATGCTTGAACGCTTCGAGCCGGGCATCCGGGCCGGCCGGAAGCCATAGCACGCCTAGCCGAGGCAGTCGGCGCGATTGTGCGTCGCCGTCGAGCGGTGTCACGACGAGACTCCCAATCGCGGCCAGGAACCGACGGCGATCCAGCATGGCTGGACGTTAGACCCTGGGGTGAGCGCGGTCAATAGATCCGGAACACCGGCGCCCGCAGCCGTCCCTGCACCAGCTCAGCGTAGCTCACCTCAGCGACGATACGCGGCTCTAACCAGATAACTTCACGGTGGGGCACGCGCGCTGCGAAGCGCGAAGTCTGTCGCAAGAGGCGACTGACCGCAACGCCGCTTACGAGAAAGCGGCCCTCGCGCCGCACCTTGACCTTGAGCCACTGTAGGGGGCCGACTGTCTCAAGCTCGCAGGCGAACCTCTCTCTCCTATCGCTGACTGGTGTGGCCAAAGGACTGGCCGCAGCAACAGATTGAAAGCGAGGCCCAGGAAAACTGTGCCGAGGCCGATCAGAGAAGCACCGTTCGTCAACGGGTCTAGGTCAAAGCCGATCCGACCGGTGGTTACCCGTCCCGGTGTATTCGGGCAGTAAAGCCCACGTCAGTCAGTGAATGACTTTAAACCAAAACGAATTTCGATCCACTCTGGTTCAACCGCCACAGCTACCCCCGTCTCGTCAGGGAAGAGATGAGAAGTCCCAAACGCCGTCATTCCACACAGTGCCTTCAGGCACCATCGCTCAAGGTCGTGGCCGTTGAACATGCGGACATCGTGGATAAGGGAGACCTGTTGACGCTTCAGTTCTGCCGTAATGTCGGCAATGGCTTTGAAGAAGCGAGTGCCTTCATCGTCTATCTTAGAGAGTGCGTTGTTGTGTCTTTCACAAAAGGTTCTGACGTTAACTGCGCTAGGCGGTCTCGACTTTCTTCAAACGCTATCGGCCCGGTCCCCGCCGACGGCGCGAGTTCGCTCAAGCCGGCCAGTCCGTCCAGGTCGACGTCAAGCACTTGAAGGTCGGTGCTGGGCGGTTCTATCAGTTCACCGCGATCGATGAGGCAAGTCGCTATCGCGTTCTGAAGATTTATGCCCAGAGCTCGATCCCCAACGCGATCGCCTTCATTGACGAGGTGCGTCGCCGGCTGCCCGTCGCGATTCATCGCGTCCAGACTGACCACGGCAACGAGTTCGGGACGGATTTCACGTGGCATCTCCGTGATCTCGGGATTGCCCATCGGCACATCCCGCCCGGGTGCCCAGAGAGCAACGGCAAAGTGGAGCGTAGTCATCGAACTGACGAGGAAGAGTTCTACCGACGCACAACTTTCCGAACCGTCACCGAGCTCACCGCCAAGCTTCGGCTCTGGGAGCACGAGTACAACCATCGTCGACCACATCTCGCTCTTGCTGGAAAGACGCCGGCGGAACGTCTTTGCGAGCTGCGTATTCGCCGGGGACCTGTTCAGGCGATGGCTTGACTAGCACAAACGGTGGAGACGCAGCCAAAGGACCGGCACGCCCTCAGCCGAATCAGCGACTCTGAATTTGTATTATTGAGTCTTTACTAAATAATGCATACGACCCGGATCTGCTCTACTACGATGGTTTGCATGAGGCCATCCGGGACCGGCAAGCAGTTGGAAAGGCGCCGCCGACATGCGATTGCGCTCCTGCAGGCTGGAGTGTCGTACCGGGAGGTCGCGCGGCAGATCGGGGCGACGCTGGGTTCGGTAGTCCGGTGGAACCAGGCGCACCGCCGCGATAGGCGGAACGGGCTGCGCGCCCGCCCGATTCCTGGTCGCCCCTGCCGCTTGTCGGCCGCTCAGCAGGGGCAGTTGAAGGGCGTGCTACTCCGTGGCGCCGAGGCAGCAGGGTACAGGACCGAGTTGTGGACGTTGAAGCGGATCGGTGAGGTGATTCGCAAGCAGTTCGGCGTGCGCTACAGCCCAGTCGGCGTCTGGGCGCTGTTGCGGCACGGCCTCGGCTGGAGTTGGCAAAAGCCGGAACGGCGTGCCCTCGAGCGCGACGAAGCCGCCATCGCCCAGTGGAAGCGGAAGGAATGGCCCCGGTTAAAAAAACGCCGCACGCCGAGGCGCGCATCTCGCGTTCCTCGATGAGAGCGGATTCCTGCTCATCCCCAACGTGCGCAAGACCTGGGCGCCCGTCGGGCAGACTCCGCGTCTTCGACATAGTTATCGGCATGACAGAGTCTCCGTCATCTCGGCGCTCACCGTGGCCCCGCGACTTCACCGCTTTGGGCTGTACTTCGACCTGCACCTGCGGAACATCACGGGGGCTGAGGTCATCACGTTTCTCCGGTACCTGCTCCGTCACCTGCGCGGCTCCGTCGTGCTGCTGTGGGATGGCGGAAAGATCCATCGACATCGCGATGTCCAAGCATTTCTCCAGCAGTATCCCCGCGTGAAGGTCCATCGCTTCCCCG
>DASXSB010000127.1:0-29014 GCA_036506275.1 Candidatus Methylomirabilota bacterium | reverse complement strand
GCACGAGAAATGGATCTGCGGGCTCAAGGCATACGTGCCGGCGAGCGGCGAGGCCGGCGGCGGAGGCAGCACGCAGCGGAGCGTGGCGTCACCGTTAGCCGCGTAGAACAGCGAGATCGTTCCTGCGGTCCCGTTCCGCGTGCATCCCAGGCCCGCGAGCGCATCGAACGCCGCCAGCGTGCCCGCTGGTCCCTGCGGTCCGGCGGGACCCTGAGCACCGGCGGGACCGGCCGGACCGGCGGGGCCGAGCGGGCCGGCCGGACCTACAGGACCCGCGGGCCCCGTGGCGCCAGCCGATCCTTGGGGACCTTGCGGCCCGGTCGCGCCGGCTGGCCCCTGAGCGCCGGTGTCGCCTTTCGGTCCGACGGCGCCGATCGTGACCTCGAACGGAGCCGATGCTTTCACGGTGGCAACGACAAGCGTGTAGCTGCCCGGACTCGCCCACGACGGCAGCATCGCCTCGATGTGGGTGTCGCTGTGGTTGATCAGAATCAGCTCCCTGTCCGCGAGCGTTACCGTCGGCAACGCCGTGCCGAAGTTGACGCCGTCGATGAACAACGTCGTCACGGATCCGCCGGTATCCGCGCGCAAGATTTCGGGAACGACGCCAGCGCGCTGTGTAATCTGAGCGCCGGCGGTGGGGACGTGCAGGAGGCACGCGACCACGAGCAGCGCGATGATGCGGCCGACCACCTTCGTCTTCATCCTCGTCCTCCCTCTCGTCGAAGTCAGTCCGATGACGCCGCGTCGTGCGTGTCGATCACGCGCGCTCGGGCGTCCACATGCGGACGCTTCTCGGCAAGGGCGCTGCCAAAGTGAGCGGCGCCTTCGGCGCCGGCGATAAGTCCGTGAATTTGCGCCGCGGTTACGTGCGGGCGGCGATTCGAGAGAGCGGGGCGCCACCGCGTCGGCCGTCTACTCGCGAAGACACGGTGTTTACGGCTGCATGCACGCGGACGGGCGAGCCGGACCACGACGGTCTTTCCGCGCGACGTCCGCACCGACTAGAATCAGCGCCGTGACCACGAGCGCCGGCAACGCGAATCGCCCCTCGCACGAAACAACGATCGTCGAGCTGCAGGCGGCGATGGAGAAGGGCGAGCTCACCGCCGCCGCGCTCACGGACCACTTCCTCCTCCGCATCGAGGCCCACGACCGGAACGGCGCGCGCCTCAACTCCGTGCTCGAGGTCAACCCGGACGCGCTCGACATCGCGACCGCGCTCGACCGCGAGCGCGCGGAGCGCGGAGCCCGCGGCCCGCTTCACGGCATCCCGGTGCTCTTGAAGGACAACATCGCCACCGCCGATCGCCTCCACACGAGCGCGGGCTCCCTGGCCCTCGCCGATTCGGTGGCGCCGCGCGATGCCTTTCTCGTGACGCGACTGCGGGCGGCGGGCGCGATCGTGCTCGGCAAGGCGAACATGACGGAGTGGGCGAACTTCATGGCGCCGGGGATGCCCGCCGGCTACAGCTCACGCGGCGGCCAGGTCGTCAATCCGTACGACCCGAAGATCCCGCCCGGTGGTTCCAGCAGCGGCTCCGCGGTCGCGGTCGCGGCCGGCTTCTGCGCGGTGTCGGTGGGCACGGAAACGTCGGGATCGATCCTGAGCCCGGCCGTGCAGAACTCGGTGGTGGGCATCAAGCCCACCGTCGGCCTCGTCTCGCGCGCGGGGATCATTCCGATCTGCGCCACGCAAGACACCGCGGGACCGTTCGGGCGCACGGTGACGGACGCGGCGATTCTGCTCGGCACGCTCGCCGGCTCCGATCCCGCGGATCGCGCCACGCGCCCCGCCAAACGCCGCGCGCACGCCGATTACATGCAGTTCCTCGACGCGGGCGGCCTCGCGGGGGCGCGGCTCGGCGTGCCGCGCGCGGTGTTCTTCGAGCAGGTGGCCGCCGCCGAGCTGCCGGTCATCGAAGCGGCGCTGGGCGCGCTCCGCGACGCGGGCGCCGTGATCGTCGATCCCGCCGACATCGCCACCGCGCGCGCCGTCAACGACTTTCGCTCCGACGTGCTGCTCTACGAGTTCAGGCGCGACCTCAATCGCTATCTCGCCGGTCTCGGTCCCGGCGCGCCCATCCGGAACCTGCGCGACCTCATTCGATTCAACGAGGGGCGGCCCCATGAAATGCTGCGCTTCGGTCAGACCGTGCTGCTGGCGGCCCAGGCCGCGAGCGGCGTGCGCGCGCGGACGTATGTGGTGAGCCGCGCCGAGGACATCCGCCTCTCGCGCACCGAAGGCATCGATCCGCTGATGGAGCGCGAACGCCTCGACGCCCTCGTCTTCCCCGGCCGCACGGGGGCCGCCATCGGGGCCAGGGCCGGGTACCCGAGCATCGCGGTGCCCGCGGGCTACACGACCGACGGCGCTCCCGTGGGCCTGACGTTCCTCGGCCGCGCGTGGAGCGAGCCGACGCTGATCCGTCTCGCCCACGCCTTCGAGGGCGCGACGCACCACCGGCGGCCGCCGGCCTCGGTGGCGGGATGAGCCGCGGCCGCGGGAAGGGGAGCATCGCATGAACGCTCAGCCACGATTCACGGCCGACAACCTCGGGAGCTTTCTCCGGCCCTCCTATCTGCTCGACGCGCGCGCCAAGGATCTGCCGCCACGCGAGCTGCGCGCGGTGGAGGATCGCGCCATCCGGGAGGTGGTACGGCTGCAGGAGGCGGTCGGCCTGCCCGTCGTCACCGACGGCGAGTATCGCCGCAAGCTCTTTTTCTCCACGGTGGTGGCGACCGCCAACGGCTTCGATCCCGAGGGCTTCGAGCGATCGCATCGGGACGAGCAGGGCAACGTCCTGCGCTTCGGTGTTCCCACGCCGGTGGCGCCCCTCTCCCGCAAGGCGAGCCTCGTCGACGTCGAGTACGCGTTCACGCGGTCGCTCACGTCGCGGTCGATCAAGGTGACGATGCCGAGCCCGTCCCTCATGCTGAGCTACTGGAAGAACGGCGTGTCGGATCGGGCCTATCCGAGCAAGGACGCGTTTCTCGACGACCTCATCCGGATCATGAACGAGGACGCGCGCGCGCTCGCCGCCGCCGGCGCCGCCTATCTCCAGATCGACGCACCCCAGTACACCTACATCACGGACAAGACCGTGCGTCCCGACGTCACCGACCCCATCGGCACGCTGAAGAAGATGATCGCGGCCGACAACCAGGTCTTCGCGGGCGTGACGGGCGCCGTCACCGGCCTCCACCTCTGTCGCGGCAACTACCGCAGCAAGTACACGGGCACCAAACCGTACGACGACTACGCGGAGGTCGTGTTCGGGGCCGCGAAGGTCGACCGCCTGCTGCTCGAGTACGACGACTACCGGTCGGGCGACTTCGGACCGCTGCGTTTCGTCCCGCCCGGCGTGACGGTGGTGCTGGGCCTCGTCACCACGAAACGATCGGAGCTCGAGCGCGAGGACGATCTACGACGGCGCATCGACGACGCCGCCCGTTACGTTCCGCTGGAACGGCTCGCGCTCTCCACCCAGTGCGGCTTCGCGTCCACCTTCGAGGGCAACGAGATCACGCCCGACGCGCAGCGCGCGAAGCTCGAGCTGATCGTGCGCACGGCGACGAAGGTGTGGGGAGCCTGACCCGTCAGACCGTGAAGCGGGAGCGGAAGACGCGGCGGATCAGATAGGGATTGGCGCCGAGATGATAGAGGGCGGTGATGTCGCCCGCCTTCAGGGCCGCCTGCTCGGCGTCGGTGAGCCGTTGCCCCGCGAGCTCCTCGTCCGTGAGCGCGTCCTTCCGGAGATGCTGGCGGGCGATGGCGGTGAGGACCTTGTTGAGCGCGTACGAGGTCTTCGTCATGGATGCACCCACACCGTCGCGCAGCCGGTGATCCACTCCGGCACCGGCTCGTAGGCGAGGACCTCGCCCTTCCAGCCGGGCACGGCGCCGAGGGCGGCCACCCAGTTGCGGATCTCCTGGCCGCCGTTGCCGGCGTCGCGCTCGATCTCGGCGTGCGTGAGGGCCAGGAGGGGCTCGACGTCGGCGCGCGCGACGTGATCGAGGAGCCACTGATCGAACTCGGGATTGATCCGTCCCGTCTCCGGCGTCCCCACCCAGTGCGATACGCCGCCGGTGGCGACGACCGCCACGCGCTCGCCGCGCGGACGCGACCGGATGAACTCCCCCACGAAGGCGCCCATCTGGTGGCAACGGCGCACCGTCGGCAGCGGGGGCGCCGCGCAGTTCGTGTACACGGGCACGACGGGAATGGTGGCCTCGGGAAGGAGGAAGTGCAGCGGCACCGCCAGCTCGTCCCAGCTCTCCAGCTCGTACGAGTACGCGAAGTCGAAGCCGCCGGCGAGACCGCGCGCGAGCAGCGCCATGCCCCATTCGGGCGCCCCCGGGACCTGACGCGGCGGGATCTGCATGAGCTTCGAGGCCCCCGGGCTGGGCGCCGGATAGCTGTCGGCGAGGCCGACGCAGAACGCGGGCATGTTGCTGTAGGGAAAGCTCTGGATGTGATCGTTGACGAACATCACGATCACGTCCGGGCGCGCCGCCGCGAACCGGCGATGCAGCTCGGCGAAGCCCGCGTAGAGGCGCTCGCGCTGCGCGGGCTCGGCGATGTCCGGCTTGCCGGTGATGAGGGGCGCGTGCGACGTCAGCGCGGCAGCGACGATCTCGGCCATCGATGGGGCCTCCACTCGCGGACTGTCGTCAGTTCATCACCCGCGCCGGATGGTGTCAAGGAACCCACTGTCAAGGACGCTCCCCGCGCATCTCCGTGAACACGCGCGAGGCTACGATCAGCGCATCGCGCGTGGCGGGCGCCCCCACGTAGCCGAGCAAGTGCAGCAGCGCTTCCGACAGCTCCTCCTCCGTCCACCCTTGCCGCAGCGCCATGCGGAGGTGGATGGCCAGCTCGGGCTCGCGCGCGGTGGCGGCGTCGGAGATGACGCACACGAGCGTGCGCAGCTTCAAGTCGAGCCCGGGGCGGGTCCACAGCATCCCGAACACGGACTCCGTCACGACGTCGATGAACTTCCGCATCACGGGGTCGCTGTACGTCAAACGACCCGACCGCTCGACCCACTCGTCCCCCAGCAGACGGCGTCGTACGTCCGCGCCCTTGCGATACGTCTCACTCTCGGCCATGGCGTCCTCCTGCGCCCAGGGTCAGCCCCGCGCGTGCCCACCACTGTAATCGTTTCAAGGGCGCTTTCCCTTGACACTTCTCGCGACCGAGATTTAGAGTGCTCCGCGCGTCGGGCTCGAAGGGCGACGGTCGGCGAGGCCCGACGGCGGATTTTGTGATGACCGTCGGCATTTTTACTGGACGACGAAGATGCTCTGGGCACGCGCACTTTCTGTCCTCGCGCTGCTTTTTGTCCAGGCGCCCGCGCCGATCCCTGCCGCGGGCGGCTCCGTGATCGATCCCGACGTCCCCTCGCTCAGCGGCGACGGGCGCACGCGCGTCCTCGTGGAGCTGCGGATTGGCGAAGCGGCTGATCCGAGCGACATGGGCCACGCCATCATGCGCGCGCAGGACGCCGTGCTCGCGCGCCTGCCCCGCACGCACGCGACGGTCATCCGTCGCTACGCCTCCATCCCGCTCCTCGCGCTCGAGATCGACGCCACCGGGCTGCGGGCGCTGAGCGCGATGACGGACGTGGTGGCGCGCGTCCGCCCCGATACCACGGCGAGGCCGCAATAGACGCCGGCTCGCGCGCGGTACGCTCGCGCCTGTCTCTCCCGCTCCTCCTTCTCTGTGTGCTCGCGAGCCTTCTCTGTGTGCTCGCGAGCGTGGTGCGTTGGGCTCCGGTCCCCGCGCACGGGGCGAGCGGCGTTGTGCCCGTCGAGCTGCGCGAGCGCGCGTTGCGCGAGGGTAGCGTGCGCGTCATCGCGGAGATGCGTCTTCCCGGCCGTGCTCACGTCGGGGAAGGATTGCTGTCGGCGGCGGGCGTCACGGTTCAGCGCGCGGACATCGCGACCGTGCGGCGCCAGGTCATGGCACGCCTCGCCCGGCACGGCCATCGCGTCGTTCACCAGTTCGACACCGTTCCCCTGGTGGCGCTGGAGGTCGGCCTCGACGCTCTCGCCGAGCTGGAGGCCTCGTCGTTCTGGGTGGCCCGCGTGGTCGAGGACAAGCTTCACGTCCCGAGCCTTCCCGACAGCGTTCCGCTCATCGGCGGGCCTCTGGCATGGAGTCGCGGCTTCGACGGCACCGGCACCGTGATCGCCATCGTCGACACCGGCGTCGACTCCGCGCATCTGTTCCTCGCCGGCAAGGTCGTAGAGGAGGCGTGTTTCTCGACGACGACGGGGGGACCGAGCCCGAGCACGACCGTCTGCCCCAACGGCACCGACGAGGAGCTCGGCCCCGGTGCCGGTGTCCCCTGCGCGCTCGCCGGGTGCTGGCATGGAACGCACGTGGCCGGGATCGCGGCCGGCAATGGTGCCGGCGCCGGCGTGAGCTTTTCGGGCGTCGCCAAGGGTGCGCAGCTCATGTCCGTGCAGGTGTTCTCCCGCTTCACGAGCGCCGCCTCCTGTTCGCCCTCCGCGCCCCCGTGCGTGCTGGCGTGGACGTCCGACGTCATCGCCGGCCTCGAGCGCGTGTTCGCGCTTCACGGCGTCCGCAACGTCGCCGCCGTCAACATGAGCCTCGGCGGCGATCCCTTCACCACCACGTGCGACACCGCGCCCCACAAGCCGATCATCGACAACCTGCGCTCGGTCGGGATCGCGACCGTGGTGGCGGCGGGCAACAACGGCACCACCAACGGGGTGAGCTCGCCCGCGTGCGTCTCGACCGCGGTCAGCGTGGGCGCTACCACCAAGACGGACGTCGTCGCGTCGTTCTCCAATGCGGCGCCGTTCCTGTCCCTGTTCGCGCCCGGCGACTCGATCCGCTCGTCGTTCGCGGGCGGCGGCTTTGCCATCGCGAGCGGGACGTCGATGGCGGCGCCGCACGTGGCGGGGGCATGGGCGGTGCTGAAGCAGGCGGCGCCGTCCGCCGGCGTCACCGACGTCCTGTCCGCGCTCCAGGCGACGGGCGTCCCGATCAGCGACACGCGCCCTGGCGGCAGCGTCACGCGGCCGCGCATCAGGCTCGATCAGGCGCTCACGATCTTCGCGCCCATCGTGAGCCTCACGTCCGTGGTGCCGGGCCAGGGCACGCAGGGGACGACGGTCCCCGTCACGATCAACGGGGGCGGTTTCGTCACCGGCGCCGCCGTCGGCTTCGGCCCCGGCATCGCCGTCAGCAACGTCGTCGTCCGCTCGGCGTCGCAGATCACGGCGACCCTCACGATCGGCGCTACGGCGGCCGTGGGGCCACGCGCGGTGACCGTCACCAACCCGGTGGGCGACGGCGCCACGCTGCCCGCGGGGTTCACCGTGAACGCCGCCGTGGTGGTTGTCCCGCCGTCGCTCTCGCTGACGTACAACGGCAAGCTGCGCGACCGCGTCGGGCAAGACAATCTCGCCCTCGGCCCCGACGGCGCCCTCGACGGCACGCTGACGGCGACGCTCGGGGGCGGCACGCGCACGATCACGCGCCTCGACCTGCGCAGCAGCACGGGCGGCATCTGGGAAACGGACGGCGCCGTCGTGAACTGGGCCCTCGGGATGGCGGCGACGCTCGACGGACCGCTGCTGAACAATCCGAGCACGATGGCGGTGAACGCCCCCGTGCCGGACGGCGGCAGCTTCGTGGTCTTCGCCGCCGACTTCCAGAACGCGCTCCTGGTGCCGGGCACCACGCTGACGCTGACGGCGCGCTTCGCCGATGGTTCGATCGCGTCCGCGAGCGCGATCGTTCCAACGCCGCCGGTCGTCGCGGGCGCGCTTTCCCTCGTCTACAACGGCAAGGTGCGCGACCGCGTGGGCCAGGACAATCTCGCCCTCGGCGCCGACGGCGTCCTCGACGGCACGCTGACGGCGACGCTAACCGGCGGCGCGCGCACGATCACGCGGCTCGATCTGCGCAGCAGCACGGGCGGCATCTGGGAGACCGACGGCACCGTCGTCAACTGGGCGCTCGGCATGGCGGCCACGCTGGACGGGCCGCTCCTCAACAATCCGAGCACGATGGCGGTGAACGTGCCGGTGGCGGACGGCACGAGCTTCGTGGTCTTCGCCGCCGACTTCCAGAACGCGCTCTTCGTGCCGGGCACGACGCTCACGCTGACGGCGACGTTTGCCGATGGTGGAACGGCGTCCGCGTCCGCGACCGTGCCCGCCGCGGCCCCGGGGGCGCTCAGCCTCGTCTACAACGGTATGGTGCGAGATCGCGTGGGCCAGGACAATCTCGCCCTCGGCCCCGACGGCGCGCCGGACGCGACGATGACGGCGACGCTCACCGGCGGCGCGCACACGATCACGCGGCTCGACTTGCGCAGCAGCACGGGCGGCATCTGGGAGACGGATGCCGCCACCGTCAACTGGGCGCTCGGCATGGCGGCGACGCTGGACGGGCCGCTCCTCAACAACCCGAGCACGATGGAGGTGAACGTCCCCGTCGCCGACGGCGGCAGCTTCGCGGTGTTCGCCGCCGACTTTCAGAACGCGCTGTTCTTGCCGGCAACGACGCTCACGCTGACGGCGACCTTTGCCGACGGCTCCACGGCGTCCGCCAGCACCACGGTGTCCGCGCCCGCGGGGGCGGCGCTCAACCTCGTCTACAACGGCAAGGTGCGCGACCGCGTGGGCCAGGGGAACCTCGCCCTCGGCGCCGACGGCACGCCGGACGCGACGCTGACGGCGACGCTCGCCGGCGGCGCACGCACGATCACGCGGCTCGACCTGCGCAGCAGCACGGGCGGCATCTGGGAGACGGACGCCGCCACCATCAACTGGGCGCTCGGCATGGCGGCGACGCTGGACACGGCACTGCTGAACAATCCCAGCACGATGGCGGTGAACGTTCCCGTCGCGGATGGCGCGAGCTTCGTCGTCTTCGCGGCCGACTTCCAGGGCGCGCTCTTCCCGCCCGGGACGAAGCTGACGCTGACGGCGACCTTCGCGGACGGCTCGAGCGCGATCGGGGTCGCGATCGTTCCGTAGCGAGCTCTCTCCCGCGCCTGCTCCGGCGGAGACACCGTGTCTCCTGCAGCAGACAGCGGTTCCTGTGCCCGTTCGCAGCACGGCCTCTCGCCCACACGACCATGTCAAATATCTCGCCGTGTTCTGAAGCGTGGCGGCGTTCGGCCCGGCTTGGCAGGGGCCTTGCCGTGCAGCCACTACGTGATGCGTAAATCGCACGTCCCGAACGCACGAACGACTGGGACCGGGGACCGGACCCCGCAACGGTGGAGGAAGTGATGCAACAGCTGCAGGTCTTCATCGTCGTCATGGCTTTCATCGCCGGCGTTTTCGTTCCCAGCTCGGTGGGCGCCGCCGAGGTGGACCGCACTGTCCCGGGCGCGCCCGGAGTCCCCCCTGCACGAGCGGTGACGGCGTTGCGCACCCGCGTCGCGTTCGAGATGAACCAGGGGCAGACGGACGAGGAGGTACGGTTCATCGCGCGGGCAAACGCCTACACGCTGTTCCTCACGCCGACCGACGCCGTGATGACGCTCCGGAACCGCGGCGAGGATCGTGCGGTCGTGCGCATGAAGCTCGTGGGCGCGAATCAGGCACCGCGCATCGCCGGAGTCGGTGAGCTCGCCGGCAAGGCGAACTACTTCAAGCGCGGCCCCGCCGCCACGCGCATCACCGGCGTCCCGATCTTTGCGGCGGTGAAGTACACGGACGTCTATCCCGGGATCGACCTCGTCTACCACGGTCGCCAGGATGAGGTGGAATACGACTTCGTGCTGGCGCCCGGCGCCGACCCTGCTGCCATCGCCCTCGCCTTCGACGGCGCGGACCGGCTCGACGTCAGCGCGGACGGCGACCTCGTGGTGCACACGGCCGCCGGTGAGCTCCGTCAGCTCCGGCCCGTCGTCTATCAGGAGGTCGAGGGCGTCCGCCGCGACGTGACGGGTAGATACGTGCTCAAAGGAGCGCGTGAGGTCGGCATCCGCGTGGGCACTCATGACCAGGCGCAGGCGCTCGTGATCGATCCCGTGCTCGTGTACTCGACGTATCTGGGGGGCAGCGGTGATGACGGCGCTCTGCGTATCGCCGTCGACGGCGCCGGCAACGCCTACGTGACGGGTACCACGTCGTCCGTGGATTTCCCGACGACGGCCGGCGCCGATCGAACGCTCGGCGGGAATCAGGACGCGTTCGTCGCCAAGTTTTCCCCCACCGGCGCCCTCGTTTACTCGACGTATCTCGGGGGCCCCTGCGACGACGAAGGACGCGGCATCGCCGTCGACGGAGGCGGCAATGCGTACATCACAGGGCGGATCGGACTCTGCTTCGGGAGCAGCGATCCGGCTGGCGTGCTCGTCGCCAAGCTGAACCCGGCAGGCGCTCTGGTGTACTCGTTCACCTTCGGCGGCAGCCTCGGCGATTCGTCTCGCGGACAGGGAATCGCCGTCGACAGCGCCGGTAACGCCTACGTCACCGGGCTCGCGCAGGCTGGTTCGCACGACTTCCCGACCACGGCGGGCGCCTATCGGACAACCGATTGCAACGGCTTCCTCGCCGACGGCTTCGCGGCGAAGATCAATCCTGGCGGCACCGGGTTCGTCTATTCGACGTTCCTCTGTGGAACCGCCCACGAGTCGCCGAACGCGATCGCCATCGACGCCGCCGGCAACGCGTACGTCGCGGGCAGCACAGAGTCGCACGACTTCCCCGTCGTCAACGCGTTTCAGCCGGCCCACCACGGCGGGCCCGCCGGCACCACCGGCTTCGTCGCGAAGCTCGATCCGACCGGCAGCAGCCT
The DNA here is from genome assembly GCA_036506275.1 of Candidatus Methylomirabilota bacterium. Taxonomy (GTDB): domain Bacteria; phylum Methylomirabilota; class Methylomirabilia; order Rokubacteriales; family CSP1-6; genus DASXSB01. The sequence continues at coordinate 18,219 of DASXSB010000127.1, read as the reverse complement.
CATCTACTCCACGTACCTCGGGGGAACGTTCGACGACCACGTCAACGGTATCGCGGTGGACAGCCAGGGGAATGCCTATGTGACCGGGGATACGAGCGGTGGCGACTTCCCGACGACCGCCGGCGTCGTACAGCCGAACGCGCCCTTCCCGATCTGTTTCGGTCAGATCTGCGTCGATGCGTTCGTCGCTAAGTTCACCCCAACGGGATCGCTCGTCTATTCGACCTATCTCGCGGGCGGACTCGACGACAGCGGCGAGGCGATCGCCGTCGACGGCGCCGGCAACGTCTACGTCGCGGGGTCCACGACGTCGCTCGATTTTCCGATCCGTGACGCGTTTCAGACGCAGAATCGCGGGCTCTCGGATGCGTTCATCACCAAGCTCAATCCCGACGCCACCCGCATCCTCTATTCCTCGTATCTCGGCGGCGGAAAGCGAGACGGCTCGAATGCGAACACGGAGGGGACGGACGGAGCGGGCGGCATCGCGGTGGATTCTGCGGGCAACGTGCACATGTCCGGCGTGACATCCTCGTTCGACTTCCCGACCACTGCCGGTGCCTTCCAGCGCAATTTTGGCGGCGGGACGTGCTTCTTGTCCGAGCCCTGCAATGACGCGTTCGTCGCCAGGATCACGGCCGGCGGCCCCGGCGTCATCCCGCCGATTCATCTGGAAGTCACGCCGACGGAGGTCCCGCCGGGTGGCATGATCACCGCCAGCTGGGGCGGCATCCCTACCCCGACCACGCGCGACGTACTCGAACTCTTCCCGCTCGGAGAGCGCTCTGACAGCACGAACGTGAAGGCGACCTATGCAACGACCGGCGGCGCGACGGGCGCGCTCGCACTGACGCTCCCCGGTACGCTGAATTCTGGGAGCTACGAGCTTCGCCTGCTGACGCCTGATCCGAATTCCTCCGAACTGTTGCACGTCGTCGCGCGTAGTGAGCCGATCTATGTCTCTGTCGTGGGCCTCACGTCCATAGTGCCGGGCCAGGGGACGCAGGGAACGAGCGTGCCCGTCACGATAAACGGCGGCGGCTTCGTGACCGGCGCCACCGTGAGCTTCGACGTCGGCATCGCGGTCAGCAACGTGACCGTGCGTTTGGCGTCGCAGATCACGGCCTCGCTCACGATCAGCGCCACGGCGGCGGTGGGGCCGCGCGCGGTGACGGTCACCAACCCCGTGGGCGGCGGCGCCACGCTGCCCGCCGGGTTCACGGTGAACGCCGCCGTCGTCGTCACCCCGCCGTCGCTTTCACTCACGTACAACGGCAAGGTGCGCGACCGCGTGGGACAGGACAATCTCGCGCTCGGCGCGGACGGCGTGCTCGACGGCACGCTGACGGCGACGCTCGCCGGCGGCGCGCGCACGATCACGCGGCTCGACCTGCGCAGCAGCACGGGCGGGATCTGGGAAACCGACGGCGCCGTCGTGAACTGGGCGCTCGGGATGGCGGCGACGCTGGACGGGCCGCTCCTCAACAACCCGAGCACGATCGCGGTGAACGCGCCGGTGGCGGATGGCGGGAGCTTCGTGGTGTTCGCCGCCGACTTCCAGAACGCGCTCTTCGTGCCGGGCACGACGCTCACGCTGACGGCGACCTTCGCCGACGGCTCCACCGCGTCCGCCAGCACCACGGTCTCGGGGGCCGTGGGGACGCCGACGCTGAACGTCGTCGACAACGGCAAGGTACGCGACCGTGTGGGGCAGGACAATCTCGCGCTCGGCGCCGACGGCGTGCTCGACGGCACGCTGACGGCGACGCTCGGCGGCGGCGCGCGCACGATCACGCGCCTGGATCTACGCAGCAGCACGGGGGGGATCTGGGAGACGGACGGCACCGTCGTGAACTGGGCGCTTGGGATGGCGGCGACGCTGGACGGGCCGCTGCTGAACAATCCGAGCACGATGGCGGTGAACGCGCCCGTGGCCGACGGCGGGAGCTTCGTGGTGTTCGCCGCCGACTTCCAGAACGCGCTCTTCGTGCCGGGCACGACGCTCACCCTGACGGCGACCTTCGCCGACGGCTCGACCGCGTCCGCGAACGCGACCGTCCCCGCGGGGGCGCCGGCGGCGCTGAGCCTCGTCTACAACGGCATGGTGCGCGATCGCGTGGGCCAGGACAATCTCGCCCTCGGCCCCGACGGCGCGCCGGACGCGACGCTGACGGCGAGGCTGGCCGGCGGCGCGCGCACGATCACGCGGCTCGACCTACGCAGCAGCACGGGCGGGATCTGGGAGACGGACGGCACCGTCGTCAACTGGGCGCTCGGCATGGCGGCGACGCTGGACGGGCCGCTGCTGAACAATCCGAGCACGATGGCGGTCAACGTGCCGGTGGCGGACGGCGCGACCTTCGTCGTCTTCGCCGCCGATTTCCAGAACGCGCTGTTCCAGCCGGGCACTACGCTCACGCTCACGGCGACCTTTGCCGATGGCTCGACCGTGGTCGGGGTCGCGATGGTGCCTTAGCGTCGTTCGTTCGCGCGGTGCCGCTACGAACTCTCACGCGATCTGCTGCACGAACGCGGCGAGCTGACGGAGCGTCCGCGCCTCGAAGACGCCGGTGCAGTACGGCGCGTAGAGACCGATCACGGAGTCCGTGGTGTTCCACTCCGCGCGCGGCTCGGGGTTGAGCCAGTACACGCGTCGGGCGCGGGCGGCAATGGCGCGCAGCGTCCGCACGCCGGGATCGCGGTAATTCGTGCGCGCGTCGCCGCAGATGATCACCGTGCTGCGGGGGCCGAGCCCGCTCTCGCCGTAGCGCACCCAGAACGCGTCGAGCACGTGGCCGTAGTCGCTGTGCCCCTGGCCCCGCACGGCACGCGAGCGCGCCAGCACGTGGGCGCCCGTGAGGGGCGCGCCGCCTGCCGCCACCAGCGGCGTGACCTCGTCGACGTCGTCGACGAACGCGAACGAGCGCACGCGCCCCAGCTCCTCCGTGAGCGCGTAGAGCAGGCTCATGGTGAAGCGCGCGAACTCCGCCACCGAGCCCGAGAGATCGCAGAGCAGGTACACTTCCGGCCGGGACACCTTGCGCCGTCGAAACGCGGGCTCGAGCGGCACGCCGCCCGCCGACAGCGATCGCCGCAGCGTTCTTCGCACGTCGAGACGGCCCGCCCGCCGCAGGCGCCGGCGCCGGGCGATGCGGGCGGCCAGCTTGCGCGCGAGGGGCTGGATGGCGCGCCGCATCTCGCGGAGCTGCGCGGCCGACGCCCGCAAGACGTCGGCGTCCTCGACGAGCGGCTCCCGGTACATCGCGGCCGCCGCCGACCGTCCCTTCACGTCGACGAGGCGATCGCGCACGGCGGCGGCGATCATGCGTCGCAGCTCCTCGACGCGCCGGGCCGCTTCGTCGCGACGCAGGCGCTCGCCGAGGCCACCGCCCGTTTCCTCGCGCTCGTCCTGGAGCGTGCGACGCAGCAGCTCGGACAGCGCGAGCTGGCGCAGGACCCGCGACAGATGGTAACGAGCGGAGGCCGTGCCCTCCGCCTCGATGCCGGCGAAGCGGCGGACGGCGGTGGCGGCGAGAGCGTGGAGGGCCTCGGCATCGTCGCGGCCGAGGGCGTCCAGCAGCGCCTGAACCAGCTCAGGATCGGCGACGCCGGCGGACGCCGCCGACGGCGCCGTGGGCGAGGACGACGGCGCCGGCGCGGGTGCGCGCGGCGCGGTGGCGAACCAGACGTCGAAGAGGGCGTCGAAGGCCTCGAGATGCTCCGCGCGCTTGACGAGGGTGGCGCGGAGGGCGGCGTAGACTTCGTGCCGGCGCAGGAGATCCACGCGCCGGAGCGCGTCCATGGCGTCGAGCGTCTCCACGAGGGAGACGGGGACGTGTCGAGCGCGGAGGCGACGGATGAACTCGAGAAGGGCCTCGAGCATGGCGGAGTATAGCGTGTGACGACATTCCGTCTCCGCTCGGCGCCGCCGGGACGGCTCGTCCGTCTCGGCGTGGTGCTCGATCCCCGCCACGCCTTCGCGCGGCTGCGTCACCTCGCCGTGATGTGCGACCGCGCGGGCGTGGACGCGGTGTGGGTGCACGATCACGAGCCCGGCGGAGAGGTGTCGCGGCTCGACACGTTGACGGCGCTCACGCTGGCGGCAGGGGAGACGTCACGGCTGCGGGTGGGCGCCATCGTCGATCCCGCGCGGCGAACACTCGCCCAGCTCATCGCCTCCGCCATCGCCATCGACCTCGCCAGCGGCGGCCGCTTCGAGCTCGGCTTTACCGGCCGCGATCCCGCCGGCGCCGATCCCGCCGGCGCCGATCTCGCCGGCGCCGCCGCGCAACTGCCGATCGCCGCCACCCGCGCCGCGCTGGAGCCGCGCTCGCCGCAACCGGGAGGCCCGCCCATCGCGGTGGAGGCGCTCGCTCCCGCGTACACGGCGCTTGCGATCGCCAGCGCGGACGACGTCATCCTGCCCCGTGGCCCGCGTGACCGCATGATGGCCGCGCTCGCCGACGTCCGCGCCGCCGGTGTCGCCGCCGCCCGCGATCCCGCCACGCTCGGCGTGGCCGTCGTCATCCCCGTCTCGGTCGGGCGCACGTCGGCGGAGGCGCGCGGACGCGCGCACGGCGATCCCGGCTTCGACGCCCTCGGCGAGGCCGGCGGCAACGCCATCGTCGGCAGCCTCGAGGAGTGCCAGCGCCACGTGCTCGCGCTCGCGCACGCCGGCGTCACCGATCTACGCTGCTTGCTGCCCGCCGCCCCCGACGTCGAAGACGTCGTTGCTCAGCTCACGGCGATGGTGGTGGGCTCCACGGCTAGGCTCGCGGCCGGGGCGCCGCCATCGCCGGCGCCGCCGCCCCCGCCCGGATGGGGCGGACGGTCCCGCGGCCCTTGACAGTCTCGCGGGCACGCGGGATAAATCACCACCCGATCGCTACGCGCTCGCGAGGCCGGCATCGCCGGCCGGAGGTGTCACGATGCCGGAGTACGTCACTCGTTTCGGGTCGCTCGCCCACTACGAAAAGGGCGGCGTCGAGATCATCGACGATAATCCGAAGAACTACGCCTTCTCGAACATCTTCGAGGTGGCGGCGAACTCGAAGCCGTACGAGAAGGTCGCCGTTGGCAAGAACCTCGAGTACGTGCTGGAGGCCATCCGCGCGGAAGGGACGTCGGAGTGGCGGACGGCCGCTCACGACGAGTTCGCGCTCGTGATGGACGGCGAGGTGGAGATCCGCTTGCGCAAGCTCGACGATCCTGCCGTCGTGGCCGCGGGCAAGGAGGGCTCGGTGCGACTGCGCGGGGAGCCGGCAGGCCGGCCCATGGGCCGCGTCCGCGCGCGCCGGGGTCACATGACGCTCTTGCCCGTGGGCGCCGCCTATCAGTTCCACGCCGACCGTCCGAGCGTCATCCTGCTGCAAACGATCGCCGGCGAAGACACGCAGTTTCGCTGGGCGCAGATCTGTCAGACGATGTAGCGGAGAAGGAGAGAGTCATGGCCGTCGCCACCGCTTCCGCCGTGCGCGCCACCGAGCCCAACGCGCACGGATACAAGAGCTTCAGCCTCGGCGAATTCACGTTCAGCCGCGACGAGTACTTCGTGCACGTCAAGTGGCCCACGGGCCGTCACGTGATGTCGGCGGACGCCTTCCTGCGCGCGCTCCAGCGGGACGTGGCGTGGGGGTTCTTCTACGGCATCGTGAACTTCGACGGCGTGGTGGGCACCGTCAACCACTACGGCACCGTCGACCTCTTCGCGGGGCGCTACAACGACGCCTACCGCAAGGCTGAGCTCGACCACCTGGAGACGTTCGACAGCGACGTCATCATGGCCACCTTCAAGGCCATGCTCGACGACTGGACCAACTCGACCTTCGATCCCTTTGCGAGCCCGCACGAGACGGGCAGCGCGTTCGGCCCCAAGCACGGCGACAACACGCGCGCCACCGGACGCCGGCGCGTGACGGCCAAGCGCATGGTCAGCGTTCCCGGCGACGAGCGGCTGCGCTCGGATGCGAACGGCTTCCGGATCAACCGGCACTTCGCGGACGTGCCCCAGGACGAGCCCGAGATCCACGCCGAGCCCGGATTCGAGGGCCAGGTGAGCGCGTTCAACCTGTTCGCGTATCTCTCCCGCTCCGACGTGACGTGGAATCCGTCGATCGTGTCCGTGTGCAAGAACAGCCTCTACTGCCCGACCACGGAGGAGTACATCCTCCCCGTCATCCACGGCAACGACCGCGTGGAGTGGTTCGTGCAGCTCAGCGACCAGATCTACTGGGACGTGGAGGACCGCGACACCGGACGCGTGCGCGCCAAGGTCGTCATGAAGCCGGGCGACGTGGCCGCGATGCCCGCCGACATCCGCCACCAGGGATACGCGCCCAAGCGCGCCATGCTGCTCGTGTGGGAGAACGGATCGTCCGACATCCCCGCGCTCATCTCGAGTGGCAAGCTCCCCACGAACCCCGTCGATTTCTGAGCGGGGCGGCGCCGCCGCCGCCCTCGCTCCGACGCCGAGGACGACGATGACGAGAGAGACGACCTCCGACTGTCCGGCCGCGGCCCGGCCGCTCACGCGCCGGGATTTCGTTCGCCTCGCGTCCGGCGTGGCGGCGGCGCCCGTGCTGGTGCCGAGGCGGGCGTCGGCGCAGGCGCGCGCCCGCACGCTCAAGCTCGGCTACGTGAGCCCGCAGACGGGGCCGCTGGCGGGATTCGGCGAAGCGGACAACTTCGTGATCGGCGGCATCCGCAAGGCACTCGGCAAAGGGCTCGCCATCCGCGACCGGACGTACCCCATCGACATCGTCGTCCGCGACAGCCAGTCGGATCCCAACCGCGCCGCCGAGGTCGCCTCGCGGCTCATCCTCGGGGACAAGGTCGACCTCATGCTGGTGGCGAGCACGCCGGAGACCACGAATCCGGTCTCCGACCAGTGCGAGGTGAACGGCACGCCCGCCATCTCCAGCGTGTGCCCGTGGCAGCCCTGGTTCTTCGCGCGTGGCGGCAAGCCGGAGACGGGCTTCAAGTGGACGTATCACTTCTTCTGGGGGCTCGAAGACATCATCGCGGTGTTCGTGGAGATGTGGAACTCGGTGGAGACGAACAAGGTGGTGGGAGCGCTGTGGCCGAACGACGGCGACGGCAACGCCTGGAGCGATCCCCAGCGCGGCTTTCCGCCCGCGCTCGCCTCCGCCGGCTACAAGGTCGTCGACCCCGGCCGCTTCCCCAACCGCACCGACGATTTCTCGGCGCAGATCTCGGCCTTCAAGAGCGCCAACGCCGACATTGTCACCGGCGTGCCCTTGCCGCCGGACTTCACGACGTTCTGGAAGCAAGCCGCCCAGCAAGGCTTCCGCCCCAAGGTGGCCACCGTCGGCAAGGCGCTGCTCTTCCCGCGCTCGGTGGAAGCGCTCGGCGAGCTCGGCGATGGCCTCTCCACGGAAGTGTGGTGGACGCCGCGGCATCCGTTCACGTCGTCGCTCACGAACGCGTCCGCGGCCGCTCTCGCCGCCGACTACACGAAGGAGACGCGCAAGCAGTGGACGCAGCCGCTCGGCTTCATCCACGCCCTCTTCGAGGTCGCCGTCGACGTGCTGAAGCGGACGGCGAGCGTCGACGACAAGAGCGCCATCGCCGCCGCCATCAAGAGCACGAACCTCAAGACCATCGTGGGGCCCGTGGCGTGGGGCCAGGGCCCGGTGCCGAACGTGAGCAAGACGCCGCTCGTCGGTGGCCAGTGGGTGCGCGGCAAGGACGGGCGCTTCGACATCACGATCACCAACAACAAGACCGCGCCCGCCATCCCCACCGGCGGCAAGCTGCGTCCGCTGCGCCGGGCATAGGAGGAGGCCGACGCTCCTTGCTCTGGAGCGCGTCTCGAAGTCGTTCGGCTCCCTGCGGGTGATCGATGAGCTGAGTCTCGCGATGACGGCCGGGGAAGCAGTGGGCGTCATCGGGCCCAACGGGGCCGGCAAGACGACGATGCTGAACCTGGTCATCGGCCGCCTCCGTCCCGACGCGGGCGTCATCCGCTTCGATGGCCTCGACGTGACGGGCACCGCGCCTCACGCGCGATGCCGGGCGGGCATTGCGCTCACGCACCAGATCCCGCATCCGTTCGAGGCCATGACCGTGTTCGAGAACACGCTCGTCGGCGCCATCTATGGCCGCGGCCGCCGCGAGCGCGACGTCTACGGCGCCTGCGTGGGCATTCTCCACACCACCGGTCTCGGCGACCGGTCGAACCGGCTGGCGGGGACGCTGACGCTGCTCGAGCGCAAGCGCCTCGAGCTGGCGCGTGCGCTCGCGACGGAGCCGCGCTTGCTGCTGCTGGACGAGATCGCGGGCGGACTCACCGAGGCCGAGATCCAGGAGCTGCTGCCCGTGATTGCGGCCATCCGCGACGGCGGCGTGGCCATCCTCTGGATCGAGCACATCGTCCACGCGCTGCGCTCGATCGTGGATCGCCTCGTCGCCATCGACTTCGGTCGCTTCATCGTGGACGGTCCCGTGGACGCGGTCATGGCGCATCCCGACGTCCAGAAGGTATACCTCGGCATCGACGTCGAATGACGCTTCTCTCGGTGCGCGACCTCCGCGCGTTCTACGGCGACTTCCAGGCCCTCTTCGGCGTCTCTCTCGACGTCGGCGACGGCGAGGTGGTGGCGGTGATCGGCTCCAACGGGGCGGGAAAGACGACGTTCCTGCGCGCGGTGGCGGGGTTGATACCCGTGGACGGCGACGCGATCCGCTTCGCGGGAGAGCCCGTGGGCGGCCGTCCCGCCCACGAGCTGGTGGCGCGCGGCATCGCCCTCGTCCCCGAGGGACGCAAGATCTTCCCGAGCCTCACCGTGGAGGAGAATCTCCAGATCGGCGCGTTCCGCCGCCGCCCCGGACCGTGGACCCTGGCGCGCGTGTGCGAGCTGTTCCCCATCCTCGGCGAGCGGCGTCGGCAGCGCGGCACCACGCTGTCCGGAGGTCAGCAGCAGATGCTGGCCATCGGCCGCGGCCTCATGACGAATCCGCGCCTGCTGCTCCTGGACGAGATCTCGCTCGGCCTCGCTCCCGTGGTGGTGAGCGCGATCTATCGCGCGCTTCCCGCCATCGTCGCCGGTGGCACCACCGCCCTCATCGTGGAGCAGGACGTGAGCCAGGTGCTCCAGGTGGCGCAGCACGTGTACTGCTTCCGCAAGGGCGCGGTGTCCCTCGCCGGCCGTCCCGCCGATCTCACGCGGTCGCTGATCACGGCCGCCTACTTCGGAACCTGAGCGGTGGGGTGGGTCGATGCGGCCGTGCAGGGCGTGCTGCTCGGTGGTCTCTACGCGCTGTTCGCGGCCGGGCTCTCGCTGATCTTCGGCGTCATGCGCCTCGTCAATCTCGCCCACGGCGATTTCAGCATCGTCGCCGCCTTCCTGGCGCTCGTGCTCGTGGACACCACCGGACTCAATCCGCTGCTGGCGCCGATCGCGATCGTGCCGCTCATGGCCGCCGGCGGTTACGTCGTACAGCGCGGCGTTCTCAATCGCACCCTCGGGCGCGGCTTGCTCCCGCCCGTGCTCGTCACGTTCGGGTTCTCGATCATCATCCAGAATTTGCTGCTGCAGATTTTCTCCGCGGATTCGCGGCGGCTCAACCCGGGCGGGATCGAGACCGCGAGCATGGCCCTCGGCGGCGGTCTCGCCGTGGGCTGGTTCCCGCTGCTGACGTTCGTCGCCGCCGTCATGATCCTGGCCGGTCTCGAGCTGATCATCGGACGGACGTCGCTGGGCCGCGCGTTCCGCGCCACCTCCGACGATCAGGAGACCGCGCAGCTCATGGGCATCGATCACCGTCGCCTGTACGGCGTCGCCATGGCGCTCGCCTTCGCGGTGCTCGCCGTGGCCGGCATCCTTCTCGGCATCCGCACCACCTTCACGTTCAGCAGCGGCCCCGATCGGCTCCTGTTCGCCTTCGAGGCCGTCATCATCGGCGGCCTCGGGTCGCTGTGGGGCACGCTCGTCGGCGGCGTCCTGCTCGGCGTGGCGCAAACGGTGGGGGCGAAGTTCTCTCCCGCGTGGGGCGTGCTCACCGGGCATCTGGTGTTCCTGGCCGTGCTCGTCTTCCGGCCCGCGGGGCTGTTCACGCGGGGGAGCGGCCGCTGAGCGCGCCGACGTTCGCGGTCGAGCGTACGACGACGGCCAGTCGCGTGGGCGCGGTGGCGGCCGCCGTCGTTCTCGTGGCGCTGGCGACGCTCCCGCGGTGGGGCGATGCGAGCCTCATGCGGAGCCTGGTCGAGTTCATCGCGCTGCTCGTGCTGGCGCAGATGTGGAACCTGCTCGCGGGCTACACCGGGCTCGTCTCCATCGGCCAGCAGGCCTATCTCGGCCTCGGCGGCTACGCGCTCGTCGTCCTCGCCGACGACGTCGGGCTCGACCCGTTCCTGTCCGTCGCCCTCGCCGGTGTCGTCGCCGCCGCCTTCGCGCTCCCGACGGCGGCCATCGTGTTCCGCTTTCGCGGAGGTTATTTCGCGGTCGGCACGTGGGCGGTGGCCGAGGTGTATCGGCTCCTGATCGCGAACTCGAGCGCGCTCGGTCGTGGCACCGGCCGCACGCTGGCCGCGGTATTTCCCCTCGCGCGGGAGACGCGCGAGCTGGCGACGTACGCGGTGGCGGTGGCGCTCGGCGTGATCGCGATCGCCGCCAGCTACGCGTACCTCCGCTCGCGCTTCGGCCTCGCCCTCATGGCCATTCGGGACAGCGAGCCCGCGTCGGACAGCCTCGGCGTCGACGTCGGCCGCACGAAGCTCATGGCGTATCTCACGGCTGCCTTCGGCACCGGCACCACCGGCGCCCTCATCTATCTGAACCTGCTTCGGATTTCGCCGGACGCGGCCTTCAGCATCAACTGGACCGCGTACATGATCTTCATCGTCGTCATCGGCGGGATCGGCACCATCGAGGGACCGATCGTCGGCACCGCCGTCTTCTTCGCGCTGCGCGAGCTCCTGTCAGACTTCGGCGCCTGGTATCTGGTCCTCCTCGGCACGGTGGCGGTGACGGTCATGATGGTCTGGCCGCAGGGGTTGTGGGGGCTCGTCACGCGGCGCTGGGACCTTCGCTTCTTTCCCGTGCAGCGCCGGCTCCGCGCTTGACACGCCCGTCCGTCGCGCTGATTAATCGAATCGCGCCGCCATGACCACCTTCGCCTCCCCCGACGACGCCCGCGAGCGGCTCGCCGCCACCGGGTATCTGGCCGACGACCACGTGGCCGTCACCGCGTACCTGGCTGATCGCCTCCAGAAGCCGCTCCTGTGCGAGGGCCCCGCCGGCGTCGGCAAGACGGAGCTGGCGAAGGCCATCGCCGCCGCCACCGGCCAGGAGCTGATTCGCCTCCAGTGCTACGAGGGGCTCGACGAGGCGAAGGCGCTCTACGAATGGAACTACAAGAAGCAGCTCCTCCGCATCCAGGCCGACGCCGGTGACCGCGACTGGCGCACCGTCGAGCACGACATCTTCACGGAGGACTTCCTGCTCTCGCGCCCGCTCCTGCGCGCGATCCGGTCGCCGCAGCGCGTGGTGTTGCTCGTGGACGAGGTCGATCGCGTGGAGGTGGAGACGGAAGCGCTCCTGCTCGAGGTGCTGTCGGACTGGCAGATCTCCGTTCCCGAGCTCGGCACCATCGTGGCCGCCGTCCCGCCCTTCGTGGTGCTCACGTCGAACAACACGCGCGAGCTGTCGGAGGCGCTCAAGCGTCGCTGCCTCTTCCTCCACATGGACTATCCGGACCTCGACCGCGAGACGCGCATCATCCGCGCGCGCATCCCGGAGATCGAGGCCGACCTCGCGGAGCAGATCGCGCGCGTGGTGCGGACCATCCGCACCCTCGACCTCAAGAAGCCGCCCTCGGTGTCGGAGACGCTCGACTGGGCGCGCACGCTCCTCCTCCTCGGCGTCACGCGCGTGGACGACGGCGTCACGCGGCGGACGCTCTCGCTCCTGCTGAAGTATCAGAACGATCTGGAGAAGGCGAGCGCGGCCCTCGCCGGCGAGGGCTGACGGCTCGAACGACTACAAGAAGGTCGTGTCCGGCGTCAGCCCGAAGATGAATCGCCCCACCGTTTCCCAGTGATCCTCGCGCCCCTGGACTTGCTGGGCCACCGTGTGGATGTCGCGGAAGCGCCGTTCGTAGGGGCCGCTCGCGAAGATGGCGGTGGCGCCGGCGGCATGATAGGCGGCGTCCGCGACCTCGCGCGCTTCGCGGATGGCGTGGGTGGCGGCGAGCCGGATGAGAATGCGCTGGTCGAGCGTCACCACGCCCGACCGTCCCACCGCGCGCCACGTCTCCTCCAGCGAGGAGAGCAGGAAGCTCCGTGCCGCCCGCAGCCGCGCTTCGCCGCGCGCCACCTCCGACTGCACGACCGCGCTTTCGTAGAGCGGCCGCGCCTGCGCGCGCGCCGTCTTCTGACCGGCAAGCGCGACGAAGGCGTCGAGCACGCTGCGCGCGATGCCGAGAGCGACGCCCGCGAAGCCGCTCGCGAAGAGGCTCACGGTGGGGAAGCAGTACACGAGGCCGGGGTCGCGCCGCTCCGCCTCGTCGTCACGCGAGACCGTGTGCTCCTCGGGGACGAAGAGGTCCGTCACCGCGAACGTGTCGCTGCCGGTTCCCCGGAGGCCGATGACGTGCCAGTCGTCGGTGAAGGTGGCGGCGCCGGCGGGGAAGAGCATCGTCCGTCCCCCCGCGGTGCCGTCGCGGCGACGCCGTGGCGTCCCGTCGGCGTCCGTGATCGCGCAATAGCCGCCGAGCCACGTCGCGTGGCGGCTGCCGCTCGAGAAGCTCCAGCTCCCGGTGACGCGATAGCCGCCGGGAACGCTGACGGCGCGGGAGTCGCGGTGAGGACCCCACGCGAGCACGCCGCGCGGATCGTCGCCGAAGATCGCGCGCGCGACGTCGGGACGCAGATAGGCGGCGACCATGGAGCAGCCCGCGGTCTGGCAGAGGCACCACGCCGTGCTCGCGTCCGTCTTGCTGATGTCCTCGATCACGCGCACGAACGCGGACGGATCGAGCTCGGCGCCGCCGAGGGCGCGCGGGAGCAGCATGCGGAAGAGGCCGGCCTCGTGCAGGGCGGCCACGAGCGGTTCCGGCAGCCGTCGCTCCCCCTCGATGCGATCGGCGTGGGCAGCGATGGTGGGCGCGAGCGCGCGGGCGCGCTCCCGATAGTCGCGGCCGGCGCCGACGACGCCGTCGCTCTCGTAGTCCGGTAGCTGCGTCATCGTGGCCCGCTACCATAGCAGGCGAGGGGGCAGGAAGGCCACGGCCCGGGGCGCTGCCTGCTATCATCGAAGTGGGGTGCGTCGCCTCATCGTCCTCCTCGCCATCGTCCACGCCGGATGCGCCACGCTCGCGTCCGCGCCTGCGTCCACTCCGCCCGCGTCCACGACCGCGCCCGCGTCGGCGCCCACTGCCGCCGCGTCGGCGCCGGTGCCGGCACCTGCGACTTCCACCGTGGAGGTCACACCGCCTCCCGCGACGGACGCGGAAACGTATCTCGCGCGGGGGCGAGCGCTCATCGCCGGCGGCGACATGGCGGCGGCGGTGATCGCGCTGCGCGAGGCGCTCCGACGCGACCCCGAGCTCTTGGCGGCGCGGACCAGTCTCGGGCAGGCGCTCTACGGCATGGGCGATCTCGAAGGGGCGGTCGAGCAGCTCCAGGCGGTGTTGCGCGCCCGGCCGGAGGACGTGCCCGCTCGTCTTCAGCTCGCCACCGCCCTCATGGCCCGCCACGACTGGCGCGCGGCCCGCCGCGAGCTCGAGCACGTCCTCCGTCTCGAGCCCGAGCTGGCGCAAGCGCATTACAGCCTCGCCGTCGTTCGTTACACCGAGGGCGATCTGAACGGCGCCATCGACGCCTACCGGCGCGTCCTCGCGCGGGAGCCCGGGCACGTCGATGCGCGTTACAACCTCGCCTTGACCTTGAAGCTGGCTCACCGCGACGTCGAAGCTGCGCCCGAGCTGCTGGCGGCGGCGGAGGCCGGCTTTCCGAAAGCGCAGTACTTCCTCGGCGCCGCCTATGCGTCGGGGCTCGGCGTCGAGCGCGATCTCACCCGCGCCGTCGCGTGGTGGTTCCGTGCCGCCGACTACCCGGTGCCCGAAGCCGCCGAGGCTCTCGCGCAGATGCGTCAGGCGGCGCTGGGGCGGGGGCGTCGTCCGTCCGCGGATCGGGAGCCGGCGATGCAGGCCTTCCGCGATTTTCGCGCGACCCTGTGGGCGGACTTCCCCGATCTTGCTCGCGGTGACGACGAGAGCGTGGGCGCCGCCCTCTTGCAGCAGGGGCGCGTCGCCGACGCCGTGCCCATGCTGATCCGGGAGGCGTCCGCGCTGAGCGAAGCCGCGCAGCGCTTGCTGGAGACGCTCTACGAGGAAGGCGCGAGCCCCGCGCTCGCTCCCCACGACGGACGCATCCTTCGCTATCTCCAGGGCGCCGCCGCGGAGGGTCAGCTCCGCCCGCGGATCGAGCTCGCGCGAATCTACGGCCACGGCCTCGGCGTTCCCAAGGACGTTGGTCGCGCCATCGCGCTCCTGAAGTCGACGCCGCACGAAGATGCGCAGCGCCTGCTCCAGGAGCTCTCGGCCCCGAGCCGAGAGGTCCGGTAGCCCACGCGCCCGCCGCCCGCGCCTTCGCTCGCGCGCACGCTCGCGCTCGCGGCCGCCATCGGCGTCGTCGCCGCCGTCGTCTCCCTCGCCTCGCAGGTCGTTCTCGACGCCTCCCTCGCTCCCACGGAATGGAGCGTCTACGACGCCTGGCTACGGATGCGAGGGACGGCGGCGGTGAGTCCGAACCTGGTCGTCGTCATCCGCGATCCCGGCAGCGAAGCCCGCTTCGGAAGCGGCGAGTGGAACCGCGCCGTCCTCGCCCGCGTCGTGACGAACGTCGCGCGGGCGGGAGCGGCCGCGATCGGCCTCGACGTCGCGGTCGACGAGCCAAGTCCGCCCGGCCGGGGTGGCGCCGCCAGCGATGCGCTCCTGAGCGAGGCCGTTGCCCAGGCGGGCGCCGTCATCCGGCCCGCGCCGCGGGCGGCAGTGGCGGACAAGGACGGCGTGGTTCGCCGCGCCGAGCCCGCCTTTGCGCTCCCGCTCGCGCGCGGCACGGCGAGGGCGCCCCTCGCGGGCGACACCGCCGCCGCGGACATCGATCCCAACGTCCCCATCCTCGTCGCCTATACGGGCGCCGATGCCCCGCGACGGCTGCCGGCCATCGCCTTCGCCGAGCTGTGGGCGACGATCGAAGGCGCCCAGGCCGAACGGCTTTCGGCGTTGGTCGACGGGAAGATCGTGCTCGTTCTCTCGGAGCCGGCGCGAACCGAGGTGCGCACACCGGTCGGGCGCATGCCGGAGGCGATGGTGCAGGCGCATCTCCTGAATACCCTCTTGACCCACACGCGGCTACGGGTGCTCCCGCTGCCGGCCGCCGTCGCCGTCAGCCTGGTTCTCGCGTTCGTCACCGCCTGGCTCGCGCTGACGCTCTCTTCCGGAAAGGCCGTGGCCGCGACCGGCGCGCTGCTGGTCGGCTACGCGGCGAGCCTGCCCGTCGCGCTGGCGCTGATCAGCTTCGTCCTGCCCGTGTGGCTTCCGTTCGTCGCCGTGGTGGTGGCGGCGACGGCCACGCTGCCGATGCAGCACAGCGCCGCCCAGCGCATCCGCGACCTCGAGACGCAGGTGGCGCGCGCGGAGACCGATCTCGCGGCAGCACGGGAAGCGCTCGTGCAAGAGGAGTCGGCGGTGGAAGCGCTGGAGGAAGATCTCAACATGGCGCGCGCCGCCTCCGCGCGCGCGGCGGGAGCGGAAGGGGAGCTCGCTCGGGCCACGGAGGCATTGCGCGAGCGTCTCGCGGAGGCGCTCGCCGCCGAAGAGCACGCGCGCCAGCGGCTCCAGCAGGTCGAGCGCGAGGTGCAGGGGCTGCGCGCGGCGGCGGCGGAATCCGGCGTGGCGGGCGATGCCGACCACGAACGACTCCGCCGCGCCGCGGAGGCGATGGGGATCGTGACCCGCGACCCCGGCCTCCTGGCGGTGTTCCGCGATCTGGAGAAGGGCGCGCGCTCCGCGCTTCCCGTGCTCCTGGTCGGCGAGCCGGGAACGGGCAAGGAGCTGTTCGCGCGCGCCGTGCACCGACTGAGCCCGCGCGCGGCGGCGCCGTTCATCGCCGTCAACATGGCGGCCGTCTCGCCGGAGCTGTTCGAGAGCGAGCTGTTCGGCCACGTGCGGGGAAGCTTCACGGGCGCCACCGCCGATCGCAAGGGCCACTTCGAGATGGCCGACCACGGGACGATCTTTCTCGACGAGATCGGCGATCTGCGCCTCGATCACCAGAGCAAGCTCTTGCGGGTGCTCCAGGACAAGAGCTTCCATCGCGTGGGAGCGAGCCGACCCACGGCGGTGGACGTGCGGGTGGTCGCCGCCAGCAACCGTGACCTCGAGCGCGGCGTCACCGAGGGCTGGTTCCGCGAGGATCTTTACTTCCGCCTGAAGGGGATCGTCCTGCGCCTGCCGCCCTTGCGCGCGCGCCCGGCCGACGTGCCGTTGCTGGCGACCCGCTTCGTCACGGACAGCGCGCGCGAGCTCGGACGTGACGGCATGACGCTGTCGGAGGCGGCCATGCAAGCCCTCCGCACGCACGACTGGAGCGGCAACGTGCGGGAGCTCGAGCACTGTCTGCGCCAGGCGGTGATCCTCTCCGACTCCCGTTCGATCACGCCCGCCGATCTGCGCTTGCCTTCATCCGGCCGCACCGCCCGCCTGGTCGAGGCCGACGGTGACGGCGACATCGTCGTGCTCGCCTCTCTGCGCGAGCACGGCTTCGACATGCAGGCGACCGCGCGCGCGCTCGGCTGGGACCGGAGCACGGTGACGCAGCGGCTGAAGGGGATGAGCTTTCGCGCCCTCGTGGAAGCCGACGGCGATCGCGCGAAGGCGGCCGCCGCGCTCGCCGGCGATCCGTCGCTGACGAGAACCGTGGAGCTGAAGCTGCGCGACTACGAGTCCCACCTTGTGCGCGCGATCGCGCCCTTCGAATCGCCGGAGATCGCCATTCGCGCTTGCCGGCGGCGTTTCAAGAACCTGCCCGAGCGTCACTTCCGCTCCCTGGAATTGCTGGTGCGCCAGGCGATCGCGCGCCGGCCACGCTGAGCGCGCGGACGGGCGCGCAGCGTATGCTCGGGGCGCCCGGGAGCCGCCGGTGACCGCACCGCCGATCCGCGGGCATGGCGCCGTCCGGGGAGGAACCGATGGAGATGGCCGGCATCCCGTTCGGGACGACCGATTGGTCAACGGTGGAGCGAACCGAGCACGAGGGCGAGACCGGGGTCGCCTACTGGCGTACGCGGGAGCTGAACGGCATTCGCGTCCGCATGGTCGAATACTCGCCGGGGTATCGCGCCGACCACTGGTGCAGCAAGGGCCACATCCTGCTGTGCCTCGACGGTGAGCTCCACACCGAGCTGGCGGACGGCCGGAAGTTCACGCTCACCCCGGGCGTGAGCTACCAGGTGGCCGACGGCGCCGAGCCCCACCGCTCGCACACGACCACGGGCGCCAGGCTCTTCATCGTCGACTGACCCCACCCGCCGCGTGCGGGGATGATCGTGCGGGGATGCGGGGAAGCCCCGCGCCCCGTTCATGCTCGCTCTTCCCCGTGCTCTCGTAAGCGCCCGAAACATCTCACCTGAGCTGACCCGCGATCGCCGTCCGGAGTGGCGCTCCCGTTGCTCTGTCGCCGAGACCAGACGTGTTTCTCGCGGACGGCCAGGGAGGCCGGCAGCCGCAAGAGCTCGGCACCGAAATGAGGAGGGAGCCATGAGCCAGACGGGTCAGCGACAGGGCGAGGGAACGGTGGGCAAGGCGAGCGGCGACGGGGGCTGGAAGGAGCTGGCGATCGTGGCCGCCATCCTCGTCGCCCTCACCGGCGGTGCGATGGGGATCTACTGGTTGAGCACGGGCGGCGGGAAGGCGGATGCGACCGAGAAGCGTGGCGTGCTCGAGCCGGCGCCGGTGGCGACCGTCGCGCCCGCGGTGAACGTGGCGCCGACGACGGCCACCGCTCCCGTCGCCGCCACGGCTGCTGTCATGTCGTCGGAAGCCACGTACGCGGACATCTACTTCGACTTCAAGAGCACGCGTCTCCGCGCCGACTCCGTGGCCGTCCTCCAGGACAAGGCGCGCACGGTGAAGGACGGCGAGGGCTGGGTCGTCATCGTCCAGGGTTACGCCGACCACCAGGGTCCCGCCGAGTAC
>DASXSB010000126.1:0-4430 GCA_036506275.1 Candidatus Methylomirabilota bacterium | reverse complement strand
TTCGGCGCGGGCCAGACAGGCGAGTCCCTCGCGGATCTCGGTCTCGAGATCCCGCCAGTCGCCGCTGAGCTTCGCCGCCAGGAGGACGTCGCCCCAGTCATAGGTCCGGCCGCCGGCGGCGAAGATCGCCTGTCCCAGGTTAGTGTGTGGTAGGACCATCTCACGAGCCAGATCGGCGATGCTATCAGCCGGGGAAATAGCGGTCAAGGCGACGAGGCGGCTCATGCCGATCGGGCTCTCGGCAAGCATCCTGCCAATGACCGGGGACGTGGCCGCTGAGGACAAGTCGTTGAATTTGGCCGAGACGCGCCACATCCACCGGGTTCACCGGGCGGGGCACGGCGGGGCGCTGTCTTCGCCGGGAGACAGGTGTCTTCCAAAGTCGCCACCCCGGACGAGCGCCTAGTCGAGCTGCTTGCGGAAGCGCAGCACCGCCAATGTGAAGACTACCGCGCCGAAGATCAGGAGCGGCACCAGCTGTGGCCAGAGGTAGTCGAGCCCGACCCCCTTCAGCACGATGCCGCGCACGACGCGCAGGTAGTAGGTGAGCGGGATGATCCCCGCCAGATACTGCGCGGGACGCGGCATGCCCTCGATCGGGAACAGCAAGCCGGAGAGGTAGATCGACGGCAAGAAGGTCAAGAACGCGAACTGCATCGCCTGCGGCACCGTGCGGGAGACGGCCGAGACGAGGATGCCGATCCCGAGCGTTCCCCACATGAAGACGATCGAGAGCGCGTAGAGGAGGAGGAGACTTCCGCGGATGGGGACGTCGAAGACGAAGCGGGCCACGAGCAGCGCCATCGTCATCTGGCCGTAGGCGACGATCAGGTTGGGGATGATCTTGCCGAGCAGCAGCTCCCAACGGCGGATGGGGCTCACGATAAGCGCCTCCAGGGTGCCCTTCTCCCGCTCGCGCACCACCGACACCGCCATCGCGGTGATCGTCGTCTGCATGAGCAGGGTGCCGATCAACCCGGGCACGATGAAGATCGCGGACACGAGGTCGGGGTTGTACCAGGCGCGCACGCGGAAGTCGAGCGGCGGCGACTCGCGCGGGGACACGCCGGGCGTGGTGGCGGCGAGCGCGTCGAGCGAACGCTGGGCGGCGAGCGCGCTGGCGGCGTTCATCGCGGAGGTCGCGACCTGGGGATCGGAGGCGTCGACGATGACTTGCGCCTCCGCTGTCCCCCGCGTCACTCCGCGCGCGAAATCGGGCGGGATCACGATGCCGACCTTGGCCGTGCCGTCGTCGATCATGCGTGTCAGCTCGCGCCGGCTGCGCGCCCAGTGCCGCACGTCGAAGTACTGGCTGTTCTCGAGCGCTTCCAGCAGCGAGCGCGCCTCCACGCTCCCCGACTGATCGAAGACGGCGGTGGGGACGTGCTTGACGTCGGTGTTGATGGCCCACCCGAAGATGAACAGCATCACCACGGGGACGAAGAGGGCGAGGGTGACGGCGAGCGGATCGCGACGAAGCTGGATGAACTCCTTGGCGATGATGCCTTGCAGTCGGCTGCCCATGGATCACCCCTTGCCCGCGAGCGCGCGGAGCTGATCGCGCACCCGCGTCTTGCGCTCGGTGTCGACGAAGGCGACGAAGAGGTCCTCCACCGACGGCTCCACTTCGCGGACCCACGCCGCCGTCACCCCGCGCGCGCGCAGAAAGGCGAGCACCGGGTCGGCGTCGGGACCGTCCGCGGGCACGATGATGCGCACCCGCGCGCCCACCCGCACGACCTCTTCCACCACCGCCCACTCTGCGAGGGCGTCGGCGACGGCGCGGGCATCGGGAGCGTCCACCTCCACCACCCGGCGCTTGAACGCTTCCCGCTTGATCCGCTCCGGGCTGCCGGTGGCGATCAGACGTCCCTGGTAGATGAACCCGAGGCTGTCGCACAGCTCCGCCTCGTCCATGTAGTGGGTCGTGACCAGGATCGTGGTGCCCTCGTCGGCCAGGCTACGGATGAGTGCCCAGAAGGTGCGCCGCGACACCGGATCCACACCGGCCGTGGGCTCGTCGAGGAAGATCAGCCGCGGCTCGTGCACGAAGGCGCACGCGAGCGCGAGCCGCTGGCGGTAACCGCCCGAGAGCTGTCCGGCGAGCTGACGATTCCGTGTGGTGAGGTCGGCGAGACGGAGCATGCGCATGATGCGGTCGGTGCGCGTCCGGCGCGGCACCATGTAGATGCGGGCGTAGAACGTCAGGTTCTCTTCCACGGTGAGGTCGTCGTAGAGCGAGAAGCGCTGCGACATGTAGCCGATGACGGACTTTACCCGTTCGGGATCCCGGCGGAGATCGATGCCGAGGACGTGGCCCTCGCCCTCGCTCGGAGGCAGGATCCCGCACAGCATCCGCAGCGTAGTCGATTTGCCGGCCCCGTTGGGACCGAGGAACCCGTACAGCTCGCCCCGGCGGACGGCGAGGTCGAGGTGATCGACCGCCACCACCTTCCCGAAGCGGCGGGTCAGACCGCGCGTCTCGACGGCGAGGTCGGGCGTGGGCGTCAGTGAAACTCGGCGTCGGCCGGCATCCCGGGCTTCAGCGTGCCGTCGGGATTCGTGACGGCGACCTTCACGCGGAACACGAGGTTGACGCGCTCCTTCTTCGTCTGGACGTTCTTCGGCGTGAACTCCGCCTCGGAGGCGATCTCCGTCACCGCGCCCGCGAAGCGGCGGCCGGGGTAAGCATCGACGGTGATGTCGGCCGCCTGCCCGATGCGCAGGCGACCGACGTCCGTCTCCGACACGTAGGCGCGCAGCCAGACGTCCTTGGGATCCATGAGGGTCAGGATCGCGATGCCGGGATTGGCCGTCTCCCCCATCTCGAGATTTTTCCGGAGAACGACGCCGGTGAGCGGCGAGAAGAGCCGGGTCTCCCCGAGCCGCGCCTGGGCCACCGCGTGCGCCGCCTCCGCCTGCACCATCTGCGCGCGGGCCGCCTCCACCGCGTTGACGCGCGGCCCCGCGCGCAGGAGCTGCACCCGTTCGCGGGCGGCGCGGACGTCCGCGCGGGCGGCTGCCACCTCGTCCGCGCGCGCCCCCGCCTCCGTCATGCGCAGCTTCTCGCGCGCCATCGTCTCGTTGGCGAGGGCGACGTCGTAGACCTGCCGCGCGCGGTCGACCTCGGCGGCGGCGATGAGCTCCTTGGCGAACAGATCGCGCACGCGCTGAAAATCGCGCTCGGTCCACACGCGGACGGCGGTGGCGTTGACCAGATTCGCGCGCGCCTGCTCGACCTCTTCCGGGCGGGCGCCCGCGAGGAGGTCGTTGAGGCGCGACTGGGCCTGGGCCGCGCGCGCCTCCGCCTCGTCGATCTCCTCCCGCCGCGCGCCCGCCTCGAGGTCGCGCAACTGCGCCTGGGCGGAGACGAGCGCCGCCTGCGTCCGGCGCGCCTCCGCCGTCAGCTCCTCCGCCTCCAGCCGGATCAGGAGCTGACCGCGTTCCACAGGCTGCCCCTCCCGTACGGTCAGCTCCGCGATCCGACCGGTGACCTTCGCGCTCACTCCAACCTGTAACGCCTCGATCGTCCCCGCCACGCTGAGGGAGCGGTCGTGCACGTGCGAATACCGGAGGGCCCACGTCGCCGCCACGCCGAGCGCGAGCACGACGGCGACGATGGCCGCGACTCTCAGCGCCCGGCGCATGCGGAGGCGACGGCGATCGTGGAGCAGCGCGCGCGAAACCGTACGGGATCCACGGAGGCGTTATTATACGAGCGCGACTGACCCCAAGATGACGACCGCGTCTCCCGACAGCGGCAGCCGTCGTTTCCCCGCGCGCTACGCGGACGTCGCGACCAATCGCGAGCGCTACCGCGATCTCGTCGATCGGCTGGCCCCGCACTTCTTTCGGAGCGATCCCCTCGCCGACGAGGTGGTGACGTTCTTCGCGAGTCTTCCTCCCGGCCGCGGCAAGGCGTGGCTGGACCAGGCCCTCGACCACGGCGTCGCGAGCATCCCGGACGCGCCCGCTCCCCTCGTGCGGTTCTTCGAGGCCGTCGATCACGTGCCCCTGTGGGTGGACTGGGACCGGATCAATCTCGGCGGCGAGACCTATCTCCGCGCGGGGGTTCTCGGCGCGGGCGCGCTCCTCTGCTACTCGCTGCCCTGGGGCTACCTGAGTCCGGGCGCGAACAAGCCGCTCGTCTTCTCCGGTCGCCTCGTGCAACGCGCGTATCGCCGCTTACTCGAGACCTCCCGCTTCGTCCTCGAGACGTGCCTGCCCGACGGCATGCGGCGCCACGGCGCCGGCTTCAAGGTGAACGTGCGCGTGCGCATCATGCACGCCCAGGTGCGACGGCTGCTCTGGACGTCGGGACGCTGGCGGGAGGACGAGTGGGGCGCGCCCATCAACCAGTGCGATCTCCTGAGCGGAAATTTATTGTTCTCGATCATCGTCATCGACGCCCTCACGCGCACGGGCTTCCT
>DASXSB010000125.1:0-33659 GCA_036506275.1 Candidatus Methylomirabilota bacterium | reverse complement strand
TGCGCGCCGCGAACACCGCGTCGAACTCGCGGCCGAACGGCTGCGCGCTCCGCCGTCCGTTGCTGAGCCGCAGCCGCACCGTGACGCTGCCCTGGGGCTCGATGGTGGCGGAAAAGCGGGCGGCGACCTTGGTGCCGAACTGCTCGGCATTGACGGCGGCCTTGCGTCCGTGTACGACCGCCGCGTCGATGCCGTCCTTCACGAACGGCGTCTCGTTCGGGAGTCCCCACAGCCGCTCGCGATCGCTGTCGTTCTCGGTGAACAGGAGCGACGGTCTGCCCTCGCAGGCGAGCCAGTAGCCGGGCAGCGTCTCGTGCTCGACCTCCACCACGGCGTGTCCGCGCCGCTCGCGCGCGGCGCGGAGCCGCGGCCGCGGCGTTCCCGGCTCCCACGACCAGGTGTTGCGGAACCAGAGCGTCGGCAGGAGGTCCAGGTCGGCCGGATCCGGTCCGCGATTGATGGCGGTGATCCGGATGAGGATGTCTTCCGGCTCCGCCTTCGCATACTCCACGACGACGTCGAAGTAGCGGTCGTCGGCGAAGACGCCAGTGTCGAGCAGCTCGTACTCGCGAGCATGCCGATCGCGCCGCCGGCTTTCCGTGACGAGGGCGGCATACGGGAATGCCGCCTGCGGGTACTTGTAGAGGTATTTCAGGTAGGAGTGGGTGGGTGTGCCGTCCAGGTAGAAGTAGTACTCCTTCACGTCCTCGCCGTGGTTGCCCTCGCTGCCGCTCACGCCGAAGAGACGTTCCTTGATGATGGGATCGCGGCCATTCCAGAGCGCGAGCGCGAAGCAGAGCCGCTGGTGATTGTCGGAAATCCCGCCCAGACCGTCCTCGCCCCACCGATAGGCGCGCGAGCGGGCGTGATCGTGGGGGAAGTAGTCCCAGGCGTCGCCGTGCGCGCTGTAGTCCTCGCGCACGGTGCCCCATTGCCGCTCCGACAGGTACGGCCCCCACCGGCGCCAGTACGCCGTGCGGCGGCGGTCTTCCTCCAGCCGTTGATGCTCCTGCGTCACGAACGCTCCTCTCGATGAATTAAACACCGCGCGGCAACACGGCCGCCGAGGACAACCCGGTGGCGGCGCTCCATGTTACGTTGGCGCGCGTGAAGACGGCGCTGACGGCACCTCTCGTGCTCCTCGCGTTGCTGGCGAGCGGCCCGCGCGCGGCATCGGCGCAGGTCTTCCTCGCCAGTCAGCCGCATCCGGAGTTCGCGATCGGACCGCTCTTCATCGTCGCCACCGTCACCCCCGCCCTCAGCCCCGTCACCGTCCGCGTCTCCTGGGGCCTCACCATGACACCCGGCCATGGCCCCGCGGAGGCGCGCCAGGACCTCTATCTGCTGTGGCCGGCGGAGGTCGTCACGTCCACCGCGCCCGGCGCGCCCGATCCCACGCTCCGCGCCTCCCTCGAGCAGCGCGGCTTCACGGTCGTGAGCGAAGGCCGCCTGCTGGTGTCCGCGCGCGATCGCGACAAGCTCGGCACTGCCGCCCCCAGCGAGCCCACGAAGACCGTCGCGCCCTTCGTGACCTTCTACAAGACGGGAACGACACCGCAGGCGGGGGTGGGGACGTTCGTGAAGATCCCGTGGACGCCGCTGCTCACGGATCCGGTGGCGCTCGTGAGCCTCACCCTGGAGCTGCGCGACCTGGTGACGCCGAAGCCGGCCACGTGGTTCGAGGAGGTGTTCTGGGGACGCCGTCAGGTATTGACGCTGGGGGCGGGCACGCCGGGATCGGTCGCGCTCTATTCCATGTATCTCCAGCAACGTGACCACGTGGTGCGGCTCGCCCACGACTTCTCGCTCATCATCACCAACTTCAGCGACGCCGATCACCTGCGCATCGAGGAGATCAATCCGCCCGGCGCCACGCGCCGTCCGAGTCGCGTGCGCGCAGGCTCGGAGACGATCACGCTGCCGCTCGGCGCCGGCGAGGGCGGAGTGCCGCAGGCGCTGCGCGTGCAGTTCGCGTACTTCAGCGGGCGCATCGCGTGGCGACCGATCCTGATCTCGCTCCTCTTTCTCGCCCTCGGCAACGTGATGGGAACGGTCATGTTCGCGCAGCAGGTTGGGCGCTTGCTCCACCGCCGCCTCCACGTGGGACGGGCGCACGGACACGGGCGCACGCAGGGCACGCTGGTCCCCCGCGCCACCGTGGACCGCATCATGCCCGGTGTGGCCACGTATCGCGACGTGGTCGCCCTCTGTGGCGCGCCCGACGAGGAGGCGGAGGTGCCGTCGCGGGCACGGCGGCGGCTGCTCTATCGCGGATCGCGCCGGGTGGCGCATCGCAAGCTGAGCTTCGGTTGGGTGGGAACGGTGAGCCGCTGGGACGAGGAGCAGCACGAGGTGGAGATCCTCCTCGACGGTGATCGGGTGACTGCGGTGGAGGCGAGGCTTCGGCGGTCACGGATGTCGTGACATGTCGTGACGGGCTTGCGTCGGCGCGCGGGGTGGAGTATGGAGACGGCGCGCGGGCGTGGGGCCCGGCGGACCGGAAAGCGAGGTACCACGTGGGCAAGACCATCGGATTCCTGCTGGGGCTCGTCATGCTCGTCCTCGGAGCGCTGGCGACGGCGCCGACGGCGCGCGCTTTCGAGGGTGAGCAGGCGCTGTACGAAGCCGCCAAGAAGGAAAAGACCTTCACCTGGTACACGGCTCACTTCAACTCCGAGTCGGCGGCCGCCGTGTGCAACGGCTTCGAGCAGAAGTATCCCGGCGTGAAGTGCGAGTACATCCGCACCACCGCCCAGGTCGCGTATCAGCGGCTGGCCCAGGATCAGAAGGCCGGGCTCGCGGTCGCCTCCGTCATCAGCTCCACCGACGTGAGCCACTACGGACGCATGAAGAAGGACGGCTGGCTCGCCGCCTACCGGCCCAAGAACGTCAGCGAGCTGGCTGACGCCTTCAAGTCGTTCAACGACCCCGAGGACACGTACGTCGCCACCGCCGCCGGTCTCGTCCTCATCACCTACAACACGAGCGTGGTGGCCGAGAAGGACGCGCCCAAGAAGTGGACGGACCTGCTCGATCCGAAATGGAAGAACAAGGTCTCCATCGGTCATCCGGGGTTCAGCGGCTACGTGGGCACGTGGGTGGTGCAGATGCGCAAGCTCTACGGCTGGGACTACTTCAAGAAGCTGGAGCTCAACAAGCCGCGCATCGGGCGCTCCATCAACGACACCGTGACCATGCTCAACGCCAAGGAGAGCTGGGTGGCGGCGGGACCGTCCGCGACCACGCTCGAGAGCAAGGACAAGGGCAATCCGCTCGCCGTCGTCTATCCGGAGGACGGCGCCGTGCTCATGGTCTCGCCGAGCGGCATCTTGAAGAACGCGCCCTCCCCCAACGCCGCCCGTCTCTTCATGGAGTATCTGCTGAGCCGGGAGTGCAACGAGATCATGGTGAAGATGCGCCAGGACTCCGTGAACAAGCACGTGAAGGCGCTGCCGGGGGCGCGCTCGATCGCCGACGTGAAGACGGTGCGGCCGACGTACGAGGAGGTGGACAAGGGAATCCCCGAGGTCAAAGAGCAGTTCCGGGACACGTTCGGCATCTGATTTCCGTGCGCTGGTGAACCTCGTGCGCTGGCGTCACGTCGACAAGTCCGTCTTCCTGTGGACGCTGGTGGCGATGGTGCTGCTGGCGCTCGTGGTGAATCCCCTCCTGCGCCTCCTGTGGGCGAGCGTGCACGATCCCGCCACCGGCGGCGTCACGCTCGCGCACTACGTCACCGCCTACGGGCGCTGGCGGTACGTGGAAGCGCTCGTGAACTCGCTCGTCCTCGGTCTCGCCGTGGGCGCCGTCTGCATCGTGTTCGGCGTGCCGATGGCGTGGGCCGTCTCCCGCACGGACATGCCGGGCAAGGGGCTCGTGTGGGCGTCGGTACTGGGGACGTTCATCCTCCCTTCGTACCTCGCCGCCGTCGCCTGGATCCTGCTCGCGGGACCGAACGCGGGGTGGCTGAACCGCGGCTACGTCTGGCTCACGGGCGCCGCCGCGGGGCCGTTCAACATCTACAGCATGACCGGGCTCGTGCTGGTGATCGCGGCTTCGTCCTTTCCGTACATGTTCGTGTTCACGCGCTCCGCCCTCGATCTCATCTCGTCGGAGATGGAGGACGCCGCCACCACCCTCGGCGCCGGCGTCCTCCGCACGACGCTGCGGGTGACGCTGCCCCTTACCCTCCCCGCCGTGCTCGCCGCCTTCATCGTGGAGTTCCTGGAGGCGATCGCGCTCTTCGGCGCGCCCGCGCTCATCGCGCTTCCCGGGCGCTTCCAGGTCATGACCACGATGCTCTGGCAGTTCTTCGAGTTCCCGCCGCGGGTGGAAGTGGCGGCCGCCTACGCCATGCCGCTCGTGGCCATCACCGTGCTCCTGTTCTGGCTCCAGCAGCGCATCATCGCGCGCAAGGGCTACGTGGCCCTCACCGGCAAGGGCGGCGAGCGGCGGCTTCTCCGGCTCGGGCGATGGCGCTGGCCCTTGCTCGCGTACTGCCTCCTCATCGCCTCGATCTCGTTCTTCCTGCCCATGGTGGTGGTGCTGCAGGCGGCCTTCGCGAAGGCGTGGGGACGCGGTCTCTCCCTCGACAACGTGACGCTCCGCAATCTCCGCTTCGTCGTCGTCGATCAGCCCATCACGCGCGCCGCCACCGTGCACACGTTCGTGTACGGCGCCGTCGCCGCCGCCCTCGCCCTCGGCCTTGCCCTCGCCATCGCCTACATCGTGCGCCGGCGGCTGGTGCCCCTCGGCCGCGCGCTGTCGTACGTAGCCATGGCGCCCTTCGTCATTCCCGGCATCGTGCTCGCGATCGGGTTCTACGCGGCCTACACGTCGCCGCCGCTGGTCCTCTACGGCACCGCCTGGATCCTCATCCTCGCCTTCACCACCCGCTTCCTGCCCATCGCGTACGCCAACAGCGACGCCGCTCTCCGGAGCTTGAACCCTGAGCTGGAGGACGCCGTTCGCATCCTCGGCGGCAGTCGCGTGCTCGCGCTCCGGCGTGTGGTGGGCCCGCTTCTGAAGCGCGGACTGGCGGGCGCGTTCATCCTGGTCTTCATCCCGGCCACGCGCGAGCTGAGCGCGGCGATCTTCCTCTACACGACGGGGACGCAGGTGCTGTCGGTACTGCTCTTCGACAAGAGCGACGAGGGCAACTTCGAGTACCTCTCGGCCATCGGCCTGATCCTGGTGGTCGTCACGGTGGCGCTCGTGCTGGCCGGCTTCCGCGTGGTCGGGCGCGACTTCATGCTGCGCCGCACGTCGGCATGAGCAAGCTCGCCCTCGCGGGGGTGACGTGCCGCTTCGGCAGCGTGACCGCTGTCGAGAACCTCGCCCTCGCGCTCGCCCCCGGCGAGTTCGTCTCGCTCCTGGGACCGTCGGGCTGCGGCAAAACGACGACGCTCCGGATGATCGCCGGCTTCCTGAACCCGACGGCGGGGACGATCTCGATGGACGGCGAGGTCATCTCGTCGCCGTCCGGATCGCTGCCGCCCGAGAAGCGCAACATGTCGATGATCTTCCAGAGCTACGCGATCTGGCCCAACATGACCGTGGCCGAAAACGTCGCCTTCGGCCTCGAGGTGCGCCGGCGGCCGCGGAGCGAGATCCGCGCCCGCGTCGATGCGATCCTCGGCGTCGTGCGCCTGGCCGCTCTCCGCGACCGCTATCCCGCCGAGCTGTCCGGCGGCCAGCAACAGCGGGTGGCGCTCGCGCGCGCCATCGTCGTCCAGCCCTCCGTGCTCCTCCTCGACGAGCCGCTCTCGAATCTGGACGCCAATCTCCGGGAGGAGATGCGCTACGAGATCCGGCGCCTGCACGACGAGTTCCACATCACGACCGTGTACGTCACGCACGACCAGGCGGAGGCGATGGTGACCTCGGACCGCATCGCGGTCATGAACCAGGGGCACATCGAGCAGGCGGACGATCCCCGCGCGCTCTACGCGCGCCCGCGCACGCGCTTCGTGGCCGGCTTCATCGGGCGGACCAACCTCCTCGAGGGCGAGGTGCGCGGGAGCGAGGTGGTCTTCGATCATTTCGCGATCGCGCTCGCCGCCTTCGCGAGGCCGGACGCGCTGCGCGGGCGCGTGGCTTTCTCGCTGCGGCCGCAGAGCATTCATCTCCTCCGGTCACGGCCACCCGCCGCCGACGGCGTGTGCACGTTCGCCGGCCACGTCGCGCAGCGCGCCTACCTCGGCGAGCACTGGGACTACCTGGTGCGCCCGGAAGAAAGCGCGCTCCAGCTCCGCGTCACCGCGCGCCCGCACGAGGTCTTCGAGGTGAACGAGCGCGTGTGGCTCGAGCTCAACCCGGCCCAGCTGGCGCCGCTGGAGTAGCGGCATCACGGCCG
This sequence comes from Candidatus Methylomirabilota bacterium, assembly GCA_036506275.1. GTDB lineage: Bacteria > Methylomirabilota > Methylomirabilia > Rokubacteriales > CSP1-6 > DASXSB01. The sequence continues at coordinate 27,304 of DASXSB010000125.1, read as the reverse complement.
GGCCCAACTCGCGTTCGGAGGCCGGCGCTCGTCACCGTCCCGCTCAGACCAGGATTTCGGTGAGGGTCCGTCCCTCCACCTCCGGCATCGCGATACCGAGGAGAGCAGCGAGAGTGGGGGCCACGTCGCGGCTTTCGATCCTGGCGAGCGTGGCCCCGGGGGCGATGCCGGCGCCGGAGGCGAGAAAGAACGCGGTATTGCCGGGTGCGTCCGGACGCTGGCCATGTGTACCGCGATACTTGGGCACGCCGTTCTCATCCTCACCTGCCATCTCGTCGGAGAACTGATAACCCCGCTTCGCCTCGAAGATGACGTCGGGCAGCATCCCGTGCTCGCTGGGAAGTCCCAGCTCACCGAAGCGTGCGCGGGGCCACATCGCCGCCACGCCTTCCATTCGCGCGACCTCGCTGGCCAGCATGCGGAGCGTATCTGCGTCACCGTCGAGTGCGTAGAGAGCGCCGGCGCCGGAGTTCGCGACAAAGCACGCTTCCCCGGAGAAGCCCGCCGCGTTGTCCCCGCGCACGGCCCCCAAGCGCTTGAGCCTCACATTGGGCCGGATATCGCGCTCGACGGGGAGGAAGCCGTGGTCGGAGACGACGCAGACCGCAGTCCGGCGCCGCAGCGCGACGGGAAAGCCTTCCAGCAAACGGCCGATGCACGTATCGATGTGCTCGAGCGCCCAGTATGCCTCGGCAGACCGTGGGCCATAGAGGTGCTGGTGGCTATCCGCGGACAGGAAGTGGAGCAGGAGCATGTCGGGCGCGTGGCGCTCCACGACGTGGCTCGCGACGTCGGCGACCATGGTGTCCTTCATGAAGCGCTTGGGCAGGAGCGCCCACTCGCCTTGGCAGTCCATCGGGAACCCGGCGTCCTCGAGCTCATTCCACACGGCGCGTGCGGTGTGCGTCTCGAACACATGCTGATCCTTGAAGAACGGCAGATTGAATCCGAGCGACGGCGCATGGCGCGTCGCCGGCCAGTCGATGGCAGCGACGTTCAACCCGGCCGCGGTCGCCCGGTCGTACACGGTGGGCGCCGTGAGCAACACGCCCGCATCGTAGATCGGGTCGCCCGTGAGGTCCTCGGCGCGGCGGGTAGCGCGGTTGAGGATGTGGTTCGCGATGACACCGTGGCGCGCGGGTCTCACGCCCGTGACAAGGCTCACGTGGGTGGGCCACGTCGTGCTCGGGAAAACGGTGGCCATGCCGTCGGCGACGGCACCACGCTCGCCCAGCGCCCTGAGCACGGGCGCCTTCAACCGGTCGTCGCGCCAGTAGAAGTCTGCAAACCCGTCGATCGAGATCAGGACGACGAACGGCCTCAGAGCTGCACGGCCTTGAGCTGCGGCGCCGGGTAGCGTTCGCCGGCGGCGGCGCCGACCGGGATTGCGTCGTCGATGCGCTTCACGTCGTCGGCGGTGAGTTGCACGGAGAGCGCGCCCGCGTTCTCGTCGAGCCGCTGGCGGCGCTTCGTGCCGGGAATGGGAACGATGTCGCGACTACGCGCGAGGAGCCAGGCGAGCGCGAGCTGACCTGGCGTGCAGCCCTTCTCCTTGGCGAACTGCTCTACCCGTTGCACGAGCTCCAGGTTCTTGTCGAGGTTGGTGTCCTTGAAGCGAGGATGATCACGACGCCGATCGTCGGTGGGAATGTCGCCGGCGGCGCGCACACGCCCGGTGAGGAGGCTCCGGCCGAGCGGCGAGTAGGCGACGAACGAGATGCCGAGCTCGTGCAGCGTCGGCAGCGCCGCTTCCGCCTCCACGCGGTACAGCAGCGAGAACTCGCTCTGGAGCGCGGTGATGGGATGGACGCCGTGCGCGCGCCGCACCGTAGGCGGCGCCGCCTCCGAGAGCCCGAGGAATTTCACCTTGCCCTGCTCCACGAGCCGCGCCATGGCGCCCACGGTGTCCTCGATGGGCACGGAGGGATCGACGCGGTGCTGATAGTAGAGGTCGATGACATCGACGCCGAGCCGGCGCAGGCTCGCGTCGCAGGCCTGCGCGACGTATTCGGGCCGGCCGTTGACGCCGCCGGTGCCGTCGGGCTTGCGGATGTTCCCGAACTTCGTCGCGACGACGGCGCGGTCGCGGCGCCCGCGCAGCGCGCGGCCGAGGAGCTCCTCGTTGTGGCCCCAGCCGTACACGTCGGAGGAGTCGAAGAAGTTCACGCCGACGTCGAGGGCGTGATGGATGAGCGCTACCGATTCGGCGTCGTCGGCCTTCCCGTACACGCCCGAGAGCGACATGCACCCGAGGCCGATCGCCGAGACGCTGAGTGAGCTCTTGCCGAGTGTGCGGTTCTCCACGCGAGCCTCCGCCGACGTGATGTGTACTGCAAGGCCGGCAGGGCGATTCTATCGCAGCGAGCGAGCGCCGGGCGCCCGCCCGCGCCGTGTTAGGATGCCCGGCCGTGAGCGTGTCCGCCGTCGAGGTCGGCATCCTGCTTCCGACGCGCGAGGCCGTGATGTCGGGGCGCTTCGATACCGCCCCCCTCCTCGCGATGGCCGAGCGCATCGAGGCGGCCGGGTACGATTCCGTGTGGGTGGGCGATTCCGTGCTCGCGCGCCCGCGTTTCGATCCCCTGACGCTCCTGGCCGCCGTCGCCGCCCGCACACGACGGGTGCGTCTCGGCACCGCCGTGCTCCTTCCCGCCCTCCGTCATCCGCTGGTGCTCGCCCACATGGTGGCGACGCTCGATCGCATCGCGGACGGTCGGGTCATCCTCGGCGTCGGCATCGCGCCCGACACGCCGGCGGTGCGGAAGGAGTTCGAGGCGGCGGGTGTCCCGTTCGCACAGCGCGTGGGGCGGCTGGAGGAGTCGATCGTGGTCTGCCGCGCGCTGTGGTCGCAGAGCGCGGGAGACGCCGGCGCCACCGTGAACGGACGCTACTGGAGCGTGAGCGGAGCGCGCGTGCTTCCCACCCCCACGCACGTCAGCGGTCCGCCGATCTGGATGGGCGGTGAAGTGGAGGCGGCGTCGCGCCGTGCCGGTCGTCTCGCCGCCGGCTGGCTCCCCAACAGCGTGACACCGAAGGCGTGGACCGAGGGCTGGACCCGCGTTCAGCGCGAAGCGGCCGCCGCCGGCAGGACGGAGCCGCTCACGCCCGCGCTCTACACGACCATCGCGGTGGGCCGCGACGCCCGCGCCGCGGAGCGCGAGCTTCACCGGTTCGTGGAGAACTACTACGCGGCGCCGTACGAGGTCATCGCGCGGATCCAGGGTCTGCACGCCGGCGATCCCGCGAGCTGTCGCGAGCGCCTGCAGAGCTTCGTCGCGGCCGGCGTGCGGCACATCGTGCTCCGCTTCGGCGGCGCCGATCAGGATGCCCAGCTCGAGCTGACGACGCGCGAGATCCTGCCCGCGCTGAAGAAATGACGCTTCCCGACATCCGCCGTCGTGTGAAACGATCCCCGACGAGACGGTCGTCTTCGGAACTCTTTCTCGCCGGGAAATCGTACGGGAAGTTTCCGTTCCAGGTCTGGCGGGAACCGTAAGCCGCGAGATCACCCGGGTGTGCCGAGCGCTGCCACGTGCGGCATGACGTCGGCCACGAAACGATCGACGGAGGCCGCCGACTCCGCCTCGCTCATGTTGCCGAAGACGAGCCGGCAGACGAAGTAGCTGCAGCCGCTGCCCGCGATCTCGCGCTCGATCTCCTCCCGCACCCGCGCCGCGGTGCCCGCGATGGCGATACCCCTCCCGCGCGCCTCGTCGAAGTCGCGCGCGAAGCGGATGGGGATGGAGCCGAAATCGCGCCAGAGCTTGGTGAGGTTCGCGTACCACACGGCATAGTTCGGCCGCGCCACGCGCTCCGCCTCCGCGTCGGTGGCGCCGACCACCACGTGCCGCGAGATCCCGAGCTTCGGCATCGCGCCTTCGTGCTTGCGCGCCCACACCTCGCGGTAACGCGCGAAGAGCGGTGCCGCCGCCTCCGCGGGCGCGTTGGCGATCACATGGACGTTGTTCGTGGCCGCCCACTCCGCCCCCGCGAGGTGACCGAGCCCGTACCACAGCGGAGGGTGCGGGCGCTGGAACGGGTGAAGGACCATCGGCACCTTCCGGTACGTGTAGCGGCGCCCACGGTGATCGAGCACGTCGCTCGTGAGCCCCTGGAGGATCACGGCGAGCGCTTCCTGGTAGATCTCCTCGGTCTCCAGATGATGGAGGTCGAAGTACGCCATCTCGTACGGCACGATGCCCCGCCCCACACCGAAGTCGAAGCGGCCGCGCGTCAGGTGATCGAGCATGCACACTTCCTCGATGAGCCGCAGCGGATCGTAGAGCGGCAGACAGTAGACGCAGGGGCCGAGCCGGATGCGTCGCGTGCGCTGGCTGGCCGCGGCGAGAAAGATCCCCGGCACCGGCGCCAGGCCGAGCGGCGTCGCGTGATGCTCCGCGAGGTGATACGCGGAGAAACCGGCCGCGTCGTACTTCTCCAGCAGGCGCAGGCGGCTCTCGTAGAACTCGTGGAGCGGCGCGCCCTCCCGGCGATCGAGGTGATCGAAGATCCCAAGGTCCATGGCGCGGTAAGGCTATACTCGTCCGCCGGTCCGGGGAAGCATTGAATGAGCGACGCCGACGAACGTAACGGAACGCCCGAGCCGCGCCGCAACCCCGTGGTGCGCGCGGACGGCGAGGTCGTGCACATCGTGCGCCCGCGCGGTCAGCTGTTCGTGTGTGCCACCGGCTGCTGCTGCGGCCGTACCGACGACGGCTTCCCCGCCGTGCCCACGAACCTCTACCACGACGAATGGGAACGACGGCGACTCCGCAACGTCGTCCACCTCACCATCGGCGGCTGCCTCGGCCCCTGCGTGCTCGCCAACGTGGTCCTCGTGCTCTTCGACGCTCAGGCGCTCTGGTTTCACTCGATCAACGACGCGCCGCTCGTGCGCGCGCTCTACGATTACGTCGACGCGATGATCGCGGCCGACCATTGTCTGCCCGCGCCCGCCCCTCTCGCGGCGTTGCAGTTCACCGCCTCCGCATGGCAGCCGCGTCCGGCCGGGCACCCTGCGGGCCAAGGAAGCCTCCGATGAAGATCACCGGCGCCATCACCCGCGTGCTGCGCACACCGGCCGACAACCCGCTCGTCGTCGGGCTCCCCGCGCCCACGGACACGCGCGAGTTCGTGACCCTCGAGCTTCAGACCGACGCCGGCCTCGTCGGTATCGGACTCACGTTCTTCGGCGGCGCGCTCACGGCCGCGCTGAAGGCCGCCGTGGACGCACTGGCGGGGCTGCTCGTCGGCGACGATCCCACGCAGGTGGAGGCGATCGCGGCGAAGTGTCGGCGCGCCGCCGGCAGCTCGGGACCGGGCGGGATCTTCACGCTCGCGCTGTCCGCGATCGACATCGCGTGCTGGGATCTGCGGGGCAAGGCGGCGGGGCAATCGGTGTGCGCGCTCCTGGGCGGGCTCCGCACGCGCGTGCCCACGTACGCGAGCGGGGCCCTCATGCGCGCGCATCCCGTGGACTATCTCGCCAAGGCCGGACCCCGGCTCGTCGACATGGGATTCCGGCAGATGAAGATGCAGTGCGGGAGCGAGCCCACGGTGGCGGCGTCAGTCGAGCGCGTGCGCGTGCTGCGCGAGGCGATCGGACCCGACGTGGACCTCATGTGCGACATCAACCAGCTCTGGACCGCCCACCACGCGATCGACGTCGCCCGGCGCGTCGAGCCCTACCATCTCTACTGGCTCGAGGACCCCGTCGCCCACGACGACTACGCCGGGCTCGCGCGCGTCGCGGACGCGCTCACGACGCCGATCGCCGCCGGCGAGTATCACTACGGCATCGTGCCCTTCCGTCATCTCCTCGAAGCGCGGTCGATCGACATCGTCATGATCGACGTGCTGCGCGTGGGCGGCATCACGCAGTGGCTGAAGGTGGCGGGTATGGCGGAGGCGTTCAATCTTCCCGTCGTCAGTCACCTGGTGCCGGAGATCCACGTCCATCTCGTCGCCGCCGTTCCGAACGGCCTCACCGTGGAGTACATGCCCTGGTCGCTGCGCCTCTTCGAGGAGACGCCGACGCTCGCGCGCGGTGAGCTGACGGTCCCCGCGCGCCCGGGCCTCGGCCTCGCGTTCGACAGGAAGGCGATCGAGCGCTACCAGGTCGGCTGACCGTCACGCCTGGGATCCGGATCCCAACCCGAGCTCGGCAGGTGTAGACCGGGCGCGCCCCCAGCATGCATCTACTCGCAGAAGACGAGGGTGATCCGCTCGGGAGCAAAGCTGGCCTTGACGAGCGGTGGCTAATTTGTTACAAAGCGACACTCTTTCGCATTGTGACAGGAGGCGCGAATGCCGATCATCCGCATCTCAACGGCCGCGTATGAAAAACTCCGCTCGATGGCCCGAGGGTGGGAAACACAGAAGCAGACCGTCGACAGGGCCCTCGGCGTCGGGACGACGTCGAAGCGGCCGACCGCTGACTCCATTATTGATGTCAAATCTCGACGGCCGAAAACGCGACAGCTCCGAAAGCCCGGCTGGCGCACTCCACGCCACGAATTCTTCCTACCGATCCTTACAGCGGTCCATCATCTCGGTGGCAGCGCGCCAACGGCCCAGATCATCAACGAGGTCAACCGGCTGATGCGACACCGCCTCACGCCCGACGACTTGCTCTCAGTGGAGTCCGGGGCTGTCCGGTGGGTCAACACCACGCAATGGGCATGGCAGTCACTCAAGCACGCCGGACTCATGGCGCAGTCGCCAAAAGGTATCTGGACGATTTCGCCGGCGGGTCGTAAGGCGGCTATCTCGCGGACTCTACCCCCATTTAAGGGCCACCGCGCCGCGTAAGAAGTACCGCCAGCAGCTCGGTGAGCGAGCCGAGGCGCCAGTCCGCCTCGCTGAAGTCGTGATGGCGCGTGGTGGCGCACGCGATGGCCACACACGCCATTCCCGCCGCCTTCGCGGCGAGCAATCCGTTGCGCGAGTCTTCCACCACCAGGCATCGCGCGGCCGGCACCGCCAGCCGGCGCGCCGCCTCGAGAAAAACGTCAGGCGCAGGCTTCCCTCGCGGCACTTCCTCGGAGGACACGAGCGCGACGAAGAGGGCGCTGAGCTCCAGTGCGTCCACGACGGCGCGGATGAGCGCGGGCGCCGCCGAAGATGCGACGGCGAGCCGGTAGCCGGTGGCCGCGAGCCGCCGCGGGACGTCGGGTACCCCGGCCATCGTGGGCAGGCGCTCATGCACCAGCTCCAGCATGAATGCGATCTTTCGCGCGACGAGGTCGCGCGCCGGCACGCGGAGACGATGGCGCCCGACGAGCGCGTCGAACATGGCAGCGTCCGTCCAGCCGACGAACCGGTCGTTCTCCTCCGCGGTGAAACGCACGCCGAGGTCGGCGAGGACGCGCGCGGTGGATTCGAAATGGAGCGGCTCGGAGTCGACGAGGACGCCGTCCATGTCGAAGATCACGGCATCGAACGGCCGTCCGGTCGTCATCCACTACCCCCGTCTGGCCCGGCGAATTTCGACAGATGCCCGGCGGGGTTCGTGCGAGCATCGATGTGTGACCCGCTGGGCTGGCGTGGCCATTCTCGCAGTCGTTATCCCTATCTTCATCGGCTGTGGCACGCCCGCGTCAACTTCCAGACGTCCTCCGGCCGCTCCCGCCGCGATGTCAGGGCCACCCACCTGGAGGCCCGGCGACCGCTGGACCTACGCATGGACGAGCGGCGCCGAGCGCGGCACCAAGACGGCGGAAGTCATAGAGATCAAGGACGTGAAAGGCGTCTCGTACTACGTCGTGCGCCTCGGGGACAGCGACCACTACTACACGCGCGATCTGCACTGGGCAGCCGTCATCAGCGAGTCGAAGGTGGTGGCGCGGATGCAACCGCCGCAGCCATGGTTCATGTGGCCATTGGAGCCGAAGCGGCGATGGACGAGCGAGAGCGTATTCGAGCAGCCGAACGGTACCGCCCGCTTCAACGACACGTTCATGGTCGTCGGCACGGAGGCGGTCGACGTGCCGGCCGGACGTTTCCAGACGGTGAAGATCGTGCGGCAGACGAACAAGCGTGACCTCGACGAGTACTGGTATGCGCCCGAAGTGCGCTGGTACGTCAGGTGGCACGGTCGCCGGGGCGACGCGGAGTTCGACGAGAGTCTGCAGTCATACACCGCGGGCCAGCGTCTCCTGCCTTGACGCGCGAGAGGTGAGCGTCGCCGGGCGACGCCTCACCTCGGTTGAAGCGTCAGAAGCCCTCGGTCGGGGTCGAGCGTGATCGTGAAGTGCCGCAGAAAAGTGTTGCCGAGAAGCCCGTCCGCGAAGTCGACCGAAGCATGAACGACGGCCGGCACGTCGCGCACCTCCATCTCGCCGAGTCGGATGGATGGGATCTTCACGAGCAGCCCCGACGTCGGCCCCCCGGGTGTCATGAGAGGGATTCTGGGCGCGTCGTGTGTCATCAAGCCCAGCGACGCCGCCACCCGAGGTGAAATGGAGCAGATCGACGCGCCGGTGTCGACAACGAAGTTCGCCCGCTGGAAGTCGTTGATGGTCGCCTCCACCACCCAGTTGCCGCCCCACCGGCGCAGGCGCACGGTGTCGGGAGGATCAGCCGGCCGTTGGACCCGACGGCGCGCGACGGGCGCGGGCTCCGGATCGGGCGGCCGGTAGCGTCTCTCCGCCAGCGGCGTCACCGAGCGTAATCCTTCGATCGCGGCCGCCCTCAGAGCAACGGAGGGTCCCAGACGCAAGCACCGCTCGTAGGCGTCCTTTGCTTCCTTCCAGCGACTCTGCTTCGTGAGCACGACGGCGAGGTGATAGTGGAGGGTCGACTCCTCCGGCGCCGCCTCCAGCGCTTCGCGGAAGAGCCGCTCCGCCGTCGCGAGATCGCCTCGCGCGTAGGCCGCCTTGCCCGCCTCGTTCAACTCCGTCACACCCCCGGCGGCAATGGCGATGGGCGCCGCCGAGAGCGCGATCGCGACGGCGAGGGCCCGGATCGGTCGTCTCATGCCCGTAGCCTGGCGAAGGGAGGGAGCAGTCGGAAGGTCGTGCGATGAGTCTCGATCGAATCCGCCATCTGCACGATTCGCTCCGCCGCCATGTTCCCGAGGAAGCGACCCCCCTCCTCGATGTACCGGACCCGCCCCGGATCGATGCTCATCACGCGGGCGGCGGTGGCGTCGGCCGCCACGAGATCGTCGCTGAGTACGAGCACGCCGCACGGCTTGGGCTCTCCCTGGATGGGTCCGTTGCCTTCCATCCCGATGACACCGTCGATGATGGCGAACGTCTTCACGGGCAGCGTGCTGTTGATGTCGACGACGCTCTCGTGGATGCCGGCCCAGTGGAGCGCGTTCTTCGGCCAGCCATACACCGCGCCCGGCACGACCCCGAAGAAGTTCTTCATGGAAAGCGTCACGCCCGCCCAGTGGTGCGTCTTCAGCTTGGGCATGGAGACAACGAGATCGGCATCGAGAATGGTCTCGGGGAGATGCAGCGAGCCGAGCGAGGTATAGCGGCTCCGCAGGGCCAGGCGGCGGGTGTCGTCGTAGTTCAGGTCGACGTAGCCGGCCCGGTACTCCCGGAGGACATCGTGCAACCCGGACGCGGTGATGATGTGCTCGACGTCGCGAGCGTGGCCCGGCCCCTCGGCCACGGTCACGCGGCGCGCGCCCAGCCGCCGGAAGGCGTCGATGGCCGCCGCGATCACGGACGGATGCGTGTTGATGACGCCGGTGGCGTCGTACTCGACGAAGTTCGGCTTCAGCACGATGGTTTTCCCGTTCACGGGAAGATCGAAGAGCGCGAGACCATTCCGGAGGACGTCCGCCAGCCGCGGCCCGTACTCTCGCGCCGGCACGATCGCCACCCGTGACCGATCGGGCTTGCGATACGCGCCTCGCGGCCAGGGTGTCGGCGGCGACCCGCACGCGTGCAGCAACGGCGCCGCCATCGCGCCTTTGAGAAGAGTGCGGCGGTCCAACATCCGCGTCACAGGCGCAGCGCGGTGGGATCGTGAGTGGCGAGAACGGCGAGCGCGAGCGTCTTCGTCTCGCCGAGGAACGCCGTTTCCGCGTAACGATGCGCAAGGCGCTGCGGGAGGTCTTCGACGTGCTCGCCATACGCGCCCAGGCACAGCGCCGTCCACGCAAGCGCGAGGCCCGATCCCGCCTTCGACGCCAGATGGCGAAGCAGCTCGAGGCTCGGCCGCGTCCTGCCCTCCCTGTGAGACTCCTGAAGTCCGATGAGCGCGATGGCGGTGGCATCCGCATAGGGAGGAAGGTCGACGTCATAGACCACCGAGTTGCCGTAGTTCCAGCCTCCGCCGCGACACGTCCGGTCGTACAGCAACGCCTCCGCCTCCATGATCCTGCGCTCGGCGGGCTCCCCGAGCTCCCGCCGTAGTCGCTTGAGCGCGGTGAGCGCGTGCGCGGTCGGCTCCACGAAGGAAGCGGCGTCGTTCCGCCACGGCCAGCCCTGAAGATCGGGATCCATGCGGACGACCATCGCGCGCGGCGAGAAACGGTGAAGCAACGACGCCATCACGCCGAGCCGGCGTCCCTTCACAGCGAGGAGCCAGCGCGCCCCGCGGAGGGCCACGTCACGATCCCGCTCGGCCATGGCCAGGACCACCAGGCTCGTCGCCCACGAGGGCTCATCGACCGCCGGCGTGAACGACCAGCTCCCATCGAGGCGCTGATTGCGGGCGAGCCAGCGGGCGCCGCGTTCGGCGGCCTCGACCTCGCCGGCGGCGGTGAGGGCGAGCACCGCGAGCGCCGTCGCCTCCGTGTTCACGGCGCGCTTGCCGGCGTACGACGGCCACGCGCCGTCCGTGCTCTGCATCCCGAGCAGAGCGCCGATCGGTAACCCCGTCGCGAGCCCGGCCGGCCGACGTGCCATCATCGTCTCAGCTCCGACTTTCGTTCCGTCCAGCTCACGCCCTCGGGAAACCGGAACTTCGTCACGGTGTCGGCGCCTTCACTGCGACCCGTGAACCAGGCGTTCTGATCCCAGAGAATGCCGAACGGCATCAGCAGCTTGGTGACGATGCGCGACACCATGCCGGACGGCGAGCTCAGCGGATGCGCCGTGACCTGGCCGTCGGCGCGCACGTACATCACGCTGCTCTCGGGCAGCGTGATCGATGAGCCGATGGAGAGCGTGTAGACGCCCTCGCGGAGATTACGGAGGTAGAAGATACCGCGGGGGAGTCCGCTCGCCGGATCGGCCGTTTTGACGGTGACCGGGTAGACGGGCACGTCCACGCGTGCGGGAGTCCCGCGCCATGTCCCCGTGACCTGGACGTCGGGCGCGTCGACGACGATGACGGCGGCCCTCTCGGTGACGGTGCCGGCGTGAACCGTAACCGCCTGGCTTCTGATCAGCCGATCGCCGGCGCCGCTCGTCTCCGCCTGCAGCCGGACGTCTTTCTCGAGAACGGGCACCACCTGACGGAAGCGACGCTCGGTCAGAGGCGCGCGCACCCTCACGCCGTTCGCGAACAGCCACACGACGGTGGCGTCGGGATCATCGACCTCGCCCTCCACCACCACGACTGGCGCGTCGTCGGGCCCCAGGCGCAGGCCATCACGGGGGGAGCTGATCGTGATCCGGCCGCCAACGGGCGCTGGCGGCGCCGTCCCCGCGGGAGCGGAGCCCGCGGCAGTTCCCGCGGCGGCCCCGGTTCCCGGTCCGGTTAGCGTTCCCGCGGGCGTCCCCGCTCCCGCGCCCGTTGGCGTACCCACCGCCGTTCCGGTTACCGTTCCTGGGGTCGTGCCGGCAGTCGTTCCCGCGCCCCCGGGTGCCGCCGCGCGGCCTCCTGCCGTAGCGTCGGTGCCGCTCGCACCACCGGCATTGCGCTGCCCGTTGGCGGCGACACCCGCGCTGCTTTGTAGCGGCGAGTCGAATCCCTTCACCGAGGACGCCACTCCTGCCGCGTTCTGGCGTGTCGGCGCTGTCGCCTGCGAGGACGTTCCTGTCGCCACGCCCGGTGTCGCGGCTACCGCGCTTGCTGCCTTCCCCGCCCCTCCGAGCACGGCCGGGCTCAGTGCCGCTACCGGACCGCTCCCGGCGGCGTTCGGCATCACGGACGTCGTGGTCGCCGCGGCCGCCGCTGGTGCGCCGTCGGTCTTGAGCGGCGACGTTGAGCTCGACTCCACCGGCCGTTGTTCGCCGCTTCCCGCTGCTATCGGCGCCGGCGAGACAGGGACCAGTGGCGCGACGGGCGCGATCACCCGCGGGCTCGGCGACGGCGCCGGAGCCGGCGGCTCCGCGACGTTACTGATGCGATCCCGGGAAGGCCTCGCGTCCGGTTGTGGGCGCGACTCGGTCGCACGGGCAAGCGGATCGGTGCTGGGCGGAGACGGGATACCGGCCGTCGGCGCCGACGTGGGTCCGGCATCGACGACTGTCCGAGAGGGAACGGTCCCGGGGAGCGGATCGGGCCGTGGGGTCAAATTTGAATTGACCGGTGGCGCCGTCGCCGCGGGTTCTGGCGCCGGCTTCGATGTCTGCGCGATCGGGGCATCCTCGCCCGCCACCGGCGAGGGTGTCAGGCCCGAAACCGGCCGTCCCGCAACCGCGGGCGCAGGAATACTCGCGGGTGGTGGCGGTGGCGTGAGCACCTCCGCACTCGGAAAGACCGGATGGTCCTCGGCGGGCGGTGACGCCGAGCGCGCGGAGACGAGCGGGGCCGCGGGAGGCTCGATGCGCGCGCTTCCGCTCGTCGTCGGTGCGGCCGGCGCGATGGTCTTGCCTTCGCGCGGGAGCATCCGCTCCGGTGCCCGGACGGAAGCGCGCGGCGGTGGCGGCTTGGATGTCACGGCGCGGGGTGCGTCCGGCTCGCGTGGGGTCTCGGCAATTTTCGGCGTCGGAGCAATCACCACCGTCGTGGCGGATGGCAATGGCTCTACCGATGCATCGGGTGCCACGGCGAACGCCGGCGCCGGGGGCAACACCAGTGTCGGGAGCGGCATCGATGCCGTGGGCGCGGGAAGCCCTGGCGAAGTCCGTTCCGGCGCCGGCAGCGAAGGCGCCGCACGATCGTGTGAAGCGGGAAGATCGGCGGCGGAGTCGAGCTTGCCGAGCGCCACCGCGGGCGAGGGCGAGCTGGTGTCGCCGGATGCCGCCGCCGACGGTGGCGACGCCGGGCGGCTCGCTTCGGATGGCGTAGCGACGCGCGTGGGAAGTGATGCGATCGCGGGACCAGGACTAGCCGTCCCGCGCCGCCCCAAGGGTCGCGCGTCACCGCGCGGGGGAAGCTCGAGACCCGGACCGCCGGCGGCGGCCTGACGACGAACGCGAGCGCGCGGGGACTCCTCGGCGGTCAGTTCGGCGTGGAAGACCTCGAGGATGGGATTGCCGGTCGTGAACGCGGCGCCGAGAATGAGAAAGGTCCATACCGCGGCGTGGAGCGCGAGCGAAACAAAAATCGATGCCGGCCAGGCCGCCCACGTCCGCGGTATCGCATACGGTGGATAGGTACTCGACAGCGGCTGGCTCACCCGGCCCTCGTCGAGCGCCCGACCGCGTCAGTTGGTCTTCACGAGCCGGAGCCGGTTCCCGAGCGCTGCGCGTGGCGTGGGATCGAGCACCGGCGTCGAGTCGATGAGACCGCACTCGTAGTAGCCGAAAATCGACCGGCTCGCCCCGCCACGTAGCTCTTCCGGCGGGTTCGTGCACCATGGTGACGTGACGGCGTCGGCCGGGTTGCTGACGGCGCATCCCGAGCTGTGCCCCGAGGTGTCCCACGCTTGCGTCATCACGAAGCGCGTCCAGCCAATAACGGTGTGGTCCTGAGTGATGGCCTGTGTGGTGCCGTTGGCGTTGCATTGCGTCTGGATCACGGGAACGTACACCTGCCATCCGGGGCCGTTGTAGACGATGTTGTCGTGGACGTCCTTGACCATGTAGTTAGTGTGGCTGGCAACGGACTGGTTGAACTTGGCGACGAAGGCGTCCTTCAGCGTCTGGAAGACGTTGTTGGCCATACCGTTGTTGGTCCCGACGGAGTTGCCCACGCTCGGTGGCGTCGCATTGCAGTTTCCATTCTGAGCGGCCGTAATCTGGGCGTTGAGCTGCTGCGCGTTCGGGGTACCAGGCCCGTTCATGTTCACCCACGCCGCCGTATTCGTCGAGCCCGCCTGACCGTTGCTGGTGATGAACTTGACGTTCACGCCGCACCCGCTGGAGCTGAAGGCCCCGCCGTTCTGGAACGGGCAGCTGCTCAGCCCGATGGGAAAGACGCAGGACTGCGGCGGCGGCAGCTGCGGCGGGTTTGCGATCGCGACCGCCTGCCCTCGCACGGGGAGCGTCTGGAAGCCGAGCACGCGCAGATAAGACGTCGGGATCGTCGTCTGCCACTGACATTGAACCGCATTGACCACGGTTCCATCGAGCGATGGGGTGAACGTCCCGGTGCTGCTGGTCCACACGCCGAGGACGATGTTGCCGTTCGGGGCATTCCCGGTGTTCGCGCTGAGGGTGATCGGCAGGGCCTGGGCGTTGTGGTACGGGTTCAGCAGCGCGTACTGTTGCGCCGCCGCCCGGACCGCAGGGAACACGGTGTCGTTGAAGCCCAGCTTCCCCGCCCCCGCCAGAGCCGCCGCCTCCATGCTCCGTTCCACCTCGCCGATGGCGGCCATCTGGTAGGCGAGATCGATGGCGATGCCCCCCACGGCGATGAGGAAGAGCATGAATCCGAGGCCGAGGAGTACCGCATTGCCACGTTCTTCGCGCACGATCTCGCGCACGATTTTCATGGGAGCTCCCTTCACCACTGCAACCGGAGCGTCTCGATCTCGTACCACGGGATGTCGACGCGGCCTTGCGGAGTGGTCCCGCGCAGAATCGTCGTACCAAGGTTCACGTAGTCGCCCTCGACGCGGCTGCCGTCAGCGAGCAGGGCGGTGGCGGCATAGCGATAGTGGGCAGGCGCGAGGTACGGTGGAAGCGTGCTCGCGACGGGCATCCGCGAGAAGACGAGGGTGCCCAGGCTCGCGAGCGGAATCTTCGTCTCCACGCCGGCCTTCGCGATTGTCACCGACGATGCTTGCCGCTGTCCCGATAGCGGGTCCGGTTTCTTGTCGAGAGCACCCGAGAGCGCCTTGGCAGAGCCGAACAGCATCGGTGTGTTGCCGCTAGACGCGGGCTGCGCGGTATCCGACGACTCCTGAGCCTCCGGCGCCTTGACGAGGATCGTGTAGAAGACCTCGAACGAGGGTTGGGCCAGCCGCAGCGTCTGCCCGCTCCACGTACGGACCTCCGCCACCGGCTCCTGGGCCGCCACCGGAGAGGTGGCGAGCAACACGGCAGTGGACGCAACGACCAGCAGGATGGCGCGGATCATCGAAACCCTCCTCACTTACCGACGGTATTGAAGATCTGCAGCATCTTCAGCATGGGAGGCGCCATGGCGACGAGCATGAAGGCGGGCATCAGGAAAAGAACGGTCGGCATCAGCATCATCAGCGGCGCGAGCTGCGCCTTCTTCTCGGCGCGGTGACGCCGCTGGACTCGCGACGCGTCGGACTGGACGCGGAGCGTCCGGCCCAGCGACGTGCCGAGCTTTTCCGTCTGGATGAAAGCGCTCACGAGCGCCCGGAGATCGGGAGTATCGACGCGCTCGGCGAGGGCTCGCATGGCCTCTTCCCGCGGCCGCCCCGCCCGCACCTCGAGGTGCATGCGCAGGAGCTCCTGGTGAAGCGGACTGCGCCGCATTTCCGGCTGCTCCGCAACACGCGCCACCGCGGAGTCGAATCCCATGCCGGCCTCGACACAGACCATCAGGAGATCCAGCACATCCGGGAGCGCGTGGTCGACGTCACGTCGCCGCGCCCGCACCTTGCCCTTCAACCAGAGATCCGGGAGGAAGAATGCGAGACCGCCGAGGATGACCGACACCTGGATCACGTGCGGCACCGCGCGCTGGAAGTAGATGCCGTAGGCCCAGTACACGAACACGCCCGCGATGCCGAGAGCCGCCTTGGCGCCGAGGAACATCGGAACGCTACGCGGATCGTTGAACCCGGCATGGACGAGACGGCGCCGGTACCGCTCGAATCCGAAGGTGTCTCGAGGCGTCAGCCGGCGACCGAGACGCTCGACGGCGGCGCGCCAATCGCTTTGCGCGTCTTCCCAGCGAAGGACGGAGCCCGTCACGTCCGCGCGCGCAGGGCCGCCCAGGCGCTCTTCGCGGAATGCCGGCATCAATCGCAGCAAGAGGACACCGACGGCGAACGTAAGTCCCCCGATGAGGACGAACGACGCGAGCGCGAGCATGGGTAGTGTCATCGAATAATCCTCATACCTTGATGCGGGCCATTCGCCAGATGACCGCGAAGCCGATCACCTCCGAGACGAACCCACCCCCTACGAGCATCGGCGCGTTCGGCGACTCGATGAGGGGATCGAAGTAGCCGGGTGAAATGAAGTAGAAGATGATGCAAAAGACGATCGGGCTCATGCCGACGAACACCGCCGCGTACCGCTGCTGCGAGGACAGGACGCGGGCGTGGCTCAAGAGCTCGAAGCGCTTCCGGATCACGTCACTGAGGCGATCCAGGATCTCCGCGAGGTTACCGCCCGCCGCGCGCTGGATGTTGACGGCGGTGCAGAAGAACGCCACGTCCTCGTTCGGAACGCGTGCTCGCAGCCGGCCGAGGGCCTCGGCGGGGTCGAGACCGAGGCGGATCTCCTCCGACACTTGCCGGAACTCCTGCCCGATGGGATCGGCCATCTCGTCGCCCACGAGCTGGATGGCGGTCGGGAGCGCGTTTCCTGCGCGCATCGAGCGCGAGATCATGTCGACGGCGTCGGCGAAATGCTCCTGGAAGGCCTGGAGTCGTCGCGCCCGCCGGTACACGAAGTACAGCACGGGGAGCGAGGCCGCAACCAACGTCGCGATGATCGCGCCGCCCACGTTGCCAAGGCGCCAGATACCCAGAACGCCGCCCACGACGCCGAACACGAGGAGTAGGAGGAGGAGGTCACCCGCCGACTGCTTGTATCCGGCCTGTTCGGCGAGCGCCGTCGCCTGGTTGACGAGCGCACTCCGGCGCGCCATGAGATCGAAGGACGACGAAGGCGCGGCGTCCGACTTCAGCAGCTGGGCCTCGGCGGGGCCGGCACCGACGCTGCCGAGGCGCCGGCGCAGCCGTTCGCGCGACTGCCACAGCCACCATCCGCCGACGGCCACGAGGATGATGACCAGAAAGACGAGGAGCGCCGCCGTGAGGATCATGATGCCGCCGCCTGCCGCTTGGCTGGATTGAAGAGGTCGGAGGGAAGCTCGATACCGGCACGCAGCAGCCGCTCGCTGAACTTTGGTCGAATTCCGGTGGCGCGGTGGAAGCCGCGCACGCGTCCGTCCTTTTCGATCCCTTCCTGCTCGAACGTGAAGATGTCCTGGGTGGTGATGATGTCCTGCTCCATGCCGACGATCTCCGTCATCCGCACGATCTTTCGGGTGCCATCGCTCAGCCGCGCCACGTGAACGATGGCGTCGAGCGCGGACGCGACGTAGTCACGCATGGCATGCACGGGGAGGGCGATGCCCGACATGAGAATCATCGTCTCGATCCGGGAGAGGGCGTCGCGCGAGGAGTTGGCGTGGACGGTGGAGAGCGACCCGTCGTGACCGGTGTTCATCGCCTGCAGCATGTCGAGGACCTCAGCTCCGCGCACCTCGCCGAGGACGATGCGATCCGGCCGCATGCGGAGAGCGTTGCGGACAAGATCGCGCTGGGTCACCGAGCCCTTGCCCTCGATGTTGACCGGCCGCGTCTCCAGCCGCACGACGTGTTCCTGCTGGAGCTGCAGCTCCGCCGAGTCCTCGATGGTGACGATGCGCTCGGAATCGGGGATCGCATTGGACAGCACGTTCAGCAGTGTCGTCTTCCCGGCGCCCGTGCCGCCCGAGACCAGGATGTTGAGCCGCGCATGCACGGCCGCGCGCAGGACATCGGCGAGGGCGGGGGTCAGCGTTCCGAAGGCGAGAAGGTCCGTCATCTTCAGGGGATCGTGGGCGAATCGGCGGATGGAGAGCACAGGCCCATCGAGGGCGAGGGGCGGGATGATCGCATTGACGCGGGAGCCATCCGGCAACCGGGCGTCGACCATCGGCGACGATTCGTCGACGCGCCGCCCCACCGCGGCCACGATCCGGTCGATGATCTGCATGAGATGGGCGTCGTCGCGGAAGATCACGTCCGTGCGCTGGAGCTTGCCGTGCCGCTCCACGTACACGTCATGGGCGCCATTGACGAGGATATCGGCCACGGTCGGATCCTGCATGAGGGGCTCGATGGGGCCGAGGCCGAACGTCTCGTGCTGGACCTCACGGACGAGCTCGTCGCGCTCCTGCCGGCTGAGCGGCGTCTCCTCGGCCACCAGCATGTCCTCGACGATGCGACGGATCTGCTGCTGCACGACGTCGATGGGCAGGGTCGCGAGCTTGGTGAGATCGAGACGTTCGATGAGCTGCCGGTGCACGCGCGTCTTCAGCTGGTACCGGGCGGCGTCGACACGGCGTGGCGGCTGACCATTTCCGGTGCTGGTGCCGTTGATGACGGCCATCGCGGTGCCGTCTTCCTGGTTGCGATTACGGAAGAGGGGCATGGATTACGCTCCCGAGAGGCGCTTGATAGGCCACGCCATGGAAAGGAGCGACGCCGCGCGCCGCTTCGGGCCGCTCCCCTTCGCCGAGTCGCCGCAGAGCTTCGCCGCCAGCTCGCGGATGCTCTTGGAAACCTTCGTCCGCGGCGAGAGGGATACGACCGGCCGCCCGGCGTTGATGGCGGCCACCACCGTTCGGTAGTCGCTCGGCGTGCGCCAGTACACCGGGAGGCCGAGGGTCTCCCGCGCATGCTTCACGGTGACATCGTCACCGCTACGGTCCCGGGTGACGACGATCCTGACCTTTCTCGAATCGAGTCCGAGGTGCCGGAACGACGTCAGAGCCGCCGCCCCCGCCCGCAAGGAAGCGACGTCGAGACCGGTCACGAAGAGGATGACGTCGGAGACCTCCAGGGCCGCCACTGTCTCCGGCGCCAGGTCGTGCTTGAGGTCGATGAAGACCTCATCGAAGTGCGAGCTCAGAGTCTGAAGAGCGGCCGTCACTTCCTCCGCCGCGAGGTGGGCGCGCTCGTGGCGCGTGGGCCCGGGCGCGATCGAGAGGCCGCTGGCGTGACGAGTCAGGAGTCCCCGCAGCAGCGACTCATCCATTCGATGGCAGCTCTCGAGGACGTCCAGGATCGAGTATCGCGGCGTGAGATCGAGAAAGGTCACGACATCCGACTGGCGTGTGTCGAGCTCTATGAGCAGCGTCTTGCCGCCGTTACGCTCCGCGATGAGGACAGAGAGGTTGGCGGCGAGGGTGGTGGCCCCGAGACCTCCCTTGGGAGAGTAGATTGACGTGATTCGTCCCGCCGGACGCGGCGTGGTCGTACCGCGGAAGCGAGCCAGCTTCTCGAGGGCGGCGACCAGATCGGGGCGCTGGACGGGGCGAGCGAGATACTCGAGGGCGCCCGCCCGCAAGACGCGAATCACGAGATCCCCCGACAGTCGGCCGCCGGTGGCGAGGATTGCCGTGTCCGGCAGCTTTCGTACGAGCTGCTCGATTCCGGTTACGCCGAGCGCGCCTCCGTCCGCCTCCGCCGGCACCTCCACGATGAGGAGATCGGGCCGCGTCGCGGGAGCGCCGACGAGCGCGTCAGCGACGGTGTGCCACTCCCCCGCGACCGTCACCGTCGGGATGTCGGTGAGCAGCCTTCGGATGGCCGCCCGCGAGGACGCATCGGAATCCACGAGCACGGCGCGGAGTGACGGTGATGGCATCAGCGCGCCGCCGGCGGTTCCAGACTGCTCTTGCCGAACGGCCGATCCACGACCTCGCCCACACCCGGGAATCCGGGGATCATCGTGAACTCGTTCTTCTCCTCCTCGCGCAGCTCCATGAGTTTGGTCGCGTCGGGGACGGACGCCGACCCCGCGGGAGCCGCGTTGACGAGCTTGACCGTGACCAGGAAGAGGAGCTCGGTCTCGTCGTTCAGGAAGCGGATGCTGCGGAACAACGTGCCCAGAATCGGGATGTCGCCGAGCAGCGGCACCTTCGAGACTTCCTGGCGGACTTGGTTATTGATCAAACCCGCCATGGCGAATGTCTCTCCGTCCTTCAAGTTGAGTGAGGTCGCCGCCTGATTCTTGCGGATGGCCGGGATCCGGAAGCCCTGGATGATGAGTCCCTGGGTGAAGTCCAGCGTGGACACTTCCGGGCGCACTCTCAGATTGACGATCTCGCCGTCCATGATGACGGGCGTGAAGAGGATGCTCACTCCGAACTCCTTGAACTCGATCGTGACGGTGTTGTTCTGTTGCGCGACCGGAAACGGAAACTCGCCGCCCGAGATGAACTTCGCTTCCTTGCCGCTCTGTGTGATCAGGTTTGGCTTGGCGAGCGTACGCAAGGCGTTCCGGCGGGCGAGCGCCTGCGCGATACCAGCGTAGTCTCGCTGGCCGCCCGACGACAGGAAGAAGCCGCTCCCCGCCTGCGCCGTATTGAAGTCGAACTCCGGCGTCCGCACGTTCTGGATGGCGCCGCTCGTTGTCTGGACGCCACCGAGGAGTCCAAGGGCGGGAAAGAACGGGAACCCTGGAAAGGCCGCTCCCTGGAGGGTCTTCCCGAGCGCTCTCCAGCTGAAGCCCAGCTCCTTCAGAGCCTCGCGAGCGACCTCGGCGACGTGCATCTGGAGCAGTATCTGTTGCGGCTTGACCTCGGCAAGGGCAAGGAGGTTGATGACTCTCCCCTTCGGAGCGAAGGCGGCGGCGACGGCGCCCGCCCCGGGGATCATCTGCTCGCTGGAAACGGTACCGCGGACGATGATGGCATCTTGCGCGGCCTGGACCTGGATGTCGTCTCGCGGCGCGATCTCGCGTAGACGCTCGACGAGCAGCGCCATGTCCGTCTGGACGACGACGTCGAAGAAGATGGTCCGGTCGGGATAGAACACGATGAGCGAGGTGACCCCCGGCGTCTTACCGTTGAGCAGAAGCTGGTTCGGGCTAATCGTGAATACGTCGGCGATGCCGGGATTCGTCACGGAAACGCGCGTGAAAGGATCTTTGAGGTCGACCACCTGCGACTTGCCGATGGTGACTTCGAGGCGGACTGGTCCCTGCTGAGCGCCCGCCACGCCCGGCGCCGCCCCCCATGCTGCAATCAAAAATAGCGAGCAAAGGATAAAAATAGAGTTCTTCACTTCACAGGTGCCTCGCTCTTTGGGAGCGCCTCGCCCTCCAGCCGGCCGCCGCCGAGCGGCACCCAGGCCGACTCTGCATCGCGGACGAACAGGTGATGGCTAGGACGCCCTGCCCGGAGGATCTCCACCGGGTACGCCGTGTCCGGGACGAGCGGCGACCGTGACGACAACGTCGGCGGAGGTTGGACGATGAGGTCGTAATGGCGGAGGTTGGTGCCGTAGAACAGAAGCAACGACGTCTCCCCGGTGGCCTTGCCGTTCACGAGAATGCGGGTCGGCGTCATGACGACCACGTCCGCGATTCCGGGGTTCGTCACCGAGACCTTCGTAGGAGGCGTGGCCAGCTCCACCACCTGCGTCTTGTCGATGGTGACGTAGATGCGGTCCGTGTCACCGGCCTTCCCGTTATCGGCCGCGTGGGCGCCGGTGGCAACCAGCGCGGCTCCCAGCACGAACACGGCGAGCGCTGCAGCTCTCATCGCTCTCTCCCCTCGCGGCCTCACGGCCACGGCTTCACTTCCTGCCCGTCTGCTCGACCCATTCCTGCGTCGTGTCGCGGACGAAGACGTGCTCCGCCGACTTTCCGCCGCGCACGACCGTGATCGCGTACGTTTCGACCTTGGGCGGCGGCAGCGGCGCGCCCACCTCCATCGGCCGGGGCGCGGGCGCCTTCGCCGTCCGGACCGGCGCCGGTGCCGGCGCCGACGAGTCGGCAAGCAGCGAGGCGGAGGTCACGCCGCGGGTCTCCACGACCTTGTTGTCGCGGAGGTTGCGCATGGCGAGCGTGAGCTTGCCCTCCGACTGCGCCAGCGCGAGACGCTCGGCCTGCATGGGCGACAGCGCGACAGTGACGGTCGTGACCGTGACCGGCTTGTTGTCGCGTAGCTCCACGGTCTGTCCGGCGGCGAGGACGCCCACGTCCTGCAGGATCACCTTCGAGATCCTGTCCTGCGAGCCCGGGGTCTTCGACATGCTGACGAGGACGTCGACCCGGCTGTTCGGCAGCACGAAGCCGCTCTCCTTGGTGGCGTCGTCGACCTTGAAGGTGACGCCGCGCAGGCCGTCCGGCACGAGCATCGGCATGAGCCCGCCCCGGCCCGAGAGCTGCGGGGCAAGCTTGGCGTCCAGGAGCGGCTCCCCGGCCACGATCGAGCTCCGGACCACTCGGTTCTCGGCGTCAGCCACGGACCGTATGGCGCCAGACGGGATGGAAGAGTTGGGCCAGGGCACGAGCTTGACGTGCTCGCTCGTGATGGTGTCGGCCATCCCCATGTTCACGGCCGCCACCACGATCGAAGACCTGTCCGGCCGCGCCGCCGCTGCCACCTCGCTCAACACGCGGTACACGAGGAAGCTCGCGAGCAGTCCGACCACGGAAGCCAGGATCAGAACGAGGACGAAGCGTCGTCGCATTTGGGTTCTCCGCTATTCGTAACGCATGCTCGCCGTCTGCTGCAGCACGATCGGGTTCAGCATCGGCAGCAGATTGGGCACCACGGTTGTGAAATTCAATGAGACGGTCGCGGTGACTACCGCGTCGGGCGCGCAGGGGTTGGCGCTACAGGTCACGCCGCCCGTCCAGCCCGCTGTCGATGGCGATGCCGCCAAGATCTGGGTCAGGCGGGCGTTGCCGGCGGCCGTCACGTTGGTAGGCGCCGCCACCACGCCGGCCCTGACGGCCTCGCGCGCGGCCGTGGTCATCAGATTCATCGTGAACCATGCGCGGCTGAGCTCCACGCTCGCGAAGAGGATGAAGAGCAAGAACGGAGCGATCAACAGGAACTCGATGCTCGACGTCCCGCGCTCGCTTTTCACCACACCTCGCATGATCTGCCTCCGTAACGAATTCGACCGGGCGGCCGGGGCGCGAGACGCGCTCCGGCCACCCGCTTCGCTTACGACCGGGTCCTACGATCCAGCGGCGTTGCCCGCCTGCGTTGTGAGCGCGTTGCTCACGGCGGTGACACCGTTGGTGAGCGCCGTCTGCAGCGTCGGCGCGAAGGCCGCCACGATCGCCACCATGATGACGATCGCGAGGATGATCCACTCCACCGAGACGACACCGCGCTCGTTGCGCAGCGGCGCCAGCAGCCTGTCGAGCATGTAGCTGAGCATCATCACCATCTCCGTCTCCTCCCTGTTACGGGCCCTATGGCCCGTTTCGGCGGCTCGCCACCCACACCTCTTCCACCCCGGGAGCGAGCCGCCTGTTAGCCCGAGGTCGTCTGCCGAGCGCCGTCCGCGACGTCAGACGGGGCGCTCCGACTGATACGCCAGCACGTGCGGAAACCCTTTGAGCTCCAGCGCCAGGACCGCCTCTTCCAGGCGGTCCGGCGGTACCCGGAGGACGAGCGTGGGCGCCCACCGCAGCTGGCGTCCGCTCTCGAGCACCTCGTACGGGATACCGAGCGGCTCCAGCGCTCGGCCGACGTCGCCGAGCCCCTGGTGCGTCGGCGCGAGATGGACCATCAGCACACATCCGTTCGCGTGGTTGTCTTGTGTCATCGTTCCGCTCTCGCGCTCGGGTTCACGTCGGCACGGTTCCGCCAAACCTTCACGGGGGCGGGCAGGTTGCACGAAGCAGACCAAGCTGGGACGCGGACGCGACCGCGTTGCGAACGGCATGCGCTGACGCACGCTTATCCAGCACGGCGGCGGCGCTGGGGCCGGTGATGCCGGGTCCCGTCGTTATTCAACGTCGGATGGGAGGAGAAGGCCTTGGGTACGCCGTGACGCGCGTACTGCGACCTAAAGGTTGGTCTAACCGATAGTTCTGCGGGCCTGGCGATGTCGATCCAGAAATGAATCGGGAGAGGGGGGCAAGCGGATAGCGCCGACGGTCCCGTCAGTCGCCGAGGCGGTATTCCTTGGCTTTCCTCGCGATGGTGGCCTGACCCACGCCCAGGTGCTTGGCGGCGCGGCTCTGCGTCCCGTACCGCGCGAGCGCGTCCCGCACGAGCGAAGCCTCCACGCGGCGGAGGACCTCCTTCAAGCTCTTGCCGATCGGCTCCGCGCGCAGAGACGCCCCCACCGCTTCCGTGATCTCGGGGGGCAGGTCGTCGGCCTCCACGACCGGTCGCTTCGTCGTGATCACGACACGCTCCACGATGTTCCACAGCTCCCGCACGTTGCCGGGGAAGGAGTACGCGGCGAGCGCCGTCAGCGCCTCCGGCGAAAACCGCCGACGTCGTCCGAGGCGATGCTCCAGGGTCGCCACCATCATGTCAACGAGAGCGGGAAGATCCTCGGGATGCTCACGCAACGGTGGCATGTGGATGGTGAGGACGTTGAGGCGATAGAAGAGATCGGATCGGAATCGTCCGGCGTCCATCGCGCAGTTGAGATTGGTGTTCGTGGCAGCGATGATGCGGACGTCCAGCTGCCGAGCCCGACTCGCTCCGATGGGCCAGATCTCGCCGACGTCCAGGAAGCGCAGGAGCTTCACCTGGAGGGCGACGGGAAGCTCGGCGATCTCGTCGAGGACCAGAGTTCCCCCGTGCGCGACTCCCAGCATGCCCGGCTTACCGCGCGTATCGGCGCCGGTGAACGCGCCGCGTGTATAGCCAAACAGCTCGGCCTCGATCAGCGTCTCCGGGAAGGCGCCGCAGTTCACCTCGTGGAACGGCCCCGCGTTCCGTTTCGATCGCGCGTGGATCAAGCGGGCGATGAGGTTCTTCCCCGTGCCCGTCTCGCCGAGAACCAGCACCGGCGAGTTCGTCTCCGCGCATTCCACCGCGCGCGCGTACACGGCCTTCATCACGCCGCTCGCGGCCACCCACGACGCCCCGAATTCGCTGCCCACCCCGTGCCGCATGTCGCTCCACGCGTTCGCTTGCGTGGGCGCGGTCTCGTGCACCCGCGCCACGAGCCTGCTCATGCTGCTGACGTCTCGGAGCACGAGCACCACGTGCAGGGGCTCGCCGGACCGGGAGAAGATCGGCCGTGCCGACATCAGCACCCGGCGTCCCTCGTGGAGCTCGGCCACCATGCTCGCCACGGCGCCGCTTGCAACCACTTCCGGTATGAACCCGGGACCGACGGACGGGAGAGCCGCTACGGCGTCGAGTGGACGTCCCGTGAGCTCGTGGGGGTCGAGGCCGAAAAAGCGAGCGGCGATCTGATTGCTCTTGAGCACGATCCCGGTGGGCGTAAGGAGGCACAGGCCATCCGGGAACGTATCGAGCACCGCGTCGACGAGATCGTCCGCTGGCGCAGCATTAGGCGGGGTCATTGAAGTCAGCGCGGTGAAAAGCACGTTGCGTGCCATAGCTGAGAAGTGCAACACATCAAGGGTTTAGGGCGCGACTATCGGTACCGAGGATGGCTCTTTGGCTCGAGTTCGTAACATCCACCGACGGTCCTACCGATGTACTCCGCCGTCCGCGGTGTAAACGCGCGTATCGATCGCGTGCGTCAGGGCGAAAATCGACAAAAGTGGCCGGCCCAGGCCCGGCTTATCGGTAGGATTCACCTCGCCTAGCGAGGCGGGAGGTCCGCGTTCGCGCGGACGGTGCGCCGCCGCGAGGGCCGTAACGCAAACGTAAACAGGGGCGACACGCCCACACAGGCCGGCTCCTGCGCGGGAAGATCGCATGTTAACAACGTTTTCGCGTTGTCCGGTCGGGCGGGCGGTCGGGCCAGACTCGCGCCGGAAGAGAAACTCGGACGTGAGTGTGATAGAACCTCAGCGCGTCGCACTTCGCGGACCTCTCAACAGCGAAAGGAGTCCACAGTGATCTACGAGATCCGGACCTACCGCATCGCGCCGGGCAGCCTCGCCGAGGTGGAGAAGCGCTTCGGCGACGCCTACCAGTACCGCAAGAAGTATTCGGAGCTCACGGCCTTCTGGCACACGGAGATCGGTCCGCTGAACGAGATCATCCACGTGTGGAGCTACCGTGATCTCGCCGAGCGCGCCCGTATCCGCGGCGAGGCCGCCAAAGACGCCAACTGGCCGCCGAAGATCCGCGACTTCGTGCGCGAGATGCGGTCGGAGATCGTGGTGCCGTTCTCGTTCGTGCCCGAGGCCCGTCCCGGTAACATCGGGCCGATCTTCGAGCTGCGCTACTACACGCTGAAGTCGGGAACGCTCCCAGACACAGCCGCCGGCTGGGAGGCGAAGCTCCCGGAGCGGATGAAGCTGTCCCCGGTCGTTCTCGCGGGCGGGGTCGAGTTCGGGAAGGCCAACGGCTTCGTCCACATCTGGGCGTACTCGAGCCTCGACCAGCGCATGAAGATCCGCGCGGAGGCGCGCGAGAAAGGCATCTGGCCGCCTCCGGGCGGCAGCGATCGGCTCCTGACGCAGGAGACGAAGATCGTCCTGCCTGCCTCGTTCTCGCCGCTGCAGTAGGAATGCCGGGCGCGGCGCTCGTGGGCGAGCTCTCCCGGCGGCAGTTCCTGCGCCGGGCCGGGCTCGCCACGGGCGCGGCGCTCGGGACGTCGCTCCTCGACGACCTTCGCGCCATCGCGCAGCCGGCGCGGCCGGTCCACGTCGTCGTGCTCGGCGCCGGGCTCGCCGGTCTCTGCGCCGCCTACGAGCTCGAGCAGCGCGGCCACCGCGTCACCATCCTCGAAGCGGAGACGCGACACGTGGGCGGGCGCGCTCGCACGCTGCGGTTCGAGGGCGGCCTCTACGGCGAAGCGGGCGCGATGCGCATCCCCGAGCGTCACGAGCTCACGCGCCACTACGTGAAGGAAATGGGGCTCTCGCTGCGTCCGTTCGTGCAGTCGAATCCGGACGCGTTCTTTCACCTGCGCGGACGCCGCGAGCGGATCAAGAACGTGCGCGCGCTCGCCACGCTCTACGACCTCCAGGGCGCTGAGAAAGAAAAAACTCCGGACGACCTGTGGGCCGACTCCGTGGTGCGCCGCTTGAAAGAATTGAGCGACGCCGAGAAGGCGGAGCTCTCGGCGGAAACGCTCACGAGTCCGGCGCTGCGCACGCTCGATCAGCAGTCGCTCCAGCAACTCTGCGAGACGGCGGGACTCTCCGCGGAGGCCATCGACTTCATGGCGTCCGCGAGCGGCCTCGGGCCCGAGCTGCCGACCGCCGCCACCGAGCATCTGCGCGAGGAATTCAAGGAA
>DASXSB010000124.1:0-9773 GCA_036506275.1 Candidatus Methylomirabilota bacterium | reverse complement strand
GAGGCGAGGGCGGGAAAGCCGATGACGTCGCCGGCGGCGTAGATGTGGGGCACCGCGGTGCGGAACTGCTGGTCGACGGGAATGCGCCCGCGGGGATCGGCGTTGAGATTGACCGCGGCCAGATCGAGGAGGTCGGCATTGGTCTGACGCCCCACCGCGTACAGCAGGGTATCGCCCGTCACCTGCTTGCCGCTCTCGAGCTCGGCCACCACGCGGCTGCCCTCGTTCAGGCGAACGGACACCACCTTCTCCCCGAGGCGGAACACCGTCCCCCGCTGGCGCATGCAGTACGTGAGCGACTCCACGATCTCGTGATCCACGAAGTCGAGCATCGTCGCCCGCTGCTCGATGAGCGTGACCCGCACGCCGAGCGCGGTGAACATCGAGGCGTACTCGACCCCGATCACCCCCGCCCCTACCACGATGAGCTCGCGCGGCATGCCGCGCGCCTGCTGGAGCTGATCGGTGTCGAGCACGCGCTCGCCGTCGAAGGGGATGCCGGCGTCACGGGCGGGGCGGGTGCCGCACGCGATGAGCACGTGCTCGGCGGCGACGCGCTCGCGGCGATCGGGAGTCTCGACCTCGAGCGTGCGGTCGTCCACGAACCGCGCCGTCCCGTCGAAGAGGGCGACGCCGTTGCGCTTGAGCTGCGCGCGCACGACTTCGCCCTCGCGCGCCATCACCGCGTTCACGCGGAAGGCGAGGTCGGCGAGCGAGATCGTGTCCTTGAGCGCGTAGTCCTTGCCGTAGAACGAACGCTGCTGGAATCCGCTCAGGTAGAGGATCGCCTCCCGCAGCGTCTTGGAGGGAATGGTCCCCGTGTGGAGGCAGGCGCCCCCGATCCGCGCTTTCCGGTCCACCACCGCCACCCGCTTGCCGAGCTTGGCGGCGGCGATGGCACCCTTCTGTCCGGCGGGGCCGGACCCGATCACGACGAGATCGAAGGCGGCGATGCTAGGACCCCAGCATGCGCAGCAGCGGCTCGAGGTTGCGCGGATCGGGACGCAGGCGACCAACGCCGTGCCGGTGCACCTCCGCCACCACGGCGTCGTTGAACGGCGTCTTCACACCCACCCGGCGGCCCTGATCGGCGACGTAGCCGTTCAGGTAATCGATCTCGGTGCGGCGTCCCTTCATGACGTCCTGGAGCAGCGACGGCCGGCCCCCGGCCAGACGCTTCGCGGCCGCCGCCATGTCGTCCTCCACCTGCGCGAGGCCGCGGCCGTGCGCGGCATCCACGAACCGTCCCGCCTCGATGCCGAAGATCGGCTCCACCTCGTGCCCGCACGCCCGTCCCACCTCGATCACCTCCGCCGCGAGATGGATGGCGAGGCGCCGCACGCCGGGCTCGCTGCGAATCTCCGCGGAGCCGAGGCCGCTGAGACCGGCGAGCGCGTTGGCCATGCAGTTGACGGAGAGCTTCGACCATCGCTCGCCGAAGAGGTTGGTCGTGAGCCGCGTGGGCGCCACCGCATCGAGGATGGCGACGAGCGCACGCGCGCGCGGCGTCTCCGATCCGTCCAGCTCGCCGATCTTGAAGCCGACGGGACTGCGGTCGGTGCGGATGGCGTGCGCGGGCTCGTACATCCCGGCGCCGATCGTGATCACGCACCCGAGGGTGCGTGGGCGGCCCGCGATCGCCGCCACCCGCTCGTCGTTGACGCCGTTCTGGAAGTCGACGACGACGCCGTCGGGCAATTGTAGATAACCGAGGGCGAGGTGGGTCGCCCATTCCGTGTCGTAGGACTTCATGGCGAGGAAGATGGCGTCGAAAGGCGCCGCCACGGCCTGCAGCTCGTGGAGATGGATCGCGTTGACGCGGATGAGATGCTCACCGCACGTGCCGCTCAGCCGGAGGCCGTGCGCTCGCATGGCCTCCACGTGCTCCGGCCACTGGTCCACGAGCGTGACGTCTTGCCCGGCCTTCGTGAGGAGCCCGCCGACGACGGAACCGATCGCACCCGCGCCGAGGATGCCGATACGCATGGTCATGGGCGCGCAGGATACCAGCGCACGCGCCGTTCCGCCAGAACCCAGCGCCGCCCGTTCGCGACGCGGCGTCGCGTCGTCACGTCGCGATCGGCAAATGCTAATGTGATACGTCGTGGTCGTGCCGGGCGCGGGAGCCCGGATCGCGCGGAAAACAACGAAAGGAACGCGGATGATTCGTGTCGCCACCCTCGCCGGTGCGGTTCTGCTCGCCGGATGCGCCTCCGCCACGATGGGACTGGGGGCGGGCAGCGAGGTCAAGATCCTCGACAGCGGCGTCGTGGTAACGACCGGCCAGTGTCCGTACGGAATCAGCCCCGAGACGGGGGTGTACGAGCAGCGAGGCTGCGGTCCCGCGGTGATCCTGGCCGCGGACGATCCGCGCGGCGTCGAGCTGTGGCAGTTCGAGGCGCGGGTGAAGCAGCTCGGTCCCTACGGCATTCCGGCGGGACGCCGGCCCATGGACGTCCTGGTGGCAGGCGAGCGGGACCGATGCGAAGCCGTGCGGGCGCGCGTCGCGACCCAGGGCATACCGACGGAGGCGTGCGAGCTCACGCGGCTGCGCATCGCGCCCGGCGGAATCCCGGCGGCGCCGCGCTAGCAGCGTGGGCGACGGCGCCGCGGTCCTCGTTGACGCTAGAATGACGTCGCACCAAAGGAGGCTCCCATGCAGGGCGTGGTCTTTCTCGGTAATCGAAAGCTCGAGCTGCGCGAGTTCCCGGATCCGACGCCGGGGCCGGGCGAGGTCGTGCTCGCGATCAAGGCGTCGGGGATGTGCGGCAGCGATCTGCATCCCTATCGCGCGGTCGGCAACGCCGCGGCGGCGCTCGGGCTCGGTGGCAGCGGCGGGCCGGTGATCGCGGGCCACGAGCCGTGCGGGGTGGTGGCCGCGCTCGGGCCCGGCGTCACGGACGCGGACGCGCGCGTCGGCGAGCGCGTGATGAATCACCACTATCGCGGGTGCGGTCGCTGCAAGCACTGTCGCGTGGGATGGTCGCAGCTCTGCCGCCAGGGAATCGTGGTTTACGGCATGACCGGCCACGGCGCCCACGCGCCCTACATGACGGTGCCCGCACGCACGGTGGTGCCCCTGCCCGACGAGATCAGCTTCGAGGAAGGCGCCGCCATCTCCTGCGGGACGGGTACCGCGTACGGCGCCCTCAAGCGCCTCGACGTCTCCGGCCGCGACACGCTCGCCGTGTTCGGCCAGGGGCCCGTCGGCCTCAGCGCCACCCTGCTCGGGGGCGCCATGGGCGCGCGCGTGATCGCCGTCGATCCGAGCCCGGAACGACGCCAGCTCGCGACGGAGTTCGGCGCCGACGCCGTCGTCGATCCGAGCGCGGTGGATCCCGTCGCCGCCCTCCGCGAGCTCACGCACGGCGAGGGCGTGGAGACGGCGATGGATTGCTCCGGCAACCCAGCCGCCCGCGTGGCGGCGGTGCGCGCGGCGGCGACGTGGGGCCGCGTGTGCTTCGTGGGCGAAGGCAACACCACGACGTTCGACATCAGCCAGGACATGATCAGAAAGCAGCTCACCATCCACGCCTCCTGGACGTTCAGCAGCGTGGGGCAAGAGGAATGCGCCCGCTTCATCGCGGGGCGGCGGATTCCGCTGCGCCGTCTCCTCACGCACCGCTTCGAGCTGGCGCAGGCCGACGACGCCTACCGGCTCTTCGATACGCAGACGACGGGCAAAGGCGTCTTCGTCTTCCCGAGCTAACGGCCGTCGCCGCGACCAGGGGCGATGGGCATGCGGACTCGACGCCACATGTTGACCACGAACAGGAGAGCACCCGCGAGCTGGCCGAGGCCCCCGAGGGCGACCACAACGAGAAGGCCGGGAGCGGCGATGACCGGAGCCGTCACCTCACCGGCCGCGCGCACGGCGGTGGAGACCGTCATGATCCAGTAGACGGCCTCGGCCAGCTCGGGACGATAGCGGGCGTCGTCCCGGGCGGGCCGGGGGAACATCCACGTCGCCACGCCCATGACGATCATCAGCATGAAGCCCACCAGCAAGAGATGAACGTGCGCGGTCACGTGGAGGCGCGGCGGATAAACCCCGAGCACGAACTGTCCGACGACGAGGTACGCGCCGACGAAGAGGCCGGCGAGCAGGAACACGAAGCTCGTCTTGACGTAGCGCCGGACGAGCGGGGTCACGCGGTCGGCGGCGGGACTCTTATGACGGGCGTCATAATCCGCTCGCGATCGATGTAAGATCCTCGGTGCCTATCGGGCGAGGAGGCTTCTCATGAAGCTCAACACGATGCTGGTTCCCCTCGACGGCTCGAGCCTGGCGGAGTCGGCCCTGTCCCGCGCCCTCGATCTGGCCGGGCCCGACACCACGCTCGTACTCCTGCACGCGGTGGAAGCCCCGCCGTTCCGCGGCGCCGACGCCCTCACCGCGGACCGCCACGTCGTGGACGAAGCGGAGGCGTACCTGGCCGTCCAGCGGGAGCGACTGCTGGCGGCGGGCGCCAAGAAGGTGGAAGTCTCCCTGTGGTACGGAGGATCAGCGTCCGCCATCGTCGAGGCGGCGCGCGCATGCAAGGCCGATCTCATCGTGATGACGACGCACGGCCGGAGCGGGCTTGGTCGCTTCATTCTCGGCAGCGTCACGGAAGCGGTCCTGCGCGGAACCACCGTGCCCATCCTCGTTCTCCGCGACAGCGCGGCGCCCCTCGCGGCGCCGCCGGCGACGGAGGTGGAGCCACGGCGTGCCTAGCCGAAGCATCTTGCATCCGACGGACTTCTCGCGCGCGTCTCGCGCCGCGTTCGAGAAAGCGCTGGCCATGGCGAAGGCCGGTCACTCGCGTCTCGAGATCGTCCACGTGCTGGCGCCGGTGGTGGCGCTTCCGGCAGAGGGCTATGTCTCGCCGCAGACCTACGAGGCGTTGACGTCCTCGGCCACGGCATGGGCGCAGAAGCAGATGGATCGTCTCCTGAAGGCGGCCCGGGCCCGCGGGGTGAGGGCGCGCGGGACCATCGTGGAGGGCGCTGCTCACGATCGGATCGTCCGCGCCGCGCGCTCTCTGCGTCCGGAGATCATCGTCATGGGGACGCACGGACGCACGGGGCTTCCGCGGCTGTTGCTCGGCAGCGTCGCCGCCCGCGTGATCGCGTCGGCGCCGTGCCCGGTGTTGACGGTTCGCGGGAGATGAGGGGAGCGGCGCCGAGGGCGGCTTCGCGCCTACTGCCTGCCCGCCCGCGGCGGTAGCGGGACCGGCTCCCGCGGCGCCGCCGCCGGCGTCGCGCCCGCGCCCTCGAGCGCCTGCACGCGTGTCTCCGCCAGCCGCGTGCGCGCCTCCAGCTCGTTCAGGCGCGCCGCCATCCGGCTGATGTCCTCTCGCAGACGGGCCTGTCTTTCCTGAAGCTCGCTGACGGTGGCGCCGAGCTCGGCGGTGGGGCGGGTGACGGCGGCGCTGTCCGTCACGGTTCGGGCGTGCATGCCGAGGGCGACGATGCCGAGCAGCGCCGACACCGCGAAGCACACCGTGGCCGCCGCGTGGGCGGCGCGGGTCAGCGCGAGACGGCGGACCGCTTCTCGGGGTTTCTCGTTGATCTCCGGCGTGTAGCCGTACACCAGCACCAGCGCGCACACGACGACGGCGCCGAGGCCACTCGTCAGGATGATTCCGAGGAGCACGAGTCCGGTCATGGGTTCACCCCGCGAGCGCGGCGTCTCCCGCGCGTATTTCGGGCGGCTTCGCGCCGAGCGGTTGGCGCGGACTCAGTGTACGTCAGCGAAGCGTGTAGCTGCCCGAATCAGAGGAGCTTCAAATAGTCGGCCTTCGGAAAGGCTGCGAAGAACGTTCCCAGCCGCGGGCCCCGGCGCTGTCCGAACAGGAGCTGGTAGATGATCTCGAAGAAGCGCTTTTGTCGCGCCTTGATCTCCGAGGCGACGGCGCCGCGCTTGGGGATGTCGTACAGGCGCTCCGACGCCTCGTCCGCCGTGAACGTCGGCGTGGCCTGCAGCCACCCCACCAGCTCGGCCAGCCACCGGCGCTCCTCGTCGGCGAGCGCGGCGTAGATCGTCTCATCCCGGTCGGCGCGGAGCTTCAGCGCCTCTTCCGGCGCATAGCGCTCGACCCAGTGCTCGGCCTTGGCCAGACGCTCGCCGAAGTCGGCGGGAGAGGACGGCAGACCGAGCCGGCGAAAGATCGCTTCCAGGGCGGCGCGATTGCCGCCGACGATGGCGGAGAACGCGGTGAGCTGGCGGAACGGGACCGGCCGCAGCTCGCGGCCCCGCTGCAGGCACAGCTCGATCGAACGCGCGTCGTCGTCGCGCGCGCCCGCCCGGAATTTTTCGAGATCGCGATCGAACTCGTCGTACGACCGGAGGATCTGCTCGTCGAGGGAGATGTCGAAGGCGCGGGTGGGCGGCGTGCGCGCGAAGAGCCATAACAAGATCTCCGGCTCGTAGACGGCGATCAGCTCGGCGGGCGTGAGCAGCATTCCCGACGAGCTCGACATCTTGCCCGTCATCCCGCGGATACCGACGAACTCGTAGGGCTGGAAGATCGGGGGCTCGTGTCGGAACACCTCGCGCGCGATGCGCGAGCTCACGTCGTAGCTCCCGCCCTGCGTCGCGTGATCCTTCCCGCCGGGCTCGAACACGATCGCTTCGTGCCGCCACCGCATGGGCCAGTCGATCTTCCACGGCAGCTTGACGCCGCTGCCGCCGCCGAGCGACACCTCCGCCTCGTGCCCGCACCGGCAGCGATAGCGCAGCGTACGCGCGTCGGGATCGCAGGCGAGCACCTCCGTGGCGTCCGTGCCGCACGCCGCGCAATAGACCGAGAGCGGATAGAACGTCGCGCGCTGGGCCACGTCCACGGGCCGCGTCCGGAAGTCGTTCAGGATGTCGAAGATGGTGTCGCGCGCGCGCACCGCCTCCACGATGGCATCGTCGTAGCGCCCGGCGCGATAGAGCCTGGCCTGCCGCCGGAACTCGAGGTTGACGCCGAGCTCCGCGAGCGAGTCCTCGAAGGCCGTCTCGAAGTGGCTGGCGTAGGAATCGTGGCAGCGGCCGGGATCGGGCACGTCGGCGAGCGCGCGTCCGAGGTGCGTCTCGAACTCGGAGGGGATGCCGGCCGGCACCTTGCGGAAGCGATCGAAATCGTCCCAGGAAAAGATCGCACGGGTGCGCTTGCCGAGATCGCCGAGGGCGCGCGCCACGAAGTGGACGGTGGCGACGTCGCGCAGGTTGCCCACGTGCACGGGTCCGGAGGGACTGATGCCGGCCGCCAGGCGGTATTCGTCGAGGGCGGGATAGGCGTCCACGATCCTTCGGGCCGCGGCGTCCGCCCAGTGCATCACGCCAAGATACGCGAATTCCCGCCCCTCATGCGGAATTCCTCGCCGGTGCCCGTCGCGGTATGCTGACCCTCGATGGCGACACGGGTGCGTTTCGACAAGGACTACTACGGGATCATGGGCCTCGCTCCCACCGCGAGCGAGGAGGAGATCCGGAAGGCGTACCGCCGCCTCGCCCTCCAGTGGCACCCCGATCGGAACCGCGGCGACGCGCGGGCGGCGGAACGCTTCAAGGAGATCAGCGAGGCGTACGCGGTCCTCATCGACCCCGCCAAGCGCACCGACTACGATCGGGCGCGCGCGATGGGCGCCACCCCGCACTTCGGCGGCACGCGCGAGGACCTCTTCCGCGACCTCTTCGCCAACCCGCGCGCGAGCGCAGTCTTCGAGGACCTCGCGCGGGAGTTCGAGCGGATGGGCCTGCGCATCGACCGTCATTCCTTCCATCAGACGCTCTTCGGCGGTCGCACGGTCGTGAGCGGCGGCGTGGTCGTGATCACGCCCCTCACGCCCGTGCTGACCGCGCTGCGCCTCGTACGCGCCGCTCTCCGCGGGCGCGCCCAGCCGCCCGCGGACGTCGCCGCCCCCCCCGGTTCCTCGTCGCTCTTCGCGTTGCTCGGGCAGCTCGGGCGCCGGCTGTTCGGCCTGCCGGCGGCGCCGCCCGACGCGGTCATCCTGCCGCTGCGGGTGACGCGGGCGGAGGCGGCGCAGGGTGGGCGCAAGCGCGTGGTGGTCGAGGGCAGCGGGGGGCGCGACGACTTGCTCGTCACGGTGCCGCCGGGGACGCGCGCGGGCACGCGGCTCCGTCTTCGCGGCAAGGGCCGCCCCGGCGCCGGCGGCGCGCGCGGCGACCTCTACCTGACCGTCGAAGTCGCGGACGCCGACTAGAGTCCGGGGCCGCGCTCGCGCAGCGCGCGCCGGTCCACCTTTCCCGCCGGCGTCTTCGGTAGCTCCTCCACGAACTCCACCGCGCGCGGGTACTCGTGCCGGCTCAGGCGCGCTTTCAGGAACTCTTGCAGCTCGACCTCGAGCTCCGGCCCCGGCCGCGAGGACACGACGAAGGCCTTCGCGATCTGGCCGCGCAGCGCATCCGCGACGCCGATCACCGCTGCTTCATGGACGGCGGGATGCCTGAGGAGCACGTCCTCGATCTCGACTGCGCTCATCGTCCACCCCGCTGAGATGATGACGTCGTCGGAGCGCCCGCCGTGATGAAAGTAGCCGTCCTCGTCCATGAATCCACGATCCTTCGCGAGCACCCAGCCGCTCTTCCTGCGCACCGCGATCTCCCCCACCGAGTTGGGTGGCAGCACCCGTCCCTCCGCGTCCACGATGGCCACTTCCCAGCCCGGCGCCGCCTTGCCGAGCGCGCCCGGCCGCACCTCGTAGCCCTCGAAGCCGGGATAGTTGACGATGACGACGCCGATCTCGGTGGTGCCGTACATCCCGCACGGCCGCACGCCGAACGCGTGCTCCACGAACGCGAACGTGCGCGCGTCCATCGGTTCTCCCGTGAAGGAGATCTTTTGCGGCGCGGGGTGGGGAACAGGGGCGTGGCCTTCGGCGGCGGCGAGGAGCCGGAAGACGGTGGGGGCGGCGGCTAGGTTCGTGATCGCGAAGGCGTCCAGGGCTTCGAGCAGTCGCGTCGCCTCGAACTTCCCCGCGTAGGCGCCGACGGCGATGCCGAGTGCGAGGGGGGCGATGGTGCCGTGCCAGAGCCCGTGTCCCCACGCCGGCGACGAGGGACAGAAGTAGCGGTCGCCCGCACGCAACCCCACCCCGAAGAGCGCGCCCACCATGAGCGTCACCACCGAGCGATGCGTGTGGCGGACCGCCGCCGGCAGCGCGCGCGTGGTGCCCGACGTGTACTGGAACACGGCGAGATCGTCGGCGGCGGTCACGGGCGCGTACTGCGGGCGCTCGCCCGCCAGGAGCGCCGCCAGCTCGTCGTGCTCGATCACCCGCACGTCGGGGAAGAGCGAACGCCACCGGCCGGCGTCGCTCTCGACGAGCAGCAGCCGCGGCCGACAGTCGCGCACGCGGAGGGCGACGCCGTCGGGACCGAACAGCGTGAAGAGCGGCACCGCGATGGCGCCGCGCTTGACGGTGCCGAAGACGGCGCCGTAGAAGGCGAGCGACGGCTCCAGCATGACGGCGACGCGGTCGCCGCGCTCCACGCCCGCGCGCTCGAGAAAGCGCGCGAAGCGCGAGGACCATTCGGCGAGCTCGGCGAAGCTGTGCTCGACGCGACGGCCGTCGGCGCGCTGCAGCCGGAGGGCGGTGGCGCGCCCAGGATGCCGGTCGACACACTCGTGGGCGAGGTTGAGCCTCTCGCGGTTTCCATCGAACAGCGTCCACAGCGCGTCCCACGTGAACGCATGCACGGCGTCCGGGTAGCGGTGGACGTCGAGGATCGGCTTCATCGGGGCCGCCGCGCGCTCGCCCCGCGCGGGAGCGAGCGCGCC
>DASXSB010000123.1:0-24588 GCA_036506275.1 Candidatus Methylomirabilota bacterium | reverse complement strand
GTCGTGCCCGCGCCCGCATCCCGGCACCGCCACCCGACCGCGCGGCGGCGGCGTCGACTCCACGAAGCTCACGAGGGGCGGGGTGGCGCGCCGTAGCTCCCAGCCGTCGGCGCCGCGCGCGTAGGCGTCGTCCCAGAACTGGGGCGAGCTCACAGAGGCCACGTGACGCCCTCGAAGTTCGGGATGGCCCGCTCGGCCCCCGCGCGCACGAGCTCGGATTCCGCGTACGTGGTCATGACGCCGATCACGCGCATCCCCGCCGACCGCGCCGAGGCCACGCCCATCACCGCGTCCTCGAACACGAGGCAATGGCCGGGCTCGATGCCGACACCGTCGGCGGCGCGCAGGTAGACCTCGGGATCCGGCTTCCGGCGCCGCACGTCGTCGGCGGTGACGACGACGACGAAGCGTCGGGCGAGGCCGAGGTGGGCGAGCACGCGGTCGGCGTCGAAGCGGGAGAACGCGGTGGCGACCGCGCACGGGATCCGGTGCGTGCCGAGGATGGCGAGGAACGCGTCGACGCCGGGCACGGCGCCGGGGCCGCCGCGGGCGCGGGGATCGAGGAGCACGCCGTCGAGATCGAACACGACCGCCTTGCTGGCGGTCACCGGAGACGGTAGAGCGGCGCCAGCGCGCGGAAGGTATCGAGGGCGGCCTCGCGGTATTGCGGCTCCCTCCAGCGCGCCGCCTCTTCCGCCCGCACCGCGCGTCCAAGCACGAGCTGGCCATCGCGCGTGCGCAGGAGCTCGTCCCCGACGCGCGCGAGCCCTTCCGCGCCGAGGTCCGCGAGCAGCGCGGCCGGTTCCTCGTCGTGCTCGTTCTTGAACCACGCGAGGCCGTTGACCCGTCCCAGCACGGGCGCGAGGCGGTTCACGTTGCGCTTGAAGGCGGCCGCCCAGCGTTTCTTGTCGGCGTGCTCCGGTCCCACCTCGAAGAGAAACCGCACACAGTGCCTGGACACGGCGACCTTGAAGTGCGGATGCTTCTTGTAGCCGCGGGCGTCGGGGCCGAAGGCCACCCACGTGTCGCCGGGCGGATTCACCGTCCGCCGCGCGTGCTTGGCGACGTGGGCGAACGTGTCGCCGGCGGTGGCGCGCGCGATGCCGGGGGCGAGGCGATGGCCGAGCGTTTCCAGCTTGGGTCGGATGCGCGTCCGGATCTCCCCCATGCGCGGCTGGAATCCATTGACGTCGAACGTCTTGAAGTCCGCGGCGCCGAAGGCTCCCGACGGCATCGTCGCCTCCTCAGCTCATCGACCGGGATCGAGGTGCACGGCGAGCGCGCGCGCGATCCGATCGCTGGTGTTGCGGACGTTGTGCGGTCGCTGTCCGCGGTTCCACACGACCTGGCCGGGGGAGAGCGTGCGGGTGCCCTCCGCCGAGGTCTCCTCGAGCTGGCCCTCGAGGATGTAGATGATGGTGGGGCCGGGATGCTTGTGCTGACCCACCTCGGACCCCGGCTGCCAGGTGTCGAGGTTGACGCGCACGTTCGTACGCGCCCAGCGCAGCTCCTCGGTGACGATGTTGAGGAGGACCTGAGCGCTCATGCGCGGCGCCGGCTGCGCCCACGT
Organism: Candidatus Methylomirabilota bacterium; assembly: GCA_036506275.1. Classification (GTDB taxonomy): domain Bacteria; phylum Methylomirabilota; class Methylomirabilia; order Rokubacteriales; family CSP1-6; genus DASXSB01. The sequence continues at coordinate 23,018 of DASXSB010000123.1, read as the reverse complement.
GATGGCGGCGGCGCCCGCGAGCGCGCCCGCGGCGAACACGAGGACGGCGGCGCCGAAGCGGCGCGCCGTCACGCGTCGTGGGAGCGGCGATGGGGTTGTCGCACGAAGCCTCCTGAGCTGGCCGCGAGGCGCGTCCTGATGCAGGGGCGCCAGTGTAATGGCTCCGCACGTCACTGTAAACTGACTTGGAGCTCAAGGGAGGGATCGATGACCGACGCCTCGTGCTTCCACAACATCCACGCCGGTGGTATTCAGCGAGCGCTCGCGCCGGGACTCACGGCGCGGGTCTTTCCGGGCGTCCACGCCATGCTGTCCGTGGTCACCATCGAGCCGCACTCCGTGTCGCCGGTGCACTCGCATCCGAACGAGCAGTGGGGCGTGTGCCTGGAAGGGGAGTGGGTTCGCATCCAGGACGGCGTGGAGCACCACGTGAAGGCGGGCGACTTCTGGCAGACGCCACCCCACGTGCCCCACGGCGGGCGCGCGCTCGACCGGCGCGCCGTCGTGCTCGACATCTTCGCGCCTCCGCGCGAGGAGTACCGCCAGGCGGGGGCAGGTCTCGGCGCCGCCACCCTCGCCCGTTGATGGGCGGCGGCGACCGCGCTCCCATCGCCGCCGGCGCCGCGCGTGAGCCCGTACGGACCGATGAGCTATGATCTGACGCGGTGACGGCGCAGACGACCGCGGTCGTGACGGGCGTGGCGGGGTTCATCGGATCCCACCTCGCCGAGCGTCTGCTCGCCGACGGCCATCGCGTGGTCGGCGTGGACTGCTTCCGTGACTACTATCCACGGGCGGCGAAGGAGAGGAACCTCGCGCGCCTGCGCGGCGGGGCGGACTTCACGTTCGTCGAGGCCGACCTCTCCACCGCCGACTGTGAGGCCCTCCTCGGCGGCGCCGACTACGTCTTCCACCAGGCGGCGCAGGCGGGCGTGCGCGCGAGCTGGGGCGACACCTTCGCCACCTACGTGCGCGACAACATCGCGGTGACGCAGCGCCTGCTGGAAGCGGCGCGACGAGCGCGCGGGCTCCGCGCCTTCGTGTTCGCGTCGTCGTCGTCCGTCTACGGCGACGCGGAAACGATGCCGACGCCGGAGGAGACGGCGCCGCGCCCGGTGTCGCCGTACGGCGTCACCAAGCTCGCGTGCGAGCATCTCTGTCGGGTCTACCACCGGAGCTTCGACGTCCCCACGGTGGCCCTGCGCTACTTCACCGTGTACGGGCCGCGCCAGCGCCCCGACATGGCCCTCCAGCGATTCTGCACGGCCTTCGTCCGCGGTGATGGCATCAGCATCTACGGCGACGGCGAGCAGACGCGGGATTTCACGTTCGTCTCCGACGCCGTGGAGGCAAACATCCGCGCCACCATGCCCGCCGCCGTCGGCCACGTCTTCAACATCGGCGGCGGCAGCACCATTTCGATCCGGCGCGTGATCGACGTGCTCCGCCGCCTCACCGGGAAGACGGTTCCCGTCTCCTACAGCGCCGCCGAGAAGGGCGACGCCCGGCACACCGCCGCCGACATTCACAAGGCGAAAACCATCCTCGGCTTCGCGCCCACCGTGGACATCACGGAGGGACTACGACGACAGCTCGAATGGGTGCAAGGAGTGGCGACATGAGAAAGCTGGTACCGGTAGCGCTGGCGGCGCTCGTGACGCTGACGGCGATCGGAAGCATCGCGCCCGCCCAGGCGCCTTCGAACCTCGTCGTGCAGACGGGAACGGAGCCGCCCGGTCTCGACCTCACCGCCACTCCCGCGTCCGCCACCGCCGCCGTCGTTCTCTACAACGTCCAGGAGTGCCTGGTGAAGGTGGACCGTCACGGCAAGATCGCGCCGTGGCTGGCGGAGCGATGGCACACCTCCGACAACCGCAACTACACGTTCTTCCTCAAGCACGGGGTCCGGTTCCACAACGGTCGCGAGCTCAAGGCGTCCGACGTGAAGTTCGCCATCGAGCGCGCGATGGATCCGGAGACGAAGCATCCCTATCCCGGGTACTACGCCGCCATCGGCGACATCATCGCCAAGGACGACTACACCATCACGTTCTCGCTCAAGGAGCCGAACGCGAACTTCCTCCTCAACATGGCGCGCCAGGGCTCCGTCATCTACCCGCGCGAGGCCGTCGACACACTCAAGACATCACCGATGGGCACGGGACCGTTCAAGGTCGCGGAATGGGTGCGCGGCGATCGCATCGTGCTCGCGCGCAACCCCGACTATCACGTGAAGGGGCTGCCCAAGCTCGACCGGGTGACGTTCCGTTTCATTCCCGATCCCAACGCCGCCCTCGCCGCCCTCAAGGCGGGCGACATCGACGCGTCCATCTTCGGCCTCGGCCCCGAGCACGTGGCGGAGCTGCAGAAGGACGCGCGCTTCACGGTGACGATCGGCGAGACCACCAACGACGTCATCATGGCCATGAACAACTCGAAGAAGCCGTACAGCGACGTCCGCGTCCGGCGCGCCATCACCTACGGCATCAACAAGCCGGAGGTGGTGAAGGGCGCCATGTTCGGGTTCGCCCGCGTGATCGGGTCGAACGTCGATCCCCTGAACCCGTACTTCGTGGACCTCGCCCAGGCCATGCCCTACGAGCCCGCCAAGGCCAAGCAGCTCCTGGCGGAAGCCGGGTATCCGAACGGCTTCGAGACCGTCCTCAAGGTGGCGCCGCAGTACTACTACACGGTGCGGACGGGGGAGGTCATCGCCAACCAGCTCCAGAAGGTCGGGGTGAAGGTGCGGATCGAGCAGATCGAGTGGGGGCAGTGGCTGTCGCGGGTGTGGAAGGAGGCCGACTACGACCTCACCATCATCGGCCACGCGGAGGCCTGGGACATCAGCAACTACGCAAATCCCAAGTACTATTTCCGATACGACAGCCCCAAGTTCCAGGAGATCTGGAAGAAGTCCGAAGTCACCGTGGACGACAAGGCCCGGCGGGAGCTGTACGTGCAGATGCAGAAGATGCAGGTGGAAGACGCCCCCGTCGTCTTCCTCTATATTCATCCCCGCCTGGTGGTCGCCAAGAAGGGGGTGCAGGGGTTCTGGAAGGACCTGCCCATCCCCTCCGCCGACCTCGCCGAGGTGAGCTGGGCGAAGTAACGACCAGCCGGACGTGCGCCGGTACGTCGCGCGAAGGGTGGTGGCGGTGGCCGCCACCCTTCTCTTCGTTTCCGCGCTCGTGTTCGTCGTGATCCGGGTCCTGCCCGGCGATCCCGCCACGCTGATGTTCGGCACCCAGGGCGATCCGCAGGCGATCGCGCGCCTGCGCGAGGCGATGGGGCTCAACCGGCCGCTCGGCGTCCAGTACGTCGACTGGCTCGCGCACGCCGTGCGCGGCGACTTCGGCGTCTCCATCCAGTACGACGTCCCCGTGGGGAGCCTGATCGCGAGCCGGCTTCCCGTCACCATCCCGCTCACGCTGCTGGCGGCCGCCTTCATGGTGGCGGCGGCGGTGCCCCTCGGCCTCTTCGCGGCCACCCACCATCGCCGCGCCGGCGACTACTTCACGATGGTGATCTCGCAGATCGGGATCGCCGTTCCCGCGTTCTGGGCGGGCCTGCTCCTCATCCTCGTGTTCTCGGTTCATCTCGGGTGGTTTCGCTCCGGCGGCTTCGACGGCTGGGGGGCGGGGCCGTGGCCCGGCCTCCGCTCGCTGCTCCTGCCCGCGTTCGCGCTCGGCTTCTTCCAGGCGGCGGTGCTCGTGCGCGCCACGCGCTCGGCGGTGCTCGACGTCCTGCGCGAAGAATACGTCCGCACCGCGCGCGCGAAGGGCGTTCCCGAGCTCGCTGTCCTCGCCAAGCACACGCTCCGCAACGCGCTCATTCCGATCGTGACGGTGGCCGGCATCCAGCTCGGACAGCTCATCGCGGGCGCCATCGTGCTCGAGTCCGTGTTCGCGCTGCCCGGCCTCGGCCGTCTCGCCCTCGGCGCCATCGCGTCGCGAGATCTGCCCGTGGTCCAGGGTGTGACGCTGTTCGTGGCGGGATCGATCGTGATCATCAACTTCGCCGTCGACCTTCTCTACGGCCTTCTCGATCCGCGCATCCGCTATGAGTAGCCGATGGCCGCCGGTGTCGGGGACACCGTGAGGAGCCGGCGTCTGCGTCCGTTCCGTCACCTGACGTTCGCCCTCGGCGCCGCCGTCACTGCACTGCTGATCGCCACCGCCGCCCTCAGCCTCGTGTACACACCCGCCGATCCGCTCGCGATGGCGATCGGCGGCCGCTTGCAGGGGCCGAGCGCGGGCAACCCGTTCGGCACCGACCAGTACGGCCGCGACATCCTCTCCCGCGTGATGACGGGCGCGGTGACCTCCATCGCCGTCGGCGTCATCGCGGTCGCGCTCGGGGCGGGGATCGGGGTGGTCATGGGCACGGTCAGCGGCTACGTGGGGGGTGCCGTGGACGAGGTGTTCATGCGTCTCATCGACGCCGTGCAGGGCTTTCCGGCCATCCTCTCCGCGCTGCTGTTCAGCGCGGTCTTCAGCCCCGGCACCGCCATCAGCATGGTCGCGATCGGGATCTCGTTCGTCCCCGCCTTCGCGCGCCTCACACGCGGCAGCTTCCTGACTCTGCGCGATCGAGAGTTCGTGCTGGCCGCGCGCGCGCTCGGCGCCGGCGACGCGCGCCTGGTCGTTCGGCACATCCTTCCCAATACGCTGGCGCCGCTCATCGTGCAGGCGACGACGAGCTTTCCGGTGGCGATCCTGGCCGAAGCCGCGCTCGCCTATCTGGGTCTCGGCACCCAACCGCCGTACCCGTCGTGGGGCTTGATGCTGCGAGAGGCGCAGAGCTTTCTCGGAGTCAATCCCGCCTTCGCGCTGTTTCCGGGCGGGGCCATCGCCCTCACCGTCCTCGGCCTCAACCTGCTCGGGGACGGCCTCCGCGATCTCCTCGATCCGAAGACGGCGTAGCGGTCGCGCGCGGCCCCCGACCTCTCACGGACGTCGCACGTAGATCTCGTAGTCGTCGCGGGCGACGGCACGCGTGTAGTGCTCCGCGAGCAGGCGCACGAGCTCGGGGAACTCGCGGAGGCGCGCGTATCCCTGATGGCGCCAGCGGCGCGGAAAGACCACGACGGCGGCGGGCGGGCGCGACGTCAGCGACGCGATGAACTCCGCCCGCAGGCGGTCGAGGCGGGGGTCGTGGGCGGCCAGGAACAATGGCTCGTCGTTGATGAAGCGGTTGGCGGGATGCACACGCAGGCGGAGGAGAGCGAGGGCGCCGCCGCCTTCCACCACGTCCAGGACTTGAACGGTATCGCCTCCGCGCAACCGCGGCTCGAGATCGCGCACGACGGCCGCCACGCGCTGGGCCCGCTCCGCCGCCACGCGATCGTCGGCGAACGGCGTGCCGTCGCGCAGTGCCATGAGAACGGCGGTGGCGGCGAGGAGCACGAGCGCGACCGGTACGCGCCGCGCCGTCCACGCGCGCGCGCGGTCGAGGGCGCGGGGGGCGACGGCGGGCGCCGCCAGCAAGCACATGAAGAGCGCGAACGGATGGAAGTGGTACCACGTGCCCTTGAACTGCAGCACGACGTGGAGGACGCCGTAGGCGAGACCGAACACCGCCAGGGCCCACCGCACCCGCCGCTCTCGCGGCGGCCCCAGCGCGAGCGCGATGACGACGACGGGAGCGAGCGTGAGCCAGTACGACTTGAAGAATCGCCACAGCCGGTTTCGGCCGGTGGCGCTGAAGATCGGCAGCGTGTAATCGGTCACGATGGCCACGAAGGGCGCGAGCCCGCCTCGCCACGCGAGCCAACCGACGATCGACAGTGGAACCACGGCCATCCCGGCGCCGAGCGCGACAACGCCGCCGAGGCGCCGCCCACGCGAGCGCGAGCCGAGGGCGACGGCCGCCACGCAGCCCGTGGCGAACAGCACGGCGGTGGGCTTGATCGTCGCCGCGAAACCGAGCGCGATCCCGCCCGCGACGGCGGCGGGGACACCGCCTGCCTCCCGCTCGCACCATCCGGCGACGCCGAGAGCGCCGAGAAGCAGCGGCAAGCACACGAAGAAGTCGCGCTCGCCCGCGTGCCGCTCGGCGCCCGCCACGTGGTAGAGCGCGAACAGGAGGGCGGCGGCCGCCGCCGACCACCGGCTTGCAAGCGGTCGGCAGTAGCGGTAGAGAGTGATGGCGGTGACGCCGAGCCACGAGAGATCCCACACGCGCCACCCGATGTCCCCCGGTCCCACCACGGCGAGGGCCACGCCATGAACGAGCCACACACCGGGCACGTTGGGGTCGAACACGTCGCGATAGGGCGTGAACCCCTGTCCGATCAGCCAGGCGATGTAGTGCTGCACGACGACATTGGCGCCCAGCGGCCATGAGCGCGAGTGCCAGGCGAGGGCGACGAGGACGCCGGCGAGCACGACTACGAACATCTGGGTTGTTCGCTCGTGCGCGCTGCTCACATTCACCGGGCGCTCCACCATATCGCATGAGATCGTGGAAGGGCGTCGCGTGACGCGCAGCGGCGCCATGACGCAGAACGTTGACTTTTGTGCGACGGTGTCGTTATTGTAACGGTTGGTCTTGGCGCGACACATGCTGGCTTCCACGCCGGCGAATCGGCGATCAGGCGCCCGGGAGACGTACGGATGAAGGCGTTCAACACCTCGTTCACGTTGTCGAGTGCGGAACGGACCGAGGTCTCGGACATCACGAAGCTCGTCCGTGACGCGATCCGTCACTTCCCGGTGTCCGCCGGCATCGCGCTCATCAACACACTCCATACGACGTGCGCGCTGTTCATCAACGAGTTCCAGGGCGCGCTCATCGACGACCTCAAAGCGCTCGGGGAGCGGCTGGTGCCCGAGCGTGGCGGCTACAAGCACGACGACCCGCGCTACTCGGACTGCGAGCGTGGCAACGCGCACGCGCATCTGCGGGCGGCGCTGCTCGGCCGCAGCATCGCCATCGGCCTCAACGACGGCGATCTCACCCTCGGCCGTTTTCAGTCGATCATCTTCGCGGAGTTCGACGGACCCCGAAAGCGCGAGGTCGCCATCCAGGTCATCGGGGAGTAGACGCCCCCGGCGTCACCGCTTCCCGCTCGCGCCGTCATGCGGTTGTTGATCACAGGTATCACCGGCTTCGTCGGAAGCCACCTCGCCGAATTCGCCCTCTCCCGCGGCGCCGACGTGTATGGCTCGTGCCGCTGGCGGAGCAAGACCGAGAACATCGACCACCTCCGTGATCGCATCCACCTGATCGAATCGGACCTGCGCGACCTTTCCTCCGTGCAGAACCTGCTCGAGCTGTCGAGCCCGGATTTCATCGTGCACCTCGCCGCCCAGAGCTACGTGGCCGTGTCGTGGCACACGCCGGCGGAAACGCTCCACACGAATGCCATCAGCCAGGTCAACCTCCTGGAGGCGATCCGCACGCGGCGGGAGACGCCGCCGCGCTTCCTCGTGATCGGCTCCAGCGAGGAGTACGGCCTCGTCTACGATCACGAGTTGCCGATTCGGGAGACGAATCCGCTGCGTCCCCTCTCTCCCTACGCGGTGAGCAAGGTCACGCAGGACCTCATGGGGTACCAGTACTTCAAGAGCTATGGCCTCCCCATCGTGCGCACGCGCGCCTTCAACCACGAGGGCCCGCGGCGCGGCGACGTGTTCGTGACGTCGAACTTCGCGCGGCAGATTGCCGAGATCGAGGCGGGCCGGCGCGAGCCCGTCGTCCTCGTCGGCAATCTGCGGGCGCGCCGCGACTACACCGACGTGCGCGACGTCGTGCGGGGCTACTGGCGGCTCCTGGAGGACGGCGAGCTGGGCGAGGTCTACAACATCTGCTCGGGACACGCGTGGGCGATCCAGGACATTCTCGACTTCCTGCTCAAGCAGGCCAGCGTGCGCCCGCTCGTGAAGGAAGATCCGACCCGCCTCCGCCCCTCCGACGTTCCCGTGCTCATCGGGGATGCGTCGAAGATCCGGGAGGCGGTGGGATGGAAGCCCGAGATCCCCTTCGAGAAGACGCTCGGCGACCTCCTCCAGTTCTGGCGCGAGCGGGTTCGCTAGGGGACCGGTGTTATAATTCGCCCGTGCTGGTGCCGTGATGCAGGTGATCGGGACAGGTTCCCCCTCACCGTCCGCCGGGCAAGCTGAAGAAACGGGTGTGGCCGCCGCTCCCCGTGCCGTCACCATCTTCGTTCCCGCCTTCAACGAAGCTGCCAATCTCGAGGGCACCGTGGACGACGTGGTGGTGATCGCCTCCGCGCTCGCCGACTACGAGATCATCGTGGTCGACGACGGGAGCACGGACGGCACCGACGCCGTGGCTGCGCGCCTCGCCGCGCGCGTGCCGCGCCTCCGTGTTCTCCGCAACGAGAAGAATCAGGGCCTCGCCGCCGGCTATCGCCGCGCCCTCGGGGAGGCGCGCCTGCCGTATTTCACCTTCGTCCCCGGCGATCGCGAAGTCAGCCGCGAATCCATCCGCGGCATTCTCGGCGCCGTGGGGACGGCAGACGTGGTGGTGCCGTACCACGCGAACATGGAAGCGCGGCCATGGTACCGGCGCCTGCTCACGCGGGGGTCCACGGCCCTCATGAACTTCTTGTTCGGCTTGCGGCTGCGTTACTATCAAGGGCCGTGCGTCTATCCGACGGCCCTCGTGCGTACGCTCCCCACGACCACCACGGGCTTCTTCTTTTTGGCCGAGATGCTCGTGCAGGCGCTCCGCCGGGGCCATTCCTTCGTTGAGGTCGGACTCATCCATCAGGAACGCGCCCACGGCCGGTCGAAGGCCGTGACCGTCGGCAACATGGTGCGTGCCCTCACCACCGTCCTGCGTCTGTGGTGGACGATCCGCGTCGTCCACCCGCCGGCGCCGTACAGGGAGACCATCGCGTGAACAGTGATCTGAGGTCCGTGCTCGTCACGGGCGGCGCCGGCTACGTGGGCGCCGTCCTCGTCCCCAAACTGCTCGCGCGTGGGTACCGCGTGAAGGTGCTCGACCTCTATCTGTTCGGCGACGACGTGCTCCCGAAGGGGACGTCGGGCCTGGAGGAGATCAAGGGAGACCTGCGCGACCAGGATCTCCTCCGGCGCGCCCTCACGGGTGTCGATGCCGTGATCCATCTCGCGTGCATCTCGAACGATCCGAGCTTCGAGCTGGATCCCGGCCTCAGCCGCTCCATCAACTACGACGCTTTCGAGCCGCTGGTGTCCATCGCGCGGCAGGCGGGCGTCAAGCGCTTCGTCTACGCCTCTACCTCCAGCGTGTACGGCGTCAGCGACAAGCCGAACGTCACCGAGGATCATCCGCTCGTCCCGCTCACCGACTACAACAAGTACAAGGGGATGTGCGAGCCGATCCTGGCGCGCTATCAGTCGGACCGCTTCACGACGGTGACGATCCGGCCCGCGACGGTGTGCGGGTACTCGCCGCGCCTGCGCCTGGACCTCACCGTGAACATCCTCACCAACCTCGCCGTCAACAACCGGAAGATCACGATCTTCGGCGGCACCCAGAAGCGCCCCAACATCCACGTGGAGGACATCAGCGACCTCTACGTCGATCTCCTCGCCATGCCGTCCGCGCTGATCGCGGGCAAGACGTTCAACTGCGGCTACGAGAACCACACCGTGTCCGAGCTGGGCCGGATGGTGCACGACACCGTCGTCGAGGAGATTCCGCACCTGGCCCCCATCGAGATGACGACCTCCCCCAGCAACGACCTCCGCTCGTACCACATCTCCTCCGAGAAGATCGCGCGCGAGCTGGGGTGGAAGCCGAAGCGGACGGTGGAGGACGCGGTGATCGATCTCTGTCGCGCCTTCCAGGCGGGCAAGATCCCGAACTCGCTCACCGACAGCCGCTACTTCAACGTCAAGGCCATCCAGGCGGCCAAGCTGGCGTGAAGCGCGCGATCGTCACGGGTGGCGCCGGCTTCATCGGCAGCCACATGGTGGATCTGCTCCTCGCCGAGGGCTTCGAGGTGCGGGCGATCGACAATCTCGTCACCGGACGCCGGGAGAACCTCGCCCATCACCGCCGCCACCCCCGTCTCGCCTTCGAGGAGGTCGACATGTGCGACCTCGCCCCCACGGCGGCCGTGTTCGAGGGCGTCGACTACGTCTTCCACTTCGGCGGTATCGGCGACATCGTCCCGTCCATCGAGCGCCCCGTCGATTACATGCGCGCCAACGTCAACGGCACCCTCGCCGTGCTGGAGGGGAGCCGGCACGCGCACGTGAAGAAGTTCGTCTACGCGGCGTCGTCGTCCTGCTACGGCCTCGCCGCCGTCCCCACCGCCGAGGACGCGCCCATCCGCCCCGAATACCCGTACGCGCTCAGCAAGTACCTCGGCGAGCTCACGACGCTCCACTGGGCCCACGTCTACAAGCTGCCCGCCGTCTCCATCCGGATGTTCAATGTGTACGGCCCGCGCGTGCGCACCACCGGCGTCTACGGCGCCGTGTTCGGCGTGTTCCTCGCGCAGAAGGTGAACGGCCGGCCCTTCACGGTCGTCGGGGATGGGCGCCAGCGGCGCGACTTCGTGTACGTGACCGACGTCGCGCGCGCGTTCTTGATGGCGGCGGAGGCCCCGATCACGGGCGAAATCTTCAACCTCGGCGCCGGTAATCCGCAGACGATCCTGCGTCTCGTGGAGCTGCTGGGCGGCCCCGTCGTGCACGTGCCGAAGCGGCCGGGGGAGCCGGACTGCACGTGGGCGGACATCGGCAAGATCGGTCGCGTCCTCGGCTGGAAGCCCGTGGTGAGCTTCGAGGACGGGGTGGCGGCCATGCTGCGCACGGCCGACGACTGGCGCGGGGCGCCGCTGTGGACGCCGGAGTCGATCGCGGCCGCCACCAAGCCGTGGTTCATGTACCTATCCGCACCGTCGTAGGGAGGGACGATGTTCCGTCAGAAGATCAAGACGCGCGAGGAGCTCGCGAAGGTGATCGGCAAGCCGCCACGTTCGAAGAGCGTCATCATGTGCCACGGCGTGTTCGACATCGTCCACCCCGGCCACCTCCGTCACCTGATGTACGCCAAAGAGAAGGCCAACATTCTCGTGGCCAGCATCACCGCCGACGCCCACATCACCAAGGCCGATCACCGGCCCTTCGTACCCCAGGAGCTGCGCGCGCAGAACCTCGCCGCCCTCGAGCTGGTGGACTACGTCGTGATCGACCTGAACCCGACGCCCATCGAGAACATCCGCTACCTCCAGCCCGACTACTTCGCGAAGGGCTACGAGTACTTCGCGGAGGGGGTGCCGCCCAAGACCCGCGAGGAGATGGATGTGCTCGAGTCCTACGGCGGTGAGATCGTGTTCACGCCGGGCGACGTCGTCTACTCGTCGTCCAACCTGATCGAGCTGCAGGCGCCCAAGATCGCCATCGACAAGCTCTTGAGCCTGATGGATTCGGAGGGCGTGGACTTCGCCGATCTGAAGAAGGCGGTGCGCAGCCTGGCCGGGATCAAGGTGCACGTGGTGGGCGATACTATCGTGGACGGCTACAGCGCGTGCACGCTGCTGGGCGCGGCCGCCAAGTATCCCACCTTCAGCGTCAAGCTCGAGCGCACGGAGCTCTTCACGGGCGGCGCCGGCATCGTCGCCCGCCACGTGAAGAGCGCGGGGGCGGAGGTGGGGTTCTCCACCGTGCTCGGCGACGACGCCATGAAGGACTTCGCGCTCAAGGAGCTGGAGGCGAGCGGCGTGAGCTGCCGGCCCGCCATCGATCGCACGCGGCCCACCACCTACAAGGAGCGCTTCACCGCCGACGGCCACAAGCTGCTCCAGGTCGATCGCGTCGACAACCGGCCCATCTCCGACAAGATCTTGAAGACGATCTGCGAGGCGCTGCGGTCGAGCCGGGCCGACGTCGCCATCATGAGCGACTTCCGGCACGGCATCTTCAACCGGGACTCCATCGGCAAGATCGTGCAGGCGCTCCCCGCCAACGCGCTCAAGGTGGCGGACAGCCAGGTGTCGAACCGCTGGGGCAACATCCTGGAATTCACCGACTTCGACCTCATCACGCCCAACGAGCGGGAGGCGCGGTTCGCCCTCGGCGACCAGGACACGATCGTCCGCCCCCTCGCCCTCAATCTCTTCCGGCAGGCGCGCTGCAAGAACCTCATCTTGAAGCTGGGCGAGCGCGGCACCATCACCTATCGCCGGCCCACCGCGGAGCCGCGCGACTTCTTCACGCTCGACAACTTCGTGGATCGCCTCGTCGATCCCATCGGGGCGGGGGACGCCCTCCTCGCCTACGCCTCCCTCGCGCTCGCCACCACCGGCAACCTCGTCATCGCGTCCATCCTGGGCTCGCTCGGCGCCGCCGTCACCTGCGAGCGGACGGGCAACGTCCCCGTCTCCCCCACGGAAGTCGAGGACAAGATCGAGGGCCTGGAGCGCCGCGCGCGCTTCGCATGAGGTACCTCCTCGTCGGGTACGGGAACATCGGCGCCAAGCGCAAGGCGGTGCTCGGTGACCGCTGCGTGGCCACCGTCGACCCGTTCAACGCCGCCGCTGACTACCGCACGATCGCGGAGTGCGCGCCCGCGCGCTACGACGCCGCCGTCCTCGCCGTCCCCAACGACGTGAAGGTCGAGCTGATGGAATACCTGCTCGACCGCGGCAAGCACGTCCTCGTCGAGAAACCGCTCATCCTCGACGAGCCCACGGCCGCCGGCCTCGCCCGCCGCGCCGCCGCCACCGGCGCCATCTGGTACACGTCCTACAACTTCCGCTTCGAGCCGAACGTCATCGCTCTCAAGCGCCACCTCGACGCCGGCACCCTCGGGCGCGTCTATCGCGTGCGCATGTTCTACGGCAACGGCACCGCCGGCACCATCGCCGGCACCTGGCGCGACAGCCGCTACGGCGTCCTCGAGGACATGGCCACTCACCTGATCGATCTCGCCGGCTTCGTGTTCGGGAAGTTCGGGAGCGAGTTCCGCGTGTGGGAGCGGCGCGGCTACGAGCTGAAGGGCTTCGACCACTGCATCCTCGCCAGCGCCGATCGCGAGCTCGTCATCGAGTGCAGCTTCCTTTCCTGGAAGAACCGCTGGCGCATCGAGGTGGTGGGGGAGCGGGGCGCCCTCGAGATGGACGGCCTCACCAAGTGGGGCGCGAGCACGCTCCTGCTCCTGCGGCGGGTGCTGCCGAGCGGCGTGCCCGCGGAGACGCGCGAGGTGACGCCGGGTCCCGATCCCACGTGGGCGGGCGACATCGCGCACTTCGAAGCGTGCGCGGCGCGCGGCCAGACGTCCTGCGCCAACGACCTCTGGCTCTCGCGCACGATCGCCGCCGCCGCCACCGCCACCCCCGAGGGGCGCGGATGATGGCCACGGCGGGGGGAGAGCGGACGGGAACGGCGGTCACCGGGTTCCTGGGGCTGTCGCATCTCGGCATCGTTTCGAGCATCGGCTGGGCCTCGTTCGGCGATCCGGTGGTGGCCGTGGATCTGGATCCGGCGCCGGTGGAGTCGCTGCGCGCCGGTCGCGTGCCCGTCCACGAACCCGGGCTCACCGAGCTCTTCGGCCGCGCGCGGTCGCGCATGACCTTCAGCACGGATCCGGCGGCGCTGGCGACGGTGTCGCTGGTGATCGTCGCCCGCGACGTCCCCACCGACAGCGCCGATGCGAGCGATCCCGCCGCCGTGCTGCGCCTGGTCGAGGCGGCCCTCCCGCACCTCCGCGACGGGGTGACGCTGGTCGTGATGAGCCAGGTCCCGCCCGGCTTCACGCGCCGCCTCGCCGATCGGATTCGCGCCCGGCGGCCCGGTCTCGCGTTCTCGCTCTACTACTGGATCGAGACGCTGATCTTCGGGAGCGCCGTGGAGCGTTTCCTGAAGCCGGAGCGGTTGATGGTGGGCGGCGCCGATCCCACGGCGCCCTTGCCGGCGGAGTTCGATGCCGGGCTGCGGCGGTTCGGCGCGCCCATCTTCCGGATGGCGTACGAGAGCGCGGAGCTCACGAAGACCGCGATCAATCTCTACCTGTGCGCGGCGGTGACGTACGCCAACACGCTCTCCGACCTCTGCGAGGCGGTGGGAGCGGACTGGGCGGAGATGGTGCCCGCCCTCCGGCTCGATCGCCGCATCGGGCCCGCCGCCTACATCAAGCCTGGACTCGGGATCGCGGGCGGCAATCTCGAGCGCGACATGATCACGCTGCGCGATCTCTGCCGCGACCACGGCGTGGACGGCTCCCTCATCGAGACGATGCTCGCCTACAACGGGGGCCGTTACCGCTGGGTGCAGCAGAAGCTGGCCGCCCATCTCGCCGACGTGCCCGCCCCCGTCATCGCGGTGTGGGGGCTCGCGTACAAGAAGAACACGCACTCCACCAAGAACTCCGTCGCCCTCCGCGTGATCGCGGATCTTCAGAATAGGGCCGAGGTGCGGGCGTGGGACCCCGTCGTGCGCGCGGGCGACGTCGACGTCGCCGCCAAGATCGTGGGGGATCGCGACGAGGCGCTGGTGGGCGCCGATTGCCTCCTCGTCCTCACCGACTGGGACGACTTCGCCGCCCCCAGCGCGGCCGCGCTCGCCACCATGCGGCGACGGGTGGTCATCGACGGCGTGGGCGTGGTGGACCGGAACCGTCCGGAGTTGCGGGACGTCACCTGCGTCTCCATGGGCCGGCCGGCGCCGCCGTGAGCCGGCGTGCCGTCTTCCTCGACCGCGACGGGGTGCTCGTGGACACGATCGTCCGCGACCACCGCGCCTACGCGCCCGTCACGCTCGACGACTTCCGCGTGAGCGCGGGAGCGAGGGAAGCGGTGCAGCGACTGCGCGGGGCTGGACTGCTGCCGATCGTCTTTACGAACCAGCCCGAGGTGGGGCGCGGCGTCATTGCCGAGTCCACGCTGGCGCGCATGCACGAGCGGCTCCGGTCCACGGTGCCCGTGGAGGACATCTTCGTGTGCGTCCACGCCGACGACGGCCTCTGCGAGTGCCGCAAGCCGAAGCCCGGTATGCTGCGGGAGGCAGCCGCGAAGTGGGCGGTCGATCTCGGGCGCTCGTTCGTGGTGGGGGACCGCTGGCGCGACATCGACGCCGGGCGCGCCGTCGGCAGCTACACGATCCTGCTCGAGCGTCCGTACAGCGAGTGCGGCGTGGCCGACGCTCGCGTGACCGATCTCGGAGCCGCCGTGGACGTCGTCCTCGCGCGGCTCAAGGAGCAAGCGGCATGGAGTTCGTGAAGCAGTACTTCGACGAGGTCTTGCAGGTGGCGGAGGGGATCGACCGCGACTCGGTGTGCCGCGTGATCGACCTCCTCGTCGACGTGCGCGCGAACGGCGGGCGCCTCTTCGTGCTCGGGGTGGGCGGGAGCGCGGGCAACGCGTCGCACGCCGTGAACGACTTCCGGAAGATCGTCGGCATGGAGGCGTACGCGCCCACCGACAACGTGTCCGAGCTGACCGCGCGCATCAACGACGACGGCTGGGAGAGCTCCTTCGCGAACTGGCTCAAGGCGAGCCGGCTCGGCGAGCGCGACTGCATCTTCGTCCTCTCCGTGGGCGGCGGCGACGCCGAGCGCAACGTGAGCGCCAACCTCGTGCGCGCCATCGAGCACGCCAAGACGGTGGGGGCGCGCGTGTGCGGGATCGTGGGACGCACGGGCGGCTTCACGGCCAAGATGGCGGACGCGTGCGTGATCGTCCCCACCGTGAATCCCGCCACCATCACCCCGCACACGGAGGCCTTTCAGGCCGTGATCTGGCACCTGCTCGTCTCCCATCCCCGGCTCCAGGCGGCGCCCGCGAAGTGGGAGAGCCTCGGCCGGTGAAGCCGTCGCGCGTGGTCGTCCTCGGCGCCACCGGTCACATCGGCCGCGCGCTCTGCGCGCGGCTGGCGGCGGCGGGCGCCGACGTGATCGCGCATTCGTCGAAGACGCTGGACCTCACGCGGCCGGAGGCGCTCGCCGTCCTCGCGCCGGTGGCGGGACCGGACACCGCGCTCGTGTTCGCGTCCGCGCTCACGCCGGACAAGGGCCAGAACGCGACGACGTTCATGGCCAACCTGGCCATGGTCGCCAACGTGGGGACGTTCCTCCAGTCGCATCCGATCGGCGCCTGCGTCTACGTCAGCTCCGATGCCGTCTACGGCTTCGAGTACAATCCGGTCACGGAAGCGACGCCGACGGCGCCCGGCGGTTACTACGCGCTCGCGAAATACGCGGGCGAGAAGATGATGGAGTGGGCGGGGGCCGGCCACGGCGGCGCGCTCCTCACCCTGCGCGTGGCCGGCGTCTACGGTCCCGGCGATCCGCACGGCGCATACGGACCGAACGCGTTCGCGCGCTCGCTGGCGAAGGACCGCAGCGTTCGCGTCTTCGGCGCCGGCGAGGAAGAGCGCGATCACATCTACGTCGACGACGTGGCGGGCCTGATCGTGGCCCTGATGGACCGTGGCGCCACCGGTGTCTTCAACGTGGCCACCGGGCACAGCCGTTCCTTCGCCGCCGTCGTGGACGCCATCCGCGGCCTCGCGCCCTACGAGATCACCGTGAACTCCGCGCCGCGCAAGGGCCCCATCACCCACCGCCGCTACGACGTCGCGCGGCTGTCCGGGGCCGTGCCCGCGTTCCGCTTCACGCCGTTCACGGAGGGCCTGCGCGCCACCCTCGAATCGTTCGGAGCGATCCCGTGCCCGAAGTGAACCTGCTCGACCGCTATCCGAAGGCCACGCGCAACATCGCGGCCCGCGCGGCGGCGGTGCCGAGCCAGCGCGAGATCGCCAAGCGGTTCGGTCGAGAGTATTTCGACGGCGAGCGCGGCCAGGGCTACGGCGGCTATCGCTACGACGGGCGCTGGGTCGCCATCGCCGAGCGCATGCGCGATCACTACGGCCTGCGCGCGGGCGATCGGGTCCTCGACATCGGCTGCGCGAAGGGATTCCTCCTCCACGATCTCCGGAGCGTCGTGCCCGGGCTCCGGGTGGCCGGGCTCGACATCTCGCCGTACGCGCTCGCCCACGCGATGGAGGACGTGAAGCCGTTCCTGGCGGTGGGCACCGCCGACGTCGTTCCCTACCGCGACCAGGCCTTCGATCTCGTGGTGTCCATCAACACCGTGCACAACCTGTCCCTGCCGCGCTGCGAGGCCGCTCTCCGGGAGATGGAACGCGTGTCCCGGCGCGGGAAGTACGTCCAGGTCGATTCGTACCGGAACGAGCAGGAGCGGGAGAATTTCGAGCGCTGGCAGCTCACCGCCGTCACCCACTTCGATCCCGATGGCTGGCGCCGCGTGTTCGCGAAGGCCGGCTACACCGGTGAGTACTTTTGGACGATCACGGAATAGGCGCCCGCGACGTCTCCCTCGACAAGCTGCTGGCGTGCCCGCGCTGTCACGGCGGCCTCCGGCGCGACGGGGACGGGCTTCGCTGCACGGCGGACGGGTGCGGGTTCCGGGCCGCCGTCGCCAACGGCATCGTGACCGCGCTCCCGGAACGGTCGGGGCCGTCGTTCTTCGACAGCACGTTTCCCGTGATGATCCACGGCTCCGACCAGCCCGGCCCGCGACGGACGTTCTACGAGCAGCAGATCGCCGCCCTTCACGAGCGGCTGCCGCGGACGGGCGTGCTGCTCGACGTCGGGTGCGGTCCCCGCATCGGCTACGAGCGCGGGCCGGGAACCGTCCTCGTCGGGCTCGACATGTCGTACGAATCGCTGCGCCACAACGCCGACGTCGACGTGCGCGTGCACGGCTCGGCGACCGCGCTCCCGCTCCCGAGCGCCAGCGTCGACGCCATCGTGTGCTTCTACTCGCTCCACCACTTCGTGGGCAAGACCACCGCCGACAACGAGCGTCTGGTGCGTGCCGCCTTCCGCGAGTTCGGCCGCGTCCTCAAGCCGACCGGCGATCTCGTCGTGTTCGAGGTGGCGCCGTGGGTGCCCGTCTGGAACGTGCAGACGCTGGCCTGGAACGCGGTCCGGCGCGCCCTCGGCAGCTCCTTCGACATGTACTTCTGGGGACGGCAGGCATTGACGCGCCTGGCGGGGGAGGAACTGCCGCCGGGCACGACTCTCGCGTACCGCGCGTTCCGGATCCCCGCCCTCACGACGTTTCCGCCGGCGTTCGCCGTGCAGTGGCTCAAGATCCCGCGCGTGCTCTACCCGTTCCACCTTTGCATGTACCACTGGCGGATGGCGTGAGCCGGACGCCCGCAGCGAGGAGACGATGACGCAGATCACGGTTCCCTACGTAGCGCTGGGTCTCCGCGCTCGCCGCGTCAAGCACGAGCTCATGACGGCCATCGAGCGGGTGATCGATAGCGGGATGTACGTCCTCGGCCCCGACGTCGCCGAGTTCGAGACGCGCTTCGCCGCGTATTGCGGCACGCGGTACGCGGTCGGCGTCGCCGACGGGACGTCGGCGCTGATCCTGACCCTGCGCTCGCTCGGTGTCGGGCCCGGCGACGAGGTCATCACCGCCCCCAACTCGTTCGCGGCGTCGGCGTCCTCCTCGGCGCTCCTCGGCGCCACCCCTCGCTTCGTCGACGTGCGGCGCGAGGACATGAACATGGACCCCGCGCGCCTCGAGGCCGCCATCACGCGGCGGACGAAAGCGATCGTGCCCGTTCACCTCACGGGCGCTCCCGCCGACATGGAGCCGATCTTGAAGGTGGCGGAGCGGCACGGCATCCCGGTCGTCGAGGACGCCGCGCAGTCGGTCGGCACCACCTACAACGGCCGCCGCACGGGGAGCATGGGCTACGCGGGGTGCTTCAGCCTGCATCCCCTCAAGAACCTCCACGGCGTCGGCGACGCCGGTGTCGTGACCACCAGCGACGAGCGGCTCTACCGCTGGCTCCTGAAGGCGCGCAACCACGGCCTGCGCAACCGCGACGAGATCGAATTCTGGTCGACCAACTCGCGGCTCGACACCCTGCAGGCGGCCATCCTCAACGTCATGCTCGATCACCTGGACGCCTGGATCGCGGAGCGGCGCGCCATCGCCGCCGAGTACGGCGCCGCCCTCCGCGGCGTGGTGGGGGTGCCGCGCGAGACGCCGGGGTCGCTGCACACCTATCAGACGTTCATGATCCAGGCCGAGCGGCGTCCGGAGCTGCTGGAGCACCTCAAGTCGCGCGGGGTGGACGCGAAGGTCCACTATCCGCTCGCCATCCCGATGCAGGAGGCGGCGCGCGACCTCCACGTCTCCATGGACGAGTTCCCGGTCACGCGGTGGCTGGTGGACCGGATCGTGAGCCTGCCCCTCTACGCGGAGATGACCGCCGAGCAGCGCGCGGCCGTGATCGACGGCGTGCGCTCCTTCTACCGCCCATGAAAGTTCCCTACAACTACCTGGATCGCCAGTTCGCGGCCGCGGAGACGGAGGCGATCCTCGACAAGCTGCGCGCGCTCGTGCAGACGGGCGAGTTCACGATCGGCCCCCCCGTCCTCGAGTTCGAGCGGCGGCTCTCCGCGATGATCGGCGTGCGTCACGTGGTCGGCACCAACACCGGCACCGACGCGCTGATTCTCGCCCTCAAGGCCCTCGGAGTCGGCGACGGCGACGAGGTCATCACCCAGGTCAACACGTTCTACGCCACCGTGGGCGCCATCGTGGCGGTGGGGGCGCGGCCGGTCTTCGTCGACGTCGACGACCAGTACGCGATGGACGCCGGCAAGATCGAGGCGGTGGTGACGCCGCGCACGAAGGCGATTCTCCCCGTGTACTGGGGTGGACTGCCGCCCGACATGCCGGCCATCATGGCCCTCGCGCGCGCGCACCGTCTGTTCGTGGTGGAGGACGCCTGTCCCGCCGTGGGCGCCGCGTTCGACGGCGTGCCGGCGGGCGCGTTCGGCCACACGGCCGGCTTCAGCATGCATCCGCTGAAACCGCTTCACGTGTGGGGCGACGGCGGCGCCGTCGTCACCAACGACGACAAGGCGGCGGAGTGGCTCCGCCTCTACCGCAATCACGGGATGGTGAACCGGGACGAGATCGCGATCTGGGGCGTGAACCAGCGGTTGCAGACGGTGCAGGCGGTGGTCGCCAACCACATCCTGGACAAGGTCAACCCGTGGGTGGACCGGCGCATCGAGATCGCCCGGCGCATCGACGCCGGGCTCCGCGACGTGCCGGAGATCACGGTGCCGCCGCGGCCCGCCAACCGGCGTAACGCATATCAGCTCTACATGGTCCGTGTGCAGCGCCGCCCCGACCTTCTCCGATACCTGGCGGGGGAGGGCGTGGAGGCAAAGGTCCACTATCCGATCCCACTCCACCTTCAAGAGGCCGCGCGCGACCTCAAGTACGGCCCGGGGGATTTTCCCGTCGCCGAGGCCCAGGCCGCCGATATCGTGACCCTGCCCGGACACCAGTTCCTCACCGACGCCGAGGTCGATTACATGATCGACCGCATCCGGAGGTTCTACCGCCGATGACTCGCCGCAACGCCCTCAGCCCCGACCTCAAGCGGAAGCTCTACTTCGACATGCTGCTCGTGCGCCGCGCCGAGGAGCGTATCCAGAGCGAGTACCACCTGCGCGAGATGCGCTCGCCGCCGCACCTCTACATGGGTCACGAGGCGGTGGCGGCCGGCGTGTGCGCCGTCCTTCGCAAGGACGACGTCGTCTTTCCGTACTACCGTTCCCACGGCTGGTACCTGGCCAAGGGCGGCGATCTCGACGCCATGATGGCCGAGCTGTTCGGCAAGGAGACCGGCTGCAGCGGCGGCTGGGGCGGGTCCATGCACCTGATCGATCTCGCCGCCGGCGTGATGGGCACGTCCGCCATCGTGGGGGGCACGATCTCCCACGCGGCGGGAGCCGCCCTCAGCTTCCGCATTCGCGGCCGCGATTCGGTGGCGGTGGTGAGCTTCGGGGACGGCGCCATCGAGGAAGGCGTGTTCCACGAGACCCTGAACTTCTCGTCGCTCCGGAAGCTCCCCGTCATCTTCGTGTGCGAGAACAACCTGTACGCCACCAACACCCACATCCGTGATCGCCAGGGCCGGCCGGAGATCCATCCCCACGCCGAGCGCTTCGGCCTTCCCGGCGTCCTCGCCGACGGCAACGACGTCGTCGCCGTCCACTCGGAGGCGGCGAAGGCGGTGGCGCGCGCCCGCGCGGGGGCGGGGCCGACCCTGCTCGAGTTCCAGACGTACCGCATCTTCGAGCACTGCGGGATTAACGAGGACCACGAGCTGGGGTACCGTACTCTGGACGAGGTGCGGGCGTGGAAGGCGAAAGGGCCCCTCGAGCAGGGCCGCCACCTCGTCAGCGAGGCGGAGATCCAGCGCATGGAGGCCGAGATCGGCGCGCGCATCGACCGCGCCTTCGCGTACGCGCGGTCGGCGCCGTTCCCGACCTCCCTCTTCGCCGAAGGAGCGGCTCGATGAAATTCAGAGAGGCGGTTCGCGACGCGACGCTGCAGGCGCTCGAGAGCGATCCCACCGTCTTCCTCATCGGGGTCGGGATCATCGATCCCCGCGCGGTGTGGGGCACGCTGACGGGCGCCCTCGAAAAATTCGGCCCCGACCGTGTGGTGGAAGGGCCCCTGTCCGAGAACGCGCTCACCGGCATGTGCGTGGGCGCGGCCTCCCTCGGGATGCGGCCCGTGCTCATCCATCACCGCATCGATTTCGTCCTGCTCACGATGGACCAGCTCGTGAATCACGCCGCCAAGTGGCGGGCGATGTTCGGGCGCCAGCAGCACGTGCCGATGGTGGTGCGAGCGGTGGTCGGGCGCGGGTGGGGCAATGGCCCCCAGCACACGCAGAGCCATCACGCCCTCTTCTCCCACGTTCCCGGGCTGAAGGCCGTGGTGCCGTCGAATCCCCGTGATGCCAAGGGCCTGCTCATCGCGGCCATCGAGGACAACGATCCCGTCGTCTACATCGAGCACCGATGGCTGCACGAGGACGAGGCGGACGTGCCCACGGAATACTTCAGCACGCCCATCGGGCGGGCGGCGGTGGTGCGGCGCGGCGGAGACGTGACGCTCGTCGCCGCCGGTCCCATGGTCTCGGAGTCGCTGAAGGCGGCGCAGGCGCTCCAGAACGCCGGGATCTCGGCGGAGGTCATCGACCTCCGCACGCTGCGCCCGCTCGACAGCGACACCATTCTCACGTCGGTGGCGAAGACGGGCCGGCTCGTGGTGGCCGACTCCGACTGGGCGCCCTGCGGCATCGCGGGCGAGGTCATCGCGCGGGTGGCGGAAGAAGCGTTCGACGCCCTCAAGGCGCGGCCGGTGCGGATCACGTGGCCGGACAGCGCCGTCCCCAGCAGCCAGGCCATCGAGGCGCAGTTCTACCCGGGTGCCCGCGAGATCGAGATGGCGGCCGTCCAGGTCTGCGAGAAGCAGAAGGACGACTTCGTGAAGAGCACCATCAAGCACTTCGAGGGACCCTTCTGATGAAAATCTTCGTCGATTCCGCCAATCTCGTCGAGATCGAGGAAGCGCTCCAGCGCGGGTTCGCGGCCGGCATCACCACCAACCCGTCCATCCTCTCCAAGGAGGAGAAGGGCGATTTCCGCGAGCACATCAAGCGGATCATCGGCCTCGTCGAGAAGTACGGATACGACATCCCGCTCAGCGTGGAGGTCTTCTCCACGAAGCCGGAGGAGATGATCGCGCAGGCGGAGGAGTTCGTGCAGCACTTCGGGAGCTACCGGAACCTCAACGTGAAAGTTCCCATCGGGTGGGACGAGCTGGCCGTCATCCGCGAGCTGCGCCGTCGCGACATCAAGGTCAACTGCACGTGCTGCATGTCCTACAACCAGGCGATCATGGCGGCGCGGGCGGGCGCCAACTTCGTGAGCCTGTTCTACGGCCGCATCCGGGACATCGGCTACGACGCGGCCACGGTGGTGCGTCAGGTGCGACAGACGTTCAGGGAGTGGAACCAGCCCAGCGAGATCATCGTGGGCAGCATCCGCCACATCATGGACATCAACGAGGCGATCCAGGCCGGCGCCGACATCGTCACCGTCCCCCCCAAGTTCTTCCGGCAGATGACGCAGCATCCGAAGACGGACGAGGCGGTGACCCAGTTCGTCACCGACTTCAAGAAGTGGCTGTCGTAGCAGGC